>NZ_JADMUH010000010.1 GCF_015546995.1 Streptococcus infantis
CGAAAAAATAGAGTAGATTATCCCAATTTCGAAAGGTAATTTCTTGAATTTTTATTCTATTTTCAAACAATTTATTGTTGTAAAACTTTACGAGGTTTTGTTCCTTCAGCAGGTCCAATAACACCTGCCATCTCTAATTCTTCCATCAATCGAGTGGCTCGGTTAAATCCAACCGAAAGACGGCGCTGGATCATGGATGCACTTGCTTTTTGAGTTTCAATAACTAATGCCTTGGCTTCTTCAAAGAGTGGATCCCCGCCCTCATCGCCAGAGCCAGAATCACCATCAGTCTCAGATACTTCTCCTGGGTCAAAACTGTCATCATAATCCGCATCAGCTTGAGCCTTAATGAAATTTACGATGCGTTCCACATCATCATCTGAGATAAAGGAACCTTGCAAGCGAACAGGATGGTTTTCATCAATTGGTTTAAAGAGCATATCCCCTCGGCCGAGTAATTTCTCCGCACCATTTTCATCCAAAATCGTACGTGAATCTGTTCCTGAAGAAACAGCGAATGCTACACGTGACGGCACATTTGCCTTAATCAAACCAGAGATAACATCCACTGAAGGACGCTGGGTTGCAAGAATCATGTGAATACCAGCCGCACGCGCCTTCTGTCCAAGTCGGATAATGGCATCTTCTACTTCCTTACTAGCAACCATCATGAGGTCAGCCAACTCATCCACAATCACGATGATTAAAGGTAGAGGTACTTGTTTGTACTCTGATTGAGCGTTGAATTCCTCAACCTTAGCATTAAAACCAGCAATATTTCGAACTCCAACTTTGGCGAAAAGCTCATAGCGATTTTCCATCTCATCAACGACTTTTTGAAGGGCCTTGCTGGCCTTACGAGGGTTGGTCACAACTGGAATCAAGAGATGAGGGATATCGTTGTAAACGGATAACTCGACCATCTTAGGGTCCACCATCATAAACTTAACTTGATCAGGACGAGCCTTCATGAGAATACTTGCGATGATTCCGTTGACTGCAACGGATTTACCAGAACCAGTCGAACCAGCTACAAGTAAGTGAGGCATTTTAGCCAAATCAAAACTACGAGCCTTACCATTGACTGCTTTCCCAAGAGGAATTTCTAATAGATTTTCAGGTTTTGTTTGTGATTGTTCCCAAAGTTCACGGAAGGATACCGTTGCAATTTCAGAGTTTGGAACTTCGATACCGACCAAGGATTTTCCTGGAATTGGTGCCTCAATACGGACGTCCTTTGCAGCCAAGGCTAGAGCCAAGTCGTCTGCTAGATTGGAAATACGGTTGACACGGACACCAACTGCAGGTTTAACCTCATACTTGGTCACCGACGGACCGATTTCTGCTCTTTCTACAGTCACTTTAATACCAAAACTTGCGAAGGTCTCTTCCAAAATTTTGATATTTTCTCGTACGATTTTCTTTTCCTTGGACTGGTCTTTGGGCTTATCTGGTGCAAAGAGTTGCAAGCTTGGAAGCTTATACTCCAAGGCCTTTTTAGCAGAAAAATCTACTTCTACCTCTTCATCATCATCATCTTCTTCAGAGAAAACTTCTTCCTCTGGATAGTCTCCTTCTTCAGGGTAATCAAAATCAGCTTGCGGGAGAATAATCTCAGGTTCCACCCATTCCTCCTCTGGAAGCGGAGGAAATTCTTGCAGTGGTTCGTCTGATAAGATTTCTCCTGTTTCCATATCTACAGGCTGCATGCCAAGCAAAGCCTGCTCTTCTCTTTCTTTTTCAAGTCTTGCTTGCTCTTCTGCCTCTCTTCGTGCCTTCTCCTCTTCACGCTTGATAAAGCGTTCTTGTTTTTTCTGTTCACGGCGTTCCATCCAGATAGCAAATCGAGCTGAAAGAAAATCAGCAATATCATAGATAGACCATGGACTCATTAAAAGAGCCCCGATTAGGATTAAGATTGCCCCTATGAAATAGGTACCGATGTTTGAGAACAAAAAGGCTACCGGAATGTAGAGACCTACCCCTAACAAGCCTCCCCCTGCAAAACTGGTTACTTGAAAACTGGTTAAATCTTTAAAGATTTGTCCAATCGTTCCTTGAAAAACAGCATTTGCCATGCTAAGCTTCCAGACAAGATAAGCTTGAAAGATGAGGAGCAAGCCTGCAAAAATAAAGAAGAAACCTGCTAGCAAGCCTTCTTGTTTATGAATCCATTTAAAGAAGAATAGATAAATCAAGAGAGAGAAAATAGCTAAGTATGCTAAACTCCCTACGAGTAAGCGAATCAGGTTATAAACAGTGATTCCGACAGCTCCCCATTTTAGAGCTGCAAAAATTAAACAGATAGCCAAAGCTAAGGAAATCAGCATTCGTTGAATCGCTTGTTTTCTTTCCAATTCTGCTTTAGACGGTCTTCGTCTTGTTTTAGTTGTATTCTTGTTTGCCATGCTTCTATTATATCATATTTCAGAAACTTTTCGAGGGGTTAAAAAATGACTGCCCACTTTCGTGTTCAGTCATTTGAATGTGTTTGTGATTATTTTTCTAATGGTTTACGAAGGTAACCGTAAACGACACCACTGACAATTGCTCCTACCAAGACAAAGGCAAGGTAAAGAAGAGCATTTGAAGTAAGGGCGATAACGAAGATTCCTCCATGAGGAGCCATGAGTTTGATATTTGCAAGACCAACAAGTCCACCTGCTACTGCTGAACCAAGGATAAAGCTTGGAATAGCACGAGCAGGGTCTGCTGCACCGAACGGAATCGCACCTTCAGTGATGAATGACAAGCCCATAACGATATTTGTCAAACCAGAGTTACGTTCTTCTTTAGTAAATTTATCTTTGAAAAGAAGAGTTGCCACAAAGATTGCTAGTGGTGGAACCATCCCTCCAGCCATAACTGCTGCCATGGCTACTGAACCACCTGTTGCCACTGTTGCTGCAAGAGTACCAGTACCAAAGACGTAGGCTGCTTTATTGACAGGTCCACCCATATCGACAGCCATCATTCCTCCAAGAACGACTCCAAGAAGAACAGCTGATCCACCTTCAAGACCACCAAGGAAGTTGTTCATACCAGTGTTGATTGCGGCCATTGGGATGTTAACAGCAAGCATGACAAATCCTGTCAAGACTGTTCCAAGAAGTGGCAAGAGAAGGATTGATTTTGCACCTTCAAGTGAGCGAGGAACCTTCACGTATTTTTTAACTAAGAGTACCAAGGCACCTGCGATAAATCCACCAACAAGAGCTCCAAGGAAACCTGATGATACTCCTGCAAGAGCTGAAGTTGCTTCACCGCCCTGAGCGTAAGGGATTTTACCAAAGGCATAACCTTCTTTAGCGATAGCACCAGCTACGAAACCGGCTACCAAACCTGGTTTTTCAGCGATTGAGTAAGCAACATATCCAGCAAAGACTGGAAGCATCAAACCAAAGGCTGATCCACCGATTTTCATGAACATCGAAGCGAGTTCATGGTAAGAACCAAGATTTCCAAGGCTCTCATTAGGCACACCCATAGCACCATCAATCAAGAAGGCGAGGGCAATCATGATACCACCACCAATAACGAATGGCAACATTTGAGATACACCACTCATCAAGTGTTTGTAGAAGGCACCACCGATGCTTTGTTTTTCATTAGATGCTGTTGAAGCTTGCACTCCATTAGCAGCACGGTAAACTTCAGCATTTCCAGAAAGAGCCAAGTTGATCAACTCTTCTGTCTTACGAATACCGTCTGCTACTGGACGATTTACCAATGGTTTGCCATCGAAACGATCCATTTCAACTGCTTTATCTGCAGCGATAATTACAGCTTTAGCCTTACGGATATCTTCTGCTGTCAATTTGTTGCCAACACCGCTGGCACCATTAGTTTCAACCTTGATACCAACACCCATTTCTGCAGCCACTTTTTGAAGTGCTTCTTGGGCCATGTATGTGTGGGCAATTCCTGTTGTACAAGCTGTAACTGCTACGATAAAGTCACCAGATTCATTTGCAGAAGCTTGAACTGGTTCCTCAGCTTTTTCTGAAGCTTGGTCAAAGAGTTCAATGACTTGATCAGCTGATGTTACTTGACGAAGCTTATCAGCAAATCCGTCTTTCATCAAATATTGTGACAATTCTGCTAAGGCAGCCAAGTGAGTATCATTGGCACCTTCTGGAGCAGCAATCATAAAGAAGAGGTCAGTTGCTTGCCCGTCTAAACTTTCGTAGTCAACACCCTTGTTTGACTTAGCAAAGAGAACAGTTGCTTCTTTAACTGCAGCATTTTTGCTGTGTGGCATAGCGATACCGTCGCCCAAGCCTGTAGAAGTCAAAGCTTCACGCGCTAAAATTCCTTCTTTAAAGGTTTCAAAATCTGTCACGTATCCATGCTCCACCAAGCTATGAATCATTTCTTCGATAGCTGCTGTTTTTTCAGTTGCTTGCAAATCAAGTAACATGACATCTTTTCTCAATAAATCTTGAATTTTCATCTTTTTTCTACCTCAACTTTTTCATAAGTTTCTTTAATAAATGCTGCAGTTGCTAAATCATCTGAGAAGGTAGTTGCTGTTCCACAAGCCACTCCCCACTTGAAGGCTTCTACTGCATCTTTTGATTTGACAAACTCACCCGTAAATCCAGCAACCATAGAGTCACCAGCCCCCACTGAGTTTTTCACTGTTCCCTTGATTGGTTTAGCAAAGTATGCTCCATCTGATGTTACCAGAAGGGCACCATCACCAGCCATAGAGATAATCACGTTTTGAGCACCCTTAGCCAGCAATTCTCGAGCGTATTTCTCTATTTCATCAAGGCTTTCAAGCTTGACTCCAAAGATAGCTCCCAGTTCATGATTATTTGGTTTGACCAAAAGTGGTTGATAATCCAAACTATCAATCAAGGTTTGACCTTCAAAGTCACAGACTACTTGTGCGCCTGTCTGACGGGTCAAGGCAATCAAATCCTTATAGATGACATTACCCAAGTTTTTAGCACTCGAACCTGCAAATACAACTGTATCTTCTGCTGTGAGACTTGAAAGAATGGCTTTTAACTCTTCAAGTTGTTCGGGCTCAACATTAGGACCTGTCCCATTGATTTCAGTTTCTTGGTCTGCTTTGATCTTGACATTAATACGCGTATCTTCTGCCACTTGGACAAATTGCGTTTCAATTTGTTCTTCAGTTAAAGTATCTGTGATAAATTTTCCAGTAAAGCCTCCGATGAAACCTGTCGCTGTATTTGGAATATCCAAACGCTTCAAGACACGGCTAACATTGATACCTTTACCGCCAGCAAACTTATCATCACTATCCATACGATTAACACTACCAACTTCCACTTTGTCCAAACGGACAATGTAGTCTATAGATGGATTGAGTGTGACTGTATAAATCATACTTCTATTACCTCCGTTTTCTCTTTGATAGCTGACAAGAGCTCGTGACCCTTGCTTGTAATGACAATAGCACGTTTTATAGGAGCTACCTTAGCGAAACAAGACTGACCAATCTTGGATGAATCTGCTAGAACATATGTCTGTTTAGAATTTTCTAAGATAGCACGCTTGACGGCGCCCTCCTCCATATCTGGAGTTGTAAAGTAACCTTCATCTACACCGTTCATACCAATAAAGGCACGATCAAAGTGCAGTTGGTTAATCTGATTGAGAGCTACTCCTCCGATACTGGCATCAGTTGTCATCTTGACTCCACCACCGATAATGACTGTTGGAATTTGCTTATCCACTAATTGAACCGCATGGTGAATGGAATTAGTTACTACTGTAATGTCTTTTCGCTCCAATTCTTTAATGAGAAATGCTGTCGTACTTCCTGCATCCACAAAGATAACATCTTTTTCTTTGATGAGGGAAGATGCTCTTTGAGCAATCAACTTTTTCTCTTGAAGGTTTTTGACAGATTTTTCTTGAATGGTTTCTTCTTCTTGCAAGGAGTGAGGCAACTCTGCTCCTCCATGCACTCGACGAAGTTTATTTTCAGACTCCAATTCATCTAAATCACGTCTGACCGTTGATTCTGAAGTATCTAACAAGCCTACCAATTTCTCTAGAGAGACGATTTTATGCTGTTTCAATTCTTCTAAAATCAACTTTTTTCTCTCACTTTTTAGCATTGGTTTACCTCCTGTTAACGATTACATTATTCATTTTATCATAAAAAAAATCAAAGTCAAGCATTTTTTGTCACTTTCTTTCATTTTCTATCGCTGACTCCTCAACTTTAAATAAATTTGCAAGAAAGTAGGCTTTGTGGTAGACTAGGTTAGTAACTATTGGAAGATTACTCAAGAGGCTTAAGAGGCCGTGTTGGAAACGCGGTAGGCGTGTTAAAGCGTGCGTGGGTTCGAATCCCATGTCTTCCGTTTATTTTCTAAAAAAGATACCCAAGAAATCTTGGGTATCTTTTTTCTTATATGTTTGTTTTCTAACTTGGGTGAATTTCTTAGAAAATATCAAATAACAATTTCACATTGAGAATTGTTAAGATAATGGAAACAATATAACCAAGGATGGTATTCCATTTAGCATTGGTAAATTCGCCCATCAGTGATTTCTTAGAAGTTAGATAAATCAAAGGGAAGATTGAAAATGGAAGAGCGATTGAAAGAAAGACCTGCGAATAAACCAATAACTGATCCAAGGTTTTTTCCTGATGACCAAACACAACTGCTACAATCATGACAGGCAACAAGGCAAAGAGACGAGTTGCCAAACGAATGAACCATTGAGGCAATCTCATATGCAAGAAACCTTCCATAACGATTTGTCCAGTCAAGGTACCCGTAATTGTCGAATTCTGACCACTGGCTAATAAAGCCAAGGCAAACAAGGTTGATAAGGTTGAGCTAGCTATAGCTCCTGCAATAGTAGAATCCTGCAAGGCATTATACATTTGAGAGAAGGCAGAAATCTCGGATGCATGGCCGAAAAAGAGAGCCGCCCCGAGAATTAATAGAAGGGAGTTAACGATAAAGGCCAAGGACAGTTGAAGATTTGAATCCCAGGTCATAAAGCGCACGGCTTTTCGAACATCATTCTTGTCCTTGTGATTGATTTTCCGAGTTTGAGACAAGGAAGAATGCAAATAGAGGTTATGGGGCATCACTGTCGCACCCACGATACCTAACGCCAAGGTTAATTGACTTTCATGCCCTGGCAAAGGACTTTCAAATAAGGTTGCATTCGGTAGATAACCCTCAACGATTCCTTGGAAGCTTGGATGTGACAAAGCTACCAGATAAGTAAAGATTGCTAAAATCGTTAAAATCAGTGTTGTCACAATAGCTTCAATCTTCTTAAAGCCAAATTTCATCAAAAGCAATAAGAGAAAGACATCTAGAACCGTCAAAAGGATGGCTATCATAATCGGAATCTTAAAGAGAAGATTGAGAGCAATCGCTGAACCTAGAACTTCTGCCAGATCTGTCGCCATCAAGGCTAATTCTAAAATCACCCATAGACTATAACGAAGCCATTTAGGTGAATGATGAGCCGTTGCTTGAGCCAGGTCCATCTGGGTTACAATACCAAGCTTTCCTGCCATCTGCTGAAGTTGCATGGCAATGAGAGATGAAATCAAGATAACAAACAAGAGACTATACTTATAGGAAGCACCACCGACTACACTGGTAATCCAGTTTCCTGGATCCATATAACCAACTGCGACAAGAGCACCCGGACCTAAAAAGGCCTTTAAATTTTGCCAGAAATGATTGTTATTTGGAGTATCGATAGATTGATTAATCTCAGAGAGTGACATTTTTTTATGAGAAAACATAGATACTTACCTCTTTCTAAACCTACTTTTTCATTATTTTCTATTAGAGAAAAATAAGATTGACTTTAAACTATTAAAACAATGAAAACTATATGAAAAACATTTAGTTTTTTCATTATTTTTCTTAAGGCACCTTAATATTTTTCTTAAGGCACCTTAATTATAACAGAAAATATGATAAAAACTTAAGAAAATTCAGGACTTGATTTAATATTTAGGATACAACAAAATGTTGTATTCTTTTTTTGCAAAAGAATACCAAAGAATAAAATAAAAAACGTTGTAAAAACAACGTTTTAGAAAGATTTACAAAACAATGTAAATTATCAATGGAGCCGGTGGGAGTCGAACCCACGTCCAAACACCTGCTAACATATTTGTCTACAACCATAGGTTATGTATTGTTTTAACAATCCCTCGACACATAACTCAAGCCTAGGAACTGCGAGTCTATAAATCTCTTACCAAACTGCTAGACAAAGCTTGATCGTATCTCGCTAATAATAAGACCTGTCATCAGACACGAGCAATCCGAATCGGGTCACGCCTGCTGGTTTTTAGGCAGCTAGAGCGTAAGAAGTGTTATTTTTTGCAGTTATATTTAACTGAGCGTTTACGTCGCCACACGAGTCGCAAAATATGCCTCATAATGCCTGTCGAATCCGTAACGACCCCAAAGACTATAAAGATATTATACCTTATCTAGGTTAAAAAAGCAAAAATGCAAGTAGATGTCTAGAAAAGTCTAGTTTTCAAGGTTTCTGATAGAGCCTGATAGCCAGAAACGCTAAGGTGAAGCCCATCTGTTGTATAGTCAGATTTGAGTTGCCCTTCCTGATCGAGTAGCTCTTCAAAAGCAGACACATATTCTACCTGCATGTATGCAGAAGCTAGCTCTTGATAGGCTTGGTTCCAGGCCTTGATTTTCTCATTTGTGCGAATATAAACTGTCTGTTTGTATTCTTCCCCTTGATGAACTGGCATAATAGAAACTAGCTTAATCTGTGACAGCGGATAGTCACGAGAAATACTTTGAATTACACTTTCAAGATTCGTTAATGCTTGACTCATTGGAACATCTTTCCCGATGTCATTGGTCCCAATCAAAATCACAATTTGATCCACTGCATCACCATAGAGGTGGGCATCAAGGTTATCTAGTAAAAGTCCAGTTTGATAGCCTCGAATACCTCGGTTCACAATGGTCTTTGTTGTCCCTAGTAATTCTTGCAAGGGATAATACTCAACAATAGAATCTCCAATAAAGATGATATCTGGTTCAATTACAGAAATCTGGTTGAGTTCACGATACTTGGTTTGGATTTTCTCCTGCTCTTTTAAGAGCCAATTTTCTAATAGCTGTACTGCCAAGTTATTCTCCTCTTTCTAGCCAGTTCTCTAAAACTTTGTAAACACCCGCCTGACTGTTGGCTGGAGCTACTTTTGTCGCAACTCTCTTAACAGCCTCTTCTGCATTTTCCATAGCGTATGAAATTCCTGCCAACTCTAACATTTCAATGTCATTTTCACTATCACCGAAGGCCATGATTTGTTCAGGTTTTAAGTTCCAACGTTTGAGTAATTCTACTAGCCCCCACGCTTTATGAATCCCATCTTGTAAGATATCAATACAGCCATAACCGCTGGAAACAGCTCGCACATGCCCATCAAATAGGTCATTAATTTCCTGTAAAACCGAATCCAATCGCTCTTCACCAACTACCATGCTCATCTTGAGAACACCACCGAAGAGATTAGAGTCAAATTCATCGACAAAGTTCATTCGTTGATAGAGCTTCTCAATCATCTCTGGAGTCATAAATTTATCAAGTTCTGTAAAAACAGTACCTTTCTTTACAAAACCACCATTCATCGCAGTTACGACAAACTGATTCTGACATTCTCTACCTTTAAAATGAGCTAAAGCCCTATCAACCATGGCATCATCCCAAGTTTGTGCTTGAATCAATTCATTATTTTCGAATATCCGAGCACCATTAGCAACTACCAGAACGACTCTTTCTGCTAGATGTCCCAGTAATTGTCGCATACGATGAACTTCATTTCCAGTCGCAATGACAAACCGAACGCCACGGTGGTCCAGCTTATCTAAAATTTTCTCTAAGCGAGGAAGGTCTAGTTGACCTCTTGGATCTAACAAAGTACCATCCATATCCGTTGCTACTATCTTAATTTCCATTTTGTCTCCTTGAGATTCGAATCACTACCACTTCAAACCTACATGTTCATTCATTTCTTTATAGGCTGTATCAATCCGTTCCTTGGTAGCCTCGTCTAACTGACTACGGTATTTCCCACCCTCAATAAAGTCTTCCAGGATATAAGTTTGGTAAAGATAGAGTGGGTATCCTTCTGGAGAATAGCCTCCCTTTGGAGTACGACTCACCCAGCTTGGATGGGCTTGGGCAGTTTCGATAGTCGTTTTACCGGATTTCTTCTTAATGGTCACATCCATGAGAACTCCACGTTCCGTCCACTTGGCATTTTCAACATCCTGCATGGTTTCAATCCGTTGATTTGAGATGAAATTCCCCATAGAGTAAATGATAAGCTTTTTATCACCTTCTTTTTCAACCGTTTCAGCTGGTTCAACAACATGAGGATGACCACCAAAGATAATATCAGCACCCCAATCAATCATTTTATGGTAAAGTTTCTTTTGCTCCTCAGTCGGCTCAATTTGATACTCAACTCCCATCTGAGGCATGATAATTGTAATATCTGCCTCTTTCTCTGCTCGCTCAATTTCAGCCTTCATTTTATCTTCATCTAAGTCTGAAAGATAGCGATTATAATCCTCTTGAGAAATGCTTTGTTCAATGCCATTAAAACCATAGGAATAGGCTAAAATAGCAACTTTAATTCCATTGACTTCCTTGATAACTAAAGGCGCCTCACTTCTAGATTCATGAGTATAAACCCCGACTGGTGTCATTCCTGCCTTTTCAATAGCATCCGCAGTTGATACTACTCCCTCAATCTGAGAATCCAAGATATGATTGTGAGCCAAGTCTAGCACTTGATAGCCTGCATCTTTTATAGCATTCATAACTTCACCAGGTGCATTAAACAAAGGATAACCTGCAAGATAGTGGTCTTTATTTACGGTTCCTTCAAAATCACCAAGAACTAAGTCAGCTTGCTTCAGCCAAGGTTTTACGTATTCAAAGTTTTCATGAAAATCGTAGGTACCGTCTGCCTTTTTTGCTGAAATGTAGATGATGTCATGGTAAAGCAAATCACCATTTGCCATGATGCGAGCACTTGTTTCCTGTTCCGTTACAGTAGTTTTCTCCTTAGAATCAGCACTCTGACTCACTGTAGTTACACTACTATTCACTAATGGAACTCCCTTAATTCCTTGAGCTAATAAAGTCAAAGCCATCGAAATCGCAACAACAATCAACAACACAACAACAAAGGTTTTATTACTCCATTGGCGATAGTTTCTAAAAAAACGAATAAATTTTCTGACAAGTCCTAAGACAGGATCTTTTTGATTTCTACTACTGCGTTTTTCCATCTTTTCTCTCCTTGCTTTTTAATGCAAGTCTCCTTACTTTATTATACCACAGACAAATTGGTATTTCCTTTTATTAGCAACTTCTGTGACTTTCTTTCTCAACTATTTTGTGTTATCATGGAATTGTAATGGAAGGAAGGAGAGAAGATGTCTGCTATAGAACGTATTACAAAAGCTTCACATTTAATCGATATGAAAGATATTATCCGCGAGGGCAATCCAACCCTACGTGCAGTTGCCGAGGAAGTCAGTTTCCCATTGAGCAATCAAGATATCATCCTTGGTGAGAAAATGATGCAATTTTTGAAACATTCACAAGACCCAGTTATGGCTGAAAAGTTAGGGCTACGTGGAGGAGTCGGACTTGCTGCACCACAACTAGATATCTCAAAACGCATCATTACTGTTTTAGTTCCTAATATCACCGAGGAAGGTGAAACACCTCAAGAAGCCTATGACTTACAAGCTGTTATGTACAATCCTAAGATTGTCTCACACTCAGTCCAAGACGCTGCTCTAGGAGAGGGAGAAGGTTGCCTATCAGTCGATCGTGCTGTCCCAGGTTATGTTATCCGCCATGCTCGAGTAACTGTCGACTACTTTGATAAGGACGGTGAAAAACATCGCATCAAGCTAAAAGGCTACAACTCCATCGTTGTCCAACATGAAATTGACCACTTAAATGGTATTATGTTTTACGATCGAATTAACGAAAAAGACCCCTTTGAAATCAAAGAAGGCCTACTCATTCTGGAATAAAGAAAATCCCGTTGCAAGACGGGGTTTTATGTTATAATAGAGCCATGAGAATAAATGATATTGTCTATGGCGTTCACGCCGTTACCGAAGCACTGTTAGCAAATACTGGAAACAAACTCTATCTCCAGGATGATTTACGAGGTAAGAATGTAGAAAAAGTCAAGGAACTGGCAACTGAAAAGAAAGTGTCCATTTCTTGGACTTCAAAAAAATCTCTTTCCGAAATGACTGAAGGAGCTGTTCACCAGGGCTTCGTGTTACGTGTTTCTGAATTTGCCTATACTGAACTTGAGCAGATTCTTGCTCAGACTCGCCAAGAAGAAAACCCACTAGTATTGATCCTCGATGGACTAACTGACCCTCATAACTTAGGTTCTATCCTAAGAACAGCCGATGCAACCAACGTTTCAGGTGTCATTATTCCCAAACACCGAGCTGTCGGCGTCACTCCAGTTGTTGCTAAAACAGCGACTGGTGCTATCGAGCACGTTCCTATCGCTCGTGTGACCAATCTCAGCCAAACCTTGGATAAACTTAAAGAAGAAGGTTTTTGGACTTTTGGGACCGATATGAATGGAACTCCTTGCCATAAATGGAACACAAGTGGCAAAGTCGCTCTTATTATCGGAAATGAAGGAAAAGGTATCTCAAGCAACATCAAAAAGCAAGTGGACGAGATGGTCACTATTCCAATGAATGGTCACGTACAAAGTCTCAATGCCAGTGTCGCAGCTGCTATCCTCATGTACGAAGTCTTCCGCAATCGATTATAAAAAAGTGAGGTTGGGACAAAAGATCCCGACCTCACTTTTTATTAGCAATCAAACTTTGACGCGGTAGCTGATTGAACTTTTTGTTCGTCTTTTAGACTCCAAAAAGCTCCTAATCATCCTCGCGGGGCTGGGACTACGAAATCGAGACTTTGTCTATCGATTTCTGTCCCACCGCCTTTTTAACTATGTTCAGTAATATATTTATAGGCTTCTTGACCTGCAATAGCCCCATCTCCAACTGCTGTTGTAACTTGGCGAAGGTCTTTCTGACGAACATCTCCAACTGCAAAGACACCTGCAACACTTGTCTTCATATGGTCATCTGTCACAATCCAACCTGACTCATCTTGGATTTGTAAATCTTTTGTAAAATCGCTGACTGGATCTAAACCAACATAGATAAAGACACCACCAAAGGCATGTTCAGTCACTTGATTTGTTTTAACATTTTCAATGACAACTGACTCCACACGATTTTCACCTTTGATTTCTTTAACAACAGAATCCCAAATGAACTTGATTTTTTCATTGGCAAAGGCGCGATCTTGCAAGACTTTTTGAGCACGAAGTTCATCACGACGGTGAACGATGGTTACTGATTTTGCAAACTGTGTTAAGAAGATTGCTTCCTCAACTGCTGAGTCACCACCACCTACAACTAACAAATCTTGGTCACGGAAAAAAGCTCCATCACAGACCGCACAGTAAGAAACACCACGGCTATTGAGTTCTTCTTCACCTGGAACTCCCAAGAGACGGTGCTTAGAACCTGTCGCTACGATAACTGTGCGAGTTTCATAAACTTGGTCGTCTGTTACGACTTTTTTAAATTCGCCATGGTCCTCAACATTTTCAACAAAGCCATAAAGATGCTCAACACCAAGATTTTCAAGTGGTTCAAACATCTTTTCAGCTAATTCTGGACCACTGATATTGGCATAGCCTGGATAGTTTTCAATATCAGAAGTGTTATTCATCTGACCACCTGGAAGACCACCTTCGATCAAAGCAACTTCCAGATTACTGCGTGCTGCATACAAGGCTGCAGTCATCCCAGCAGGACCTGCACCGATAATAATCGTATCGTACATTCTATTTCCTTCTTTCTTGTTGTAACTATTCTTATTCTAACGGATAAAATCCTATTTGACAACTATTAAGCCTTGAGAACCAGCAAAATACTCATGGTTGCAAAAGACAATACTGGAATTGTTAGAACTCCAATCATAATCATATCATAGAGGTGAGCCTGACGCTCCTTAGCAGTTTTGTCCACACCTGATAGAGCTCTCAAACCAATCCAAAGCCCTAAGACAACCAAGACTAGTAAAATCGTCAAAACCAAACTCTCTAAATACAAAGCAAATAGCTGAACTAGCATGCTCTCTCTCATTTCTATTATTTTTAAAGAGCAAACCCAGTTAGCTTAGCCAACTGAGTTTTTCTTATCTTCTATTATATCAGATATAGGTTCGTTTGTAACTAGCAAAGAATTCTTTTGTTCGTTCTTCTTTAGGATGGTTGATAATCTCATCCGGTGTTCCAGATTCAATAATCTTTCCTTTATCCAAGAATAAAACCTTATCAGCCACTTGAGCAACAAATGACATATCATGACTAACCAAAACCATGGTTTGACCTGATTTTGCAGCATTGGCAATCGATCTTTCTACCTCACCAACCAATTCTGGGTCCAGTGCTGAAGTTGGTTCATCCAAGAGTAAGACGTCTGGTTTCATGGCTAGAGCACGCGCTATAGCGACCCGTTGTTTTTGCCCCCCTGACAAGTGACGCGGATAATGCTGTTCACGATCAGAAAGCCCAACCTTAGCTAGCTCTTCCTTAGCAATTTCAGTCGCTTCTTCGTTCGATAGTTTTTTAACGACAACCAAGCCTTCTTTAACATTATCTAGCGCTGTTCTACGCTCAAATAAATTAAACTGTTGGAAAACCATCGATAGTTTACGACGAAGAGTCAGAATTTCTTCTTGCGTAATTTGAGAAAAATCAACTTTGAAATCATCAATCTGAATACTTCCACTATCAGGAGTTTCTAGATAGTTTAGGCTACGAAGAAAAGTTGATTTCCCAGCTCCTGAAGAACCAATTAAGGCAACAACTTCTCCTTTTTGAATATCTAAATTCAGATGATCCAAAACGGTTTGACCTGAAAAGGATTTGCTTAAATTTGAAATTTTAATCATCAGCGAAGCTCTCCTTTCACATCTGTCTCAACATTATCTGGTGCTGTAATAGCCATTTTTCTTTCAATGAAACGGCCAATATTTTCAATAACGATATTTACCACCCAATAGACGAGAGCTACTGAGATGAAACGTTCAAAGTAACGATAGTCTGCACCACCCAAAATCTGAGCTTGGGCAAAGACTTCTACAACACCTGCACTGAAGGCTAGGGAAGTCCCCTTGGTCAAGCCAATCAAGGAGTTAATCAAGGTTGGTGTTGCAACTACTGCTGCATTGGGAATAATCACTCGACGATAAACTTGCGCACGTGTCATACCAAGACTACGAGCAGCTTCAATCTCACCTGGATTTACAGAAAGAATTGCCGCACGAATGGTTTCACTAGCATAGGCTGCCTCGTTAAAAGCAAAAGCCACAATCGCAAATGTTGCTGCTGGAATAGCATTAATGTTCAGAGAAGTTCCCCATTGTTGATTCAAGGCTTTCAAAGCCAATGGAATTCCATAATAAGTCAACATCAGTTGAACTAAAATTGGAGTTCCTTTTAGGAAACTTACAAAAAAGGCTTGTAATGGGTATATAAATCTAACTCGGTTGATTTTCACGATAGCAAAGACTAGGGCTAGCATGATACCAAAAAAGGCACCAAATACTGTTAACATCAAAGTTGTAGGTAATTGCTGTACAATTCTTGGAATCCCATCAAAGACAGAACGCCAACTAAAAAGTTTGCCATCTGGAATATATTGCATCAAATTTTGATACCAATCAGATGCTAAAATCGTTGTAACATTCATAGAAACATCCTCTCAAGATAATGATTCATTCTATCATACTTATGCTCTAATTAAAAATATTTGCTACGAGCATATCGGATTTCATCTACCTTCTAGTGTATCATACTTTAAAAGTGGGAGGTTATATATTTTATCTATCAAGGAGATAGAAAAAAACTAATTCAAATCCAAGTTATTGTATGATTTACGATAGCCAATTTGTTTTACAAGACCATTTTCAACTAGTATTGGACGTTTTAACAGCATACCATCACTGGCCAAGAGTTTGGCTGCTTCTTTGTTTGACAATGTTCCAACCTTATCTTTCAATCCGAGTTCACGATATTTGATTCCACTAGTATTGAAAAATTGCTTCAATTCAAATCCCGAAGTTTCGAGCCAGTTTAAAATGACCTTTTCACTCGGAGTCTCTTCAACGATATGAACGTCTTTATATTCTAGTCCGAGTTGATCTAATTCTTTCTTAGCTTTTTTACAAGTTGTACATTTTGGATATTCGATAAATTCTAACATTTTCTTCTCTTTCTATTTTTTATTTTCTTGATAACTTGCACCTTCATGCCTCAAAAGCCAAGCCTTCTTTTCGAGTCCCCAAGCATAGCCTGTCAGACGTCCTCCAGCACCTAGCACACGGTGACAGGGTACAAGGATAGACCAAGGATTGCGACCTACTGCTCCTCCGACTGCTTGAGCAGAAGCCACCTGCAGGTCCTTAGCTATTTGCCCATAAGTAACTGTCTGACCAAAAGGAATTCCTCGCAAGTAGTTCCAGACTCTTTTTTCAAAATCACTACCGACAGGAGCTAAAGGTAATCCAGATAAGTCTTGATCTTGCCCCTTAAAATAAGTTTCTAAATAGGAAGTAATTTGATTTAAAATGGGATGACTCTCAACAACAGTCACATCATTTTCAGATAATCCCTTCTCAAAATCGCTCTCTTCTTCAATCCATATCCCAAACAAAAAATGGTCATCTGCTACCAGAGATAGGGGGCCAATCGGTGACTTGTATAGCATCTTTACATACTTCTTAGGCATTTGATTTTAATTTTTGATAGGCCAAGCGTTCCCCGTCTACTGGAACTTTACCAACCTGTTTGAAGCCAAGTTTTTCAAAGATATGCTGCATGGCTATGTTTTTAGCGTGCGTATCTGAACGAAAATCTAGGTAATCGAAGCCTTCAACCAAGCCTTCTAAAAAGGTCTGAGCAACACCTTGACCTTGCGAGTCTCTAGCAACAGCAATACGGTGAAATACTAAGTATTCTGCTTCATTTCCCTCCCAGTTGCCATCATAAATTGCTTCATAAGCTTTTTCTGGGCTCTTAGTCACTGCTGCATAGGCTAAGAGGTCCCCTTCGTCTAGGGCTACATAAGCTTGACCAGAGACGATGTCTTCAATAATGGTATCTGCATCTGGGTAGCCGTTTTGCCACTGAGTGCTGCCAGCTTCTGCCAAACATTTCTTGGCTCCCTCAATCACTTGCATAATTGCATCAACTTCGTTTGGAAAGGCTAAGCGAATCTCCATCATTTATCCTCTTTTCATACTATTTCTCTCATCATAGCATAAATTATTTCTTTCTACAAGCACTTGAAACTTGACTTATTATTTCTAATATTTTATAATCTAGTTATTAAAACTAGATAAAAAGGAGTTGAAAATGAATACTACTTTTTCCTATCCAAAATGGGAAGAAATTCCAAGTATCAATCTCTATCTGGACCAGGTTCTGCTTTATGTCAATCAAATCTGTCCTCCTGCTTCTCCTGACAAGGAGAAAGGTTTGACAGCATCCATGGTGAACAACTATGTCAAACACGGTTATATCAGTAAACCTGAAAAGAAAAAATATCAACGCAAACAAATCGCACGATTGATTGCTATTACCACTCTCAAGTCTGTTTTTTCTATCCAAGAAATTGCTCAAACCCTAAACACCCTACACACAGAGACTAACTCACAAGAACTTTACAATGCTTTTGTGGACTATATGAATGAAGATATTGATCCAGCTAATCCCATTATCCAAGCAAGCTGCCAAACGGTCAAACTCTATCATCAAACTCTTGCACAAGTCTATACAGAAACCCCAGAGGAGGAAATAAATGAATACTAGTTTCAAACTTAGTAAACGACTTAGTTTTGGAGAAGAAATTGCCAACAGTGTCACCCATGCTGTTGGAGCCTTTATCATGCTGATTTTACTTCCTATCTCTTCCACTTACAGCTATGAGGCTCATGGTCTTTTATCCTCTGTAGGTGTCTCCATTTTTGTCATTAGCCTCTTTCTCATGTTCTTATCATCAACTATTTATCATTCTATGGCTTATGGTTCAACTCATAAATATGTGTTACGAATTATTGACCATTCTATGATTTATGTTGCGATTGCAGGTTCTTATACCCCGGTGGTTTTAACCCTGATGAATAATTGGTTTGGTTACCTCATTATTGCTATCCAATGGGGGACAACTATTTTCGGTATTCTTTATAAAATCTTTGCCAAGAAGGTCAATGAAAAATTTAGTCTCATCCTTTACCTCATCATGGGGTGGCTTGTATTGGCTATCTTACCAGCAATCATCAGTCAGACAAGTCCAATGTTTTGGAGTCTTATGGTATCGGGTGGCCTTTGCTATACAGTTGGCGCTGGATTCTACGCTAAAAAGAAACCATACTTCCATATGATTTGGCATCTCTTCATTCTAGCAGCCTCTGCTCTCCAATATATTGCTATTGTTTATTACATGTAAAAAAGAAGTTGGGAAAAATCCCAACCTCTTTTTTTATTTACACATATTCATAAAGTACTGATGCAAACGAAGATCATTTGTCAATTCAGGATGAAAGGAGGTTACCAGCATATTCTTTTCTTGTGCAGCTACGATTTGATTGTTCACAATCGCTAGAATATCAACACTGTCACCAACACTACTGATAATCGGGCCACGGATAAAGGTCATTGGAATTTTACCAATGCCCTTGCAGTCAGCTTCTGTATAAAAGCTTCCTAGCTGACGTCCATAGGCATTGCGCTCTACTACTATGTCCATGGTCGCTAGATGGCTTTCCTCTTGAGAAGTGATTTGTTTTGCTAGCAAAATTAAACCCGCACAAGTTCCAAAGACTGGTAAACCATTGAGAATAGCCTCTCTTAGAGGAATGAGCATCTGCTGATCTCGCAACAGTTTCCCCATGGCCGTTGACTCACCTCCTGGCAAAATCAAACCTGATAGCTCACTTCGATGTTGCTGAAAATCTTCTAGGTTTCGCAGTTCAATACTTTCAACTCCTAGTTGAGCAAGCATTTTCTCGTGTTCTGCAAAGGCACCTTGCAAGGCCAAGATTCCAATTTTCATCTATTTTCCTCGCTCAGCCATGAGAATTTGGATTTCATTCTCATTGATACCTACCATGGCTTCTCCCAAGTCTTCCGAGATTTGAGCTAGAATTTGAGGATTCTGATAGTTTGTAACTGCCTTAACAATTGCTGCGGCACGTTTAACAGGATCACCTGATTTGAAAATCCCTGAGCCAACAAAGACGCCTTCTGCACCAAGCTGCATCATAAGAGCAGCATCCGCTGGTGTTGCAACCCCTCCAGCCGCAAAGTTGACAACTGGCAATTTCCCATGTTCGTGAACGTATTGAACTAATTCTACAGGTACTTGGAGTTCTTTTGCAGCAACATATAACTCGTCCTCACGGAGGTTTTGAATGCGGCGAATTTCTTGATTCATCATACGCATATGACGAACCGCCTGAACAATATCTCCTGTTCCTGGTTCCCCTTTTGTACGGATCATAGAAGCTCCTTCAGCGATACGGCGCAAGGCTTCTCCTAGGTCTTTAGCACCACAGACAAAAGGAACTTGAAATTCTTTCTTGTCCACATGAAAACGGTCATCAGCTGGAGATAGAACTTCGCTCTCATCGATATAGTCAATTTCGATGGCCTCTAAAATCTGTGCTTCAACAAAATGCCCAATTCGAACCTTAGCCATAACTGGAATGCTGACCGCTTCTTGGATTTCCTTAATCATCTTTGGATCGCTCATGCGAGAAACTCCACCAGCCGCACGAATGTCAGCTGGAATTCGCTCCAAGGCCATAACTGCTGCCGCACCTGCAGCCTCAGCAATTCTTGCTTGTTCAGGATTTTGAACATCCATGATGACGCCACCTTTAAGCATCTGTGCCAAATTCTTATTTAATTCATAACGATTTTCAGTCATTTTTTTCATCCTCAATAGTTGTATTGGTAGCTACATTTTTATTGTAAGGTATTTAAGACTGCATAACAAGATAAAATAAATCGATTTGTCCGGGTACAATTATCTCTATAACAAAAAAGCACCCACATTGGGTACTTTTATTTCTTAGATTTTTTTATACTTTTTACAAGATAAAAGAGATATCCTGAAACCATGTAGGCAACAAAGATAGTTGCTGCCCATTTAAAGACAAAACCCCAACCATGTTTGGTAGCATTCAAAAAGAAATAAGGGAAGGGACTATCCTTAGCATTAGGGACATCCATCTTTAGAACAAAACCGTTTAAGAGGGCAAAAATCATATAAAGCAAAGGAAGGCTAGTCCAAAGCATGGGATCAACTAACTTATATTGACGACTCTTATCAAAAATAACTGTATCTGCTAAAAACCAGAGAGGGACAATATAATGGCAAAGGAAATTTTCCAAACGGTAAAAATCTGTCGTCAAGGGAGCTAGCATGAAATGATAGATGACACAAGTAATCATAATACTCATAGTGACGCCACCTTTGAGACGTAGAATACCAGGACTCTGCCAACTATCACCACCACTACGCATCTTTATCAAAAGATAGCCTGTAAAAAGTACAACCAGAAGGTTAGAAAGGACTGTATAGTAGAGTAACATCCCTAAACCACCGCGTTTTGTAATCTCCAAGTATACACCAGTAAAGGCTGCTATAAATAAAAAGATACGACTATAAAATATTACTTTTTCATTTTTAATCATGATTAAATCTTCTTCACAAATTCTGATTTTAGCTTCATAGCTCCAAACCCATCAATCTTACAATCGATGTTGTGGTCACCCTCTACAATACGAATGTTTTTAACTCGTGTACCTTGCTTAAGATCTTTTGGCGCTCCTTTAACCTTCAAATCTTTAATCAAGGTTACTGTATCTCCATCGGCTAATTTGTTACCATTTGCATCAATAGCAACAATGCCTTCTTCAACTTCTGCTTGTTCAGCAGGATTCCACTCGTAAGCACATTCTGGACAAACTAGAAGTGCGCCATCTTCATATACATATTCTGAATTACATTTTGGGCAATTTGGTAATTGACTCATGTTATCTCCTTAAAAAAATTTATGATTATTTGATTGTCAAATTTTCTTCAACAGCAACTATTATACCTTAAAACAGACTATTTGACAAATTATGATAAAAAACGACAAACCGAAATTCAGTTCATCGTTTTATAGTTCTTATAAATGTTTTTGAGCTTCTGATTTAATTTTTTCAACAACTTCTAAAATAGAGAGACCAGTCGTATCCAAATAGATTGCATCCTCAGCTTGCTTGAGAGGTGAAGTTTCACGATGACTATCTTTATAATCACGCGCAGCAATCTCTTCTTTCAAAGTTTCCAAATCTGTTTCGATTCCCTTTGAAAGATTTTCCTTGTAACGACGTTCCGCACGCTCATCTACAGATGCTACTAGAAAAATTTTCAATTCAGCCTGAGGCAAGACTACTGTTCCAATATCGCGGCCATCCATAACGATACCACCTTGTCGGGCAATTTCTTGCTGGAGGGCTACTAATTTTTCACGAACAGCTGGAATCGCCGCAAAGGCAGAAACAGCATTAGTTACTTCATTTTCACGGATTGGATTTGTTACATCAACATCTCCAACAAAAACAAGCTGTTCTCCTGTTTCAGCGCGGCCAAAACTAATCGGGTATTGTTCCAATAATTCAAGAAGTTGAGATGGCTCATCTGGGCTAATTTGGTTTTTCAATGCGATGTAAGTCGCTGCACGATACATAGCGCCCGTATCCAGATAAGTATAGCCAAAGTCCTTAGCAATAATCTTAGCTACTGTACTCTTACCACTGGAAGCTGGTCCATCAATAGCAATCTGAATTGTTTTCATTGTCACTCCTATCTTGTCTTAAGGACATCACCAGGATTTGCAAACCAAGTTCCTGAAGACATATGACCAGGATTCAAGGCTTCAAGTTGAGCAATAGAGATTCCAGCGCGAGCCGCAATGGCTGCTTCCCCTTCTCCTGGTAAGACTGTGATTGTTCCTTCAGAGTCAGTATGCGCCTCTGTATGCTCTTGTTGGTTTGTTTTTGCTTCAGTTGACTCTGTTAACTGAGTAGTTGTAGCCACTGTTGTAATTTCTTCTACTTTTGGAGCTGAAGAATCATAAAAATCTTTCAGAGCTGAAGTACGGTCGCTTCCACCTGATGACAAGTAGACTAATACAACTACCATACCAACAACAATGACAAAGAAAAGAACAGCCAAAACAGTTAAAATACGATTGGCCACGACACCTGAACCATTTTTGTTTCGTTGACGACGCTCTGTTCTTGATTCCTCTTCTTGGTTTTCATAAATATCTTCTTGCCACGGTTCCTTTTCCATACCTTACTCCTTGAGTTTTTTTTAGTTTCTTATTACAATATAAATATGAAGATTAGACTTGTACCTGAACGTTGCATCGCTTGTGGGCTCTGCCAAACTTATTCAGAATTATTTGATTACCATGATAATGGTATCGTCCATTTTTACGATGAATCTGAGCAATTAGAGCGAGAAATTGCTTGCAACGACGACATTTTAGAAGCCGTTAAAAATTGCCCTACTCGTGCTCTGATTATAGATAAATCTTAAATTTTAGTGGAACATAAATCTCCATTTTCCACTCCTTCTAGTTTAGCATATTTTTCTAGAAAATTATAGTCTTTTGCTAGCTATTTTTATACAATTTTTCTTTTATTTGTTCCAGCATTTCAATAATAAATAAACCGTTCTTTTAAGACATTTTTCTATCACTTAAGCACTAATCAAATTTTTTATTTCAACCACATATAAAGTTATAAAAAAAGAGGAATTACTTCCTCTTTTTTTGTTTAATCAAACGATTAGTCTTCAAATCCATTTGGATGTTTGCTTTGCCAACGCCAGGCATCTTCACACATTTCTGTAATACCAAGTCCTGCTTCCCATCCTAGCTCTTCCTTAGCTTTTGCTGGGTCTGAGTAGCAAGCTGCAATATCACCAGGGCGACGTTCAACAATACGGTATGGAATTGGGCGTCCAACAGCTTTTTCCATATTTTGGATAATTTCAAGAACTGAGTAGCCTTTTCCAGTCCCAAGGTTATACACATTGAGTCCTGAGCCTTTTTGAAGCTTCTTAAGGGCGGCAACGTGCCCTTTGGCCAGGTCAACGACGTGGATATAGTCACGAACACCTGTTCCATCTTCAGTATCGTAGTCATCTCCGAAGACTTGAACTTGTTCTAATTTGCCAACTGCGACTTGTGTCACATACGGTAGAAGGTTGTTTGGAATACCGTTTGGATTTTCACCTAAATCACCACTCTCATGCGCACCAATTGGGTTGAAGTAACGAAGTAAGACAACGTTCCACTCTGAATCTGCTTTATGGATATCTGTCAAGATTTCTTCCAGCATAAGCTTGGTACGGCCATAAGGGTTGGTAGCTGAAAGTGGGAAATCTTCTAGGATTGGAACAGTATGTGGATCTCCATAAACTGTTGCTGAAGAACTGAAGATAATGTTCTTACAGTTGTTTTCTTCCATTGCCTTCAAAAGGCTAACTGTACCGGCAATATTGTTATCATAGTAGGCAAGAGGGATACGAGTTGACTCACCAACTGCCTTCAAACCTGCAAAATGGATGACTCCTGTTGGTTCTTCATGTTTGAAAATATCACAAAGTGTATCTGTATCACGAATATCTGCTTCGTAGAAAGGAATTTCTACGCCTGTGATTCTTTCAACTACTTCAAGACTTTTACGACTACTATTGACCAAATTATCCACGACAACAACTTGGTGTCCGGCTTGAACCAGTTCAATGACAGTGTGACTTCCAATAAAACCTGCTCCACCCGTTACCAGAATTTTTTCTTGCATTTTATTTCCTCAATTCTTGGATTATTTTTTTCATTTTACCATTTTTGATAGAGAAAGTCATTTACTTTCCTAATACTACCGTAAAAACTAAGTAAAAGATTTACGATTGTTTCTTTTTAATATATCTTTCAGTCGGATAATCTGCTGGATCTAATTCTCCACTTCTCCCCTGAAGCATTTGAGCTAAATGATAGCCTATAATAGGGCCGGTCGTTAAGCCTGAAGATCCTAGACCACTTGCTGTATAGACTCCTGATAAGTTTGGAACCTGTCCAAAGAATGGAGAGAAATCACTTGTATAGGCACGAATCCCCACGCGCTCACCACTTATCATTGTATCTTTTAAGTTAGGATAAAATGGACTCGCTGCCTCAGCCATTTGCTGAAGCAAATTTTCATCAACTGTTAGGTCAAATCCCATATCATTTTCATGGGTAGCCCCTAGAGACAACTTCCCACCTGGAAATGGAATCAAATCCCACTCCCCTTCAGGCATAACTACAGGGTAGGCTCCCATGTCTTGTGGCACTTGGTAATCTCGGAGTTGCCCCTTTTGAGGACGAACATCAACCTCATAGCCTAAAGGCTCCAAAATGTGTCCAAGCCAAGCTCCCGTGGACAAGATAACTTGGTCAAACATTTGGTTGTCTATTTGATAACCCGATGCTAAGGGATTTAGACTGACCTCTTTCTTTATCACCTTCACTTGACTGGCTTCAAGCAAGCGACTAACTAAAAGTTGTCCATCTACTCGAGCCCCTCCAGAAGCATAGAGCAATCTCTCAAATCCCTCCAATCCAGGGAATAGACTGCTTGCAGCAGCTTGGTACAAAATGGCTAATTCGCCAATTAAAGGAGATTCATCTCTACGTTGCAAGGCTAAGTCATAGAGTTCCTCGAGCTTGGAATCATCTTTTTTGAGAAGTAAGACTCCTGAGCGCTGGTAGAAATCAACCTTTTGACCCGATTTTTCCAAGTCAGCCAATAAATCTACATAAAAATCCGCTCCCAAGCGCGCCATCTTGTACCAAGCTTTATTACGTCGTTTAGAGAACCAAGGACTGATGATTCCTGCAGCTGCCTTGGTCGCTTGGCCGTATCCATGATCAAAGACAATTACTTCGACATCTGCTTCTTTAGAGAGATAGTAGGCGGCTGTTGCCCCTACAATCCCTGCTCCTACAATGGCAACTTTTTTCATTTTTATACCTTCTAATTAGATATGGTGGAAAGGATTGGTCGATGCCTGACTTGCGATAACTTCGAGAGACCAAGCATTCTCTTTCTTCCATTCGTTCAAGAGCTCTGCAATTTTTTCGATAAAAAGCACTTCGATATAGTGTCCCGGATCTAGAGCTAACAAACCATCTGACAGCATATCTTGGGCAGTGTGGTAGTATATGTCTCCAGTAATGTAGACATCCGCTCCTTTTGCTAAAGCATCAGGATAGAATGATTGACCACTTCCACCACAGATAGCCACTCTTGAGATGGTTTTTTGCAAATCGCTCTCTTTATAATACACCATACGGAGACTATCTAGACCAAAAACTTCCTTAACATAGTCAGCAAATTCCTTAAATGTTTGAGGTCTAATAGCTCCAATACGGCCAATCCCACGTTCAGGACCTGTTTCCTGCAGATAAGTTGTATCCTCAATACCCAATAGTTGGCAGAACCAATCATTAAGACCATTTTCAACAATATCGATATTAGTATGACTGACGTAGACGGCAATATCGTGCTTGATGAGATTGATGTAAATCTGATTTTGAGGACGACTAGCTACCAAATCCTTGATCGGACGAAAGATAGGGGCGTGCTTAACGATAATCAAATCAACACCCATTTCAATAGCTTCAGCAACTGTCTCTTCACGGATATCAAGAGCAACCATGATTTTTTGGATATCCTTATCTAGAGTGCCAATTTGCAGACCACGACTATCACCTTCCATAGAAAATTCTTGTGGGCAATAGGCTTCATAACGCTTAATCACTTCACTTGCTTTCATGGAGCACCTCCTTGATGGCTTGAATTTTATCTGCTAGAACCTGACGTTCTTCTTGATTTTTTTCTGGAATTTGACTAAGGGCAAACTCAAGCTTAACAGCTTCTTTTTTCCATTTTTGGATGAAGACTGGACTGCCTTCTTTGGACAAGAAGGGGCCAAACCGAACATCAGTGGCTGATAGCTTCATTTCGCCAGCTTCTGCAACTATGATCTCATAGAATTTCCCAGCTTCTTCTAGGATACTTTCTGCTATGATTTGAAAACCATGCTCTTGTAGCCAACTACGTAACTCGTCTTCACGATTATTCGGTTGAAGAATCAAACGCTCAACATTGGCTAGTTTGTCAAAGCCCTTTTCTAATATCGTAGCAATCAAGCGGCCTCCCATCCCAGCAATAGTGATAACAGAGACCTGGTCACTTTCTTCGAAAGCTGCTAAACCATTGGCTAAACGAACCTGGATTTTATCAGCTAAGCCATGACTTTCAACATTTTTAACTGCAGATTGATAGGGTCCCTCTACAACTTCACCCGCGATGGCAGCTTCAATATGACCTTTTTCAACTAATTCAATAGGTAAATAAGCATGGTCGCTACCGACATCCAGTAAAACAGCTCCTTTGGGAACAAAAGAAGCTACTGTTTCTAATCTCTTTGAAATCATCTTCTCTCACTTTCAAAAACTCTATTTCCCTTTATTATACCATATTTTATCTGGCAATCCTGCACCTAAAAAAGACCGCAATCATGGATTGCAGTCTTTCTTTATCTTTTAACTTGATAACGACTTGTAAGTATGAAAATCACAATAAAGACGAGCATCATAATGCCATAGACAGGCAATGTTTGACCTGTAAGTGTTGAAATTTCAAGCAATTTTTGGATTCTTGGGAATAGAGCTGTTCCAAGGAAACCTCCAACTGACCAAATAATCAATAGCACACGCCACAGACTAAATGGCAAGCAAGCTCTAACTACAGACATGAAACCAATCGATGCCAGTAGATAATATAGAAGTGTCGAAATTTCAATAGCTGACCAGCCTTGACTTGTTCCAAAAATTTTAACAAAGAGAACACTAAAGACTACCATCAAGGCACTTGGTAGTGCACGAAGCATGGATTTTCTGAGGAAGTTTTGTTCCACAGGTTTGATATTTCGTTCAAAGGTCAATACGAACGGCGGGAAACCTTCCACAAACTGGTCAATCATAGTAATCTGAATCGGAATAAATGGGAAAATCAAAATCCATTCAGTACGACCTAACAATGCACTTGCAATACAGATGATTGCCAACAAGAAGGAATAGATGGTCTTAATCAAGAAAATTGGAGCAATGTGAGCAATATTATTAACTACACGACGCCCCTCAAAGAGTATCTCAGGAACATCATTAAAGTCTGAGTTCAAGAGGACCAGATTTGCAATCTGACGAGTCGCTGGATCTCCTTCAGCCATCACGATGGAACAATCTGCCTCACGGAGGGCAAGGATATCATTGACACCATCTCCTGTCATAGCAGTCGTATGACCTGCTTTTTTCAGAGTTTGGATAATCAGTTTCTTTTGATGAGGAGAGACACGTCCAAAAATCGCTGTTTCCTCAGCCATAGCAATCAATTCCTCGTCCGTGATTTTTGAACAATCTACATAGCTATGATAATCTGCAAAACCTGCTTTTTGAGCAATACTTGAAACGGTAACTGGATTATCACCAGAGATAATTTTCAGCCCTACTTCCTGAGAACGTAGATAGTCTAAAGTTTCAGCAGCCCCTTCTCGGATAGGATCTAAAATCTCAAGCAGAGCCAAGGATTGCATATCCGATGGTTTCTGCGGTTTGTGGTGGTCAAGTTTTCCTTGACTTAGAGCCAGAACTAAGACACGAGACCCTCGTTCAAGAGCTTCCCTAGCTTCAGGAACTTCAGCATCCAACAACATCTCAGGTGCACCTAGGAAAATAGTTCCGAGACCTTCCAATTCCATCGCTCCCCATTTTCGATCACTAGAAAATGGAAGACTAGAAATCATCGGATAAACTACCTCTCCCGCAAAACGCTTTCGAATAGCTTGGGCAGTTGGATTTTTATCCTCACTGTGTGCTATATAGCTGGTTAATATTTTGTCAATGGCATCTTTATCATAAGCCTGGGTCAGAGGAAGAACTGTCTCAACCTGCATCTTTCCTTGAGTAATGGTTCCTGTCTTATCCAAACAGAGCATATCCACACGTGCCAAGGTCTCAACAGAATACATCTCCTGCACCAAAACCTTTTTCAACCCAAGCTTGATAACAGCAGTTAAGAGAGAGGTAATGGTCAAAAGGGCGATTCCCTTAGGCAACATCCCCAAAAGAGCTGTAGAGGAATTAACTACAGAAGATTTAAGGGGTAAACCTTTTAAGACCAAAGCTTCAAGCAAGAGAGCAATTCCAAAAGGAATGATAATTTTCCCAGTAAAGCCTGCAAGTTGATCAAGTGATTTCATGATACGGGAATTGATTGGTTTAACGGTCTTAGCTTCAAGCATGAGTTTAGCAGCATAGTTGTCTGCTCCAACATGATGAACCTGTGCTAAGACAGACCCACTTGCAAGAAAGCTTCCTGACAGCATCAAGTCTTCTACTTCTTTTTGTACCAAGTCACTCTCGCCTGTTAACATGGCCTCATTGACTTCAGCAAAGCCTTCTAATACAACTGCATCACTTGGAATCTGATCCCCTGCAGACAAGCGAATCACATCATCCAAAACAAGCTCTTCTGGGTCTAAAGCAATCTCCTGTCCATCACGAATAGTCGTAATCTTTTCTTTATTCAAGAGATTGAGTTTATCAACCATATGCTTGGCACGTAATTCAGTTACAATTCCTGAAAAAGCATTAAAACAGATAACCGCAAAGAAAACTAGGTTGCTCCAGGCTTGAACAAAAGCGAGTGCTAAGGCGATGGCAAAGTTTAATGCATTGAATAAAGTAAAGACATTTCGCTTTACAATCTGCCAGGTACTGGTACTAGCTGAAGCTTTGAAATCATTGACCTGTCCCTGTTTCTGACGATCTTTAACTTCTGATTGGCTTAAGCCCATAATTTTATTTTTATCCATAAATTCTATCATATCATTTTTTTTTCAATAATTCTAATTTCAAATAAAAAGCTTTTCCGACTATACAAAAAACATTTGCCTGTCCTACTATGATAAGGTATAATAAAAGAAAGAAAACTGAAGGAGACACCATGTTTTATACTTATCTACGTGGGCTAGTTATGTTGATTTTATGGTCGATCAATGGAAATGCTCACTTTCACAATACTGAAAAAATTCCAAGTTTAGATGAAAATTATATCCTTGTAGCCCCACACCGTACTTGGTGGGATCCAGTCTACATGGCTTTTGCGACCAAACCGAAACAATTTGTCTTTATGGCCAAAAAAGAACTCTTTTCAAATCGTATCTTTGGTTGGTGGATTCGCATGTGTGGTGCCTTCCCGATTGACCGTGAAAATCCAAATTCTTCTGCCATCAAGTATCCAATCAATGTTCTTAAAAAAAGTAATCGTTCACTGATTATGTTTCCAAGCGGTAGTCGTCATTCCAATGATGTTAAGGGTGGTGTAGCTCTCATTGCAAAGATGGCCAAGGTTCGCATCATGCCTGTTACCTATACTGGTCCTATGACTCTAAAAGGGCTTGTCAGCCGTGAACGCATTGATATGAACTTCGGAAATCCTATCGATATCTCGGACATTAAAAAGATGAATGATGAGGGAATTGAGATGGTTGCAGACCGCATCCAAACTGAATTCCAGCGTCTAGATGAAGAAACAAAACAATGGCACAATAACAAAAAACCAAATCCACTCTGGTGGTTCATCCGTATCCCTGCCTTGATTCTCGCAATTGTTATCGGAATTCTAACAATTCTCTTTACCTTTGTAGCAAGTTTTGTTTGGGACCCAGATAAAAAGAGAAAACAACTACAATAATCCAATCTTCACAAGCCTAAGTGGATTACTTGGGCTTTTTCTAGTTGTTTAGAGACTCATTCACATATTGACAAAAGGCTAAATCTATAGTATACTTTCTAGGTAAGCTGATTTAGCTCAGTAGGCAGAGCGCATCCATGGTAAGGATGAGGTCGCCGGTTCGATCCCGGCAATTAGCATTATTCGTCAGCTCCTTTTTAGGAACTGTTTTTTTCTTGACAAAGTATTGTCCCTATAGTACAATAAAATCTGCGATGAGTCGATATGTAGCGAGAGCTACAATTGCGCAAAGGAGGTCATTAACGCAGGAGCGGACCTTGAGAAATTGTGTGAACCAGTTTCTCACATGGAGATGCCTCTCACACTCTCTGGAAAACCAGAGAGTTTTTTCTTTTCTTAAACGAATAGGGTCTGGACCTTATGAAACAAAAAAAGACCTATCATACAAGCTATAAAGCCTGATATGATAGGTTTTTAATGTTAGATTAACGTACAGTGCGGATACGCATTGTGTTTGTACGAACTGCTTCACCAAGTGGCACACCTGCAACGATAACAATATCGTCACCAGATTGTACAAGACCTGCTTCAACTGCTTTACGTTCAGCAATTTCAAACATGTCATCAGTTGATGATGGAGCTTCTGTCAACATTGGGATAACACCCCAGTTCAACATCAATCCACGTTCTGTCAATTCGTCAAATGTCAATGCCAAGATATCAGCATTTGGACGGTATTTAGAGATCAAACGTGCTGTGTGACCAGTCTTAGTAAGAGTTACAACCAATTTGATGTCCATTGAATTTGTAGCATCTTTAACTGCTGAAGCCATAACTTCTGTCTTAGAGTTACGTTCAAATGAATCTGAGTTCAAACGTCCGTATTCGTTAAGAAGAGTTTGAGCGTTCTTGTCAATTGTAGCCATTGTTGTAACTGACTCAAGTGGGTATTTACCATTTGCAGACTCACCTGAAAGCATTGTAGCGTCAGTTCCGTCGATAACAGCGTTGAATACGTCTGATACTTCTGAACGAGTTGCACGTGGTTTTTCAGTCATTGTTTCAAGCATGTTTGTTGCAGTGATAACAACTTTACCAGCAGCATTTACTTTAGTGATGATCATTTTTTGGTAAACTGGAACCATTTCGAATGGTACTTCGATACCCATGTCACCACGAGCGATCATGATACCGTCAGCAGCTTCAATGATTTCGTCCAAGTTATCGATACCTTGTTGGTTTTCGATTTTAGCGAACAATTGAACGTGACCGTTACCAGTTTCTTCACAGATAGCACGAACTTCGTTTACGTCTTTTGCAGTACGTACGAATGAGATCGCAATAAAGTTAATACCTTGTTCCAAACCGAAACGAATATCGTCGTTATCACGTTCAGCAAGAGCTGGGAAAGGAATTTTAGTGTTAGGGATGTTCACACCTTTTTGTTTAGCGATCACACCGTCGTTTTCAACTTCAACGACAAATTCACGAGTTGCATCATCTTTTTCTACAACGCGAAGACCCAATTTACCATCGTCAACCAATACTTGGCGACCAACTTCAACGTCATCATAGATGTCAAGCGCACCTGCAACGTTCAAAGCAATCACTTCACGAGTTGATTTGATTCCTTGTTTAGTTGCAACACGGATTTTTTCACCAGTTTTGTATGAATACTCTTTAGCTTCACCTTCGAACAATTCAGTACGAATTTCTGGTCCTTTAGTATCAAGAAGGAAACCAACTTTTTTACCTGCAAGTTTTTCTGCAAGTTTAACAGTTGCCATACGTTCACCTTGTTCTTGGTGGTCACCGTGTGAGAAGTTGAAACGGAAAGTGTTAGCTCCTGCTTCAATCAATTGAGCAATGTTTTTAGCTGATGCTTCAACGTCAAGTTTTTCACCCCAGTATCCGTCATCACCGAATTTTTTACCACCACGGATTTCTACCGCAGGACCTAAGGTTGCAACGATTTTTACACGTTTGTTCATGATTTTGTGACTCCTTTTTATAATTCGACCTTTTATGGTCATTTTACCAGATTAGTTAAAGTTGTTTATGACAAGCTCTTGTTCAAGTCAGAAAGTTCAATATCAGCTTTGTGAGGGTTATTGACAACAATCTTACCATCAGCTGTTAAGCTAAACAAAGCTCCCTCTTCTGCTGTTCCAAGAATTGGATTTTCAACCATTTTCTCATTACGAATACCGACAGCAACACCACCGATTCCTTGTTTAAGGAGTTTAACAGCGTGTGCGCCCATACGAGATGCCAATACACGGTCACGAGCAGTTGGTGAACCACCACGTTGGATGTGACCAAGTTCTGTAACACGAAGGTCACTTGTATCGCCAGCTTCTTTTAGTTTTTGACCAAATTCAGCTGCTGACATGACACCTTCTGCTAAAACGATAATGTTGTGTTTCTTACCGTGTTCATATCCAGCTTTGATGCTTGCTACGATATCTTCAAATTTGAAGTCTTCTTCAGGGATGATGATTTCGTCAGCACCTGTTGCAATACCTGCCCAAAGAGCGATATCACCTGCGTTACGTCCCATTACTTCAACAACGAAAGTACGACGGTGACTTGATGATGTATCACGAATTTTATCGATTGCATCCATTGCAGTTGTTACTGCAGTGTCAAATCCGATTGTAAAGTCAGTACCTACGATATCGTTATCGATTGTTCCAGGAAGTCCAATAGCAGGGAATCCATGCTCAGTCAGGCGCATAGCTCCATGATAAGAACCGTCACCACCGATAACCACGACACCTTCGATACCGTGTTTTTTCAATTGCTCAATCCCTTTAAGTTGACCTTCGAGTTTTGCAAACTCAGGGTAACGAGCTGAGTGAAGGAAAGTACCACCACGTGAAATAATGTCTCCTACTGAAGCAGCATCAAGTGGATAAATTTCACCAGCAACCATACCAGCGTATCCATCATAGATACCAAAAACTTCCATTCCTTCTGAGATTGCTTGACGAACAACTGCACGAATGGCAGCATTCATACCAGGGGCGTCCCCACCACTAGTCAAAACAGCAATACGTTTCATTTGGTTTTGCTCCTTTTTCTTTTAACATTCTAACTGATTATACCATATTTAAAGTTAAAATTCTTTTATTTTCATTAATTTTTAACGATAAATCGTTTTCATGACAATCTGTTTTAAAGATTCTTGTAAGCCAACGTCTTTTGCAACTAAATAACCAGGCAAAAGAATATTTTTTTGTTCATTTTCATAACGAATGACAACAGGAATTTGTCCCTTGTACTGATCTAAAATATGATAAATTTCAGCATCGTGGTCATGATTGGGAACTTGAATCCAAAAACGCTCACTCACTGCCTCTTTTAAATTATTTAAAACTAATTGAAGACGTCCGTCCCTAGCCTGAACTTTCCCATTTAGGTAATAGAAACTTCCTTCGTGCAAGAGATTTTTAAATTGGCGGTACTGTTCAGAAAAAACAGTGATCTCAAGACTTGTTTTACTATCAGTAACTTTCAAAAAGGCCATGTTTTCACCTTTTTTAGTTCGAATCACTCGGATAGACTGAATCTCAACGAGCACTGTAGCTGTCTGTCCCTCGAAAAGCTCAGATAAACTCACGATTGGATACAAAGGATTCTTCGCTAAAACTAGCAATGGGTGTTGGCTAATTCCAACGCCTAACCAATCTTGCTCTTTTTGAAATTTTTCAATATTTGAAAAGTCCTCTGTATCTGTCCAACTATAGCTAGAATCCCCAAAGAGGCTACCTAATTCTTCTACAAAGATAAATAGAGTTGGTAGATTGGTTAAGATTTTTTGACGATTTTTATCAAATCCGTCAAAAAGTCCTACTTCCACTAAAGGGGTTAAGAGGCTAATCTTTTGATAATTTTTGGGTAATCGTGTGATAAAATCTTCAACACTGCTAAAAGGACGATTCTCGATTATCCAATAAGCAAAGTCGCGAGGTATTCCCTTAATACTTTTAAGACCCAAATAAACCGTCTTATCCTTTAATTTATCCTGATATGGAATTGTATTGATCGAAAGCGGTACTAGTTCAAATCCCATTTCAAGTGCATCGAGAATATAATCTCCACTCGCATAATTGAGCATGACTTGATAAAAAATGGCTGGAAAATGTGTCTTAAAGTAAGCAAGTTGAAAAGCTAAAGCCGCATAAGCACAAGCATGCGAACGGTTGAAGCCATAACCGGCGAATTTCTCCATTACGGAAAAAACTTCTTGCGCCTGTTCTTTGCTATGTCCTTTTTCGAGTGCACCTTGGATGAAACTTTCTTCCATTCGGTGCATCTCAGCTGCGTTCTTTTTCCCCATAGCACGACGTAAAATATCGGCCTTCCCAAGGCTAAAACCAGCATATCGCTGAGCTACTTGCATGACCTGTTCTTGGTAAAGCATAATGCCATAAGTTGGAGCTAGAATATCTTCCAAAACTGGGTCCAGAACTGTTACCTTTTCTTTACCATGTTTTCGAGCCACAAAGTTATCGATGTAGTCACTCGCCCCCGGTCTGTTGAGGGAAGTCGTTGCCACTACTTCTTCAAAGCTTTCTGGTTTCACGCGCTTCAATAAGCGAATGGCACCAGGTTGTTCAAACTGAAAGATTCCCTTGGTCTTACCTGCAGCAAAGAGAGATAAAGTTTCTTTATCCTCAAGGTCTATATCCTCAATCCTTAGCTGAATTCCTTGAGTTTCATATAAGAGCTCCTGCATTTTTTGAGCGAAGGTTAGGTTTCGAAGACCCAAGAAGTCCATCTTAAGCAAGCCATTTCCTTCAACTCCATGGGCATCATACTGGGTAATCAGCATATCCTCTCCATACTTGAGAGGAATATAATCTGTTAGATTTTTATCACTGATAACGACACCAGCTGCATGGATAGAAGTCTGTCGTGGATAGCCTTCTATCTTCTTAGCAATTTCAAAAGCCTTTTGGTACTCCATCTTACTCTGAATAAGTTGTCTAAAACCTAGATTGCCTTCATAGGCTGTCGTAAGAGTATCTTTAGAGCCTATTTTTTTCGTAATAGCCGTCAATTCATACTCAGGAACACCATACCGTTTAAAAACATCTCGGATAGCCTGCTTGGCACCAAAGGTCGAGTAAGTAACAATCTGCGCAGCATGGATACTACCATATCGATCACGAACGTAGCGAATAAACTCTGGACGATAGATATCAGGAATATCAATATCAATATCGGGCATGGTATAGCGTTCACGATTCAAGAAGCGTTCAAAGATGAGATTTTTTGCTACAGGATCAATTCCTGTAATATCTAGAGCGTAGGCTACTAGACTTCCAACTGCAGAACCACGTCCCATTCCCATGTAATATCCCTGAGACCGACCAAAACGCAATAGGTCCCAGACAACCAAGAAATAGTCATCGAATCCCATATCATGAATCACAGACAGTTCTTCTTCTAAACGAACCTGATAAACCCGATTCCATAACCCTTTCTCTTCCAAGCCCTTGATAGCTCTTTCCCTTAGTTCTTCAACAGCAGGTCTCTCTGGATTGAAACGAGGAAGCTTAAGACTACTATCAATCTCGTAGGAAGTACCCTTGGTCAATCTTGCTAGGTTTTCGAGTGCTTGTGGAAACTTCTCTACAAAAACCTGTTCTAGACGGTCAGCAGGCAAAAACAAACCCTGTTGAGATTGAACATCAACCTCTCGCAAGGTCACATTTTCCTTGATCGCCCTGAGCATTTGAAGAGTTTCTAAATCCTCAGATTCGAAAGAATTAACTCGATAAAGAGGGAGAATTGGTCGAGAAAAATTGGATTGCGGTGTATCTGGATACACTCCGATATGGTAGTTGTGTCCTAAATCCAATCCATTCATCCCAGAATAATATGGAACAATAACACAAATATCCTCTAGGTAAGAAGAAAAATCAGTCCATTCTTTTTTACCTGTCATCTTTAAAGACGACAACTTCATCAGGTTTTGATAACCTCGGTTTGACAGGGCTAAAAAACGTAGATTGATCCATTCATCTTGATGATGAACAGTCATCTCAAGACCTAATAAAGGCTGAATCTCCTGTTTCTGGCATTCTTTGATAAAGTAATAGGCCCCGTAGAGATTGTCTTCATCCATGATTCCAAGTGATGAATAGCCATATTCCTTCCCTTGGCTGACATATCTCTTAATTGAAACCATACTCTCCATAAAACTATAGACAGTTTTTGTATCCAGTTGGGCAATCATTCTTTCTCACCTCCCTTATTCTTTCTCTATTATACCATTTTAAAAAATAGAAACACAATTTCTTTCTAATCATTAAACTAAAAAACCACAGCCTTAAAGGCTATGGTTTTATGATATGAAATAAGTTCGAAGAAGAGTTGCGCCTAGCTTTTTAATTTAGTTACTTGTATCTTTCGTTAAAAATATCCCGATTAAAACTAGAGCTAGGGAGAGATAAGGAAAAACCCTAAACATCTGCCAATCCGGGTCGAATGCTAAAAGTCCGGAAAGCAAATAAAATCCTGCACTTGCATACAAGAAATTTCTATTTACTTTCTTGATTCCTATCCTAGTTAAAAAAGTTGCTATAGCGTAAGCAATTAAATTAGGACCTAGAAAAATCAAGAATACAATTCCCCATGGAGCAGTAACTAAAGCAAGAGTTATAAATAGAAGAATATAGGTAAGTGCCAAATAAAATGAGAAAGATAGAAGAGCCGAAGGTTTCTTGACAGCTTTTGGACAATTCTGCATATCTTTCACCGAATTATTTTCTACAATTAGTTTATCTTCTTTGTTTAGCTCTACATTTGGATTTTGGTCTGACATTTTTTTCTCCCACTAATTTGTTAAGTTATTTTTATTATATCCCAATTTGTCACATTAAGCTAGATAGAAAAAGCCATCTATGTTAGACTCAGATAAACGCTCACATTTGTCTGAAAGAAACTAACATAAATGACCTACACTACTCCGTATCAAGTTTTTCTGAGTCAGGTGAAATTATTTAACTCAATTTGACAAATGAGGAGTTTTTATTATTTTTCACGAATCACTTCTACCTTGTATCCATCTGGATCTTTGACAAAGTAATAGTTTGGTTGAGTACCTGGAAGTCCCTTAGGTTCCGTTACTTCATAACCTTTTTCGCTATGTTCTATGTGAAGAGCTTCAAGGTCAGGTGTACTTAGAGCGATGTGAGCAAAGCCATCACCAACAACATAAGGCCCATGATCATAGTTGTAAGTCAACTCCAATTCATAGTCATCACCGTCAAGACCTAGATAAACAATGGTAAAAGCATGTTCTGGAAAATCCTTGCGACGCAATTCCTTAAATCCAAAAGCATCTTGATAAAAAGCAATTGATTTTTCGAGATTTTCTACTCGCAAGCAAGTGTGTAACATTTTTGAAGCCATTTTTTCTCCTTTGTTTAAAAAAGACTGGAACAAACTTGCACCAGTCTTATGAATAATTATTTACCAAGTTTTGCTTTAGCTGCATCTGCAAGAGCTGTGAAAGCTGCTGCATCGTTAACAGCCAAGTCAGCAAGCATTTTACGGTTAACTTCGATCTCAGCCAATTTCAAACCATGCATCAATTGTGAGTATGAAAGTCCGTTCATACGAGCTGCCGCATTGATACGTGTGATCCACAATTTGCGGAAGTCACGTTTCTTTTGACGACGGTCACGGTATGCATAGTAGTAAGAGTTCATTACTTGTTCTTTTGCAGTACGGAACAAAATGTGTTTAGCTCCATAGTAACCTTTTGCTAATTTTAAAATACGTTTACGACGTTTGCGTGATACAACGCCACCTTTAACACGTGCCATTTATATTTCCTCCAATATTTCCTAGAATTGTTAACTTACAAATACGCGATTATTTCAAGCGAGTAAGCATTGCTTTTATACGTTTGAAATCTCCTGCATGCACCATAGATGCTTTACGAAGATGACGACGTTGTTTTTTAGTTTTTCCGTGGAAACGGTGAGATGTATAAGCACGGAAACGTTTAAGTCCACCAGAACCTGTACGTTTGAAACGTTTAGCTGATGCGCGGTGTGTTTTTTGTTTTGGCATGATTTTTTCTCCTTTTTTTAACTTTCTGACAGATTATTTCTTGTCAGTTGCTGGTGCCAACTGCATGAACATTTGACGACCATCCATTTTAGCGCGTTGTTCGATGATAGCAATATCTTGAGTTGCTTCAGCGAAGTCGGCTAAAACTTTTGCACCAATCTCTTTATGGGTAATCATACGTCCCTTAAAGCGAATAGATACCTTTACTTTGTTTCCTTTTTCAAGGAACTTGCGAGCATTGCGAAGTTTAGTTTCGAAGTCACCCTTATCGATAACTGGGCTCAAACGAACTTCTTTCACGGTAACAACGCTTTGTTTTTTGCGTTGTTCTTTTTGCTTCTTCTGGTACTCAAATTTGAACTTACCGTAGTCCATAATTTTCGCAACAGGAGGTTTAGCTTGAGGTTGAATGAGAACCAAGTCCACATTAGCTTCATCCGCAAGTGCTTGCGCTTCGCTTAGTGGTTTGATACCCAATTGCTCACCTTCAAGACCGATTAAGCGAACTTCGCGTACACGAATTTCATCATTGATGAATAAGTCTTGCTTTGCTATGGTTTTCACCTCTTTTTTTAGTTTAGAGAAAAACAAGAGCGGACTTGCTAACGCAAATCCGCACTACATGATTATATTTCATTTCTGAAACTTGATCTGTAGGGGCCAGACAACGTTAGTCGCAAGGCGAGAAGTTCTCACTTCTGCTTTTCTCATCTTGTATATAATATCAAGTTTTCCCCTACTTGTCAAGATAAAAATAATGTTTTTTAATTTTTTTCTAATATTTGAATTTAATTTCAACTATTGGTTACGAGAATAGTATATCTCATGTGGTTTTACATGATTCCCTAGTAACTCAGAGACTGTAACAAAGCTATACCCTTGTCCCTGCAAATATTCAATAACTTTTGGCAATGAGTTAACAGATGTTTGATGGATATCGTGCATAAGGATAATAGAACCATCAGTCGTTTGACGTTGAATTTCTGTTAAAATAGCAGCTTCGTTTTTACTCTTCCAGTCTAAGCTATCTACATCCCACATGATAAAGCTCAAATCAAGGCTATTACGAATATCATCCGAAATAGCACCATATGGCGGACGCATCAATTTTGTACTCTTCCCGAGCACACTAGTGATTGCTGATTCTGTATCCGTAATTTGTTTCTTAGCATCTTCTAATGAGAGTTGTGTTAAAACTGGATGGTTCCAACTATGATTTCCTACTTCATGTCCCTCAGCCTGCATACGTTTGAGGATAGCTTCATTCCCACTGATATTTTGACCCATTACAAAGAAGGTTGCTTTGATTTTGTACTTAGCTAAGATATCTAAGGCTTGTGGAGTTGTTGTTGCATTTGGTCCATCATCAAAGGTTAAGGCTACAACTTTTTTATGTTTTTCTGCTTGAACTTTTTTATAAAGTTCAGCATCTTTCTCTGTTAGATAGGATGTTTGAATATAATCAAAGAAATCAGAAATAGGCATTGCTATTTCTTCTACATTAGTCATTGCTTTGACTGGATATAGAAGCAATTGACTATCTTTGTAAGCAAACTTCCAGCTTGACAATTCTGCAACTGAGAAATCAGCTGAAACTTGGTCAACAACTGATTGCTCTATTTTTTTATCTTGGAGATCTGACTTAACAGCCTCAAGGATTTTTTCCTTGGCTGTGGATGGGTCTGTAAAGAGTTGATCCAAGGTAAAGATAGAACCATCCTCTTTCAGATACAGCTGGTCTAAAGTAGTATTTTCTAATTCGACTACATTAGAATTTGCCAAGTCATAGGCTTGTTTTTTTATCAAACGATTTTCAATCCCAGTTAAAGAGGATTCCCCTTTTTCTGAGTAATAAAAAATTAACTGTTCTTTACCTTCTACTTTGTCAGTGATGTCTTTTACGATGATATCTTTGACAGAGGAAATAAGGCTGTCTCCTACTAGTGGATAATAGGTGATGATTTCCGATTTCTCTTTGCGGAAATGTTCTTTTTGACTTCCTTGGGAGTAGGCTTCATCTTTTTCCTTCTTGAGACTCTCAATCTTCTGTTCAAAGGCTTGCTTGTTCAACACTTTATAGGTAATCACACTACCGAGTGCTAGCATTGTGAAAAACAAAAGCAAGACAAGAATGCCAAGTTTTTTATTGTTTTTCTTCTTTACTTTATTCTGGGGTAATCTCTTTTTTGTCATAGTCTTATCATATCAAATATGAGCTATAATTTCAATGAAAACATGGCACAAAAAGATTTAAAATAGGTAAAGAAAAGTAAAAGAACCCTAGAAAAATCTAGGATTCTTTTATAAATTAGAAACGAATACTTTCTCTTGTTTTTTCATAAGAAGTAACGAAGCGATTGGTAACACCAGGCTCAGCAACTTCTAATGCTTGAGAGATTTTTTCGAAAGATGCTTGATAATCAAATGTTGTTTCAAAGATATTCAAAGCTTCTTGGAAAGCTTGTTGAATACGATCATCAAATGATCTGTAACGGTTCGAATATTGAAGCAATTGTTCTGTCAATGTTGCATTTTGAACGATACTGTATGTTTCTTCTTCTAACATATTCATATCATTTGTCGCAATCTCAAGGATGCGATTCACAGATTCGATATTCACTTGCGCTTGTTCCAGCTCAGCCATCAAGTCTTCTGTACTGTGACTTGCATCAAAGAAGAGCTTCAAGAATTTTTGTGGAATTCCTGGAAGATTTCTCTTCTCCATGTAGCGTTTAATCGTATGCAGACGGTTGACATATACATTTGCTTTTTGACGAGCATTGATGTCATCTTTTTCAATTTGAACGAGACGCTCACTAACACCGATTTGGTTATCTTCAATATCTTTTAATGTAGATTGAAGATTTTCCAAACGTTCTTGTAAGACAGAATATGCTTCTGAAACTTCTGACTCTGCATTATTCATTTCTTCAATAGTAGCATTCAATGCTGAGATATCAGCTTGAAGACGACGAACTCGATTCACATCGCTTTCTGAAATCAAATAGGTTTTCCCAAGACGTTCGATATCTTTAACTAGTACCTGATTGTTTTCTTTCAAGTGTTTAAGATAGGTAGGAAGGGTAGTTACCAATTTCTCAAAAGCTTTATGGGCCGCAATTTCACGAGTGAAAATATCATAAAGTGCATTGATTTCTTCTTGGATTTGAGTATTTTCATACTCTGCATTATCCAACTCCAATGTACGGATATTTTCGTGATTATTCTTCAAGGCTTCATAGAGAAGTTGAAGGCGAGATTCGATATCAGTTTCTACAAAATGGTAGTTTTCATCTAAAAGCTTGCGGTAACCAGCTTCTAAATCTTCAAGTTGTTCTGGCAATTCAGTAGTAAGCTTAGTGACAATCGCTGGAATTCTTTCAACGATATGTGTCAAAGCTAAAATATGATTTTCAACGTTATCTAAAATGCCTGCTGCTTCAACCGGATCCCCTGAAGAATTCAAGGTTACAAATTGAGAAAACTCAGATTGGATGTTCTCCAATTGTTTTTCAATTTCCGGAAGAGCTTGACCATATTTTTCAGAATCTTCAGCTACCGTATTTTGTAGTTTTTCGAATAAATCTAGGGCATGCAGAACACGTCCGCTATTTTTTGATTCTTGTTTTTCCAAATCAGACAAGGCATTACGAATTGCTGCAATATCCTCTTCAACAAGTTCAATCTGACTTTCAATTTGATCAATCTGGTGCTTAGCTTTCAAGAAACGGAATGAGTTATTGTATCCTTCAGCTTCAAAGAGATTATTCTCAATATCTGCAAAAGAGTTCAGAGATAAATCTACCCATTTTTGGTTCCATTCTCTAAAAGCAACCTGACTTTGACCAATCAGATGCATATTTTTAACAACCTCTACCTCATCATTAACAGGAAGGTTATATAATTCTTCTTTTCTTTCTTCTAACGCTGCAAGTCTACTCTCATTACGTTTACGCAGCAAAATAGCCACTGCAAAGGCAATAAGAAGCAGGACAGCAATTCCAATCAAAGTAATAATCAACTGATTATTTGACATATCAAACTCCTTTTATACATGACACAATTGTAATGATTATATCATATTTTTCAAACCTTGGGAACTATTTCCCAATATTTTTATACGTCAAGAGTACTGTAAACAGCGTTTTCTTCGATAAATTCTCGACGTGGTTCTACTCGATCACCCATGAGCATATCAAAAATCTTATCTGCTTCTGCAGCGTCGTCTACTGATACACGAGCCATGAGACGATGGTCAGGATTCATGGTAGTTTCCCAAAGTTGGTGGTCATCCATCTCTCCAAGACCTTTATAACGTTGGATGGTTGGTTTGGAACGACCTTCACTGTAGCGAGCCAAGGCTTCTTGTAGGCGGACTTCTTGGTCTGCGCCAGGTTGAATATATTCTTTAATCTCACTACCGACTTTGACACCGTAAATTGGTGGCTGAGCGATATAAACATAACCTGCCTCTAGAACGGGTTTCATATAACGATAAATCAGAGTTAACAAAAGAGTACGGATATGGGCTCCATCGACATCGGCATCTGTCATGATAACCAGTTTTTGATAGCGAGCTTTGCTGACATCAAACTCAGCGCCAAATCCTGTTCCCATAGCTGTGAAAAGACTGCGGATCTCCTCATTAGCTAAAATCTTATCCATGCTCGCTTTTTCAACGTTAAGGATTTTACCACGAATTGGTAAGATGGCTTGGAACTCACGATTACGTCCTGATTTTGCAGAACCTCCTGCAGAGTCTCCTTCGACGATGAAAAGTTCAGTTTCAGCTGGATTGTTTGATGAACAGTCCGCTAACTTCCCTGGAAGATTTGAAATTTCTAAACCAGATTTCTTACGTGTAACTTCACGCGCACGCTTGGCAGCAACACGAGCTTTGGCAGCCAAAATCCCTTTTTCAACGATGCGCTTAGCAATCTGTGGATTTTCCAAAAGGAAGTCAGAAAATGCATCGCTGAAGAGGCGATTGGTAATCTTCACTACTTCACTATTTCCTAGTTTGGTCTTAGTTTGTCCTTCAAACTGAGGGTTTGGATGCTTCACAGAGATAACAGCTGTCAATCCTTCACGGACATCCTCACCTGTTAGGTTATCTTCGTTATCTTTTAGAAGTTTGTTTTTACGAGCATAGTCATTGATAACACGAGTTAAGGCTGTACGGAAACCTTGCTCATGTGTTCCACCTTCATGGGTATGAATATTGTTAGCGAAACTCATGACATTCTCGTGGTAGCCCGTTGTGTACTGCATAGCAACTTCTACTGTAATGTCATCCATTTCACCATCTGTGTAGATTGGTGTATCAAAGATAACATCCTTGTTTTCGTTGATGTACTCAACGTAGCTCGCAATCCCGCCTTCGTAGTGATAATGCTTGGTTTGTTCAAGTCCTTCACGTTTGTCAGTAATAGAAATTTGAAGCCCGCGATTCAAAAAGGCTAACTCTTGAACACGTTTATTTAATTTGTCAAAATCAAATTCTGTTGTCTCAGTAAAAATTTCTGGGTCTGGAGTAAAGTGAACGATTGTCCCTGTTTTATCTGTGTCTCCAATCACCTCGAGATCAGCAACAACTTGTCCACGACGGTATTCTTGGTAGTGAATCTTTCCATTTTTATGAACGCGAACATCCAACTGTGTTGAAAGAGCATTTACAACTGATGACCCTACACCATGGAGTCCACCAGATACTTTGTATCCGCCACCACCGAATTTCCCTCCGGCGTGAAGAACAGTAAAGACTGTTTCAACGGCAGGACGTCCTGTTTTTTCTTGGATATCAACTGGAATTCCACGACCATCATCGATAACTGTAATGGAATCATCCGGTTCAATAAAGACCTCGATATGACTAGCAAATCCTGCCAAGGCCTCATCGATAGAATTATCTACAATTTCCCAGACTAGGTGGTGAAGACCCTCTTTGGCAGTTGAACCAATATACATCCCTGGACGCATACGAACAGCTTCCAGACCTTCCAAAACTTGAATTTGACTGGCATCATAATCTTGTGCCTGTTGGTTTTTAATATCTTCTGTCATTTTTCCCCTTTTTCTTACATGTCTATTGCTTGTTTTAAGGACACAACATCCTCAAAGAGATAGGCATCTAAGCCTGCAGCATGTCCTGCTTCTACATCAATGGCACGGTCACCAATGACTAGACCTGACGTTATATGATACTTATCACGTAAATAAATCATCGATTCAGGATCAGGTTTGCGTTTAAAACCTGAACTAGCCGTCACTACTTCTGTAAAGTAAGGAGCTATCTCAGTTTTCGCTAGAATCTCCAATACCTGATCGTTTCGATGAGAAACCAAGAAGTTACGGCCACCTTGGTCTGAAATATTTTCTAAAAGAGTAGGAATCCCATCAAACAAAACTGGGTGTTCCAACTCACGGGCTTCATTTTCCTTATATTTTTCAAGAAAGTTTTCAATACCTGGAGCATACTTTTCAATGGCAAAGGCAGTCGAAACCTTCAAAGCTTCGTAAACACTATCGTGTTCCTGCTCAATCCCGAACTCTGCTAATGTTTCTACAAAAGCTGCTGTAGAAGTTTCATAATTATCAAGCAGGGTTCCACCTAAATCCCAGATGTAATCGTGATATTTCATACCCTTCATTATACCATTTTTTATAAAAAAAAGCGATGTTTACCTTGGTTTTTGCCATTAAAAAAAGAGAAGAATCTTCTCCATCATGAAAGATTCTCCTCCGTTTGCTCATTATTTTTCAAATAGGTCTGTGTAGAGCATGCCATTTCTTAGAGACTCAGCATCTCCGCCCAGTGTTTCAACCAAGTGGTAAGCAAAGGCTAAAGCAGTTGCTGGTCCACGGCTCGTAATGATATTTCCATCCACTACGACTGTTTCTTTGTGGTAGTGACCGTCAGCAATTTGTTCTTGGACTCCATCATAGCAGGTGAAGTTTCTTCCTTCTAGGAGGCCAGCTCGATTCAAAGCAATTGGAGCAGCACAGATGGCTGCTACTTTTTTACCGGTTTCCTCAAATCTTTGAAGCTCAGAGACCAATTGCTCATTGTCCCTCAAGTGGGCAGCACCAGGCATACCTCCTGGAAGGACTATCATGTCATACTCTGATAAATTACCATCAAACACTCGATCAGTTTGAACTTGAATAGCATGTGAACCTGTCACTTTATCTTCAAATCCTACCATATGGCAGGTGATATTTGCGCGGCGCATGACGTCTACAACCGTCAAGGCTTCAATTTCTTCGAAACCATTTGCTAGGATAACTGCAACTTTAGGCATAGCGACCTCCTTATTTCACTTTTTTCAACACAACTTTTTTACGTTTGAATCTTGTTCGACCACTCTTTTCATCAGCCAAATGGGTTTGGTAGCTCATCGATAACAGCAAACCGACACCAATTAGATTACTGATAATAGCGGATCCCCCTTGGGAAATAAAGGGCAAAGGAATCCCTGTCAGAGGAAGAAGACCAGTAACCGCACCAATATTTTCAAAGATATGGAACAAGAGCATCATGATAAATCCAGTTGAGATGTAGGTATAAAATTGATTATTGGATTTTAGGGTAATCTTTAACATGCGATAGATGAGCAGTAGATAGAGTGCAACCACAACAACTGAACCAATAAATCCAAAATCTTCCGCAATTACTGTGAAAATCATGTCACTCTCTCGAACTGGAATGAGAAGATTGGACACATTAAATCCTTGACCAAAAATTCCACCGCTACCGATCGCGATTTGACCCTGTGCCTGTTGATAGGTAGTTGTTTGGGCATAATCAAACGGATTGAGCCAAGCTAGGATACGATTTATCTGATAAGTTGGCATCCCAATCTGATGCATAAAAGCACGCCCATCTTTTGTGATAAAGATTGCTAGGAAGCCTGTAATGGCTGATACAACTGTTACAAATACTGGAATAATAATCTTCCAAGAAACACCAGACAATAAGACAAGTCCTGCAAAGATTGCAACAAAAACCATAGCTGTTCCAAGGTCACTTTGCAAGGCTAGCAAAACCATAACAGGCATTGTGAATATAATCATCCACAAAATTAATAAAAAATCTAAACCAATCGTTCGTTCTTTGTCTTTATGTTTCTTGGTAAAGGTTACGATAACGTATGCCAGCATCAAAATATAGGATATCTTCATGAATTCGGAAGGTTGAAAGAGTGTATAACCACCGATTGACACCCAGTTTTTCGCACCAGTTGCAGCTACTAAACTCGGGTTGTAGAAGACTAAAGGCAAGACCATCAAGGCTAGACCGAGTCCATATAAATAAGGTGTGGACTGCCAGAGAAATTTTGTGTTAAAAAACATGACTATGAAGCTAAAAACAATCCCTAACGATATCCAAGCCAGTTGTTGTCCAAGTATGGGCCAAACATTGTTTGGGTAGTCATGACTAACTGCTATATAAATAGCTACAACTCCAATCACCAACAAACAAAATACTGGTAATATTAAACTATAATCGACCCTAGAGTCGAGAGAACGTTTCATAAAAGGCCTCCTTCATTCTTTCAGGTATTCATTTCATTGTTTATTTAAAAATTCTTGAACTTTTGAGAATACTTGCTCTCGGCTAATGACTCTAACACGATTGCTTCGAGCCAAAGACTTGCTGATTTGCTTACCATAGCGTTTACTTGCCATGCGGCTATCTAGAATCAAAACTGCAGAGCGTTGTCCCACTCGACGCATGGTTCGTCCAATCGCTTGCTTAAGACGAATAATAGCCATAGGAAGCTGGTAATCGTAAAAAGGATTTTTTCCTTCCAAACGAAGTTCTTGATTCATCTTTTTAGTAAAGGGATCTTCTGGATTTTGGAAAGGCAAACGAGTCACCACTTCAATAACCCGCGGATGTCTTGAAAAATCGACACCTTCCCAAAAACTTCCCGCCCCAAGCAAGAGCTCCCGCTCGCCTCTTTCAAAGCGTTTTTTTAACTGGGCAGGTTCTCCGTGCTTGTACTGGGCCAGATGGGGAACCCTCAAAGCATCTGAAACTTGCAACAATAAATCTTTTGCAGTAAATAAGACTAGAATGGGTTCTTCAAACTGGAATAGTTCTTCTAGAACTTCCACAATTGCTTGTGCATATTCCTCAGATGAAATTTCTGTCACCAACGGAAAATCATTCAGCAACAAGATTTCCTGATTTTCCTGAAACTGTTCGTCCATGCAGTAAAAGGCAGCTTGAGGAAAACCTAACAATTCTGGTAAAGAAACCCTACTACTAATTTCAAGGGTTGCAGAGATTCCTAATAGCTGACAGGTTTCTGGGAAAATCTGAGAAAAGAGCAAACGATGATTGCGACTAGAAGTGATTTCAACCTTCTTACTAGACACATCTGAAGTCGATAACCAAAATTCTCCCTCAGATGTAAAAAATCTCTGATAGTCTTTAAATTCTGGTAAGTTCAACTCAGAAAAATCTTGTCGGAGCTTGTTAATGCTACTAGCTGGACACATCCTCCGTTTACCAGATAAGAACTGATCGAGTAGGTAAGAAACTTCAAAACGAATACTTTCTAGCAAGCGTCTTTGAAGCATACCTTCTTCCCTCGATAGAGCTTGATCTAGTTGATCTAGCAAATCTGTTAGCAAATAAGTTTTACGAGAAAGATTTTCCAATGTCAACAAGATTTTCTGGGCTTCATCTAAAATCAAGAGACGCCCTTCTAAAAGACTCGGATCATCTTCAAGTCGAGTAACGAGGTAAGCATGATTGGTCACAAGCAACTTACAAGAACGAGCCTTGTCCTGACCTCGTTTCCAAAAATCCTCTAGCCAAAAGAGAGAGTCTTTGTGAAGGTTGCCATCATGAACCAAGTTTGGTAAAAACTGCTGGTAGCGATATAGCTGACCAATCTCGTCTAAATCTCCTGTATCTGTTTCAGTCAACCAAACTAGAAGTTGCATCTTGAATCGTGTATACAGACGATTGGACTCTTCTTCCTCTAGAACTGTATGAAAGGCATCTAGCTTCAAGTAATTCTGAGGACCTTTAAGACTCTGAATAGAGATATGGAAAATCTCTTCTAGTCTTTTAGCCTCCTCTTGTATCACCTGATTTTGAAGGATTTTAGTCGGAACACTGAGTAGGATTCCCCCTTCATTCTCAAGTGACAAGGCCGGTAGCAGGTAACCATAGGTTTTCCCAATTCCTGTTTGAGCCTGAATAAAGGAAATGACTTCCCCTTGTAAAAACTCTTGAACCTTTTGGGCAAATTCTTCTTGTTGACTTCTCTCCTCCAAACCTAGCAAGGCAATATTAGTTTGGAAATCTTTTGAGAGTTTGCGTGGAGAAAGGACTGGCTTCTCTTTTCTTAAGAATAAGCCTTGTACTTCTACCAAATCATGCTCAACGAGGAGAGACTGTTTCTGATAAACTTCCTCGATGACTAGGTAAGATTCATAGAGTAAGCTGTCTGATAAACTCAATAAGCGCTCCAACAACCCTTTTGGCAGTCCAAACATCTTTTGTCTCATACAAAGAAAGAGTTCTGCTGTTGCTTGAGCATCAGATAGGGCTGAATGGGCTTGCTCTAGAGGAATCCCCAACTCTTGGCAAAGAATACCGAGATTATACTTCTCAAGCTGAGGGTAAAAGACTTGAGCCAACTCCACTGTATCGATACGAGGCGTGCGCAATTCATAACCCTCAAAAAAGAGGAATTCTGCCAATAAATTAGCATCGAATTGAACATTGTGCGCAACAAAAATACCGTCTTTGACCAGTTCAAAAATCTTTCCAGCCACCTGAGAAAACTCTGGAGCCTTTGCCAAACGTTTATCAGTCAAACCCGTTAATTCTTTGATATGAGAATCCAAGTGTTCATGAGGGTTGACATCAGTCGCATACTGCTCAACAATCTCACCATCTTCAATGACTACAATTCCCACTTGGATGATTTTTGCCTTGCTTCCGGTACTTGTAGCTTCTAAATCTACAACCACATACCGATTATTTCTAAAATTCATCACTAAAAATTATATCAAAATTTGCACCATTTGACACCCCTGAACTTTATTTGAAGAGTCAAGTTTCTTGCAAGATTTGAAAAAAATGATTGAATAGAATTTTAGAAAAGGAGGGAACTCATGAACCCAGTAGATTTGTTTAATCAAGTAAAGGAACTCATTGAGAACAAAGATTTTTCTGCAACAAAAACATTTGTTGAAGAAAACAAGGACCAACTCGGTGAGTACCTAAGCCAAGCACAAGCTTTGGTCTCAGGATCAGAAGGACTTGACGGTCTTGTAGATAAGGTCAAAGGCCTCTTCTAATCATCAAAAGACACCTGATATTTTCAGGTGTCTTTTTGTATTTTTTTCATGAATACAGGAATATGTTGACTAATCGTGGTTGGCAGAACTACAAAGTTGTCCTCAGCTAGTTCTTGGGCAATTGCTGAATGTAGATAGGTCGCTACCGTCACTCTTTCATAGACACTAACTTGTGGGAATTGACCAGCAAAACCAGCAATCATCCCAGCTAAGGTATCTCCCATTCCCCCAGTCGCCTGATAAGGACCACCAACACCCAGCTGATAACAATCAGCTTGAGCTGCTTGCCAGATTCGAGTCGCAGGGCCTTTTTGAACTAGAATTGTTCCTGAAGGAAATCTCTTCAAAGTCTCTCCTGTTTCCTCAGTTCCTTGGGAAGTCAAATCAAATCCTGACAAGACTTGCCATTCCCTTTGGTGTGGAGTTAAAACAAGCTGAGCCTTAGGAAATTTCATTCCCGTCTTCGCTAAAATAGATAGGGCGCCACCATCCAGTATGAGGGTCTGATCTTGATTTGAATGATGAAAGACTGTTTGGAGAAGCTCTTCTCCACGCTCATCATCCACTAGTCCAGGTCCGACCAAGACAACACTTGCTTTCTGTAACTGTTGCTCAAGTAATTGCTTATCGTCAAGAGCAAAAGCCATAGCCTCCGGCAGATGGCTATGCAGAGCTGGAATATTCTCTTTATCCGTTGCTACTGTCACCAAGCCTGCACCACTTCTAACAGCCCCTAAAGCAGCCATAATAATGGCTCCCCCATAAGGATACGTTCCCCCAATCAAGAGAAGACGACCGTAGTCTCCTTTATGACTAGAACGAGGACGCTCGATGATTACTTTTTTCAGTAGAGCTTGATCAATGACTTTCATAAGCTACTCCTTCATGCTTTCTCTTACTTTCATTATACACCTCACTACCCAATTAATAAAGGAGAAGACTATGTAGTCTTCTCCTTTTTTTATAATAATCATCCTTTTGAGAATAGTGAGTTATGAATCATTATTCTTCCTTGCGTTTCCCATTTAGGAAGGCTGCTGATAAAGCTAGACTGAGACCTGCTAGGAAAATAGCTGTATCTGATAGACTTTCCCCAGTTTCTGGAAGTCTTGCTAAGTCTGCTTTTTCCGAAGCATTTCCAAGAACTTGTGAACCCTGAGTCTGCTCAGCAGAAGCCTGAGTTTCTGAAGGTTTATCAGATAATCCTCGAATATCTGCAACTGGTTTATCGATTGTTGGAGCGGCTTGGTCTCCTGCTGTTCCTAGAGTTCCTGTATATTCTGGGAGTTCGTTCTTGTCTGCTTGCACAGCATTGACTCCACCCTTGAATTCAGGTACTTCATTTTTAGCAGCTTCAACCCAATTAGCTCCGCCCTTGAACTCTGGAACTTCATTTGTAGCAGCTTCAACCCAGTTAGCTCCGCCTTTAAACTCTGGTACTTCATTTGTAGCAGCTTCAACCCAATTAGCTCCGCCTTTAAACTCTGGTACTTCAACAATTGGGGTTGCTTGGTCTCCTGCAGTACCGATAGAGTTGCTATATTCTGGGACTTCTACTATTGGGGCTGGCTCCTCACCTACAGTTCCAATAGGGTCCGTATACTCTGGAATTTCAAGAACAGGAGCCGGCTCATCACCCTTGCTACTTGTAACAAGTGCTTTTACTCCTACTTCAACAATTTGATCTTTTGCATCACTTGTTTCAGTGTGAACAATTTTACGACTTGTTCCTAAAACTTCGACATAGTCTACTTTTTCTCCATTTTTGCCTTCTGATACGATACGACGTTCATCTTTAGCTAAATCACTATTCTCACGAATAATTTCCTTAAATGGAATGACAGATTTCTCAACTTCCAGACTTGGACGATCTAAGACAAGAGCTTGATCATCTACTGCATGACTAGCTTCAGAACCAGCTTGGAAGTATAGACGATATTCTTTAACGAGACTACCATCTTTAGCAAGAAGTCGAACAAGTGTTGGAAGATTGTCTTGGCTTGACTCAACGACAGTCGCTACAGCATGACCACTTGTTTGGACAGTCACTTTTGGTTTCGCTCCATTTGAAGTCAATCGATATTCTGAAACAGTAGGATCAAAGTTTTCCAATGCTTTTCCAGCAACTGAAATAGTCACTGCAGGTGTTTTTGAATCACTTGCTTTAGCTGGAGAATAAGCACTAAACTCAACCATTGCGAGGCCATTAGTGGTTGATTTGCGAGTCATACGTGCGCGAATAGCGGTTGTCTGTATTGGATCAAAGGTAAATTCGATTGGTTTACCAGCCTCGATTGCGCTAGATGCCTTATAAGGAATTTCTTGCCAATTATCTGCCTTGTTAAACGGATGATCCGCATTTTCCTCATAACGTGAAATAGTGCTTGGTTCAGAATAAGTTGGTCCAACGTATCTTTCGAGTACCATTGTCGCTGGTGCATCTGTTCCACTGTCTTTGAAGAATTGGATTGCTACTTTTCCAACAGACTGAGGTGTAATCTGACCGTTCTTCTTAAAGAGAACTCCCACGGACACTTCTTGATCTTTTGGAGTCCGAGACCAGTTTGTCCAACGATTATCCTCATTAAATCGACCATCGTTGATATAGAAGATTTTATCATTAGAAGCGGCATCGGTATCGTTTGTAGTAGAGGCAAAGGCTTTAGAGTCAGTCGCATTATTGCTTGCATTCTCAGAGATAACTTGATTTCCTCTTGCCAGAACGGTTACTTGCATCTTAGTTGTCAGGTCTGTTCCTAGGATATGACCAAGCACTTCAAAGGTGCCTTCCTGGTCTGTCGCATGTTCAGCCACTGCATCCCATTCTACGGCTAGTTTATCTGTCGTCCAATCTGTTTGTGATGGATAATAGACTGTCAATTCTGTAGGTAATTGAAGCTTATCGCCAACACTCAATGTCATGGCAGCATTTTCGGCAGCTACTGGTTGTGTAGATTCTTTTTTACCATCACGGAAAATGCGATACTCTTTCAAGATGCTTCCGTCTTCTGCCTTCAAAATGAGGCGTGTTGCTCCTTCTGGGCTTGTAGCAGGGACAATCGTTACCACACCATTGTCGCTTGCTGTTGCAGTAATCACTTTGCTAGCTTGAGGAATATGATAGTCTGTCTTAGCTGGATTGAAATGTTCAAGGCTCTTGCCATCTACTTGGATAGAAATCTCTGAACTTGAAGCACTTGGAACTTTATTTCCTAAGATAGTGATTTCGGTCAAACCGACACCAGCCGTACCATTTGCTTTCTTCATGCGAATACGAACTGCATAGGTCTCAACCTTATCAAATGTAAAGTGGTTAGTTTGGCTTGCAGATAATTGTCCTGGAGCTTTGAGATGTTCAACCTCTTTCCAGTTGGTAGCATTGTTAAATGGATGCTTGGCATCTCCTTGAGCATGATTGACATCAGTTGGCAAATCTGGAATTTCTTGACCAACGTAGTATTCAATAACATACTCTTTTGGGAGTCCAATCGCACCATCTGTATAGAAATCAACTGAAAGATTGTCTACAAAGCGCTTGGTCAAATCGCCTGAGTTACCAAACAAGATAGATGCCCAGTCATTATCTGTATTTGTTTGCCATGTTGTCCATCGATTTTTGACATCTGTATTGGCTCTTGAAACTGTCAAGTCATTCAGAGTATTGGCCGAATCATCTCCACCAGTATTGGATACGATAGCTGCTGGCAATTGTGAACCTGTCCATTGTTTAGAGATATTATTTCCCGCAACAACCTGACTGGAAACACGAACATGAGCCTTGGTAGTTAGAGAGCTACCAACCAATTGACCTTTGATTTCAAAGATTCCTTCAGTTTGACTAAAGTTAGCTGGCACCTTATCCCAAACGACATCATTATAGACAGTTGTTCCATTAGAATGGTAGGCACGAACGTTAGCTGGTAATTGAACCGTTTCACCCTTAGGAAGAGTTAGGCTGATTTCTTCTGCGACCTGCAAACCTTCAACAGTCACATTTGCCACAGCTTCAATATCTGTGCCTTCTACATGACCTTTAAGGGTAAAGCTATGATAGCTAGCAAGTTCATGTTCATCTACCTTGTCCCAAGTTACAGCTAGCTTACGAGGCAAGCCTTTGTCAAATTCTGCTCCGATTTGGTCAGGCAAATTCGGTTGCTGATTGATATCTGTAGAGATTGAAACAGGATGAAGCTTAACAATTTTCTTGGCTACTTTGTTTTCTTTAATGACTACTACAGTGGCTACAGATTGTGTCTTCTCTGTTTGGTGTTCAATACGAGGAGTGAGCGTTACACTACCTTTAGTGTAAAGAAGCAAGTTCTGTCCGTTTACTTCAAGATGTCCACCATCAGTAGAGCTAGCATCCAAGTGAATATCTGATGCTGAAAATTCAGTCTGTGAACCATCTTCGTAATGCCCAATGACATGATAAGGGAGAACTTGGTCTTCTGTTGCAGTCTCTTTTCCTTCAACGCTTACTTCCAAGCGTGTCAAGGCAGGGGCTTCTTTCACAAATTGAATCAAGTAAGTTTGAACCAAATCACCCTTCTGGTCACTCAAGAATACAGAAGCCTGATAATCATTAGCTGCTGAAGCCTGTTGAACTGTCACCTGATAGCCTCTTGTCTGTGCTCCGACACTTGGAATCTCAGCACTATAAGGAAGGGATACTCGGTAGTAGGTCTTTCCAGGCTCAAAGTTTTCAAGAGACTTATCTCCAACCGTGAGACCTGTAACAGTGTTTACTGTTTCCTTGTCACTTGCGATAAAGGTTGCTGTCACCTCGTAGTCATTACCTACCAATTTACCAGTTGCTTCAGTTCGTCCACCTTCTTTTGACAAAGCAGCAGGATCTTTCAAGGTCCAAGAAACGACATCCGCATCAACCAAGTTGCCATCTGATAAAACTGCCGTTACAGTTTTATCCAAATCTTCTACAGCTGTACCAACTGGAACAGTTGCAACTTTAGGCAACCACTTATCAAGAGCAATGACCTTAACAAGGGCTTCAGCCTTGGCTTCGAGACCTTCCACACTACCAAGAACTTTTTTCTCACCAGCACTTGTAAGGAGATCATCTGGGATTGCCCAAACCACAGCTTTTTCTTCGACACTACCATCGCTATAAATAGCTGTCACAGTTTCCGGCAATTTAGGATTTTCGCTGACATCAGTAGTCGCCTTAACAGGGGCAAAAGCGATAAAATGACGATTTTCTTTTTTGCCTGAAACGGTTGTAACCGTCGCCTGATCAGAAGCTAAACCTGCAGAATCCGCATATAGGGTGAATTTCCCTTCTTTTTCAGTGGATTTAACAATGACAACACCTTTACCATTGAAGGCTTTTCTTTGCCATGTGCCATCTTTCTGAGCTTTATAACGTTCACGGCTAGCTTGTTCCCCATTATCCACACCGACGATCTGCCCTTGCCCGTGAAGATTGAAATGAACAAGATTATTGGCAGTTGGTACAACATTGCCGTCTTCATCAACAATTTCATAATGGATATAAGACAAATCTTTACCGTCTGCAGTGATAACATGTTCTTCCTTGGTGAGACGAACTCTAGCTGGCTCCCCTGCTGTTGTTACACTGTCACGCGCAATCTCTTTGCCATTTTCGTCACGAGCAATAGCTGTTAAGGTACCTGGTTTATAGTCAACCAACCACTCAAGATACAATTCACTTGGTTTAGCTCCCTCGTGATAAGAGCGCCCATCTTCAGTTGTTTTCTTAACAAATTCTTTCTTACCAAGGGACTCGTTATTCAAGAACAATTCTACGCTAGAGGCATTTGAGAAGGTTCTCACAGGAACCTTACCATTGACTAGCATATTACGTTCCTTGAGCGTTTCTTCTGTCCAATTCCAGTGAGGCATGATGCGAACAGTTGGTTTTTCTTTGGCACTATACCATTCACTACGGTAAAGATAGAAATCATTCTTAGGCAAGCCTGCCATATCAATAATACCAAAGTAAGAGCTTTTCACTGGTGTGTTATCTTGGTTATGCCAAGGTGTAGGCTCACCGATATAGTCGAAACCAGTCCAGATGAACTGACCTGCATAACCAGCACGATCACGGTCAAAGGTCCAAGATTCAGTAGCTGTTCTACCCCAGGCTACACGGTCATTACCATAGTCTGACTGTTCATAATGACGATTTGGACGATTGTCGTGCCAGAGTAAATGAGCAGGATCAAAATAAGAATCTCGAGTTCGAGTCGCTGAAGAAGTTTCAGAACCATAAATCAACCAGTCTGGATGGGCTTTACGAACAGCGTCGTAAAAACGCTCTCCATAGTTCATACCTACAGCATCCATGATTGCTGCTAATTCTAAAAACAAGCCTGTAGAAGCACGACTGAATTTATTTTCACCCATGGTCACATAGCGCTCTGTATCAATTGCTTTGATAACAGCTTTCAAACGCTTGGCTGTTTCTAGTGAACGTTTTCCACCATCAGCCTCATCCACTTCGTTACCGAGTGACCACATGATGATTGAAGGATTATTTTTATCTCGTTCAACCATAGTTCTCAGATCAAAATCAGACCACTTCTCACCCTTCTTGGCTTCTGGGTGAGTTGCATCTTGGTCAAAGAAACGTCCATAGTCATACGTTTTTTTGCCACGATACCAAGTATCAAAGGCTTCTTCTTGGACCAAGAGTCCTAGACTAGCAGCAGCATCTAGCAACTGTGGACTTGCTGGATTGTGAGTCGTACGGATAGAGTTAACTCCCATATCTTTCAGGAGTTTTAATTTACGGTAGGTTGCCTTATAGTTTTCTTCTGCCCCCAAGGCACCATTATCATGGTGGATACTAACCCCGTGGAATTTCATTCTCTCACCGTTAAGAGAGAATCCCTCCTTAGCTGTCCAGTTGAAATAACGATAACCAAAAGTATCTTCTGTCACATCAACTAGCTGACCTTCATTATAAACCTTGGTTTTTAGAACATAGAGCTGAGGATGGTAGCTTTTTGTTGTCCAGAGAGTTGGCTTGTTAACCAAGATCGTTTGTTTAAAGTCTGCTGTCTCATTTCCTGATAGAGTCTTAGTTACAGAACGAACTAAATCTGAAACAGCTTGACCTTCCTTAGTAAAAATCTGTTGCTCCACAAATACCTTGGCTAGAGTCTTGGCAGTATTTTTAATCTTGCTTTGGATTTGAGTTTCAACATTGCCATCTTTTTGTTCAGCTAATTTTGGAGTTGTAATATGATTTCCATTTTCAGACACCTGCACCTTGTCACGATAGCTAAGCGTCACATCACGATAGATACCACTTCCTGAGTACCAACGACTACTTGGTTGCTTATTGGTAACTTGAACAGCAATAGTATTCTCACTGCCATCTTTATTTAAAAATTCAGTGATGTCGTATGAAAAATGATTGTAACCACTTGGATAATGACCTACAAATTTGCCATTGACATAGACCTTAGAGTCCATGTAAACTCCATCAAAGTTGATACGGACGTCTTTGTCCTTGGCAGCTTCGTCTACAGTAAAGGTTTTACGATACCAGGCAGTCCCACCATTTAATTGACCACCCTCATTTCGAGCAGGAGATTTGTGATCAAAATCAAAATAAATACTCCAATCATGAGGAAGGTTCAACTTAGACCAGTCATGAACATCTACATCTTTCTTAGAAAAATCACCCTGAGTATTTAATTTAAAATACCAGTCTTTATTGAAATTTTGTTTTCTTTCCTGTAAAAGTTGGTCTTCTTTTTGTTTCTCTTTAGTAACTTGAGGTAATTCTGTTGCAGAAGTATTTTCTTCCTTAACTTTATCACTAGTTACTGGTTTATTCTGATTAGCTTCAGTAGCATGTTCTTCCAAAACTGCTGGCTTTTCAGAACTAGCTTCTGAAACTGTAGGCGCTTTTTCAGCCACTTCAGCAGCTGGTTTTTCAGCTTTATCTTCCTTAGGACTAACTACTTCCGCTTTCTTTTCTTCCTTAGGACTTGTTACCTCAGGCTCTTTTTCTTCCGTTGCTGGTTTTGCGGGTTCAACCGCATCATTTTCTTCTTTTTCAGTAGCCTTATCTTGTGGGCCATTTTGCTCAGCTTTTGCAATGGCTGCAGCTAGATCATCTGGAAGTTTATCTAAAGGTTGAACTTGATGAACTGTTTCTTCGCTAGGACTAGCTGTTTCTGCTTCAGCTGCTTGCGCTACCTGAAGGCCAAATATACTGGCTCCAATCATAACTGAAGCTGCACCAATAGCAAACTTACGAATACTAAAATGACACCGTTTTTCAAAAAATCTCTTATCCATTATGGTTCCTTTCTAAGTTATAGTAAGCGATTACATTTTTCTTCAAAAAATAAACCTCCCTCTAGACGCTTACTTATTTTTGCATATACATATTGATGTTTTTAATATATCAAAATAGTAGAACTTTTTCAATAATTTGTAGAAGTTTTACTGGAATTTTAGTAGAAATCGAGCAAAAAAAAGCAAGCCCTTTTTAGAACTTGCTCTTTAAATACCTATTAATGATTGTACTCGAGATTAGTCTTTATCCAGCCTTCTTAAAGCAGCCTGATAGGTCTGCTCCATTAGCATGGTAATGGTCATAGGTCCTACTCCACCAGGTACAGGTGTGATATGGCTAGCGACTGATGCAACAGCATCGTAGTCAACATCTCCACAGAGCTTGCCATTTTCATCTCGGTTCATCCCCACATCAATGACAACTGCTCCAGGTTTGACAAAATCAGCAGTCACGAACTTAGCACGGCCGATTGCTACTACAAGAATGTCGGCTTTAGAAGCTACTTGGGCTAGATTGTGGGTGCGAGAGTGGGTCAAGGTTACAGTTGCATTCTTAGCTAACAGCAACTGAGCCATGGGTTTACCAACGATATTTGAACGACCAATAACGACTGCATTTTTACCTTCTAAGTCAATCCCATACTCATGAAACATCTCCATAATCCCTGCTGGAGTTGAAGGAATCATGACTGGGTGACCAGACCAAAGACGCCCCATGTTGAGTGGATGAAAACCATCCACATCCTTTTCAGGGTCAATAGCTAGTAAAACAGCTTCTTCATCAATGTGTTTTGGTAATGGCAACTGGACCAAAATCCCATGCCAAGCTGGATCTTGGTTGTATTTGGCAATCAACTCCAACAACTCCTCTTGAGTAATGGTCTCCGGAACTCGCACGACTTCACTTTGGAAGCCTGCAGCGATAGCAGAACGCTCCTTATTGCGTACGTAAACTTGGCTTGCTGGATTTTCTCCGACTAAAATAACGACCAATCCTGGAACCAAACCTTTCTCTTCCTTTAATTTGGCTGTTTTTTCAGCCAACTGTCCTTGTAGCTTGGTTGCTAAAGCCTTCCCATCAATCATCTGTGTCATGTATTTTCTCATTTCTAACAAATATGTTCTATTATAACAAAAAATCGTTCTGCATTCTAACACTTCTTACCTAAGATACCCTATAGTCTGAAACTATAAGAAAAAGCCCACTTGGAGCTTTTCATGATATTCTTACAAAACCTTACTCAAGAAATCCTTGGTTCTTTGTTCTTGGGTTTGTTCAAAGACTTGCTCTGGAGTTCCGTCTTCAACAACAACACCATCAGCCATAAAGATGACACGATCTGCCACCTCTCGAGCAAAGCCCATTTCATGCGTTACGATAACCATGGTCATTCCTGACTGAGCAAGTTCTTGCATAACTGCTAGTACTTCCCCTACCATTTCTGGGTCTAGAGCAGAAGTCGGTTCATCAAAGAGTAGGGCATCTGGTTCCATAGCAAGACCACGGGCGATAGCGATCCGCTGTTGTTGCCCGCCCGACAAGCTTTGCGGATAGGCATTTGCCTTATCTGGCAAACCAACCTTTTCCAAGAGCTCATGCGCTCTTTTCTCAGCCACTTCCTTACTTTCTCCCTTAGTCTTAATCGGAGACAGTGTGATATTTTCCTTCACTGTCATATTTGGAAAGAGATTGAATTGTTGGAAAACCATTCCCATCTTTTCACGCATGGCAAAGAGGTCATTTTTCTTATCCGTAATGTCTACACCTTCAAAGATAACTTTTCCTTTTGTAGCTTCTTCGAGAAGATTCATAGAGCGAAGGAGGGTTGACTTACCGCTACCAGAAGGGCCGATAATGACCACTACTTCACCTTTTTTAATTTCAAGATCAATCCCTTTTAAAACTTCATTTTTTCCAAAGCTTTTATGAAGGTTTTCAATTTTAATTAGCGTTTCAGTCATTATTTCTTATCTCCTTGTCCCATACGATTTTCAAAAGCTTTCAAGGCCAGTGTCAATATAGAGGTCATAATCAAGTAGTAAAAGGCTGCAAATAAGAGCGGTGTTAAAGGTAGGTATGTGGTTGTTGATACTGTAGTAGCTCCATTCCACAACTCCATAACCCCGATAGCTGACAAGAGCGAGCTATCCTTGATAATGGTAATAAACTCATTCCCCAAGGCTGGTAAAATATTCTTGATAGCCTGGGGTAAAATGACATAGCGCATGGCATTCTTAGGGCGAATACCTAATGAATAAGCTGCTTCTAATTGTCCCTTTGGCACTGCATTAATCCCAGCACGAACTGTTTCTGATACATAGGCACCACTATTCATAGAGATAATGACAATCCCTGGAATCAAACGAGTCAGATCAACATCTAAGATCCCAATTTGAATAGTCGGAGCACTAATATGCATCAAGGCAAATGCAATCATAATCTGCACCATCATCGGAGTCCCACGGAAGACCCAGATATATAGATTAGCAAACCAGGCAAGTGGTTTAATCTTTGAACGTTGTGCAAAGGCCAACAACACTCCTAGAATGGTCCCCAAGAAGACCACCAAGATAGATATGATAATTGTTACAACGGCTCCATAGTTAAAATATGGTAGATATTTCGGTAAAAAAGAAAAATTCATGGATACTCTACTTTCTGTTTTTAATATTTAAACTTAAAACTTGTATAAGGATAACATATTTTGCATAAAAATTCAACATTTTCTCCTAATATTTTCAATAAATTTTCAAAGACGATAGAAATAGCGAGAAATCTTAGTTTTTTTCTAGTCAAGTCGAGTCTGTTTATGGTAAAATAGTAAAGATAATAAATGGAGGAGAATCAAAATGGAATCACATTTGGTTAGAATCATCAATCGCTTAGAAGCAATGACTAAAGATGGTGGTAACTTGAAACGTAACTTTGAGCGCGAAGGAGTTGTTGTCGCAGAGGTTGCTTTTAACCACGACGAAGAAAACGGACCACTCTTTACACTTCGTGACGTTGAAGCTCGTGAAACATATACATTTGATAGCATCGACCTCATTGCGATGGAAATCTACGAACTTTTATACTAATAGTTTTATAGAGGCTGGAGAATACTCCTGCTTTGACCAAGGAAAATCCTTTTTGTCTGACAAATGGGATTTTTTTATCACTATATTTCATCTACATAAGTCTTTTATTATGAGTTCTAAGACCCAATCTTTTTACTTGCTTTCCTCTTCAATCATGATATAATGAGACTAAAGAACTTTGACTATTTTTGACCTTTCTATTTTAGTCAAAGCTAAGAAAGAAACGAGGTAGAGGTATGCTCTGTCAAAATTGTAAAATCAATGACTCAACAATCCATCTTTACACTAATCTGAATGGGCAACAAAAGCAAATCGATCTTTGCCAAAATTGCTACAAAATTATCAAAACAGATCCTAACAATAGCTTATTTAAGGGCATTACAGATCTAAGCAATCGTGATTTTGATCCATTTGGAGACTTCTTTAACGATCTGAATAACTTTAGACCATCTTCTAATAATAACAATACTCCCCCTACTCAGTCAGGTGGCGGATACGGCGGTAATGGTGGCTATGGTTCCCAAAATCGAGGACCAGCTCAAACACCTCCTCCTAGCCAAGAAAAAGGACTCTTGGATGAATATGGTATCAATGTTACTGAGATTGCCCGTCGTGGGAATATCGACCCTGTTATCGGCCGTGACGAAGAAATCATTCGTGTTATTGAAATTCTCAACCGTAGAACTAAGAACAATCCTGTCCTTATCGGAGAACCTGGTGTCGGAAAAACTGCCGTTGTCGAAGGTCTAGCACAAAAAATAGTTGATGGGGATGTTCCCCATAAACTCCAAGGAAAAGAAGTTATCCGTTTGGATGTGGTGAGCCTTGTCCAAGGTACTGGTATTCGTGGTCAATTCGAAGAACGCATGCAGAAACTCATGGAAGAAATTCGAGAGCGCAAAGATGTCATCCTCTTTATCGACGAAATTCATGAAATTGTAGGTGCTGGTTCTGCTGGAGACGGTAATATGGATGCTGGAAACATCCTCAAACCTGCCCTTGCTCGTGGCGAACTCCAACTTGTTGGTGCTACTACTCTCAATGAATACCGCATCATCGAAAAAGATGCAGCCCTTGAGCGCCGTATGCAACCTGTCAAAGTTGATGAACCAACTGTGGAAGAGACTATTATTATCCTCAAAGGTATCCAAAAGAAATACGAAGATTACCACCACGTTCATTATACCGATGGTGCTATCGAAGCGGCTGCTACTCTTTCTAACCGCTACATCCAAGATCGTTTCTTGCCAGACAAGGCCATTGACCTCCTAGATGAAGCTGGTTCTAAAATGAACTTAACGCTAAACTTTGTTGATCCTAAGGTTATTGATCAACGCCTAATTGAAGCAGAAAACCTCAAGGCTCAAGCAACTCGCGATGAAGATTTTGAAAAAGCAGCCTACTTCCGTGACCAGATTGCTAAGTACAAGGAAATGCAAAAGACCAAGGTAACGGATCAGGATACTCCAATCATCAGTGAAAAGACGATCGAACACATCATTGAACAAAAAACTAATATTCCAGTTGGTGATTTGAAAGAAAAAGAGCAGTCTCAACTGATCAACCTAGCAGATGACCTCAAGGCTCATGTTATTGGTCAAGATGATGCTGTTGATAAGATTGCCAAGGCTATCCGTCGTAACCGTGTTGGTTTAGGTACTCCAAACCGTCCAATTGCTAGCTTCCTCTTTGTCGGTCCTACTGGTGTCGGTAAAACAGAACTTTCTAAACAACTGGCTATTGAGCTTTTTGGCTCTGCTGATAGTATGATTCGCTTTGATATGAGTGAATACATGGAAAAACACAGCGCTGCTAAACTTGTCGGTGCCCCTCCAGGATACGTCGGCTATGATGAGGCTGGACAATTGACTGAAAAGGTTCGTCGTAACCCCTACTCACTGATCCTCTTGGATGAAGTTGAAAAAGCCCATCCAGATGTTATGCATATGTTCCTTCAAGTCTTGGATGATGGTCGTTTAACGGATGGTCAGGGACGAACTGTTAGCTTTAAAGATGCCATCATTATCATGACCTCAAATGCTGGTACAGGAAAAGCTGAAGCAAGCGTTGGTTTTGGTGCTGCTAGAGAAGGTCGTACCAACTCTGTCCTTGGAGAATTAGGCAACTTCTTTAGTCCAGAATTCATGAACCGCTTTGATGGCATTATCGAATTCAAGGCTCTCAGCAAGGAAAATCTCCTACAAATCGTTGGCCTTATGTTGGATGATGTGAATAAACGTCTCTCAAGTAATAACATCCATTTAGATGTAACAGATAAGGTGAAAGAAAAACTTGTAGACCTTGGTTACGATCCAAAAATGGGAGCTCGTCCACTCCGTCGTACGATTCAAGACTATATCGAAGATGCCATTACAGACTACTACCTTGAAAATCCAAGTGAAAAAGACCTCAAGGCAGTCATGACAAGTAAAGGTAAAATCGTGATTAAGTCCAAAAATAAAACGGAAACAGTCGAGTCAAACGACTAGTTCCTCACATACAAAAGAATGTTCTTACTTGACAGTGAGAGCATTCTTTACTATTATAGAAAGAAAGCGCACTCACGAAGGAGAACTTTATGGCAAATCCAACATTTGGAGAAAAAAAAGAGGGAGTAACCTACAAAAATAGATATGGCGTTTATGCAGTCATACCTGATGCAAACCATGAAATGATTATCCTCGTACAAGCTCCAAATGGTGCATGGTTCTTACCAGGGGGCGAAATTGAAGAAGGTGAAAATCACCTTGAAGCTCTCAAACGAGAATTGATTGAAGAATTAGGATTTACAGCTGAGATCGGCACCTACTACGGGCAAGCTGATGAATATTTTTATTCTAGTCATCGTGATACCTACTACTACAATCCAGCCTATCTCTACGAAGCTACTTCTTATCAAGAAATCCAAAAACCTCTCGAGGACTTCAATCACTTAGCTTGGTTCCCAATCGAGGAAGCTATTGCTAACTTAAAACGCGGAAGTCACAAATGGGCGATCGAAGCTTGGAAAAAACAACATCAAATTTAAACTATCTTTACCAAATTTCCCAAAAAGTGCTATAATAGACATAGAAATACAGGAGGAAACCCTATGAAGCTTATCAATACTACAAATTCACACTCGCAACTTGTTAAAAGTCAGCTAGAAAACACAGACGCAACGCTTGTAGAGGTTTATTCTGCGGGAAATACAGATGTTATTTTTACTCAGGCTCCACTTCATTACGAAATCCTCATTTCCAATAAACATCGGGCAATCCGTGAAAAAGAAATGGAAATAATCAAAGAATTTTTCCTCAGTCGTAAAATTAATCAACATGCTATTGATAAGGCAAATATTAAAACCCTCTATTCTGATAAATTGATTGAGATTTCAATCCCTACAAAATAGAATTAATCTACCCTACAGTTAAAACTGCGGGGTTTTTTAATACCTTTTCTTGTTTATATCTTTAAATAAATTATTGT
>NZ_JADMUH010000011.1 GCF_015546995.1 Streptococcus infantis
TCTTGGAAGACAAAGCCTAACTTTTCACGACGGAAGCTTGATGCTTCAGAATTTTTAATGGTAGCTGTGTCAGTTCCGTTTAGGAAGACCTGCCCACGCGTTGGCTTGTCAAGCATAGCAAGAATATTGAGTAGGGTCGATTTACCAGAACCAGACTCACCCATGATAGCGACGTAGTCGCCTTTTTCAACGGTAAAGTGAATATCTTTCAGGGCTTCTACTTGGTTGCCTTGAAAGCGAGTTTTATAAATCTTTTGAACGTGTTTTACATCTAGTAGTGTCATTTTAACTTCTCCTTCTTAATATCCCATTAATTGAAACTGAGCTTGCATCATTTCGATGCCGATTTGAACTCGCTCGATTTCCTTTGGACTCGGCTTACTTGTTTGTTTCTTTTGTAAAATTGTTTTCATGGTTTCTCTCCTTTTTCTTTATGCTCTAAGTTTACTCCAAAAAAAGAGGACTTGCCATAACATAACCTTACAAAAGAGGCCTTTAATCTTACATTTTTGTAAGATTAAACTATTTTATACTCAATGAAAATCAAAGAGCAAACTAGGAAGCTAGCCGCAGGCTGTACTTGAGTACGGCAAGGCGAAGCTGACGTGGTTTGAATTTGATTTTCGAAGAGTATTATCTGATTGGAGCCTTTTTTCTCACCATATCAAGGTCTAAAGAAGAGCTTGAAAGGTTTCTTCCAAGCTCTTCACAATTCTTTTCATTCAATCAGTAAATTCACTTCAGAGAACTTAATCCTCACAGTTGTTCCTTGCCCAAGTTCGGATTCTATTTGAATCTGATGTCCTAATTCTTGGCTGATTTTCTGGGTTAGATAAAGCCCAAGTCCAGATGACTGCTGGGTCATTCGACCATTATATCCTGAAAAACCACGTTCAAAGACTCGCAACCGATCACTGTTTTTTATACCAATCCCAGTATCTTTGATGCAAAGGTCTGAACCTTCCATGTAGATTTCAACCCCACCTTCATTTGTGTACTTGAGACTATTTGATAGGATTTGTTCAATGACTACCAACAGCCATTTTTTATCCGTCACAATCCTTCTATCCAAGTCATGCAGATCGACACTTAGACCTTTCTGGATAAAGAAAATGGCATATTTGCGAATGACTTCCTTGACCAGATCTTCTATATTTTCTTTCTTCAACACCAAATCATCATGGAAGCTTTCTAAGCGTAGATATTGGAGTACGAGATTGGTATAGGAATCAATCTTAAAAATTTCCTGTTCCAACTGTTGCTTCAGTTGACGATCCGCCACCTCGCTCACTAGGAGTTTACTGGCCGCAATCGGTGTCTTTATCTGATGAACCCAGAGAGTATAGTAGTCCACTAAATCATTGTAGCGGTTTTCAGCATCTGATTTCTTTTGGTAGAGCTCAGCTTCGCTTTTTTCTAATTTTTCAGTTAGAAGGACTTCCATTGGTGACTTAGCTTCTCTTTCGCCATAGAGCAATTCCTTACGATAACGTTGCAATTCCACCCAAAAATCCCATATCAAGAATATAAAGGAAAAAACTGATGATAGAAGGAAAAAATAGTTAAAGTAAGGTCCTTGACTAACAAATAGGACATCAAAAAGAAAGATGAGACCCGTCAATAACAAAATAAAAGCGAAAAAACGACTACGCGAACGGATATAAGCTAGAAAAAAACTTTTAAGTTCAAGCATGTTTCAATCCATACCCTATCCCTTTCTTGGTTTCAATAAAACCAATCAAACCTTCTTCCTCCAGTTTCTTGCGCAAACGAGCGACATTAACAGATAAGGTATTGTCATCGATAAAAAAGTCACTGTTCCAGAGTTCCCGCATCAAATCATCACGCGCTACGATATTTCCTGCATGCTCAAATAAAACTCGCAAAATCTGAAATTCATTCTTGGTTAGGCTGATAGCTTTGCCATTGACATGCACATCCATAGACTTGGTATTGAGAATAACTCCAGCATACTCTAGGAGACTTTCATCCCTTCCAAATTCATAAGAGCGGCGCAATAATCCTTGTACCTTAGCTAAAAGGACCTGCTGGTCAAAAGGCTTGGTCACAAAATCGTCAGCTCCCATATTAATAGCCATCACGATGTCCATAGCCTGGTCTCTTGAAGACAGAAACATAATAGGAACTTTGGAAATCTTGCGAATTTCCTGACACCAATGATAACCATTAAAGAGAGGCAATCCAATATCCATCAGGACCAGATGAGGCTCAGACTGAACAAATAACGTCAGAACTTCCATAAAGTCTTCAACCATGACTACTTCAAAACCCCATTCGGAGAGCATTTTCCCAACTTGCTGACGGATTACTGGATCATCTTCTACTAGTAAAATCTTATGCATCTGCTCCTCCTTTTTTTATATTATAGCAAAATTCTTCTGACTACTAGCGAAATTGATGCAAATCTGATATGATAAAAGTTAAGAAAGGAATTCCCATGGCCAATATTTTTGACTATCTAACTGATGTTCAATACGATTCTTTTTATGATCTTCCCTTAAATGAACTGGATGTACTTGCTTTGACAGAGCTGACTTATCTTCCTTTTGATGACTTATTGGACCAGCCTGTCAATCGTTTAAGCGATGTCGCAACACGTGTCCCTCGAGAAAGCACCATGTTGACCAATAAAGAACGTCTGCAACTTTTAGACCAGCTTGCCCACCACAAACGTTTTAAAAATTGCAAGCTATCAAACTTTATTAACGAGATTGATACTGAGCAACAGAAACAGTTCGCTGCTATGACCTATCGTCTGAACCTAGATACTTATCTGATTATCTTTCGTGGCACAGACGACAGTATTATTGGTTGGAAGGAAGATTTCCATATGACCTATATGAAGGAAATCCCTGCCCAAAAGCATGCTCTTGAATACTTGGAAGATTTCTTTAAACAATATCCAAAACAAAAAGTACTTCTTGCTGGGCATTCTAAAGGTGGGAATCTAGCCGTCTTTGCTGCTAGTCAAATCCAGCCTGAATTGCAGGAAAAGATATCAGCAGTTTATACCTACGATGCTCCTGGTTTGCAGGCTCATCTGACAGAAACGACTGGTTATCAAGATGTTATCCCTAAATTTCACCGTTATGTCCCACAAGGTTCTGTCATCGGCATGATGCTAGAAGTTCCTGATACTCCTACCGTTGTCAAATCTACGGCTCTCGGTGGAATCGCTCAACACAATACTTTCAGCTGGCTAACTGATGGACACCACTTTGTCCAACTAGAGGAAATTAGTAGCGAAAGTCTGCAAATCAAAGACGCTCTTAAAGAATGGGTGGACAGTGTTCCCGATGAAGAACTAGAGCTCTACTTTGATCTCTTTTTCGGAACCATCCTAGAATCTGGAATCACTTCCATCAACGATTTATCTTCTAGAAATGCTATCGACCATGTTCGACAACTTGTTTCTCAAGCCCAGACACTGGAGCTCGAGCAAGTTGAAATCTTAAAAAATCTGACACAACTCCTACTGGATGCACGCTTCCAAGCCTGGAAAAATCATTTTTAAAAAGTTAAAAGTCCCTTCCTTTATGGAGGGACTTTCTTGTTGATTCCTTATTTTATTCTTCTGTGTTATACTAGAAACTGTAAATCTTTGAAAGAGGAAATCCTATGAAAATCCATAAAACTGTGAATCCTGTTGCCTATGAAAATACTTATTATATTGAAGGAGACCAACACCTGATTATAGTCGATCCTGGTAGCCATTGGGAGGCTATTCGCAAGACTATCGAAACCATCAACAAACCGGTCTGTGCCATTCTTCTGACCCACACTCACTACGACCATATTATGAGTCTTGACTTGGTCAGAGATACTTATGGAAATCCTCCAGTCTATGTGGCAGAAAGTGAAGCTTCTTGGCTCTATACTCCTGTTGACAACCTTTCAGGTCTCCCTCGACACGATGATATGGCGGATGTCATCTGCAAACCAGCTGAACACACTTATGTCTTTCATGAAGAATACCAGATTGAAGAATTCCGCTTTACAGTCTTACCAACGCCAGGCCACTCTATCGGTGGAGTTTCATTGGTTTTCCCAGATGGACACTTGGTCTTAACGGGAGATGCCCTTTTTCGAGAAACCATTGGTCGAACAGATTTGCCAACTGGTAGTATGGAACAACTCCTTCATAGTGTCGAAACCCAGCTCTTCACCCTTCCAAACTACGATGTCTATCCAGGACATGGTCCGGCTACGACTATCGCGCACGAAAAAACCTTCAATCCATTTTTCTAAAACATAAAAACCAAGGACAATCATCCTTGGTTTTTGTATTACCAAATAATCACACGATCTTCTGGTGCACGCCACATACCGTCGCCTTCTTTGACATCATAGGTTGTAAAGAAGTCATCAAAGTTTGGTACTTGGACGTTGACACGGAGTTTAGCTGGCGCGTGTACGTCGACACTAGCCATGAGTTTCATCAATTCTGGACGGCCTTTCATACGCCAGATACGTGCAAAATTGTTGAAGAATTCTTCAGCTGAGAAGTCTGGTTCTCTCTTAGCAGCTTCAAGGGCAGCAGCGATACCTCCAAGGTCGGCAACGTTTTCAGATACAGTTAGTTTCCCATTAATAGTTGCTCCGTAAGATTCTTGGCCATCAAACTGGTCGATAACCTTCTGCGTTTTCTCTTTAAAGGCAGCATAGTCGCTCTCAGTCCACCAGTCCTTGAGGCTACCATTTTCATCAAAGGAAGCTCCATTGGTATCAAAAGCGTGAGAAATTTCGTGAGCAATAACCGCTCCGATACCACCATAGTTGGCAGAAGATGACTGATGCAAGTCATAAAATGGTGCCTGTAAGATAGCAGCTGGGAAGACAATCAAGTTCTTTTGTGGATTGTAGTAAGCATTAACCATGTGAGCAGGCATACCCCACTCCTTGTAGTCAACTGGCTGGTTCCACTTGCTCCAACTGTGCTTGATTTCCACACGCGCAAAGGCTAGAGCATTCTCAAAAAGACTAGCAGATTCATCCACTACCTTGTCCTTATAGCGAGCTGGCAGTTCTTCTGGATAACCAATATAAGGCTTGATGACATTGAGTTTGACGATGGCTTTTTCGCGAGTTTCAGGTGTCAGCCAATCATTCTTAGCCAAGCGTTCCTTATAAACATCAATCATGGTTGCCACTTTTTTCTCTACGTCTGCCTTGGCTTCTGGAGAGAATTTCTCATGAGCATACCAAAGGCCGAGCGCTTGTTTGAATGGTCCTTGAGCTAGGTGATAAGCAGCCTTGCGTTTGTCTTGAGCCTCTGGAACACCTGAAAGAGCTCGTCCGTAGGCACCTGACAAGATACGAATCTCATCTGTTAGAAAACTCGTTGAAAGATTGACCACACTCAAAATCAAGCTTGCCTTGAGTAAAGGCCAAGCTTCCTCACTATAAAATTGCTCTGCTGCTTGCCAGAAACGTTCTTCATCTACGATCACCTTATCTGGAGTTTGTCCAATCACAGCTTGGAAGAAGTCATCGAGAGGTAGGACAGGTGCAAACTTTTTGAAATCTTCATAAGAATAAGGATGGTAAAGTTTGGCATATTCTGAACTCTCCTCGTTTGAAAGGACGACAGCTGCGATGCGACGGTCCAATTCCAATCGTTTCTCTAGCAAGTCTTCGATTTCTTCATCTGAGAAGTTATAGGCTTTGAGGAGATTTGAAGTACTTTCTTTCCAAAGGTTCAATAATTCCTCACGCTGAGGATGGTCTTCCGCATAGTAGGTTGTATCAGGCAAGATAGTTCCTGGAGCACTAGCCCAGAGAACATTGGTTCTAGCATCCATAAAGTCTGGTGATACTCCAAATGGAAGGAAGTTTGGTTTGCCAGCTAATTCAAATGCTGCTAGTTTACCTGCGAAATCCGCAAAACTTTCTAAATTCTGGTATTCCTTCAATAAAGGAAGGACTGGCTCAATTCCATCTTCTTCTCGCTTATCGAAATCTCTCACCATGCTGTGGTACTTGACAAAGTTTGCTAAGATGGCATCTTCTGGCACATCTTCTCCTGCCAACCACTTGTCCGTCGTCGTTAGCATCAACTCTTCAATTTCTTCGTCAAGGTCGATAAAACCACCTGTTCTCGACTTATCTGCTGGAATAACAGCAGTCTTTTCCCACTCACCATTTATGGCATCATAAAAATCATCTTGATAACGTGTCATCTTGTTCTCGCTTTCCTAATTTCACTTATTCTTAGCTTAGCAAAAATCCCTGGGGAATGCAATTAAAAATGAACTTTCCTTTTCCATCATTTTTCAGTTATTATTTTAATTTTTTCAAAAATTAACTTGACTTAATTTTTTTTTTAATGTATATTAAGAGACAGGAGGAATACAAGTTTATGATACGTATAGAAAACCTCAGTGTCTCCTACAAAGAAACATCGGCACTTAAGGATATTTCACTAGTGCTTCAAGGACCAACAATTACCGGTATCATTGGTCCAAACGGTGCTGGAAAATCAACATTATTAAAAGGGATGCTGGGAATTATCCCACATCAAGGTCAGGCATTTCTCGATGATAAGGAAGTTAAAAAATCCTTACACCGAATTGCCTATGTCGAACAAAAAATCAATATCGACTACAACTTTCCCATCAAGGTCAAGGAATGCGTCTCGCTAGGACTATTTCCCTCTATCCCACTCTTTCGCAGTTTAAACGCTAAACATTGGAAGAAAGTGCAAGAAGCCCTTGAAATTGTTGGACTCTCAGACTATGCAGAACGGCAAATCAGTCAACTGTCTGGAGGTCAATTCCAGCGGGTTTTGATTGCCAGATGTTTGGTGCAGGAAGCCGATTATATACTCTTAGATGAACCCTTTGTTGGGATTGATTCTGTCAGTGAGGAAATCATCATGAATACGCTGAGAGATTTGAAAAAAGCTGGGAAGACGGTTCTCATCGTCCACCACGACCTCAGCAAGGTTCCTCACTACTTCGATCAAGTCTTGCTTGTCAATCGAGAAGTGATTGCCTTTGGTCCAACCAAAGAAACCTTTACTGAAGCCAATCTCAAAGAAGCTTACGGTAATCGACTCTTTTTCAATGGAGGTGACCTATGATTGCAGAATTTATAAATGGATTGCAGAATTTCCACTTCCTACAAAATGCCTTGATAACAGCTATTGTCGTCGGGGTCGTAGCTGGAGCTGTGGGATGTTTCATCATCCTACGCGGGATGTCACTCATGGGAGATGCCATTTCACATGCTGTCTTACCAGGTGTAGCCCTCTCCTTCATCTTGGGCGTTGACTTCTTTATCGGAGCCATTGTCTTTGGATTGCTAGCTGCCATCATCATTACCTACATCAAGGGAAACTCGATTATCAAAAGCGATACCGCCATCGGCATTACCTTTTCTTCTTTCTTAGCCCTCGGTATCATCTTGATTAGTGTCGCTAAAAGTTCAACTGACCTTTTCCATATCCTTTTTGGTAATATCCTGGCCGTCCAAGATACGGATATGTTTATTACTATGGGTGTTGGGGCAGTCATTCTCTTGTTAATCTGGATTTTCTTCAAACAACTCTTGATAACTTCCTTTGATGAACTCTTGGCTAAAGCCATGGGAATGCCTGTCAATTTCTATCACTACCTTCTCATGGTACTCCTGACTCTCGTGTCTGTGACAGCCATGCAAAGTGTCGGAACTATCCTGATTGTAGCCATGCTGATTACCCCAGCTGCAACTGCTTATCTTTATGCTAATAGCCTGAAAAGTATGATTTTTCTTTCCTCAACCTTTGGAGCTACTGCTTCAGTTTTGGGACTCTTTATTGGCTATAGTTTAAACTTAGCAGCTGGTTCTAGCATCGTGCTCACAGCTGCTAGCTTCTTCTTAATCAGTTTCTTTATCTCTCCTAAACAACGATATTTGAAACTGAAAAATAAACATTTGTTAAAATAAGGGGAAAGACCCCAATAAATTGGAGGATCTAATGAAAAAATTAGGTACATTATTCGTTCTCTTTCTTTCTGTAATTGCTCTTGTAGCATGCTCTACTGGAAAAAAAGACACGGCCACAAGTGACCAAAAATTAAAGGTCGTAGCTACAAACTCAATTATCGCTGATATTACTAAAAATATCGCAGGAGACAAGATTGATCTTCATAGTATCGTGCCTGTTGGACAAGATCCACACGAGTACGAGCCTCTTCCTGAAGACGTCAAAAAAACGTCACAGGCCGACTTAATCTTTTACAACGGTATCAACCTTGAAACAGGTGGAAATGCCTGGTTTACAAAATTAGTTGAGAATGCCAAGAAAACTGAAAACAAGGACTACTTTGCTGTCAGTGAAGGCGTTGATATCATCTACTTAGAAGGCCAAAATGAAAAAGGGAAAGAAGACCCACATGCTTGGCTCAACCTAGAAAACGGGATTATTTATGCGCAAAACATTGCTAAGCAACTCATCGCTAAAGACCCTAACAACAAGGAATTCTACGAAAAAAATCTCAAAGAATACACTGAAAAACTAGACAAGCTTGACAAGGAAGCCAAAGAGAAATTTAACGCTATTGATGCGGACAAGAAACTCATCGTAACCAGCGAGGGATGCTTCAAATACTTCTCAAAAGCTTACGGTGTCCCAAGTGCCTACATCTGGGAAATCAACACTGAAGAAGAGGGAACACCTGACCAAATCAAGACTTTGGTTGAAAAACTTCGCCAAACAAAAGTTCCATCACTATTTGTTGAGTCCAGTGTCGATGATCGTCCAATGAAGACTGTTTCTAAAGACACAAATATTCCAATTTACGCACAAATCTTTACTGACTCAATTGCTGAAGAAGGTAAAGAAGGTGACAGCTACTACAACATGATGAAATACAACCTCGACAAGATTGCTGAAGGTTTGTCAAAATAATCCATTAAAAAACGTCAGTCACTTTGAATTGGCGTTTTTTTACGGTCAAATCATTGGAAAAATTGAACATTTCCAGGTAAAATGAAAGAAAAAAGATTGGAGTAGCTTATGACTACATTCCTTGGAAACCCTGTTACTTTTACAGGAAAACAACTACAAGTAGGAGACAAAGCACTTGATTTCTCTCTCACAACGACTGACCTTTCAAAAAAATCACTATCAGACTTTGATGGAAAGAAAAAGATTTTAAGTGTGGTTCCTTCTATCGATACTGGAATTTGTTCCCTTCAAACTCGTCGATTTAATGAAGAACTGGCTAGCTTAGACAATACTGTTGTCCTAACGGTATCTATGGACCTTCCATTTGCTCAAAAACGCTGGTGCGGTGCTGAAGGAATTGAGAATGCCATCATGCTTTCAGACTACTTCGACCACTCCTTTGGACGCGATTATGCCCTCTTAATCAATGAATGGCATCTGCTTGCACGCGCAGTTTTTGTTCTCGATGCAGATAATACCATCCGCTACGTCGAATACGTAGACAATATCAACAGCGAGCCAGACTTTGAAGCCGCTATTGCAGCAGCAAAAGAACTCAACTAAGTCCAGCTCTTGTAGCAAGAAGCTAGAGAAATCTAGCTTTTTTTGGTATACTAGATGGAGATAATAAACAAGGAAATGCGAATGACACCAAATAAAGAAGACTACTTAAAATGTATTTATGAGATTGGCATGGATGTTCCTAAAATTACCAATAAGGAAATTGCTGCTCGGATGCAGGTATCTCCTCCAGCTGTAACTGAAATGATTAAGCGCATGCAGTCTGAAAATCTCATCTTAAAAGATAAGAAGAAAGGATACTTGCTAACCGATATTGGGCTAACACTTGTATCAGAACTTTATCGTAAACATCGTCTGATTGAGGTTTTTCTGGTCCACCATCTAGACTATACCAGTGACCAAATTCATGAGGAAGCTGAAGTATTAGAACATACCGTTTCAGACTTTTTTGTAGAGAGATTAGAAAGTATGCTAGGTTTCCCAAAAACTTGCCCTCACGGTGGTACCATTCCTGCTAAAGGAGAGCTTTTGGTTGAAATCAACAACCTACCACTATCAGAAACCAAAGAAGCTGGAACCTATCTCCTAACTCGGGTTCACGATAGCTTTGATCTCCTAAAATATCTGGAAAAACATGCCATCAATATCGGAGACAAACTCCAAGTTCAACAGTTTGATGATTTCTCTAATACCTTTACTTTGATTCACAACAATGAAGAACTCTTGGTAAGTCTAGAAATCGCCAAACAGCTCTATGTTGAAAAGATGAACTAAATCCGTCACAAAAAAACCAAGCTAACAAGCTTGGTTTTTCTTATCTATTTTTTGTATCAAGGATGATGGTTACCGGCCCATCATTGACCAGTCCTACCTGCATATCTGCTCCAAAGACACCTGTTTCAACAGGAACCTCTTTGGCTAGTTCCTGGTTAAAATCTTGATAGAAGGCCTCAGCCATATCTGGTTTAGCGGCGCCTGTAAAGGCTGGACGATTGCCTTTTTTGGTATCGGCAAACAGAGTGAATTGAGAGATGGAGAGGATTTCTCCTTGGATATCCTTAACAGATAGGTTCATCTTGCCTTCGTTATCTGAAAAGATCCGCATATTGACCAGTTTTCTGACTGCATACTCCAAATCCTCTTGCTGATCCTCAGGTCCAACACCCACTAGGAGCAAGAGTCCTTGTTTGATTTGACCATGCATCTGCCCCTCAATAGAAACCTGAGCTTGCTTGACTCGCTGAACGATAATTCTCATAGAAATCCTTTCTATATCTATCGAGCCAACTTAACCATTGGTCCGTTTGACTGAGTAGACTTCTGGTACACTCTTAATCTTATCAACCACCGTTGTCAACATTGAAAGGTTAGAAATTCCAAAGGATACATGGATATTGGCAAATTTCATATCCTTGGTCGGTTGGGCATTAACCGAAGAGATATTCTTAGTTGTGTTTGATAGGACTTGCAAGATATCATTCAAAAGGCCAGAACGGTTAAGTCCATAGATATCGATATGAGCCATATATTCCTTGGTTGAGAATTGGTCTTCCCATTCAACATCTAGCAAACGTTGCTCATAGTTTTCCTGTGAACGAAGGTTCATACAGTCCACACGATGGATGGCAACACCACGACCTTTGGTAATATAACCAACGATACCATCACCTGGAACAGGATTACAACATTTGGCAATCCGGACCAAGAGCCCAGAAGCACCTTGGATGACAACTCCACCCTCATGCTTCACCTTAAGCGTATCCTTGTTCTCTACTTTTACTTCGCCACCCTTGACCAGTTCTTCTGCTTCTGCCTTAGCCTTGGCACGCTCTTCTTCACGACGTTCTTTTTCCGTCAAACGGTTAAAGACGGTAATGGCTCCGATTTCTCCAAAACCAATCGCAGCAAAGAGAGCTTCTTCAGTCTTGTAGCTGGTTTTTTGAAGGACTTCATCCATGTGACGCTTGTCCATAAATTTATTGGCCACATAGCCGTTTTCTTGAAGCTGACTAATCAGCATTTCACGGCCTTTATTGATGGACAATTCTTTATCTTGGTTTTTAAAGAACTGACGAATTTTGTTACGGGCCTTGCTGGTTTTAACCATATTGAGCCAGTCACGACTTGGTCCAAATGAATTTGGATTGGTGATGATTTCAACCTGGTCACCCGTTTTCAGCTTGGTAGTCAAAGGAACCATACGTCCATTAACCTTGGCACCAGTTGCTTTTTCCCCGATCTTGGTATGAATCTCATAGGCAAAGTCAATCGGTCCAGAATCCTTTGGAAGAGAACGAACCGCTCCATCTGGAGTAAAGACGTAAATCTCCTCAGCCAGATAGTTTTCTTTGACAGTATCTACAAATTCCTTGGCATCATCCGCCTGGTCTTGGAGTTCCATCAACTCCTTGATCCAGTTCATTCCAATAGCAGATTCCTTGCTATTAACCTGACCTTTGATTCCTTTTTTGTAGGCCCAGTGAGCCGCAACCCCGTACTCAGCAACCTCGTGCATTTCCTTGGTACGAATCTGGAACTCAATCGGCCCTTTTGGTCCATAAACAGTCGTATGGATAGACTGGTAACCATTGGCCTTACGATTGGCAATATAATCCTTGAAACGTCCTGGCATTGGTTTCCATAGCTCATGGACGTAACCCAACATGGCATAGACATCACTCTGAGTATCTAGGATACAGCGAATGGCAATCAGGTCATAGATCTCCTCAAAGCGTTTTTTCTTGTCCTGCATTTTACGGTAAATAGAGTAGATATGCTTAGGACGGCCATAGATTTTTCCTGTAAGATTGCGTTCAGATGAATACTCCTCGAGTTTCGTCACAACTTCATCGACCAAGGCTTCACGTTCTTGACGTTTCTCCTTCATCATATGAGTTATCTTGTAAAACTCTGTCGGATTGAGGTAACGGAAGGAAAGGTCTTCTAGTTCCCACTTAACACTTGAAATCCCCAGACGGTGAGCAAGTGGTGCGTAGATTTCCATGGTTTCTCGGGAAATACGTTCTTGCTTGTCCTTACGAAGATGCTTGAGGGTGCGCATATTGTGCAGGCGGTCAGAGAGCTTGACCAAGATAACACGGATATCCTCAGACATAGCCATGAGCATCTTGCGGTGGTTTTCAGCCAACTGCTCTTCAAATGACTTGTATTCAACCTTACCAAGCTTGGTAACCCCATCTACAATTACTCGAACATCATGTCCAAACTCACGCTCTAAGTCATCCAAAGTAGCATCTGTGTCTTCTACCACGTCATGCAAAAAACCACAGGCAACAGTGACAGCGTCCAGCTTGAGCTTAGCCAAGATACCTGCTACCTGGATAGGGTGGATAATGTAAGGCTCGCCTGATTTACGATATTGGCCACTGTGGCACTCTACAGCATAAACCAAGGCCTTATGGACAAAAGCCACATCTTCTTTCGATAAATATTTTTGCGTTAAAGCGACGACTTCATCGCCAGAATAAATTACTTCTTTTGGCATGCATACTCTCCAGTTCTTCCTACCATTTTAACACTTTTTGATCAATAAGAAAACTAGAAAAGCCTACTCCATAAGACTTTGCTGAAGTCTAAAAAACACTACTAGAGAAACTCTAGTAGTGTTGATTGATTCAAATCTATCTTAGTAAACTGTCTTTTCAGTTTCTACGTCAAAGAAGTGAGCTTTGTTCAAGTCAAATCCAAGTTCAACTGTAGCACCAGCTTGCAAGTAGTCACGTGCGTCAACCTTAGCAACGAATTCATCTTTACCAACTTGGCAGTATAGGTGAGATTCTGAACCAAGCAATTCTGATACAGAGATAGTTGCTTTCACAACTGATTCTGGGAATGTTTCAAGGAAAGCAGGTTCTGCGTTCACGTCTTCTGGACGGATACCGAAGATCAATTCTTTACCTTCGTAACCTTTATCGCGAAGAACTTTCAAAGCACCTTCTGGGACTTTCAAGTTAAAGGCGTCACCAACGATGTGGTCACCGATCAATTTTACGTTGATGAAGTTCATAGCTGGGCTTCCGATGAATCCTGCTACGAATTTGTTAACTGGGTTTTTGTAAACTTCTTGAGGAGTACCGATTTGTTCAACACGTCCGATAGTACCAGTACCAGCAGGGTTTTTAGTAGCTGACATGATAACGATACGGTCTGCAAGTGTCATCGCTTCTGTTTGGTCGTGAGTTACGTAGATAGTTGTAGCTCCGATACGACGGTGGATTTTAGCGATTTCAGCACGCATAGATACACGAAGTTTTGCATCCAAGTTTGACAAAGGTTCGTCCATCAAGAATACCTTAGCATCACGGACGATCGCACGACCCATGGCAACACGTTGACGTTGACCACCTGAAAGGTCAGCTGGTTTACGATCCAAGAATTCTTTCAATCCAAGAATTTCTGCTGCTTCTTGTACACGTTTGTCGATGTCTTCTTTGCTGTATTTACGCAATTTCAAACCGAAAGCCATGTTATCGTATACAGTCATGTGTGGGTAAAGAGCGTAGTTTTGGAATACCATGGCGATGTCACGGTCTTTTGGAGCTACGTCATTGACAACAACGCCATCGATAGATGCAGTACCTTCTGTGATGTCTTCAAGACCTGCAATCATACGGAGAGTAGTTGATTTACCACATCCTGAAGGTCCTACGAAAACGATAAATTCTTTGTCTTTGATGTCCAAGTTGAAGTCTTCAACTGAATAGTGCTCGCTGTTTGGATATTTTTTGTAAATGTTTTTAAGATTTAATTCTACCATTTCGGTGAACTCCTTTAATTTTTGATAGTTTTATTATAGATGAAAACGTTTTACATTTCTATGGCAAGGTGACCAAAAAAATAAAAAAGTTCTGTGCAACTTGCACAAAACTTTAAATAATATCTGGTAATATCAATTGATAGCACAAGGTCAAATCTGTCAATTCTTTCAACTGAAGCCCTGTCAACTCTTCCCATTTATCAATCTTGTATTGGAGAGAATTGCGGTGTAGATAGAGCTGTTGTGCTGTTTTAGTTAGGACTGCACTATTTTCCCATAAGGAGAGAATGATTTCCTGAATTTGATCCTGATCCAAAATCATCTGGTGTAGATAATCTTTTATCAAACCAAGATCCACCATTTTTTCACCCATACTCCAAAGGTAGAGCTGAGAAAACGTATGGAATCCTTGGTGTCCTTGTCGCCACCAATTTTTGAACAAGTCACGTTCTGCTTTGATGAGATCTGTCAAACTCTGATTTCCTGTTTGCGACCAGACCTGACCAAGCATGATGGATAAGCGAACCCCAAAGTCATACTCTACTGCTTCCAAGGTATCTGTTAAGATAGACCGAACAGAAGTGTATTTGTCCTGTTGGAGAACAAATAGGTAATCCTGAGCTCCCACCTGAAGCACTGTCTCGCAATTAGGAAAGAGAGTTCTCATCATATCTAGCCAAGAAGTTAGGTTTTCCTGTTGGTAATAAGAAAGGTGACAATAGACAACTTGTAGCTTTTTAAAACTTTGCGGTGCTTGTCCCTTGCCCTCAATCAAATAACTATACCAAGGATTTAAAGAAATGGTTTGTTCCTGCTGGGTTAAGAGAGCTACCAACTGTTTCTCACGTTCACTTAGTCCAACTTCCTCCAGTAAAATCCACTGTTGCGAGGAAACTGGTAGCGTAAGAAAACCTTCCTTATCAATTGGCTGGTCTACGATTTGAGCTTGTGGAAACCAATCTAGTAATTCTTTTGCAATCATTCCTAGCCCTCCACTTTTTGGATACACCAAGAAATCAAGGTTTCTAGGCGCTCCACATTTTCAGTCATATGAAGATAACCCATGACCGCTTCAAAACCTGTAGACATACGGTAGGTCACTACATCTGCGTTCTTTGCCTTGGTATGACTATTGGTATTGCGACCCCGTTTATAGATTTCTTCTTCCTTTTCCGTCAGGACTTCTTCTTCTAACATAAGGGAAATCAAGCGTGCCTGAGCCTTGGCCGACACATACTTGGTTGCCTCTTGGTGGAGTTTATTGGGCTTGGTCATGCCTTTTAGGATGAGGTGACGTCGAATATACATAGAATACACCGCATCTCCTTCAAAGGCTAGCGCAATCCCGTTAATGAGATTGACATCAATCACGTGTCCACCTCACTCCATCCTTGGTATCCAGTAGCTTAATCCCTTGTGCAGCCAGTTGGTCACGGATTTGGTCAGCTGTTGCAAAGTCTTTATTGGCACGCGCTTCTTGGCGTTTTTGAATCAAAGCTTCGATCTCTTCATCCAAAACTTCCTCGACAAAGACAATACCAAAGACCTCTAACATAGCCGTAAGAGCTTCCTTAACCGCTGCATCATAGTTGCCTGAGTTGATCCACTTGGCCATTTCAAAGACGACTGTGATACCATTTGCTGTATTGAAATCCTCATCCATTGCAGCTACGAACTTATCTTTAAAAGCTTGCAATTCCTCTGCATCTACAGTTCCAGTAAATGGTTGCTCATAAGTGTTCTTCAGATACTTGAGATTGGTCTCGGCATCACGCACAGCCTTTTCCGTAAAGTTGATAGGTTTGCGGTAATGCTGAGTCGCAAAGAAGAAACGAAGCACTTGGCCATCAATGGTCTTGAGGGCATCATGCACGGTGATGAAATTCCCCAATGACTTGGACATCTTGACATTGTCGATATTGACAAAGCCATTGTGCATCCAGTAGTTAGCAAAGGTCTTACCTGTTTTGGCTTCTGACTGGGCAATTTCGTTGGTGTGGTGTGGAAACTCAAGGTCAGCTCCACCACCGTGAATATCAATAGTATCACCCAAAATCTCCGTTGACATAACCGAACACTCGATATGCCAGCCTGGGCGACCAGGACCCCAAGGGCTATCCCAAGAAATCTCTCCTGGTTTTGCAGATTTCCAAAGGGCAAAGTCCACAGGATTTTCCTTACGAGCCGTTTCTTCATCGGTACGACCTGAAGCACCTAGCTCCAAATCTTCCAAGGTTTTATTAGCCAATTTAGCATAGTTGTGGGATTTTTCCACACGGAAATAGACATCCCCTTGACTCTCATAGGCATAGCCTTTTTCAATCAAGTCAGAGACAAAGCGGATGATATCCGCCATAAACTCCACTACACGCGGATGACGAGTCGCAGGCTTAACACCAAGAGCCGTCACGTCTTCACGGAAGGCAGCGATGTACTTATCCGCGACTTCTTGAGGTGTGATACCTTCTTCCTTAGCACGGTTGATAATCTTGTCATCCACATCCGTAAAGTTGGAAATGTAGGCTACTTCGTAGCCACGATACTCAAAATAGCGACGAATGGTATCGAAGGCTACTGTCGAACGGGCATTCCCTACGTGAATGTAGTTGTATACAGTCGGCCCACAGACATACATCTTAACCTTGCCGTCCTCGATTGGGACAAAATCTCGCAAATCACGAGACATGGTGTCATAGATTTTAATCACTCACTTACTCCTTTCTGTGTCTTGTTTATCGTAAAGAGTTGTTTCAATCCAACTCTCTAGCAATTACTAATGCTATCTCAAAGAAAGTCATAGCATCTGCTTTTCTTTCTTCGTATCTTGCATCCCACTCATGATTATGATGGTCAACATAATCAGCTGTATAAAAAAATTGATAAACTTTTGCTTGTCGAAATTGTGCCCAAGCCATGATTGCTGAGGCTTCCATATCTACAACAGTCGCACCTGCTGCTAGTCTACGTTTGACCTTATCAGCTGTTTCACGATAGAAAGCATCTGTGGTCCAAGCCTTTGTTCGAATGTGCTCAATATCAGATTTGTTTAAAGCTTCTTCTATGGTTAAGAGTAGAGTTTCATCATAAGCTATTTCATCACTTGCAGGAGCGTAATGGTAACTTGTACCTTCATCACGTAGAGCTGAACTTGGTAGGATAATCTTATCTGCCTGAATAGACTTATCTAGAACTCCGCAAGAACCCAAAACAATAAAGTTCTTAAATCCTCTTGCTTTGAGTTCTTCTAAGAGTCCAACAACCATCGGGGCTCCAATCGTAGCTATAGCAACTGCTACCTTACTCCCATCTTTTTCATAGATATACCATGGAAATCTACCATTTAGATTGGTTAGATAGCCACCTTCGTAAACATCTTCAAACTGCTTTACTCGTTCAACGATTTCTCCATTAAAAGATAAAATAATCGTATCACAGATTTCTCCACCACTAAGGAGGCTTCGATCAGTTGGCTCGATAACAGCAGGTACATTTTCAAATTCTTCTAATAGCATTTATTACTCTTTCGCATTCAGATAAACCACCTGGGTCTGTTTAACAAAGCCAATCTTTTCATACAAACGTTTGGCACCTACATTGCTATCTTCCACGGCAATCTGAAACTCCTTGTCATTTTGCTCAATCAGTTTGTTGACGAGGGATTTTGCTAAGTAGCTTCCATAGCCTTTTCCACGTTCAGGTTCCGATATTGCTAAACCGTAGAAGTAATTCGTATCGCTTGATAAATCAACCGTGCAAGTTCCAATAACCTGATCGTCTTTTAATAAAATATATAAGCGACTTTCTGGATCTTTCAGAGCTTCAGCGACATATCTATCCACAACTTCTCTAGATTCATGTTCCTCTGAAAATGCCTGAAATTTTAACTGACTAATTTGATCCTGATAGGAACGATCTGCTAACAAAACGTCCAGATTGGAAACAGTTGCTAACGGATAAGGTCTTCTATCCTTACCTAACCAGGTCTCTGTCTCTTCATCCTCGACCAGTCCCCAGTTGTTGACAAAATCAGGATGGCGCTCTAGAAAAACACGCTCTGTCTGAAAAGTCACAGACTCAATTGGATAAGATGCCGTTTCTTTCTCAAAACTTCTATACAAAGCCCGCGCAATTCCTTGACGACGATGATTAGGGTGGACCAGGATCGCTACTTCCACATCTTGGTCATCTGCATAGACGGTTAATAGGCCAACAAGTTCACCTTTTTCATAATAAAGGAAAAAGGCGGGCATATCGGGGTTAAAATTGAGCATATTAGAAAGATAAGGATCACGGTAAGTTCCATCATAGGCTTGGCAACAGTTAATTAGTTTTTTCGCTTCAGATAGCTCCTCTTGGCTTAACTTGTTTCTTGCTTGAATCATATAGGTATCCTCTATAAACCAGACGACCTGTGACTGGCATCTCTAGCCTGCTCGAGTTTATTGACGTAATATTCCCGTTTTTCTTCGACTTCGTGAATGGTTGGTTCATCCTTTTGCCCATGCACTCGGACAATCTTGGCTGGAATTCCGACAACCGTCACGTCACTTGGTACGTCTGCCACGACAACTGCTGCAGCACCGACCTTGGCATTTTCACCAATCTCTACAGGTCCGATGACTTGGGCATGAGCAGAAATGAGCGCTCCTTTACGAACAGTCGGATGGCGTTTGCCACTATCCTTACCTGTCCCACCAAGGGTTACCCCATGATAAAGGAGAACACCTTTTTCAACGATAGCTGTCTCCCCAATCACAAGTCCTGCTCCATGGTCAATAAAGACACCTGATTCTATTTGAGCTCCAGGGTGAATCTCAATCTGAGTCCAAAAACGCCAAAACTGGCTGTGCATACGAGCTAAAAGCTTAAAGCCATGTTTCCAGAGAAAATGAGAGAGACGGTGGGCAGCCAAGGCTTTCACACCAGGATAGGTCAAAAGAACCTCCAATGTGGTGCGAGCCGCTGGATCATTTTCTTTTACGATATCAATGGTTTCACGCCACCATCCCATACATTTCTCCCTTCTTATTCTGAGTCTTTTGGTGTTTCAGTAAATTCTTTATTTGGTTTGTGGTCCTTGTGATGGTGACGAGGACGATGACCTTTTTCCCCTTTTTCTTCTGAACGTTCAGGTTTTGGCGGACGTGGCAAGAGTGCCTTCATAGAAGCATCTACACGACCTTTTTCATCGATCTTAATAACCTTCACATCTACAAAATCACCAATTTGAACTAAATCTTCTACATTATTGGTACGTGTCCAAGCCATTTCAGAGATGTGTACGAGGGCATCTGTCTTGTCAAAGAGGTTGACAAAGGCACCGAATTTCTCGATACGCACAACTTTGGCATGGTAAACTTCGTCCACTTTTGCTTCACGAACCAAACCAGCAATGATTTCTTTAGCACGGTTGATGGCATCTTGGTCGCTAGAGTAGATAGATACGTTACCTTCTTCGTCGATATCAATCTTAACGCCTGTTTCAGCAATGATCTTATCGATTGTTTCTCCACCCTTACCGATAACAATCTTGATCTTGTCCACATCAATCTTAATAGTATCAATTTTCGGTGCAGTTGGAGCCAATTCTGGACGAACTTCTGGAATCGTTGCTTCAATCACATCAAGGATTTCAAAACGAGCTTTCTTGGCTTGAGCCAAAGCTTCTGTCAAGATTTCTGCAGTAATTCCTTGGATTTTGATATCCATTTGAAGGGCTGTAATCCCGTCACGAGTTCCTGCAACCTTGAAGTCCATGTCTCCAAAGTGGTCTTCCAAACCTTGGATATCTGTCAAAACTGTGTAGTTATTACCATCTGAGATAAGACCCATTGCAATACCAGCTACTGGCGCCTTGATTGGCACACCACCAGCCATAAGGGCAAGAGTTCCCGCACAGATAGAGGCTTGAGATGAAGAACCGTTTGATTCCAAGACTTCTGCTACCAGACGAATCGCATATGGGAATTCTTCCAAGCTTGGCAATACTTGAGCAAGAGCACGCTCCCCAAGAGCACCGTGACCAATTTCACGACGACCAGGTGCACCGTAACGTCCAGTTTCCCCTACAGAGTATTGTGGGAAGTTATAGTGGTGCATAAAGCGTTTCTTGTACTCTGGATCCAAACCATCGATGATTTGCGTTTCACCCATTGGCGCCAAAGTCAAGATAGAAAGAGCTTGCGTTTGTCCACGAGTAAAGAGACCTGAACCGTGCACACGGGGAACGAAGTCAACAACCGCATCCAAAGGACGGATTTCATCGACCTTACGACCGTCAGGACGTACCTTGTCTTCTGTGATCAAACGGCGCACTTCTGCGTGTTCCATTTGTTCCAAGATTTCAGCTACATCACGCATGATACGGTCAAATTCTTCATGGTCTGCATATTTTTCTTCGTAAACTGCTGTGACTTGGTCTTTCACTGCTTGAGTTGCAGCTTCACGAGCCAATTTTTCTTCTACTTGGACCGCTTTTTGAAGGTCGCTGTTGTAGGCTGCGATGATTTCAGCTTGCAAGTCAGTATCTACATGAAGCAATTCTACTTCTGCTTTTTCCTTACCGACTGCCGCAACGATTTCTTCTTGGAAGGCAATCAATTCTTTAACGGCTTCATGTCCTTTAAGAAGAGCTTCCAACATGATTTCTTCTGACAATTCTTTGGCACCAGACTCTACCATGTTGATGGCGTACTTCGTACCTGCTACTGTCAATTCAAGAAGCGATTGCTCTGCTTGTTCTTGAGTCGGGTTGATGATGATTTCCCCATCAATATAACCTACTTGTACTCCAGCGATTGGGCCATCAAATGGGATATCTGAGATAGACAAGGCCAATGATGAACCAAACATAGCTGCCATTGGTGCAGATGCATTTTCATCGTAAGAAAGAACTGTATTGATGACTTGCACTTCATTACGGAAACCTTCCGCAAACATTGGACGGATTGGACGGTCAATCAAACGCGCTGTCAAAGTCGCATCTGTTGAAGGACGTCCTTCACGTTTCATAAAGCCACCAGGAAATTTCCCAGCCGCATACATTTTTTCCTCGTAGTTGACTTGAAGCGGGAAGAAATCCCCAGTTGCCATCTTCTTAGACATAACGGCAGCCGTCAAGACAGTTGACTCACCGTAACGTACCACAACAGAGCCATTTGCTTGCTTAGCAACCTGACCAGTCTCTACGATCAACTCACGACCCGCAAAAGTCGTTTGAAACACATGTTTTGTCATTTTAATCCCCTTTGGATTGTTAATATTATACGCCTTGCCTACAAAAATCAGGATACAAAGGGCGTTAAGAATCCCGTATGAAAATAGGAGATTGACGCAGTGTGCGATGCACATCAGGAAATCTATCTTTTTCACTAGGGATTTAGCCCGTGTTCAACTCCGAAAATACTTTAGGTCTGATTCTTTACCTTACATCTCTTTGATATAAGATTAAGACTGCTTAAACATCGTTTATACCCTCATCTTTGTATCAAGTACGTACAGAGTCTATTTTATCATATTTTTCTTAAAAAGTACGGTCTTTTCTATAAAAAAGGAACCATTCTGCTATGAAAAGAAGAATGGTTTGCTTTTGATTATTTTAAGGTTGATGATTGAACAAGGCATGGGTAGCTTGGTGGATGTACTGAGCAGTGTCTGCGTTGTTCATGGTGTAGAGATGCACGCCTGCTACGTCTTGCGTTACCAAGTCCACGATTTGGTCTACGGCATAGGCAAGTCCTGCTGCTCTGAGTGACTCAGGGTCATTCTCATACTTGTCCAAGATAGCCTTAAATTTACGTGGGAGATGGATATTCTCACAAGTCTTCAAGAGACGAAGCGCTTGGTTACGGTTAAGGATTGGCATAATCCCTGCATGAATGGGAACATCAATTCCAGCCAAGGTACACTTATCTTGGAAATCGTAGAAACGCTCATTGTCAAAGAATAGCTGAGTGACAAGGCTTGAGCAGCCTGCATCCACTTTTTTCTTAAGATTTTGGATATCTGAGATTTGGTTTGGCGAATCCGGGTGCCCTTCTGGGTAACAAGCTCCAACAATATCAAAGTGTGGTGCCTGTTCAGTGATAAACTCAATCAAGTCTGTTGCGTAACGGAAATCCTTCTGCGGCTCAACACCTGGAATGATATCCCCACGCAAAGCCAAGATTTTCTGAACACCAACTTTATCCAAATCCGCAATGGTCTCAGCCACCTTATCCTTAGTCAAATAGATAGCTGGCAAGTGAGCAATGGTTGGAATCTCCAAGTCATTTTGGATATAGTCTGCCAAACGAACCGTCGTCTCTTTGATATTAAATTTATTATTACTAGCAGTCACACTGATGAAGTGTGGCGCCAAGCCCTGCATGTCTTTCAGGGCTGCGATAATTTTGTCATTGCCTACTTCTGGGTTTGGAGGGAAAACTTCAAATGAGAGGGACGGTGTTTGACGTGACATATGTATGAACCTTTTCTAGTTGATTTCTTACTGATCAACCGTGTAGGGAGAATTGTCTTTTCTTACAATTTCTCACGCGCAGCTTTCGCAGCGTCTACAAGGCGGATCAAGCTTTCTTTCGTTTCTGGGATACCACGTGTTTTCAAACCACAGTCAGGGTTGATCCATACTTTCTTGCTTGGTACTTTAGCAAGGATGGCTTCGATGGTGTGGTCGATTTCGCCTTCGTTAGGCACACGAGGAGAGTGGATATCGTAAACTCCAGGGCCCACTTCTGTCTGGAAGTTTTGAGCTTTGAGTTCGTCCAAGATTTCAAGATTTGAACGGCTAGCTTCAAATGAGATAACGTCCGCATCCATGTTGTCGATAGCTGGGATGATATCTGTAAATTCTGAGTAACACATGTGAGTGTGGATTTGTGTATCTGGTGCTACTGTTGAGTGTACCAAGCGGAAGGCTGGAATAGCCCAGTCAAGGTAGTCTTCGTACCAGTCGCTACGACGGAGTGGCAATTTCTCACGAAGAGCAGCCTCGTCGATTTGGATGATTTTAACACCTGCAGCTTCAAGGTCAAGAACTTCATCCTTGATTGCAAGAGCGATTTGAAGAGTAGAATCCTTAATAGAGATGTCTTCACGTGGGAATGACCAGTTAAGGATGGTAACAGGTCCAGTCAACATACCTTTAACAGGTTTGTCAGTACGGCTTTGTGCGTAGCTAGACCATTTCACAGTGATTGGGTTGAGACGAGTTACATCACCCCAGATGATTGGTGGTTTAACCCCACGCATACCGTATGATTGTACCCAACCGTTCTTAGAGAAGAGGTATCCTGACAAGTTTTGACCGAAGTACTCAACCATGTCATTACGCTCGAATTCACCGTGCACAAGCACGTCAAATCCAACTTCTTCTTGCCATTTGATCCATTCGTCGATTGTCTCAGCAAGGAAGGCATCGTATTCTTCTTGTGACAATTCACCCTTACGGAAGGCCAAACGTTTGGCACGAACTTCCTTAGTTTGAGGGAATGAACCGATTGTTGTTGTTGGAAGAGCTGGAAGTTTGAAAGCTTCTTCTTGGATTGCTTCACGTTCTGCAAAAGCTGGCAAACGAGTGTAGTCTGCGTCAGTCAATCCAGCGATACGTGCACGAAGTTCAGCATTTTCACCAACACGTTCAGTTGCAAAGAGTTCTTTGTTTGCTGCAAGAGCTTCTGCACCTTGACCGTTGCGGATAGCATCCAAGTCACGGATCTCATCCAATTTTTCTACTGCAAATGCAAAGTGGTTCAAGATAGCTGGTTCAAAGTCTTCGTTAGCTGTTGTAAATGGGACATGAAGAAGTGAGCATGAGCTAGTCAAAACGATGTTTTCAGCTGGGATTTGCTCAAGAATAGCCAAGCTCTTTTCGTAGTTGTTACGCCAGATGTTCTTACCATTGACAATACCTGCATAAAGAGTCTTGTCAGCTGGGAAGCCACCTTTAACGAGTTCAAGAGTTTTCTTACCTTCAACGAAGTCAAGACCGATCGCATCTACTGGCAATTTCACAAGGTCAGCGTAAACGTCACGAACATCACCGAAGTATGTTTGAAGCAAGACTTCAAGACCTTTTTTGTCAGCCAAAAGCTTGTTGTAGATGTTCAAGAAGAGTGCTTTTTCTTCTTCTGTCAAGTCTTTGACAAGAGCAGCTTCATCGAGTTGAATACGAGTTGCACCAAGTTCAGCCAATTTCGCAAAAACATCTTGGTAAGCAGCCACTAAGCTATCTACGAAATCTTCTGCTTTTACGCCTTCTTCAAAGTCTGACAATTGAAGGAAAGTGAATGGACCTACAAGGACAGGACGAGTGTTAAGACCAAGTTCTTTTGCTTCTTGGAACTCATCGAAAATCTTGTGGCCAGCCAATTTTACTTTAGTGTCTTTTTCAAATTTAGGAACGATGTAGTGGTAGTTAGTGTTGAACCATTTCTTCATCGGAAGGGCACGAACATCCCCTTTTTCTCCTTGGTAACCACGTCCCAAAGCAAAGTAACGTTCAAGATCAGACAATTCCAAGTTTTGAACAGATGCAGGAACTACGTTGAAAAGGAAAGCAGCGTCTAGGAAGTTGTCATAGTGAGAAAAGTCATTTGATGGGATTTCAGTGATGCCTTTTTCTTTGACGATGTTCCAGTGTTTTGCACGCAATTCTTTAGCCGCAGCCAAGAGTTCTTCTTCTGAGATTTCTTTTCTAAAGTATTTTTCAGTTGTAAATTTTAATTCGCGGAATTCACCCAAACGAGGGAAACCGATAATTGTAGTTGACATGTTTTGTCCTCCAAAAATTGTTGTTGAAACTATCTTAACAGAAAAGAAACTGTCTGTATAATTGTAAAAAATTAGGCTTTGATATAGTTTGAAACTATATCGTTATTTGAAGTACAAAAAAGGATTTGGAGAAGATTCTCCAAATCCTTTGGTAGACAATGGTTAACAGTATTTCAAGATAGTCCTGTTCATAGTCAAACTTGAGTAAACAGACAGTTGACTATGGCTTGCTATTAGAAAAGACTATAGGTTGATTTTTATTTTGTAATTCTGATATTTCCCTTAGAAAGTGCGGACGGGAGCAAATTACTTCGTAATTTCATCCCTAATTTTTGAGCCAGAGTGTCTCAAAAATCCCGTTCTAGCTAATAATAAATTATTATCTAGAATACCACTATAGCGGGAAATATCTTCTAAAAGCTCACTTCGTTCGCCCTTGTCCTTTAAATAGAATACACAACTTATTAAAAGTAAATCGTAACACTTATAAAAAGAAGACCTTAGAATCATTCTAAAGGTCTCATTTTTATTATTCGAAAAGATTACGAAAAGAGTTATAAAGTGGAACTAATCCATATTCTTACTCCAGCTCTATCCCCTTCTCTCGGAGATTAGCCAGACACTCCTCGTAGTAGGCTGTGTCATGCTCGCTATAGATAGGACTATTCAGCTTTTCCTCAGCTAAGTCTTGATAAGGAGGGCAAGTCTTGCCTCGGTAGTTCTTGTCTAGCCACTCTGGACTGACATTGTAGCCACGGCTAGCCATCTCCTCCATGATCAAGCGATGATAGGCATAGAGACGATAGGGCGAGTGGGTAAAGATATAGTCAACCGTCGCATGCTTTCTGCCCCAGCCATTACCACGAAGGGCGCAGCACTCTCGATGTTGCCCCAAGAGCTGCGGACGGGGAAGCTGTGGGATCAAAGCCTCATGCCAAAGTCTCATGGGAGTCTCCTTTCAACAAGGTAGAATGTTGCAGATAAGCATTTGGGTAGCGTTCAAGCAAGTCTCGAGTCCTAGCAATCAAGTCTTCCTTAGAAGCTTGACCAAAACGATAGCGATCCAGCAAGAGCATATAGTCTTTACGCTCATCAAGGCTAGCTTGCTTTTTAAAATAGCCCCAAATATGCTGAAAGGCATTGCAAACCTGACCCCTGTGTTCTGGAATCTGGCAGGCACGGTCAATCATCTCTTGAACCTGACTGACCTCCACCACTTCTTGCTTGAGATACTGGCGAATGTCCTTGTAAATATTGCTGGAATGACTCAAAACAAGGTATTTGTTTTCTGCCCAGAGTTGTTGGCACTGGGCACGTTGGTTGTTGTTTTCCATATTTCTCCTAACTTTCTACTAGTTCCCAGGAAATACGGAAACAAAGTTATATCTATAAAATGAGTGAATAAAGAAGTTCTTAGTACTAGCCGTAAGAAGCTTTTTTCATCTTTAAAAACTTCCTACGACTCATGAAACAAAGTAATAATTTTCTTTTAGTTCTCGGAAACGGTCAAAGCTGAGAATGCCGTCATTTTGCAATCTGCCTAAAACGACACTAGGATGAATATCAATTTCCTCAGCAAAGCGTAGAATATCCGACTTATCAAAATTTCCTTTTTCAACAAAAGCCTGATAATCTTCGGGTCTAATCAAGAAATCTTTTGCAAACTGATCTGCTCGTTCCTCAGAACGTCGGTATAATTCACCATTTCCATCATCAGATGAAAAATCGTTCTCCAGAATATGTCCAATCTCATGGAAAAGTGAGAACCAGAAAATATCAGACACTTTGTTTCTATCCGTAAGTAAAAGCAAGGCACTGCCATCTCCAAATTTTTTCGTAGCACCATTTAGATTGGCATTTGGCAAAGCAGGTAGACCGACTAGGACAACACCACAATCTAGCAAGATATCATATAAGCGTTGAGGAAAGGCTTCTGGGGCCTGTCTGGTCAACTCTCTTAAGGCAGGCAAGCTTTTCTCTAACTTTTTGCGATTGAGCTTGGTAGTTGTTACATCACGCGCTTTTTTAGATGCCAACTCCAACATGATATTGGAGTTCACTATACTTTTAGTCGTGAATTCACGCGTATTCCGATAGCTGACTAGATGATTAAAATATGTAAGGTTTTCTAAACTTGCCACACCTAGAATCTTGCGAAGTTCTATAATCTTTTCCTTCAAGCTATAGCGTTTGTCTGGCACGTAGCCTCTTTCTTTAAAATACTTGAAATCAATCATCTCACAGGTTTCTTTCTCGCCACCTTCTTCTAGCTCTTTTTGTTCTACAATCTCTGCAACTTTTACATCATAAGCATTCTGAAGATTGAGCCAAGTTTGCATGGAAACTCCGCTTAACTTGGCCAACTTATGAGCCGTCTCTTTACTAATAGACTCCTCCGCATTGACCAGCTTGCTGACAGTCTTTGCTGAAACTCCTAAGCGCTCCGCAAACTCTTTCTGCGTTACGTTATAATCTTCAATTAATTCTTCAACATACTGACCTGGATGAAAAGCAATCAGGTCTTTGTATTCAACAATTTTATTACTCATAGTGATTGCTGACCTCCTCTATTTTTAGGATTTCGATTTTAACAGGATTTGGAAACACCTTTTCTAAATCCTCTTCAAGAAAACCGACAATCAACCGATAGGAACTTTTCCGACCATCTATATCCAAAGCAAACTGACCTTGTCTCTTTCCCTTGAGTTGGTGAAAGTGATATTTAGGAAAAGCTGTCACACTAGCCAAAGAATCTGCCGCTTCCAAAAAGTTGATCAAGAGATGCAACTTTACCGCAATCTTATCCGAAAAATCCTTTTTCGCCTGTCTCAGCTCTGTGCACTGCTTTTTAACAGTTTTGTTTGTATAGATAAGCTTCATAAGTTCCTTTCTGTTATAATTAAATTACCTTTTAGGTAATTTAATTATAACATGAATAAAAAATAAAAGCCAGCAAAAGCTTGACTTGGCTGGGATTATAGTTATTAATTTAGAATAAGAAATGTTACTTATTTTCTTTTTAAAATGTAAATTCCATCACCTAATCTATAACTAGTTAATTCTACATCTGTTGATCTCGCTGTTTCTATATCATCAAACGAGAGATTTGTTATGATATGATGAGCGTGAGGAAAACCTGTAACTCCAAATATCTTAAACCCAAAAACTCCTAGAACAGGGTTTAGATAACTTGCATTACTACCAACATACATTAATCCAATCAAAAGAAATAACAATGAATTCATGAAAATACTAGTTGTATTATTCATATCAAAAGACAGTAACGGAGTAAAATACGTAACAATGTAGTTCATCAATGAGTCACTTTCCGGTGATATTTCCATTTCCCTCGGTATTTTGAGATTTTCCTTACCGTCAAACTTAAATAATTTCCATAATTTAATAATTGAAATAAAAATTAGAACAACAAAAACTATACGAATCAATTTATGGTCAAAATCAAAAGCTATTAATCTCTCAAATGAGAATTTGGAATAATTAATATTACTAAAAAGAAGCCATAAATATAGTGGTAGATACGAGGTGATAAACAATGTCCACTTAGAAAAAAGATCTCGCTGCATTACATACGTCCTTCTTCAACCGTTTCAACTTCGGAAATATAAGCTGTTACAAGAGCATCTGATATAGCATTAATCAATTGTACACAATTTTTCTCATCAGTAATACTTAGCTTTCTATTACTGAACGTAACCCCTTCAATTTCTTTATAAAATTTATGATTAGGATCATCTTTTATAGTTTGTATTTTGTCAATATGTTTAACTGTTTCTGTAAAACGATTCGTATCAGAAACAATTTTAATTAACCTCGTAGCAAGTCTTTTACCATTGATCACTTTTGTTTTCAAAAAATTAATTGAAGCTTGTTCAAATATAGTTTTTATATTTGCATCAGTATTTAGAATTTCTGTTGCTTGCTCAGCAAATTTTTTATTCATACCAAATATAGAATCAAATTTTGATTCTGCTTGATTGATTAAAATTTTTTCATCATTTACAATCATTAAATCAATCTTTTTATTTAAACCAAATAGATTATTTCGTTCTCTTAATTTAATTTTACTATCCGTAAAATTACCAAATAACATCTTTTTTTTCAATTGAAATGCATTCACAAAAGAACCGATAAATTTTAGATTAATAACACCACTCTTCTTTATTTCAATCAAATAGTTATGCAAATCTTTTTCCGTCTCACAACTTGTACTCAGTAGATGTTGTTGTTCATCATTAAATTGTGAAATTACAGATTGAACATTCTCATATTCTGAAACCTCTACTTGCTCATGTACATTCTTATATGTTATGACTGGATCATATGGTTTTATTTCTCGATTACTAAAAGTAGATTTATTCATACTTTCAATAATTGCTTTAAGTATATTTTCTTTAGTTTTCTTATCAGCATCTTGTTTATATAAAAAAATCTCATTTTTCTTAATTTTAATTAGAAAAATCTTAACATATTCATCAAAATCTGGTTGTTGACTAAAAGAAATCAACCGGTTTTTTTCGTCATTAATGTTTATTTGAATCAATTTATGCCTCTTTCCTCTACTCCACCTTCACCTGTCCATTCATCAGCATTGGCAAGAGCCAATCGCGCAGTTGGGTGAGTTCTTGGTTTTGGTTTTCTAAAATCTGTTGCTGTGACATTATGTGTTGTAGTTGGGCATCTAATTTTGAAATAAGTTTAATAGGCGGAACTACAATCTTAGCCTGTTTCAAATGGTCCTGAGTAATATGTCCCATAGTTGTTTTTCTCAACTCAGCAATTGATTTAAACACCTTCAAATAGCTTTTCAATTCAAAGTAGATAAAGGTTTTTGGATAAGTATCAGAAGTAACTTTAAAAATATGTTGATTTAAAGCTCCTCTTTCTTTCCCCCAGATTATAACCTCTAATGTTGCAGACCAAGAAAATAATATGTCTCCTCTCTCTACAACTGCTTCTGTGGGAATATCTAATCTTGCTTTTTCTGTATCCTTTGAGAAGCCGTTCATCATTTCTCGAATTTTAATAACTGGAAGGCAATCATCCTCATTTGTATCTGGTCTATATTTTTGCATAGCAAGACCATTATAAAAATTCGCTATATTCCATAAAGAATCCACTCCCCACCCTTCTGGGATTTCGCGTTTGAGTTCTGGGTGATAGACCATCTTTCCGCCTGATGATTTGTAGGGTTTGCCATTCTGGTCTGGGAAATCAAACTGCACAAACCAGTAGTCATAGAGGGTCTTAGCCATAGCTTCCAACTCTTGGTTGATTTGGTTGTTGATTTGGATTTTTTGGTCAATTATTGATATTGAATTTGCAATTTTTTTTTGTTTTTCAATATCGATTTCAATATCAACAACCATGTCTTTTAACATACTTTGAGTAATAAGTGGTTGACTAGAACCAATTTGTTTACTATTTAGATTTAATGACTTCAATACATAGTACAAATAAGTTAAATCTTGTCCTTCTCTCGGGACACCTGCGATTGCATTATCTGATACCCAACATGAATTTTCTTCAACATGTATACTTCCACAATATGCACCCACTCTTCCAACAACTATAGTATGACTAAAATTAGATTTATCGGTATAACCTAATATTCCATTGCCCCCATATATAGGTATAATTCCATCACTTTTTTTTACCGATTTTCCATTTTTAAAATCGATTACATCGCCTAATTTAATCTTTACCATACTGCAACCCCTTCATTTGCTTTTCAATCTCCTGCTCCAATGCATGCGATTGCTGGAAGAGGTTTGAGAGTTTATCTTGAAAGGCGGTCATCTTGGCTTCAAACTCTTCTGCTGTGATATCTACATAGTCTATCTTGATGTCAAAGTATTGGCCAGCGCTGAGAGAGTAGTTTTTCTCCTTGATGTCCTCATAAGAGACCGTGACAGAAAAGTCCTCGACGGCTTCTTTTCTGATAAAGGTCTCGACGATCTTCTGCTCTTCCTCAGGAGACAGCACGGTCTTTTGGTTCTTGCCTTCCTTGACCTTGGTTCCGAGATTTGAAGCATCGATGAGGACGACATCGCCCTTATTTTTCTTATCAATAAAGAGGATGGAGACGTTGGTACCTGTCGTCGCAAAGATATTGGATGGCATAGATACGACACCTGCCAGCATTTGATTGTCCACCAAGTGCTGACGGATGGTCTTGTCAATCCCTGACTGAGCCGTGATAAAGCCTGTCGGCAAGACAACGGCTGCTTGACCATCTGGCTTCAAGGAGTAGATGATATGCTGAACAAAAAGCTCGTAGATCGCCATCTTGTCCTTAGACTTGGCTGGAACCTTTGGCACACCTGCAAAGAAACGCTCACTAGCTTCTGGCAAGGTCTCCACTTGGTCACGCCACTCTGAAAAGTCCAGCTTGAAAGGAGGGTTGGACACGATATAATCCATCTTTTCAGGATGACGGTTGGCAATGATGGTATTTCCTTGTACGATATTATGAATGGAGTGTTGAAGTCCATTCAGGATCAGGTTGAGACGGAGAAGATTAGACGATTTTTGCGAGATATCTTGACTATAGACAGTGGTCTTGTCTACACCGATACGACTAGCCAGGTTCATAAGTAAGGTTCCAGAACCAGCTGACGGGTCATAGAGGCGCACATTTTGAGGTTTATCATCTCCCACCAAGATATCCGCGATAATCTTAGCAACAGAGTGAGGCGTGTAATACTCGGCATACTTGCCACCACCGTCTTTGTTGTAGTCCTTGATCATGTACTCAAAGAGGGTAGAGAAAAAGTCAAAACCTTGTGAAAAGATAGTTTCATCAAACTTAACGCGTGCAAGGAGATTGATGATGGATTTTGCCACCTCGTTACGCTTACTGCTATCTGAGATGGTATCAGTAATCAAACGTTCATCAAAAAGACGAATGGCAGTATCCCCATCCGTATGCACTGAGAAGATATCGTTATTGTCAATAGCGATTTGGTTGAGTGTGTTCTCAAAAGTTTCGTAGAAACTCGACTCATTTTGCTGACGGTGGAGGGTCTCGATCAACTGGTTAGGCTTGAGCCAAGCCGTGCTAGTACCGATATCCTCCAAGAGCCAGTCATAATCTTCCTCACTCATAGCCAACAAGCTTTCATAGGTGTTGGACTCATCTAGGACCTTGGCTTGATACAAAAACTTGTCATTTAAAAATTTGTAGAGGAAGGATTGGGTGAGGAGTTTGTACTCACCCGCTTCTCCTCCTAGTCCTGCATGGGTAAAGACGGCTTTCAAATCATCTACCAAGTCTTGGACTTGGACTTTGTATGTTTCATTCATTAGTGTTGGTATTCCTCTTCATATCCTTCAAATAGTGATTCGACGATATCCTTAAAATCATCTCTCGTCAAACTACTTGCAGATTGGTTGGTTTTCATTTCAATCCGAGCTTCTTCTCGAATCATCTTCTTGAGGAAGTCCTCGTTATCGAGCACTCCTTGGTTTTGACCGATTTTACGGTCTAGTCTGACTTTAGAACCCTTGATGACATGATAAATAGCAGGAAAATCGCTAACCATAGTCGAGTTGGTCACGTGCTTGTAGGAACGAGCTGCCATCTCATCTCCGTTAAAGTTCATGGTTAGGCGTCTCATACGAGTATGATAGTCTTCCACAGACTTAAAGAGTTCTTCATAGTCTTTTTGGGTTTCCTTGATATTCTCCATGGTAAAACCTTCTTGCCCATGGATGTAATGTTTTTTCATGATGCGCTGGAATTCTTCGTAGAGAGAGACCCACTCAGGGTCCTTTTCATCCCGTTGGTTTTTAATCCCACTTGCAACTCGACGTTTCAAATCTTCTAGGTCATTGGCTGCTAGACGGAGTTCTTCTTCTGCAATCTTGACAAAGTTAAAGCTAGTTTCAGACATGGCAAGATTTAAGAGAGTTCGACTAGAGAAGTCATCTGGTTTATCAATTAGAGACAGTGTCAGCATCCGTCTAGAGAGGACATTGAGCAAGGTTGCAATCTGCGCGATATCAATCTGCTCAAGCAGGTGTTCATAGCCGAGGAGACGGGCAATATTGTAGTACTGCTTGACAGACTCCAAGGCCTTGCGAAGGTCGATTAACTGCTTCTTATCCTTGATATCATTGATAGCTTGGGAGAAGTACTCTAGATTGTCCGTTGGATAGTCGATGAGGATATGCTCGGTCTTGCTCAACTCTTGAGAAATCTCATCAGCTGAGACAAAGAGTGAGCCAAAAACATCCTCGCCATTTTCCCCTGTCAGGGTCGTATCATACTCTTGGTTGAGTTCTTCCAGATAGGCACGATTGGTCTTGTCAAACTCCTTGGAAATATCCGCAAAGTCGATGACATAGCCAAAGAGATAGTCCTTGTAGGGACGATTGACACGGGTTAGAGTCTGTAAAAGATTGTGGGCCTTGATCTTGCGCCCTAGGTAGAGGCGCTTGAGACGAGGTGCATCAAAACCTGTCAGGAGCATGGAGTAAACGATGATCAGGTCAATCTTTCCTTCCTTATAGGCGTCTACCTTGTCCTTCTTCTCTTCCTTGTCTCCCTCGTCATGAAGGATAAGAGCAGAAGTCAAGTTGGTTGAACCAGCTTGACGACGTTCTTCCAATTGCTTTTCAAGCTCACGCGCCTGCTTGGACGAATCACAGACAATCATACCACCGATGGTCTGATCATCAAAGACCAGATCACGCGCACGATTGAAGTCCTCGATGATAAAGTCCAACATAGGCTCTACGTAATGCGGATGGGCAAAGATATCTTCCTTGGACAGGTCCCCACGTTGGATTTCTTCGTTGATAGATCTAAGATTATCTTTATACGAAGTCTCGATATCTTCTCGCATCAAGCGTAGGGTAAAGCCGTCATCGATAGACTGGTTGTAATAGTATTTGTGGATGTAATCCCCAAAGATATCACGTGTAGTCGCATGACTTTCCTTGGTCTTGCCATCTTTCTTATAGGTGATTAATGGCGTTCCAGTCAAGGCAATCTTAATAGCCTTGGTATCAGCCTGATAGAGATTTGGCAGGTAGGAACCTCGTTCATTGTAGGAACGATGGGCTTCATCAATAAAATAAACATTTTGACGATTGAGATTATAGCCAGAGCGGTCAGTCAGGTCTGAATCATCCTTAAACTTCTGGATATTAACCACAGCCACATCATAGCCGTCTTGTTTTTGATTGAGTTCTTGAGGGTTGTTGATGCGCTTCACCTTGAGCCCTCGTTTGGTAAATTCCTTAAAGGCTTGGTCTGCCAAGTCCAGACGATCGACGACAAAGTAAAACTGAGGTACGATGCCCTCTTTTGAGAAATAGTTGGTTAGATAGCGAATATTGAAGAAAGCCAAGGCAGTCTTACCTGAACCTTGGGTATGCCAGATAACCCCCTTCTTGACACCTTTTGCGATTGTTTCTTCGATGGCACGTGTCGCAAAATACTGAGGATAGCGCATGACGTGCTTCTGCAGTTGCATCTGCCCATCCTTGCTTTGTTCTTCGACATAGACCAGACCAAAGCGAAGCATAAAGAGCAAGCGTTCCTTCTGGTACAAGGAAGACAGGAAGGCATTGCAAGGTGTATCAGAGTTTAGGTTTGTTGTAAACTCTGGCTGAGATTTGAGGGCAAAGCGCTTCATGTCTTCTAGGACAAAGTCGATTTGGTCCTCGGTTAGAGGGGAAAGGGAATGAAGGAAATCTTCTACTCTTTCTTCCTTGAAAGCATTAAATTTAGTTTTTGAATAGGCGTTTGAACCGTAATAAGAACCCTGTTTTTGCTGACCTTGTCCACTGATATACGCTAAGTTATCAGATAAGGATATCAACTGGGTGATATTGTTAAAACGACGGAACTTACGGTTTTCAAAACGGTATCTGGTTCTGTCCTGCTCTGACTGAATTCCAGTCTTACCATCACGAATCGCATTGGGCTGTTTCACTTCGATATAAGAAAGAGGCAGACCATTGACAAAAATAACGATATCCGGACGAAATTCATCCTGACCATTTTGACAAGTAACTTCAAGGGCTAGATGGAATGTGTTGGCTTCAGGATTCTCCCAGTCAATATAAATGGCATCTTCCTGACCTTGCAGACGTTTAAAGAAAGAACGTCCTAAATCGTTTTGATCTAGTTCCAACTTGATATTGGCTAGTTCTCTTTCAAAGTCATCTTCTGTCAAGTAGTTGTTAAATTTTAAAAATTGCTCCTTAAAAACAGATACAAGGATATTAGTATCTGGATCTCTTTCTGCAATCTCCTTCCCATTACGAGGAAGATAGGTATAGCCCATACGCATGAGATGCAGAGCTGCTGGGATTTGTACCCTGGTTAGTTCAGAAAAATCTTTTCTCTTTGCCATAAAACTTCCTTTTGCTAGTCAGAACTGTCTATTTTTACTAACAATATCTTTCAGACTATCTCTCCAATTTATCGAATTCTTAATTATCTATTATTATATCATATCCCATACAGAAAACGCCTTCTAGATCCTACTTCCTTCCCAAAAACCACATAGTCTTTCTCCCTAAAATATGGTATAGTAGAATCATACTACACAAGAGGAGTTTACATGTCACACGAGAAAGAAATGAAAGCTGTTTCTCCCCTTCTACAGCAAGCGATTCATATTTCCTCCATCGTCGGTGGAGTTGGTACTGTAATATTCTGTATCTGGGCCTATCAGGCGGGTATCTTGCACTCCAAGGAAACCCTATCTGCCTTTATCCAACAGGCGGGTATCTGGGGGCCACCACTTTTTATTTTTTTACAGATTTTGCAGACGGTTGTTCCTATCATTCCAGGTGCTCTTACCTCCGTTGCAGGTGTCTTTATCTACGGGCATATCATCGGGACCATTTACAACTATATCGGTATTGTCATTGGTTGTGCCATTATCTTTTACTTGGTTCGTCTCTACGGAGCACCCTTTGTCCAGTCCATGGTCAGCAAACGCACCTATGACAAGTATATCGGTTGGTTAGATGAGGGCAATCGCTTTGACCGATTCTTTATCTTTATGATGATTTGGCCAGTTAGTCCAGCTGATTTTCTCTGCATGTTGGCTGCTTTGACCAAGATGAGCTTCAAGCGGTATATGACCATTATTATCCTGACCAAACCCTTTACCCTGGTCGTTTACACCTATGGCTTGACCTACATCATCGATTACTTTTGGCAGATGTTTGGCTAATACAAAAAAACTCAAGGATTCATCCTTGATTTTTTTTGTATTAGGCTTCTTTTTTCAATAAAAATGAAACAAGCACTGATGTAGCAATCATCCATGCTCCTAGAATGATGAAGGTCATTCGACCATCTGCAGTCACCAAGCCAATCCCTGAAAGAACGAAGGGTGTTAATGATGCTCCAAAAGAACATCCCAAAACAGCATAGGAAGTTGCTTTGTTGAGGAGTTTTGCAGGAATTCGCTCAGATATCAACTGAAAGACTGTCGTCAGAGCGATACTGTAGGCAAATCCTCCCAGGATAGAACCTGCAACCACCACCCAGAGTGATGGGGAAAGAGCAATGATGATTTGTCCGATACCAAAAGTGACACCAGCGACCAATAGAAGTCTTTCCTTGAAGGTCGAAATCAGGAAAGAAAAGCTGATTCCAGCTAGAATCCCAATCAACTGCATGGCACTAAGTACCAAACTGGACAACTGAGCATCTCCAAACCCTGCCTCAATCATAAGACTTGGGATACGGAAGGTGATAGCAGTATTGGTACATACAATCACTGCGGCTGCAATAGCAAGGAAGAAAATCAATTGGAGCATGGAACGAGTCAGTTTCGCTGCTTCTTCTGTCTGATGCTTGGACTCGTGAATTTCTTCCTTGTTGTAAGGGACAAAGAGAAGGAAGAGTACGAGAACTACTAGACCAGCTGCATAGGCTAGGAAGGTTGCTGTCCAGCCAAAGGCTAAGAGCTGACCGACTGCCAAGGTTAAGATGGATGCTCCTACTACCTCAGCCGATCCACGAAAACCAAGCATTTGGATACGAGTCTTGCCGTGGTAACGTTCACTGATGATCGAAATAGCCTTGGCATTGAGCATTCCTACTCCAAGCCCAAATAGCAAGCGTGTCGCAAAGACAAAGTAATAACCCTGATACCAGAAAGGTGCAGTTCCACTGATGGATAAAATCAAGAGTCCCAAGGTCAACTGGAGACGTTCAGGAAAAATACGCTCTAGAACTCCGTTTAATAAAAGCATGGCCATAATCCCAAAGGAAGGGAGGCTGACCAAGAGTTCAACCTGACCAGTCGAATAGCCCTGATAATAGTCAAACATAGCAGGCAGGGCACTCGAAATTGAAAACGATGTGATCAATACTAACGATAGGGAGAGTATGCTCACTTTTTCCAAAAATTGTTTCATCTTTTCCTCATTCATTGTTCATTTTTCATATTATTAAAAAGGTCCTTTCCTATCATACACTCTTTAGCCAAAATTGGCAAGCGACTGAGCACCAAGACCAAAAGAAAAAGCGGGGGGCATCAAGAGCTGTGAAGTCTTGATGACATCCCACTTTTTTATGTGTTTTATCCAGTTATGTGACTTAAATTTTCAAGAATCGACGCATTGAGATTCCTGAACCTAGTGAACCGATACAGATTCCGATGAGGAACAAGAGACCGATCATCAATGGAATAAAGGTATTCGGTGTAATCAAAGATAGGTTTTGACCAACCAAGGATGGGTTGACAGATTGGAACACTCGGTTATAGATAAAGTAAACCAATGCTGATGGAAGAGCTGCTCCCAACAATCCGATAAAGGCACCTTCTAGCAAGAATGGCCCACGGATATAACCGTTCTTGGCACCAACCAAACGCATGATTTGGATTTCACGACTACGTGAAATAATAGTAATACGGATGGTATTTGAAATCAAGAAGACTGCGATAAAGATCAAGAGTCCTGCGATGACCAATCCCCATACACGGATGAAGGAAGCCAACTTGAAGAGACGTTCGGTATTGGCACCACCGTCTTGAACTTCAGAGACACCTTCGATTTTCTTAGCTTCTTCAGCTACAGGTTTTACATCACTTGGTGAATTGGTATCTACGATGTAGGCATCATGAAGAGGGTTTGCATCTCCTTCAAATACCTTCCACTCGTCACCCATAGTTTCAGTCAGCTTTTGGTACTGCTCTTCTTTACTTGAGAAGGTTACATTTTTAACGGCTGGCAGAGCTTTAAGGGCGTTATAGACCTTGTGGTAGTCATTGTTCGTGACTGTTTGGCCTTCTTTTACAATGGTTTCACTGTTGTCTTCAACGTCTTTACGAACATAAACCATGACGCGGACGTTGTTTTCAATATCAGTTGCTAATTTCGCAGTATTGAAGATAACTGAAGCAAAGATAGCAACCAAGGTCAAGGTAATCATTACTGAACTGACCGCAGCAATGGTCATCCATCCATTACGCTTTAAACTTTTTAAAGCTTCGAACAGATGGCGGAAAAATCTACTAATCATCGTATCCGTACTCTCCTTTCGCTTCATCACGTACCACGCGACCATTCTCGATGGCAATAACGCGGTGGCGCAAGGTATTTACGATTTGGCTGTTGTGGGTCGCCATCAAAACAGTTGTCCCTTGAAGATTGATACGTTCCAAGAGGTTCATGATTTCCCATGAGTTATCTGGGTCCAAGTTTCCTGTTGGTTCGTCGGCAATCAAAACCTTAGGATTGTTTACGATAGCACGCGCAATGGCGATACGTTGTTGCTCACCACCTGAAAGTTCATTCGGGAATGAACGAACCTTGTGCTTCAAACCGACAAGGTCCAAGACTTCCATAACACGTTTTTTGATGTTACGACGACTTTCACCAACAACCTCCATGGCGTAAGCAATGTTCTCATAAACGGTTTTCTTTGGCAAAAGTTTGTAATCCTGAAAGACTACTCCAACGTTTCTACGCAAGAACGGAATATCTTTCTTTTTAATCTTAACGAGGTTATAACCTGCAACTTGCAAGCTCCCTTTGTCGATTTTGACCTCACGATACAAGGCACGGATAAAAGTTGATTTACCAGCACCTGAAGGTCCTACGATGTAGGCAAATTCTCCTGCATCGATATTTACAGTGATGCCACGTAGGGCTGTTGTCCCGTTGTCATATTTTTTGACAACATCTCTCATTTCAATGATTGACATGTGACTTCCTTTCTTTTAACTGATACGCCATTTCAGATAAGCATCGATGAAACCATCTAGGTCTCCATCCATTACCTTATCTACTTGCGCTACTTCAAAGTTTGTACGATGGTCTTTTACCATTGTATAAGGCGTAAATACATAGGAGCGGATTTGGCTTCCCCATGTAATTTCCTTTTTCTCACCCTTGAGCGAGTCTACCTCAGCAGCTTTTTTTTCCTGCTCCATCTGGTAGAGTTTTGCCTGAAGCATCTTCATAGCACGGTCACGGTTTCCGTACTGAGTACGGTCGACGGTTGATGCTACGACGATCCCTGTCGGAATGTGAGTCAAGCGGACACCTGTTGAAACCTTGTTGACGTTTTGTCCACCTGCTCCACCTGAACGGAAGGTATCCATCTTGATATCATCCTCACGGATGTCAACTTCGATGGTATCATCCAATTCTGGCATAACTTCTACAGATGTAAATGAGGTGTGGCGACGTTTAGCAGAGTCAAATGGTGAAATACGGACCAAACGGTGAACTCCCATCTCTGACTTGAGAAGACCATAAGCATTTGGTCCTTCAAAAGACAAGGTTACTGACTTGATTCCTGCCTCATCACCTGCTTGGTAGTCTAAGACCTCAACCTTGAAGCCTTTGGCATTTCCATAGCGAGTATACATACGAAGGAGCATATCGCCCCAGTCTTGAGCCTCTGTCCCCCCTGAACCAGGATGGATTTCAAGGATGGCATTGTTGTGATCATAGGGTTCTGACAAGAGAAGGGTCATTTCGTAGCTAGTCATCATCTGATCTAACTCAGAGAGTTTCTCAACCAACTCATCCTTAACGGATTCATCCTCTGCCAAAAAGTCCAGTAAAATCTCAACTTCATCCTGCAACTCATCCATCTTGTGGAAGGTATTATAGGTATTTTTGAGTTCGTTTAATTCTTGCGACGTTTTTTGGGCCGCAATATTATCGTTCCAAAAATCAGGTTCTGTCATTTTGTTTTCCAAAATGGCAATTTCTTCCTCTAAACCTTCGAGGTCAAAGAGACCCCCTGAAAGAAGCTAATTTTTCACGATTTGCGTCAATTTTTTGACGAATTTCTGAAATGTCCATACATACTCCTTTAATTGTATCGTTTTATTATACCATAATTTTTTTTATTTATCTAATCGGTGTTTTTCTAATTTAGTATCAATATATTTCTGCAAGACATCTACTCGCCTGATTTCTAGCAAAATTTTAAAAACCTCACAAGAATTTTCCCGTGAGATTTAGAGAATTTATACTACTTTTTTACAAGTTAACCGTCAGCACTTGACCGCCTTTCACGACTTGCTCACCAGCGATATAGACATCATTAACATCACTGGATTTGACGGCATAAACGAGGTGAGATAGCATATTTTCTTGAGGTTGAAGATGGATTTTTCCTTGGGGTTGAATGACGAGAAAATCAGCCTGCTTGCCGACTTCTAGGCTGCCAATTTCATCCTCCATTCCCAATACCTTGGCTCCTTCAATGGTCAGGGCCTTGAGGGCAGTTTCGATTGGAAATTGGCTGGCATCGCCACTCTTCATCTTCTGTAAGAGTGCTGCTGTCCGCCCTTCCTCAAACATATCCAGGTTATTGTTAGAAGCAACTGAGTCCGTCGCAATACCAACTGCTACTCCTTCCTGTTGAAGTTGAACGACTGGTGCAATGCCTGAGGCTAATTTGAGGTTGCTGATAGGGTTGTGGGCGATAGCAACTTGTGAATCTGCCAAGCGGGTAATTTCTGCTTCATTTAACTCCACACCATGGGCAAAGACAGCTTTATGATTTAAATATCCAAGCTCATCTAGAAAGGCTAATGGGCGTTTGCCATAGCGTTTCAGGATAATGCCTGACTCTTCCTGTGTTTCTGCAACATGGATATGAAGTGGAATGTTTTCTTCTTTTGCTAGCTCAAGACTTGCCTCCAGCAAATCTAGACTACAACTGTAGGGCGAATGATGGGCCACCATAACCTTGAACTTGGGATCCTTGTAGCCTTTGATTGTCTCGATAACAGCTCGAGTTCTAGCGATAGTCTCATTCGTAGTCTCAGCTTCTGAAGAAAAGAGGGTTGGAGAAAAATAGCAACGCATCTTGGAAACCTTGACTGCCGCATAAATCTCAGCTATATCCACTCCATTAGGATTGTACATATCATTGAAGGTTGTTGTCCCTGATTGAAGCATCTCCGTTAGAGCCTCTTTGACAGCTTTTGTGGTCATGTCAGGCGTAAATCCTGCTTCTGCTGGCCAGATATAGTCCTCTAGCCATTCGTGGAGATTGCTATCATCACGAATACCTCTCAAACCTGTCATGGCAGAGTGAGTATGGCAGTTAACCAAACCAGGCATAATCCAGGCACCCTGATAGTCTATAAGCTGTTCAGCTTGATCTAAGATTTCTTGTTTCTCTTGGCCAACATAGACGATTTGAGATTCTTTGACAGCTAAAATCCCATCTAGATAGACATTGAAATCTTGGTCACAAGTCACGATATTTACATGCTGAAAGACTTTCATCCCTAGGCTCCTTTTCTATATAAGTATTCATACTGGATAATTTTTCTAGCTATTGTAACAAAAAAGTCACCCTAAGGCAACTTTTCTTGTTTGTTCATTAGCATTATAACGGCTTTCCCATTTATTCTGGGCTAAAAGCTGCTGCTTGCTGCATTTGATAGTATTTGCCTTTTCTCGTCATAAGTTCCTCATGATTGCCGTGCTCGACAATATCTCCATCGACCAAGACAAGAATCAAATCAGCATCTTGAATGGTCGATAAACGGTGGGCAATGATAAAACTTGTCCGACCTTTCATGAGTTTGGCAAAGGCGTCCTGAACCAGCACCTCTGTCCGGGTATCGATGGATGAAGTCGCCTCGTCTAAGATTAGAATCTTAGGAATGGCTAGAAAGACGCGGGCAATGGTCAAAAGCTGAGTTTGACCAACAGACAAGGATTCCCCTGCATTTTCAAGCTTGGTATCATATCCCTGTGGCAATTGTTGGATAAAGAAATCCGCATTTGCTGCCTTGGCTGCTACAATGACCTGATCTCGGCTAGCATCAGGATTGCCAAAGGCAATATTGTCATGAATGGTTCCCTGCTTGAGCCAAGTTTCTTGGAGCACCATCCCAAACTGCTGTCGAAGAGATGCTCGAGTATAGTCGTAAATAGAATGACCGTCTAGCAAAATATCTCCTGAGTTAATCGGGTAAAAACGCATGAGGAGATTGATAAGGGTAGACTTACCAGCACCCGTTGGTCCAACGATAGCAACCATACTACCAGCTGGAATATCAATAGACAGATCCTTAATCAAGATCTTTTCAGGATTGTAACCAAATGTAACATGTTTAAAGGAAATAGCTCCCTTGACTTGGTCGCTGTTCAATTCTTTAAGACCAGTTTCTGTAACCTCTGGACTTTTTAGAACAGCATAAACACGTTCTGCACAAGCTAAGGCGCTTTGCAACTCGGCTAAGACTGATGAAATATCGTTAAAAGGCTTGGTGTACTGCTGCACATAGTTCAAAAAGGTCACTAAACGCCCAACCGTCAAAGTAGAACCCGCCATGATGCGCAAGGCTCCAACACCAGCAAGTAGAGCATAAATGAGGGCATTGACAAAACGGGTGGAAGGATTGACTGTCGATGAATAAAAGATAGCCGACTGAGAATAACCTGCGTAGTTGTCATTTGCCTCATGAAGTCTCTCAATAAATTCTTCCTGAGCATTGAAGGACTGGATAATGTTCTGTTGGGTGAGCGATTCTTCTATCAACTGAGTCTGAATTCCCCTAGTCTCTGTCTGCTTTTGAAAGAGATGGTAGGATTTCTTGGCAATAAAGCGTGAAACGACCATAGATAGAGGTGTCAAGAGCAGAACCAAGAGAGTCATCAATAGATGGATTTGTAGCATAGCAAGGATGCTGACCAAAATCATCAAAACTCCTATGAAAAATTGGTTGAAAATCATATTCAGACCCGCTGCCAACTGCTCGATATCTGTCGTCACACGGCTGACCATTTCCCCACTACCTTGTCTATCTACAAGGGCAATCGGAAGACGATGGAGCTTTTCAATGATTTTTTCGCGCAAATCTCTGGTATAGGAGAAAATCAGTCGATTATAGAGGAGAGGATTGGCCCATTGTACCAGCGTATTTCCTATGACCACCAAAATCATCTGGAGGAAAATCTGCCAAAATAGCTGGGATGAACCATCAACTAGGACTTGGTCAATCACCTGTCCTATCAAGATTGGTAGATAGATTGATAGGGCTACCTGAGCAATGGTACCCAAGAAAGCCAGGAAAAGAAGGACGGGATGACCAGCTAAATCTATTGCTAATCGTTTAAGGGTTTGACTTGCGTGTTTGCCTTTCATTCTAGTCCTCCTTTCCATGTTGGGATGCATTGATTTCACGATAGACTTGGCTAGTCTCCATCAATTCCTCATGATTTCCAAGTGCTAATTGCTCCCCTTTCTCTAAAAGAAGAATTTGATCTGCAATTTTCAAGGTTGAAGTTCGTTGGGAAATCAAGATCAAGCTGGTGTTTGGTAGCTTATCTTGAACAGCCTTTAGAAGATTGGACTCAGTAATGGTATCAAGGGCAGAAGTCGCATCATCCAGAATGAGGAATGGTGCTCGACGCAAGACTGCCCGGGCAATCGATAAACGTTGCTTTTGCCCACCTGAGAAATTACGACCACCTGCTTGAACCTCTGCGTCCAGCTGACCTTCCTTGTCACTGACAAAATCCTTGGCTTGGGCAATTTCTAAAGCCTGCCAGAGTTCTTGGTCAGAGACTATTTCTTCCATACCCAAAGTCAAGTTGGAACGAATGGTCCCCTTAAAGAGTTCAACCTTTTGAGGAACATAGGCCATCCAAGATCGCCATTCAGAAAGATTGCGAGGACTACGTCCATCTCGATAAAGGGAAATGCTTCCCTTATCTGCTGTATAAAGGCCAAGTAGGACCTGTACCAAACTTGACTTACCAGAACCAGTCCCCCCGATGATTCCAAGAATTTGTCCTTGTTGCATAGCAAAAGAAAGATTTCGCAAGGATGGTTGAGCAGCATCTGGGTAGGTAAAGCTCAAGTGTTCGACTTGTAAGGACTGGTTCGAGGAAGTTTCTTTTTGAGCAATTTCTGCCAGTATATCTTCAGGCTTTTCTTCAAAGACTTCTTCAATTCGCTTGGCAGAAATATAAGACTGGTTGAGTGAATTGATGAGTATGGCCAATTTTATCAATTCTACCAAGATTTGCAGGAGATAGTTGATTAAGGCAATCAAGGCACCTTGACTGAGCCAACCCCCTTGGATAGAAATATAACCATTCCAGATAATCACCAGCAAAGTTCCATTGACGATCAAATAGGTCAAGGGTGTCAAGAGACTGGACCAGTAACCTGTTTTCATTTGGATAGCTGTATAGACTTGATTGAGTACTTGGAAGTTCTCGATTTCTCGTTTTTCTTGGCCAAAGGCACGAATCACGCGCATCCCTTGTATCTGTTGGCGTGTTTCCTGAACCAGCTGGTCTGTTTTCTTTCTCAAAATACTATAGAGAGGATTGACCAAGCGTGATAACACGACAATGACAAAGGACAAAATGGCAACCATGACCAAAAACCAGAAGGTCAATTCAGGCGAGAGACGATAGGCCATAAAAATGGCACCAAAAACAATAATAGGAGCCCTTAAAAATAGGCGTAAAAATTGATTAATCCCTGTCTGAATCTGATAGGTATCTGAAGTCAAACGCGTCACCAAACTTGAGGTTGTTAAACGGTCTCTACTATCCTTGGGCAAGGAAAGAATATGACGATAGAGGTCATTGGTCAACTCCTTGGCAAATCCTACTGCTGCCTTGGCTGAGTAAAACTGAGCAACTAAGGCTACCAAAACGCCGATAACCGCAAAAACAAAGAGGAAACCCATTTGCATCCAGAGGTGACCCTGATCTTTTTGGGGGATAGATTGGTCGACAATCCCAGCTATCACCATTGGAACCAAGAGTTCAAAAACGGCTTCTAGCAACTTAAACAAGGGCGCTAGGAAAGACTCCTTGAGGTAAGGTTTAAAGTAAGAAAGTAAGTGTTTCATGTGTCCCTTCTATTTCCAAAATGAAGAAGGTGGAAAAACCACCATCTTTTTACTTATTCAAATATGGAAGCAAGTAGCCATAGCCAGCTTCCTCCATTTCATCCTTAGCGATAAAACGTAAGGATGCAGAATTGATACAGTAACGGAGACCACCTAGTTCACGAGGGCCATCTGTAAAGACATGTCCCAAGTGAGCATTCCCTGAACGTGACCGAACTTCGATACGCTCCATACCATGACTCAAGTCCTGGTAGTAATGAATGAGTTCCTTGGAAATAGGACGGCTAAAGCTTGGCCAACCACAGCCTGAGGCAAACTTATCCTTAGTAAAGAAGAGGGGCTCACCAGTCGTGATATCGACATAAATTCCTTCCTCAAAAGTTTGGTCATAAGCATTGCTAAAAGGAGCTTCCGTTGCTGCTTCTTGCGTTACTCTATAGGACTCTTCAGACAGTTGTTCTCGTAAAACTGCCTGACTCGGTTTTTCGTAGTTTGCAGCATCTATCAGTGGTTTCTCAGCATCCCTCACATCAATGTGGCAATAACCACCAGGATTTTTCTTGAGATAGTCTTGGTGATAGTCTTCAGCCAAGATGTAGTGACGTAGTTTCTCCACTTCCACTGCTATTTTACGACCGATGAGGAGTTCTTGTTCGCGAACTACTGTATTGATCGTCGGTAGATCAGCTTCTTCTAGGTAATAAATCCCTGTGCGGTACTGACGACCACGGTCATTTCCTTGTTGGTTAACAGATAGAGGATCAATGACTCGAAAATAATAGAGTAAAATCTCACGAAGCGATACCACCTTTTCATCGTAGACGACTTGCACTGTCTCTGCGTGATCTGTTTCTTTGATTAATTGATAATTGGTAGTTTCAACTTGACCATTGGCATAACCAACACTTGTTTGCAGCACTCCAGAAATACGTGAAAAGTATTCTTCCAAGCCCCAAAAGCAACCACCTGCTAAATATATTTCTGCCATTTCAAATCCTCCTTGACCGTCCAGCGGTCGCTAAACACGGGAAACATTTCATACTCTTCGAAAATCTCTTCAAACCACGTCAACTTCGACTTGCCGTAGATATAGGTAACTGACATCGTCAGTCTTATCTACAACCTCAAAGCAGTGCTTTGAGCAACCTGCGGCTCGCTTTCTAGTTTGCTCTTTGATTTTCATTGAGTATCAATTCCCATGTTTCATTTTCAAAAAAAGGACAGGAAGCCCTCTAATAGAGAGTTTCCCCATCCTATTGCTAAATTTATTTTGCTTCGACGCGAACGCCTTGTGTATCTACTTGCAAATCATGAAGCTTGCCTTTGAAAGGTTGCTTTTCAAGCTCAGCCTTAATCTTAGGCATCTTGTCAGGATCAGCCAAGACCATAACAGTTGGGCCAGCACCAGACAAGTAGGTCGCATAAGCACCATTTCTCTTGGCAACTTTCTTGATCGTCGCAAATTCTCTCACCAATTCTTGACGGTAACGCTCGTGGAAAAGATCACTCTCAATAGCTTGTCCTGCTTTGACCATGTCTCCAGTCAGCAGGGCTGCAATAGCCACATTGGCGATAGAACTTGCTGCAACAGCTTCTTTATAAGAAAGTTTCTTAGGCAAGACACCACGACTATCTCGAGTACGCAATTCATAATTTGGAATGTAGGCTAGAAAGGCACACTCTGGAAAAGGCGCCACAACTGCTGAAACCTGACCTTCTACCGAGCTGGCAATAACCAGATTTCCATAGATAGCAGGTGCAACATTATCAGGATGTCCTTCAATCTTAGTCGCCAATTGCAACTTATCGTGATCCGTTAATTTTAGGTTCCCTAATTGATTTGCCAGCTCAATTCCTGCAACGATGACTGAACTAGAAGAACCCAGTCCACGCGCAAGTGGAATATCACTAATCATCTTCAGACGTCTTGGTTGTAGGTCTGGAACAATTTGTAGAGCAATCTTCAGCAAAAGATTACGTTCATCACGTGGAATCCATTTGCCTAATTGGTGCTCAATCATCCATTCTTCACGTTCCTCACAAACCTGAATTTCTAGATACTTAGTTACAGCTACACCAACCGAGTCAAAGCCAGGACCCACATTGGCACTTGTAGCAGGTACAATAATCTTCATCTTAGTCTCCTAAAACCTTGAAGGTATTGAGAAGTTCAAACTCAGATACACCCTTCAAAGCTGCTGTAATATTTTCAAGTTGCGCCTTGTTGATTTTATGAGTGATGATGACAATACGAGCCTTGCCTTCTTGCTTGCCATCTTGTAGGATTTGCTTGAAGGAAATATCTTCTGCGTTAAAGAGTTCAGCCAATTTCAAGACTTGACCTTTTGAGTCTGGAGCCAAGATTGAGAAATAGTAGTTGGCTTTGACATCTTCTGGATTAGCCAAGACCACTGGACGGCTGTATTCATTAAAGGCTTTTCCAATTGTTCCATCATTCAAACGACGAACGATACGGGCAATATCAGCCACAACACTTGTTGCAGTTGGTTTTTGACCTGCACCTGGTCCATAGTACATAGACTCGCCAATACCGATAGACTCCACAAAGACAGCATTCATTACACCGTTAACACTTGCAAGTGGGTGTTCTTTAGGAAGGAAGGTTGGCGTAACTTCAGCAGCAATACCAGAAGCCGTTTCTTCGATAGAACCAACTAATTTCACAACATAACCAAGCTCTTGAGCTACTGCTACATCTTCTGGAGTGATGTTGCGAATTCCTTGGTGGCCTACATCTTCAAACTTGACATTCATTCCAAAGGCGAACTGACTGAGGATGACCATCTTGTAGGCTGCATCAATCCCGTCAACATCATTGGTAGGGTCGCTTTCAGCAAAGCCAAGTCGTTGGGCTTCTGCCAAAGCATCTTCATAAGACCAGCCTTCTGTTACCATTTTGGTCATCATAAAGTTAGATGTTCCGTTCACAACACCAAGAACACGTGTGATTTTGTCTGATGCTAGTGAGTTAACCAAAGTACGAAGGATTGGGATTCCTCCTGCAACAGCTGCTTCATAGTAGAGGGCAACATTGTGAGCTTTGGCAATCTCAAGCAATTCTGCACCATGGACTGCCAAAAGATCCTTGTTAGCAGTCACGACGTGTTTCCCTGCTTCTAAAGCACGAGTGATAAATGTTTTAGCAGGTTCGATACGCCCCATCAACTCAACAACGATCGTGATGTCTTTGTCTGACAAGATTTCATCGATGTTTGTTACAAAATTAAAATCATTTCCTGCTTCAAGCAAGCGGGCTTTCTCTTGTTCGTCTTTGACCAAAACTTTAGCTACTTCAATTTCTGACTGGGCTGCTTGAACAATTTTTTCTCTATTTTCCTTTAGCAAGAATGGCACACCACTTGCTACTGTACCAAATCCAAGTAAAGCAATCTTAACTGACATGTTTGTCTCCTCGAAATTTTCTAATAGTCCTATTATACCAAAATTGTGAGAAAATTCCTACCATTCTAAACTAAAAATAGGAGCACCAAATCACAAAAAAAGGGCTGGGACAAAAGTCCTAGCCTCTCATTTGTCTATGGATTGTCGAGCAAGACGCAGTGGTTGAGTGGGCTCCACTACGCTGATTTCATCAGCTTTTACAGCCCTACTCAACTGTGCGGAGGTGGGACGACGAAATCGAATTCTAACGAATTACCGATTTCTGTCCCACTCTCTCTATTTTACAAAAGCCAATTCCTTGTCACTAGACAAGTCTTCTCGATAATTGAAACCCGCAAAGTTAAGCTTTTTAATCTCTTCAACCGAAGTTACCTGACCTTCCATCAAGGCTGTCAAAAAGGCTCCTCGGGATTTTTTAGAAATGGTTGAGTGGATTTTTAGTTTTCCATCTCGCTCTTCCATAAACTTGAAGGTCACCATTTTCTCACGGATTTCTTTAGGAAAGACAGTTTCAAACTCTGAAGACAAGAGTGAAAAGATTAAATCCTGGTCTTTCATTGATTCCTCATAAGCTACCTGCCAATGACTTTTCAAGCTTTTTCCAGCGACTTTGAGTTTCATCAAAAAGTCCAGTCTGTGAGGTGCAATCGGTTCAAAGGCTAGAATCACACCATAGAGAGCTGACGTTATCATGAGGTGTTTCTCCAGATAGGTTTGCTCCTCCTTGGTGAGATCGTCCCGTTTGATGTTGCGATACATGAGTCCATCAAAGAGGTGCAAGGCTGGATAGTTTGTCGCGGTTCCATTTTTCAAGGCCTGGATATGGTCGTACTCCTCTTGCGCTTTTTCGGCGGATATTTTGTAAAAACTCTCCAGCTCTTGGGCAGAATATCTGGCCAATTCATCCAGCACTTCCTGACTTTCAGGACGCAAGGGTTTAGCCTCTAAACTAGGGATTTCGGTATTCATTTCTTTTGCGGTTGGGATTAGAATTTTCATAGTGTTAGTGTAGCATATTTTTTTAGGACTACCAAGGATTTGCACCTAAAAACCTCGGTGAATCCCGAGGCTTCTTTCCTTATTTTGGCAATCCTAACCAGATTGCAAAGAGAACTAGTGCTGTCCCAAGGCAGCTTGTCAAGATAGATGAAAGAGTAACCTTTTTCTCCTTTAGATGAGAAAATCCTATCTTCAAAGCGAAAAGACCAAGCAACATCGAACCAATCATCAGATAAAATCCCATTTGACTGTCCTCCATTTATTATTCTTTCTTTCATTATCACAAATTTCAAACAAGAGTGCAAGAAAAACGAGGCTTTACTTAGTTTGAAGGATTTGAGCCTAAATAATACGACCTTCTAAATGATCCAATTCATGCTGACAAATCTGAGCAGGAAATCCTGCCAAGGTAATGGTTTGCTCTTGCCAATGGAAATCTCTGTAGCTTACTGTAATCTTCTCATACCTAGTTGTCGGTCTTACACCTGTCAAAGACAAACAACCTTCCTCTGTCTCGTATGGTCCTTCAAAAGATTGGAGAACTGGATTAAACATAACCATAGGAATCATTCCGATATTAAAAATAATGACGCATTTTTGTACCCCAATCATATTGGCCGCTAGTCCAACACAGCTTTCTCGGTTAGCCAATAGGGTATCCTGCAAATCCTTTGCTAGGGGTAAATCTTCCTGACTAGCAGGCTGGGATACCTGCGACAAAAACAAGATATCTTTTACAATTTTCTTTTCCAAGATTCTTTCCTCCATCTTTTTCTCAACTTGATTATAGCATAAAATCTATCTCTGTTTACCATATATAAAAACAAAAAAGCCATCCAAAGATGACTTTTCAATGTTTAAATAGCGTTTTTATCTTTTCCAAGTGCTCGTTGAACTGCTTTGACAATTTCAACAAGGACTACAATCATAAGTGCTCCTACAGCGACCACCATCCATTGAGTCAAGCTCAAGTTTGAAACGTGGAAGAGATTATTAAATCCAGGAACCAAAATCGTCACCACAAAGAGGACAAAGGCAACTGGGATTGACCAGTTAAAGGTCTTGTTCTTGAAGAGTCCAACTGTAAAGATTGATTGGTATACAGACTTAACGTTAAAGGCATGGAGCAATTGGATCAAACCAAGAGTTGCAAAAGCCATTGTAAGGGCATCTGCGTGGATTTCACTTTGAACTTGATGCTCTGGGAAGAGAATAGCCCAGCCATAAACACCTAAAACGAGCATGGTTTGGAAGATCCCTTGATAAAGGATAGCTCCGAATACACCACCATCAAAGAAGTTAGACTTACGCCCACGAGGTTTGTGGGTCATGACACCTGGTTCAGCTGGTTCCACCCCAAGAGCGATGGCTGGTAGCGTATCTGTTACCAGGTTAATCCATAGCAAATGCACTGGTTGAAGCACATCCCAACCTAACAAGGTTGCAAAGAAGATGGTGAAAACTTCAGCCATATTGGCAGACAAGAGGTATTGGATTGATTTTTGGATATTTGAGAAGACCTTACGTCCTTCTTCAACCGCTACGATAATGGTTGCAAAGTTATCATCGGCAAGGACCATATCAGAAGCTCCCTTAGAAACTTCTGTACCTGTAATCCCCATACCGATACCAATGTCAGCTGTCTTAAGTGAAGGCGCATCGTTGACTCCATCACCTGTCATGGCAACAACCTTGCCTTCATTTTGCCAAGCTTTAACGATACGAACCTTGTGCTCAGGTGATACACGAGCATAAACAGAGTATTGCTTGAAGACTTTTTGGAATTCTTCATCAGTGAGTTCATTCAACTCAGCACCCGTGAAGACATGATCTTCTGTATCATTTGGATCAATGATTCCAAGACGTTTAGCGATAGCTTCCGCTGTATCTTGGTGGTCACCTGTGATCATGATTGGTCGGATACCTGCTTCCTTAGCGACACGTACAGCTTCGGCAGCTTCTGGGCGCTCAGGGTCAATCATTCCGACCAAACCAGAGAAAATAAGGTCAGATTCAACAATTTCAGATTCCAAGGTTGGAATTTCGTTACTTGTCTTGTAAGCCATCATCAAGACACGAAGGGCTTGTTTAGCCAAGTCTTTGTTGGTTACAAGGATAGCTTGTTTATCTTCTTCTGTGATGGGGCGAACTTCCCCATTGACTTCGATACGAGTCACACGCTTGAGCAATTGGTCAGGTGCACCCTTGACAGCGATAAAGTAAGAACCGTCAGATTCCTTATGGATAGTCGACATAAGCTTACGGTCTGAGTCAAATGGTAATTCAGCAACACGTGGCTCATCCTTCAAGACTTCACGAACATCAAAGTTGTGGTCCAAACCAAACTGTACAAGAGCAGTTTCAGTAGGGTCACCGATCAATTTGCCAGATGGATCCACCTTGGTATCATTGGCAAAGTTCATGATACGGAGGGTATTATTGTTAGCAGCAATTTCAGATGCCGAACTTTGCAATTGACCATTGGTATAAACTTTTTCAACCGTCATTTGGTTCATAGTCAAGGTACCTGTTTTATCAGATGCGATGATTTCTGTTGAACCAAGAGTTTCAACCGCTGGCAATTTGCGGACAATCGAATTACGTTTTGCAAGGGTTGTAGTTCCCAAAGATAGAACGATAGTTACAATGGCAGGAAGCCCTTCTGGAATAGCCGCTACTGCAAGGGCAACCGCCACCATCAAGCCTTCTAATGGATGTTCACCACGAACAAAGACTCCAACCAAGAAGGTAATCACTGCAATCACAATGATTAAGTAAGTCAAGGCCTTAGATAATTGTTCCAGGCTTTGCTTCAATGGTGTCTCTGTCTCGTCGGCATTAGCCAACATATCTGCAATCTTACCAACTTCTGTATACATACCAGTGTTAGTCACAACACCAATACCACGACCGTAAGTTACGTTTGAGTTTTGGTAACCCATGTTAACACGATCCCCGATACCAGCATCTGCTTCAACAAGTTCTGTCACATCTTTTTCAACTGGGACAGACTCCCCTGTAAGAGCAGCTTCTTCGATTTTAAGAGACGCCGCTTCAAGCAAACGCATATCGGCAGGCACGACATCTCCCGCTTCTAGCAAGACGATGTCCCCAGGCACCAATTCTTTTGAGTCAATTTCAATAACATGACCATCACGACGAACACGAGCCATCGGGCTAGACATATTTTTCAGAGCTTCAATGGCTGCTTCTGCTTGCCCTTCTTGGTAAACCCCAAAGGCAGCATTCAAGACAACAACGGCCAAGATGATAATGGCATCCGTTAGACCGTCCATTCCTTCTGTAATCACAGAAAGTGCCGCTGCCGCAAGCAAGATGATAATCATCAAATCCTTAAATTGATCAAGGAATTTAGCTAGTAGGCTACGTTTCTCTCCCTCTTCCAACTCATTACGACCATAAGTCGCTAGGCGTTCTTGAGCTTGAGCCGTTGACAAACCTTCGATAGATGAGTCCAAGTTCTTTAGGACTTCTTCTGAGGCTTGTGTGTAAAACAAGTCTTTATTTTGTTCTTTTGACAAAACAGTCTCCTCCTTTTTGGCCTCTTTTTACAAAAAAAGAGACCTGTTTTTTAAAAAAACAAGTCTCGCTGTTTAATATAGTGCCGGAAATAATTCGTAATGACGACACTATCGCGGTTAACCGCCAGCTACTCCCTTGAGTAGTTCTATTATATCAGAATTTCAAAAGTTTTCAAGTTTTGAGGTGTATTTAACTTACTTCCCACATTTGAATTTTCCTTAGAAAACCAGTATAATGAAAGAATACTAAAATGCTAGAAGGGGAGTTAGATGAATCAATCGGTTTCAAACTTAAAATTAGCTGAGCGTGGTGCCATTATCAGCATCTTGACCTATCTATTCTTGTCTGCAGCTAAGCTAGCGACCGGACACCTCCTCCATTCATCCAGTTTGGTGGCAGATGGTTTTAACAACGTTTCAGATATCGTTGGAAACGTGGCCCTTCTCATCGGGATTCGTTTGGCTCGCCAACCGGCAGATAGAGATCATCGCTTCGGCCACTGGAAAATAGAGGATTTGGCAAGTCTCATCACTTCCATCATCATGTTTTACGTTGGCTTTGATGTTCTACGTGACACCATTCAAAAGATACTCAGCCGAGAACAAACGGTCATTGACCCACTTGGTGCGACTCTGGGAGTCATCTCTGCTATCATCATGTTTGCCGTTTATCTCTACAATACCCATCTGAGTAAGCAAGCTAAATCAAAGGCCCTCAAGGCAGCCGCTAAGGATAATTTATCAGATGCGGTAACATCTCTTGGAACTTCTATTGCTATCCTGGCTAGTAGCTTCAACTATCCAATCGTGGATAAGTTGGTCGCTATTATCATTACCTTCTTTATTCTTAAAACTGCTTATGATATCTTTATCGAGTCATCCTTCAGCCTTTCTGATGGTTTTGATGAACACTTGCTAGAAGATTACCAAAAGGCTATCATGGAAATTCCTAAGATTAGCAAGGTCAAATCTCAAAGGGGTCGTACCTACGGAAGCAATATTTATCTGGACATCACACTTGAAATGAACCCAGATCTGTCTGTTTTTGAAAGTCACGAAATTGCGGACCAGGTCGAATCCATGTTATCAGAACGCTTTGGTGTCTTTGATACAGACATTCATATCGAACCAGCACCAATCCCTGAGGATGAAATCCTAGATAATGTCTATAAAAAATTGCTCATGAGAGAGCAACTGATTGACCAAGGAAATCAACTGGAGGAATTACTTGCAGAAGACTTCATTTATATCCGCCAGGACGGACAAGAACTGGACAAAGATGCCTATAAGTCTGAAAAAGAATTAACCTCTGCTATCAAGGAGCTTCATCTAACTTCTATCAGTCAAAAGACTAAACTCATCCGCTACCAAGTCGGTGATACCATTCATACCAGTATCTGGCGCCGCCACGAAACTTGGCAAAATATTTTCCATCAGGAAACCAAAATAGAAAAAGACTAAAGCAAAACTCCCAACTTTCTCAGTTGGGAATTTTTTATATTCTTATTTTGCAACGCTCTTAGCAAGAACGAAGTTTCCTAGTGTAGCTGAACCATTGCCAGCAACAGCTGGAGTCACGATATAGTCACGTACATCTGGAACTGGTAGGTAGCCATTGAGTAGGGCTGTGAATTTCTCACGTACGCGGTCAAGCATATGTTGTTGAGCCATAACCCCACCACCAAAGACGATGACATCTGGACGGAAAGTTACAGTCGCATTCACTGCAGCTTGAGCAATGTAGTAGGCTTGAACATCCCAGACAGAGTTGTTGAGTTCAATGTTTTCCCCACGAACACCTGTACGAGCTTCCAAACTTGGACCAGCTGCATAACCTTCCAAACATCCATTATGGAAAGGACAAACACCTTTAAATTCTTTTTCAATGTCCATTGGGTGTCTAGCCACATAATAATGACCCATCTCAGGGTGACCAACACCGCCAATAAACCCGCCACGTTGGATAACACCTGCACCGATACCTGTACCGATTGTGTAATAAACCAAGTTTTCAATACGACCGCCGGCATTATTACGAGCAACCACTTCACCGTATGCAGAACTGTTTACGTCTGTTGTGAAGTACATTGGCACGTTTAGAGCGCGACGAAGAGCACCAAGCAAGTCTACATTTGCCCAGTTAGGTTTTGGAGTTGTTGTGATAAAGCCGTAAGTTTTTGAGTTTTTATCGATATCAATTGGACCAAATGAACCAATGGCAAGTCCTGCAAGATTGTCGAATTTTGAGAAGAACTCTATAGTTTTATCGATTGTTTCAATAGGTGTTGTTGTAGGAAATTGTACCTTTTCTACAACGTTATAGTTTTCATCTCCGACAGCACAGACAAATTTTGTACCGCCCGCTTCCAAACTTCCGTATAGTTTTGTCATGATAAACCTCTTGTATTTATTTTCTCTATTATAGCATATTTCCAGACTGAAAATTGCTCAATATTTTAGATTTTCCTCTGTAAATTTTACCATTCAATCAAAAACGAACAAACATGACATTTGTTCGTTTTTTGATTTATTAAGCTTTAACTTCAATGACTGCGTCACCCTTAGCAACTGATCCAGAAGCAACTGGATTTACTGAAGCAAAGTCTGCAGTGTTTGTTACGATAACCATAGTAGTGTTATCAAGTCCTGCAGCAGCAATCTTAGCTGAGTCAAATGTTCCAAGAACATCTCCAGCTTTAACCTTGTCACCTTGAGCAACTTTATGGTTGAAGCCTTCACCGTTCATTGAAACAGTATCGATACCAACGTGAATTAAGATTTCAGCACCGTTAGCTGTTCTCAATCCATAAGCATGGCCAGTTGGGAAGACGATTGTCACTTCAGCATCAGCTGGTGCATAGACAACATCTTGACTAGGTTTCACGGCGATTCCTTGTCCCATAGCTCCGCTTGAGAATACTGGGTCATTCACATTTGAAAGAGCAACAACGTCACCAACGATTGGTGTTTGGATTGTTTCGTCTTGAAGAGTTGCTGGTACTTCTTCATTTACCACTGTAGTTTCTTCAGAAACTGTTTCTTCAACAACTTCTGTTTCTTCTTTGTAACCAAAAGCATATGTCAAACCGAAACCAAGGGCAGTTGTAACTAAGACCATAAAGACATACTTAAGGAGTTGACCGTTGATATAGAGAAGTGTTCCAGGAATGATCGTAATACCAAAGCTAGTACCTGCCAAACCTAGAATGTTTGCTAACCAACCACCAGCAGCACCGGCGATAAGCCCCATGATAAACGGTTTACCATAGCGAAGATTGATACCAAAAATAGCTGGTTCAGTGATACCAAGTCCAGCAGAAAGTGCAGCTGGGAAGGCAAGAGCTTTAATTTTGGGATTCTTTGTTTTTACACCAACAGCAAGCGTTGCTCCAAGTTGAGCAGTCATAGCTGCTGTAATAATAGCATTAAGAGGATCTGAACCTGTAGAAGTAACAAGGTTAGCCTCCAAGAGATTGAAGATATGGTGAACACCTGTAACAACGATGACCTGATGAACACCACCAAGGATTAATCCACCTAGACCCATTGGAAGACTGAGCAACCAAACAGTAGCGACTTTGACATAGCTTTCAACTTCGTGGAATACAGGTCCAATGACAAACAAGGCCAAAATAGACATTACTAAGAAAGTCAAGAATGGTACAAGGAGTAAATCTAATACATCTGGAATACGCTTACGGAGCCACTTTTCTAGTTTAGCACCAGTCAGACCAACGAAGAAGGCTGGTAAAACTGAGTTTTGATAGCCGACAACTTTGATAAAACCAAAGAAGAGGATTGGTTGAGCGTCACCAGAGGCCACAGCCCAGGCATTTGGTAAGGATGAGTTTACCATCATCAATCCTAGAACCAAACCAAGCAATGGATTTCCACCGAAGACTCGAAAGGCTGACCAACAGATTAAGGCTGGGAAGAAGGCAAAAGCTGTATCTGTCAAAACAACTGAATAGGTATAGAAGTTTGTTGCTTTAAAAGCTTCTGCAGTTGTTCCAAACAAAGCCAAAACTTGATCTTGAACAATAGCCCCACGAATTCCCATAAACAAACCAGTAGCAACGATTGCTGGCAAAAGAGGTACAAAGACGTCACCGAAAGTACGGATGGCACGTTGGAACCAATTTCCTTGTTTTGCAGCTTCTGCTTTCATTTCAGATTTTGTAGAAGTTGGCAAACCAAGAGCTACGACTTCATCGTACATCTTGTTTACTGTACCAGTACCAAAGATGATTTGGTATTGACCTGAGTTAAAGAAAGCACCTTGAACTTTTTCCAAGTTCTCGATAGCATCCTTATTGATTTTCGCTTCATCTTTTACCATAACACGGAGGCGAGTCGCACAGTGAGCTACACTGTTGACGTTCTCACGTCCACCCAAGGCTTCGATGACTTTTTTTGCAATTTCTGTATTGGTCATTTGCAAAAATCTCCTTATAAAAAAATTTGTTCTTGTTTGAAAGCGATTTTACTCGCCCTACGAGTATTATTTTATCATCTTTCAAAAATATGTCAAGCGTTTTGCAG
>NZ_JADMUH010000012.1 GCF_015546995.1 Streptococcus infantis
TATCAACAAAAAGCACATCCCTCAAAAAATGAGGGATGTGCTTTTTGATAATAACATTGCTAACGCTTAGACCAGGTTCGCTTCATAAAGAGTAATATGATTGGATAAATTTCAAGACGTCCTGCAATCATTACAAAGGATAGGAGGAGTTTTGAAAACGGACTAAATATTGAAAAACTTGAGGTTGTTCCGAGAATTGGGCCGATATTGTTAAAGCAACTGAAAACGGCACTCGTAACAATCATTAAATTGTTAGCATCTAAACTGATAATGAACATTAAGCTGAGTAGAATCATAATGTAAACTACAAAGTACTTGAGAATCTTATGTTGGGTGTCCTTGTCGACTACCGTTTGATTAACATGGAGAGTTAAAACACGGTGAGGGGATATGGTAGACAAAAATTGATTTTTAGCAATTTTAGCTAGAATAACTCCACGCATTACTTTGAGACCACCAGCAGTAGATCCAGCAGAACCACCAATCGCCATCAGCATCAGTAAAATATATTGTGAAAACAAAGGCCAATTTGTAATGTTGCCATAACCGAAACCAGTTGTAGTGATGATATTAGAAACTTGGAAGAAGGCCATCTCAAAACTTTGTGAAACGCCACTATAAAGGTGGAGTGTATTGAGAGTAATTAAGCCGGTAGAAACGACGACAATCAAGAGATAAGCACGAAGCTCCTCATCGAAAAAGAATTCCTTGACTCGACGAAGCATGAGATAGTAGTAGAGGTTGAAATTGACACCAAACATCAAGACCCCAACACTCGTCAGATAGGTAATAAGAGAACTATTATAGTGGGCGATTCCATCATTGTAAACCGTGAAACCACCAGTCCCAGCAGTTCCCATAGCGATAACAAAACTATCGTAGAGTGGCATACCGGCAAGATAATAAATCACTACAAAGAGGGCGAACATTGCCAGATACAGGATGTAGAGGATTTGTGCAGTATTTTTTAGCTTAGATACCACCTTACCAAATACTGGTCCAGGGACTTCGGCCTTCATAACCTCTAAGTGGCTATTTTTAGCATTGTCCATAATAGCTAGGGCAAAAACTAGCACCCCCATACCTCCGATGAGGTGAGTGAAACTTCTCCAAAATAGAAGAGAACGGCTTAAGACAGAAACGTCATTTAAGATAGTTGCTCCCGTAGTAGTGAAGCCGGAACTAGTTTCGAAGAAGGCATCGATAAAATTGGGGATTTGACCTGAAAAGACAAAGGGAAGGGAGCCAAAGAAAGACCAGAGGATCCAACATAGGGCAACAATTAAGACTCCTTCTTTAGCATAGATACGTTGTTTTTTAGGCTTTTTGATGATTCCGAGTAGACCTAGGACAACAAGAATCCCGATGGTAGAGAAAAGAGCTGTAAAAACTTGATTAGATTCTCGATAGTAAAGAGCAATACCAACAGGAACTAAAAGTAACCCAGCTTCAATCAAGAGTAGTTTTGCAAGAAGAAAGCGTACCATACTTCTATTCATAGCTTACCTCTCTAACAAATCATAAATCTTGGTGATGTTTGATAGCAAAGTGATAACCACAAGCTTATCACCGACTTGGAGTGTGTCTTCTCCTGTTGGGAAGATCGTTTTTCCATTGCGGATAATAGCAGCAATCAAGACATCCTTTTTGAGCTTCAATTGAGATAAAGGCTTGCCAGTCATTTTATTGGCTTCCTTGATCAGGAATTGAAGAGTTTCTACCTGTCCATTTGCTAGATGGTGCATAGCTTGAAGGTCAGAATATTGCGCATTTACACGACCATGGATAAAGTGCATAATGGTATCAACAGCGATTGTTTTAGGGGTGATGATACTTGAGAAATCTGTCGCATGAATGATTTCCAATAGGCTTGTTCGGTTTACCTTAGTAATATTTTTCTGAACACCTATGTTATCCAAAAACATAGAGGTAATGATATTTTCCTCGTCGACTCCTGTCAAAGTGGCAACGGCATCATAGTTTTGTGCACTTTCTTCTAAGAGGGTGTCCTTAGTTGTTCCATCACCTTGGACTATATAGAGTTTAGGGAATTTTTCGCTGAAAAAGGCAGCTATTTCAGGATTGACCTCAATAACCTTGGTATCGATACGACTGTCTTTTAACATACCTAAGAGATAGTAAGCAATTTTCCCAGCTCCTATGATGAGTAAACTCTTAACAACTCTGGACTTAATATAGTTGTGGAAGAGCATCATATCGACACGACTTCCTGTCACGAAGATACGGTCTTTATCTTCTAAAATCATATCTCCACTAGGAATCATGAGTTTGTGGTCGCGTTCGATAGCACAGACAATAACATTACCAAACTTTTTACGAAAATCTGCAATAGACATCTGACAAATATTACTGAAATTTCGTACCTTGAATTCCATTAAGCTGACTAATCCACCTGCAAAACGCTCAACAGAAAGAGCATTGGGGAAGTCTATAATATTAGCGATAGCACGAGCTGCTAGGAGTTCAGGGTTTACAATGAGTGAAAATCCAAGAATATTTTTTTCTTTAAAGTAAGGGTTGGAATATTCAGGATTTCGTACACGAACAATGGTTTCCTTTGCTCCCATTTTTTTGGCTAAAACAGCCGAAACCATGTTGACCTCGTCGTATTGAGTCATGGCAATGAAAATATCACAATCTTGAACATTGGCTGCTTCTAACATCGCAAAGTCAGCTCCGTTACCTGCGATTCCCATAATATCAAAACGGCTGGTCAAGTATTTTAGAACAGTTTCGTTCTGTTCAATTAAGACAACATCATGGTTGTCAGCAACAAGTGAACGACAGAGGGCAGAACCTACTTTTCCCCCTCCGACAAGAATAATCTTCATAGTTAGTTAACCTACTTTTTCAATATGTCTCTATCATACCTTTTTTTAGAAAAAAATGCACTCAACAACCGACTGTTTCCTTGTTTAATAAAGGGATTAGGGGAATTCGAATAAATATTTTGCTTTAAATATCATATGTTTATGAAAAAACTTGTTCCGAAAATTCTTAATCTATGTAAATTCTATGATATTGCTTGCTGAAAGTTGAAATTTTAACTTTTGTAAATATGCTTGTAAAAAAAATGAAAAAATCAAGTCATTTCTATTGACAATCAGGCTGAAAGTGTTATACTAAAAAAGTAGTTTCGCTGATTTACTTCAAACCTGTTGTGAGGTAAGTTAACGATGCCTTAACCACGCTGTTTGCTGAGCTTGACTCCGGGCAGTGTGGCTATTTTTTTGCACTAGTGAGAGGAAGCAAGGCATGGCCAATCATATTGTATTGTTTGAACCACAAATTCCACAAAATACGGGAAATATTGCACGAACCTGTGCGGCGACGAATGCGCCCCTTCATATTATCAAACCGATGGGCTTTCCGATTGATGATCGTAAAATGAAGAGAGCTGGGCTAGACTATTGGGACAAACTTGAAATCTATTTTTATGATAGTTTAGATGAATTTATGAAAAAAATGGATGGTCAAGTCTACTTGATTTCTAAGTTTGCAGAAAAGGTCTATTCAGATGCTGACTTCACGATAGAAGGAAACCATTATTTTCTTTTTGGACGTGAAGATAAAGGTTTGCCTGAGGAATTTATGCGGGAATATCCGGAAAAAGCTCTCAGAATTCCTATGAATGATGAACATGTCCGTAGTCTCAATGTATCCAATACTGTATGTATGATTGTCTATGAGGCCCTTCGTCAACAAAATTTTGCGGGTCTCGAACTGGTTCATACTTACGAAACGGATAAGTTGAAATAAACACTGATAAGAGATAAAATGCTTGCGCTTGCAAGCTTTTTTTGTTATCATTAGAGGGTCTTCAGGGCAGGGTGTGATTCCCGACCGGCGGTAAATTTGACTAGCTATTTTAGCTTTCTCTTCGTTGTCTTGTCTCGATATACTTTAAGTATTATCTTCGACTGCGACGTCTAGATAAATCTAAAATATCTTAGCCAAATAAGTCCGCGAGCGCAAGCTGATGTGGTGAGATTCCACAACCGACAGTATAGTCTGGATGGGAGAAGACGAAAGGATAGCTTTGTCTATTCTGCTTCATTATAATAGAAATAAAACCAGTTTCTTTGTAAGCTTAGGTTATTTTTTGAGATAGTTAAGAGAGTAGATAGAGAGAAACTTTCCAACTTCTTCTGATTTTATAGAAAATTGGAGGAACCTGTTATGACAAACACACGTCGACTTTCGACCATTGCAATTTTATCAGCACTTTCATTTGTGTTGATGTACTTTGACTTTCCGCTTCTACCGGCGGCATCCTTTTTAAGGATTGAGTTCAGTATCTTACCGGTTTTGATAGGGTTAATAGTACTCGATTTGCCAGCGGCTTTAGGAGTACTTTTTCTTCGCTCCTTGCTGAAAATCCTTCTGAACAATCAAGGAGTTAGTACCTATATTGGTTTGCCGATGAATATCGTAGCCTTAGGAGTCTTTGTTCTTGCTTTTGGTCTGATTTGGAGAAAAGAGCGTACAACCATGCGTTTTGTCCTAGCTTCATTAGCAGGGACGATTGGTCTTACTTTAGCTATGCTGGTTCTAAACTACGTTTATGCTGTACCTTTGTACGCAAAATTTGCTAACTTCGATATAGAGAATATTCTAGGACTTAGTAATTACTTGTTGGCAATGGTTTTACCATTCAATTTGATTGAAGGTGTCATCTTTGCCCTCTCATTCTGGTTATTATTTGTCCTCTTGAAACCAACTTTGAAATACTATGAAAGATAAACAAACATATTTAACAAAGGGCTCTTTTGCCCTTTTACTATTTGTAATTCTGGGTTATGTCGTTAAGTTTTATCCAGAGCAACTGGTAGCATTGGACTCCTCGGTTCAAACAGCTATTCGAGGTGATTTACCCGAGACCTTAACTTTGATTTTTCGTGGAATTACACGTCTGATTGATTTACCTATTGTCATTAGTTGGGCTATTATTTTGATTGCTATCTTTTACCTGAAAAAGTGGAAAACTGAGAGCCTATTGGTAGCTGGGAATCTTGGTCTGGCTGGTATTTTAATTGTGTCTTTAAAACACCTCTATCAACGTCCACGACCAGATATTTTACACTTAGTGGAGGAGAAAGGATTTTCTTTCCCAAGTGGGCATTCACTGGCGGTGACTTTACTCATCGGTTCCTTGATCATTATCCTAGGTCAGAGAGTGAAAAACACTACTACAAAGCTAGCTTTACAAGGACTACTAGGACTTTACCTAGTTAGTGTTCTTGTCTCTAGAGTTTATCTTGGTGTCCACTACCCATCAGATGTTCTGGCAAGCCTGAGTCTAGGTCTAGGAATCTTGTTTATTGAATTTCCATTTTATGACAAACTCCGTTTTCAATGGCGCTTTACAGGCAAGCAGAAGTAGGCATTAATCCTTTGTGAGGAAGTAAAAATGGAAGTCAAGATAAAAGATCTTCATCCGAGTCAACTTTACTTATCAGAGAAGAAGTTGCAAGATATTCAGATGCTTTATCAGTCGGTAAAACTAATCAATGTTGATCCAATTAGTATTCTTGCATTTGGAAATTGCTTGTTGATTACAGATGGGCATCACAGGGCTTATCAGGCTTTGTTAATGGGCCAAGATACGATTTCTGCTGAGTGGGATAAAGATGGTGGTGATGAAATCTATCATCTTTATGCAAAAGCTTGTGAGGAAAGAAAGATATACTCTATTCTGGATTTAAAAAATCATGTCTTATCTCAAGATGAATATGAGGCAAAATGGTATAACTGGTGTGATGGTTTTAATCAAGCAGCGGAGCTAGTATTAGGAGTAGAAAATGATGACAAAAATCATTCAGATAGATGATTCCTTACGTCTAGTTCCCTATTTTTTAGCAGATCATCATGATGCAGCTTTGGGCTGGTATCAAGATGTGGATTTGGTAGAACTTGTAGACGGCATTAGAATACCCTATAGTTTGGAAAAATTAAATACCATGTATTCCTATTTAGAAAGTAACGGGGATTTGTTCTGGATTGAGTTTCGAGAAAAGGGGGAGTGGTTTCCATTGGTGATGTCACCTTATCTCAGGAGAATCTTCCTATTGTGATTGGCAATCCAACTTATCAGTATCAAGGACTTGGACGCAAAGTTTTGAAGGTCTTGATTGATCTAGCTCGTCAAAGGGGATGGAAAGAATTAAAAGTTCAGGAAATCTATGATTTCAATCATGCCTCCAGACGATGTTTTGAATCCCTTGGTTTTGTTGAGAGTAGAAGAACTGAAATTGGGGTTGGCTTTCTCTTAAAACTGGACACTAACTAGGCTAAATTATTTTTAAAAATCGCTCAAAAATAGAGCGGTTTTTAAATTCATAGTTTGCAACACTTTTAAAATCGAAATGATAGGCAAATTCAGTTATAAAATTTCTCTAAAAATAGAATTTTTCTCTTGCATTTGGGATAAATTAGTGTATAATAGTAGGGTATGTGTAAAACATACTTGTGGGAGGTAAAAATCTTTAAATTACCGCCAAAACCACAAAGGAGGATTTAGAAATGGCTAAAAAAGTCGAAAAACTTGTAAAATTGCAAATCCCTGCTGGTAAAGCTACGCCAGCTCCACCGGTTGGACCTGCTCTTGGTCAAGCTGGTATCAACATCATGGGATTCACAAAAGAGTTCAACGCTCGTACAGCTGATCAAGCTGGTATGATTATTCCAGTTGTTATCTCAGTATACGAAGATAAATCATTTACTTTCGTTACTAAGACACCACCAGCTGCTGTTCTTTTGAAAAAAGCTGCAGGTGTTGAAAAAGGATCAGGTACACCTAACAAAACTAAAGTTGCTACAGTTACTCGTGCACAAGTACAAGAAATTGCAGAAACTAAGATGCCAGATTTGAACGCTGCAAACATTGAGTCTGCAATGCGTATGATCGAAGGTACTGCTCGTTCTATGGGATTCACTGTTGTTGACTAATCAATAACTTCCCTATATAACCCGCAAGACTTCATCATTTCGAGAAGTGACGTGGGAGATGAAAATCGATTGAACCACTTACAAGGAGAATAGAAAATGGCTAAAAAAAGCAAACAACTTCGTGCTGCTCTTGAGAAAATCGACAGCACAAAAGCATACAGCGTAGAAGAAGCTGTAGCTCTTGCAAAAGAAACTAACTTTGCAAAATTTGATGCAACTGTAGAAGTTGCTTACAACTTGAACATTGACGTTAAAAAAGCTGACCAACAAATCCGTGGAGCAATGGTATTGCCAAACGGTACTGGTAAAACAGCTCGTGTTCTTGTATTTGCACGTGGTGCAAAAGCTGAAGAAGCTAAAGCTGCTGGTGCAGACTTCGTTGGTGAAGACGACCTAGTTGCTAAAATCAACGACGGTTGGTTGGACTTCGACGTAGTTATCGCTACACCTGACATGATGGCTCTTGTTGGACGTCTTGGACGTGTCCTTGGACCACGTAACTTGATGCCAAACCCTAAAACTGGTACTGTAACAATGGATGTTGCAAAAGCAGTTGAAGAGTCTAAAGGTGGTAAAATCACTTACCGTGCTGACCGTGCAGGTATCGTACAAGCTATCATCGGTAAAGTTTCATTTGAAGCTGACAAGTTAGTTGAAAACTTCAAAGCATTCAACGAAACAATCCAAAAAGCTAAACCAGCTACTGCTAAAGGAACTTACGTAACAAGCTTGACAATCACAACTACTCAAGGTGTTGGTATCAAGGTTGACGTTAACTCACTTTAATTAGTAAATAATCGAAAGGTTGGGACATTTTGTCTCAACCTTTTTTCTATTAAAAGGTAAAAATACGTATAAACTTTCTAATCTATTTGATATTGTAAAGTATCTAGATAGAAAATTCAGAAAATTGTTTCTTTTGTCTTGAAAATTTTTGAAAAAATGGTATTATAGAAACAAGTCATTTTAAGAGAAGAGAAAGGGGAACGATGGAGAAAATCATTTTAGACTCACCAAAATCAGGTTCGGAACTCGTTTTGGAAACACTCCGTGACCTAGGAATCGATACGATTTTTGGTTATCCAGGCGGGGCTGTATTGCCTTTATATGATGCTATTTATAATTTTAAAGGCATCCGCCATATTCTAGGTCGCCATGAACAAGGTTGTCTTCATGAAGCAGAAGGTTATGCTAAGTCAACAGGAAAACTTGGTGTCGCAGTCGTCACAAGTGGACCAGGAGCTACCAATGCCATTACTGGTATTGCAGATGCTATGAGTGACAGTGTTCCCCTTTTGGTCTTCACAGGTCAGGTGGCAAGAGCGGGAATCGGTAAGGATGCTTTCCAGGAGGCAGATATTGTTGGTATTACCATGCCAATTACCAAGTACAACTATCAGGTTCGTGAGACGGTTGATATTCCGCGTGTGATTACAGAGGCTGTGCATATTGCAACTACAGGTCGCCCAGGGCCAGTTGTTATTGACTTGCCAAAAGATGTTTCTGCTCTTGAAACGGACTTTGTCTATTCTTCAGAGATAGATTTACCAAGTTATCAACCAACTTTAGAGCCTAATGAGATGCAAATCAAGAAGATCTTGAAGCAACTCTCTAAGGCTAAGAAGCCAGTTTTGTTAGCTGGTGGTGGGATTAGTTATGCAGAGGCTGCTACGGAGTTAAATGAATTTGCAGAGCGTTATCAAATTCCTGTTGTTACCAGTCTTTTGGGACAGGGGACAATTGCAACTAGCCATCCACTATTTTTAGGAATGGGTGGTATGCATGGTTCCTTTGCAGCTAATATCGCAATGACAGAAGCTGATTTTATGATTTCGATTGGGTGTCGTTTTGATGACCGTTTGACTGGTAATCCTAAGACATTTGCGAAGAATGCCAAAGTAGCGCATATTGATATCGATCCAGCAGAGATTGGTAAGATTATCGCTGTTGATATCCCAGTTGTTGGAGATGCTAAAAAGGCCTTGCAACAGTTACTAGCGGAGCCAATCGTTCGTAACAACACTGAAAAATGGATTGAAAAAGTTACCAAAGATAAGAATCGTGTTCGTTCTTATGATAAGAAGGAACGTGTCGTCCAACCACAAGCAGTTATTGAACGAATTGGTGAATTGACTAAGGGTGATGCCATTGTCGTAACTGACGTCGGACAACACCAAATGTGGACGGCTCAATACTATCCATACCAAAACGAGCGTCAACTCGTAACTTCAGGTGGACTAGGAACCATGGGATTTGGAGTTCCTGCAGCCATTGGAGCAAAAATTGCTAATCCAGATAAGGAGGTCGTGCTCTTTGTCGGTGATGGTGGTTTCCAAATGACCAATCAGGAATTGGCAATCTTGAACATCTACAAGATTCCAATCAAGGTCATCATGCTTAATAACCATTCACTTGGAATGGTTCGTCAATGGCAAGAAGCCTTCTACGATGGGCGAACATCAGAGTCAGTCTTTGACAGTCTCCCAGATTTCCAATTGATGGCTCAAGCCTATGGAGTTAAGAATTATAAATTTGATAATCCTGAAACCTTAGAAAAGGATTTGGAAGTCATCTTGGAAGATGTACCAATGTTTATCGAGGTAGATATTTCTCGTAAAGAGCATGTTTTACCGATGGTACCAGCTGGTAAGAGTAATCATGAGATGTTGGGGGTGAAGTTTAATGCGTAGAATGTTAACAGCCAAACTTCAAAACCGGTCAGGAGTTCTCAATCGTTTTACCGGTGTTTTGTCTAGACGCCAAGTCAATATTGAGAGTATCTCGGTAGGGGCGACAGAAAATCCTAATGTGTCACGGATTACCATTATCATTGATGTTGCATCTCACGATGAAGTGGAGCAAATCATCAAACAACTCAACCGTCAGGTCGACGTTATCCGTGTTCGTGATATCACTGATAAACCTCACCTAGAGCGAGAAGTTATCTTGGTTAAGATTGCTGCACCAGCTGAGAAGCGAGCAGAAATTTTGGCCATCATTCAACCTTTCCGTGCAACTGTGGTCGATGTAGCCCCAAGCTCCATTACCGTTCAGATGACGGGAAATGCAGAAAAGAGTGAAGCCTTGATTCGTGTTATTCGACCATACGGTATCAAGAATATTGCTCGTACGGGTGCAACTGGATTTACCCGTGATTAAAAATCCAACCTAAATTTGTTAATCTAGCCTAACAGGCAATAAAAATAGAAAAGAGAGAAAAACTATGGCAGTTCAAATGGAATACGAAAAAGATGTAAAAGTAGCAGCACTTGACGGTAAAAAAATCGCCGTTATCGGTTATGGTTCACAAGGACATGCGCATGCTCAAAACTTGCGTGATTCAGGTCACGATGTGATTATCGGTGTTCGTCCAGGTAAATCATTTGATAAGGCAAAAGAAGATGGTTTTGATACTTATACAGTAGCAGAAGCAACTAAATTGGCTGATGTTATCATGATTTTGGCACCAGACGAAATCCAACAAGAATTGTACGAAGCAGAAATTGCTCCAAACTTGGAAGCTGGGAATGCAGTTGGATTTGCGCATGGTTTTAACATCCACTTCGAATTCATCAAAGTTCCTGCAGATGTAGATGTCTTCATGTGTGCTCCTAAAGGACCAGGCCACTTGGTACGTCGTACTTACGAAGAAGGCTTTGGTGTTCCAGCACTTTACGCTGTCTACCAAGATGCAACAGGAAATGCTAAAAACATCGCTATGGACTGGTGTAAAGGTGTTGGTGCAGCACGCGTTGGTCTTTTGGAAACAACTTACAAAGAAGAAACCGAAGAAGATTTGTTTGGTGAACAAGCAGTTCTTTGTGGTGGTTTGACTGCCCTTATTGAAGCTGGTTTTGAAGTCTTGACTGAAGCTGGATATGCTCCAGAATTGGCTTACTTTGAAGTGCTTCACGAAATGAAACTCATCGTTGACTTGATCTACGAGGGTGGATTCAAGAAAATGCGTCAATCAATTTCTAACACAGCTGAATACGGTGACTACGTTTCAGGTCCACGTGTGATCACTGAACAAGTGAAAGAAAACATGAAAGCCGTTCTTGCTGATATCCAAAATGGTACATTTGCTAACGACTTTGTCAACGACTACAAAGCTGGACGTCCAAAATTGACTGCTTACCGTGAACAAGCAGCTAACCTTGAAATTGAAAAGGTTGGTGCAGAGTTGCGTAAAGCAATGCCATTTGTTGGTAAAAACGACGATGACGCATTCAAAATCTACAACTAATTTTTGAGAATAAAAATAGAAGGCGAGTTGGGGGGTACCTAACCCGCTTTTTATCTTGAAAAAGAATCAAGGAGAAGATTATGCTTAGTGCAAAAGATGTGGTGAAGGCCCACAAGGTTCTGAGTGGTGTCGTAGCCAATACACCACTTGACTACGATCATTATTTATCAGAAAAATACGGAGCTAAAATTTATCTCAAAAAAGAAAATGCTCAACGAGTCCGCTCTTTTAAAATTCGTGGAGCTTATTATGCCATCTCACAATTGACTAAGGAAGAACGTGAACGTGGTGTAGTGTGCGCATCAGCGGGAAATCACGCTCAAGGTGTTGCCTACACTTGTAACGAGATGAAAATTCCTGCAACAATCTTTATGCCAATTACAACGCCTCAACAGAAAATTGGTCAGGTTCGTTTCTTTGGTGGAGATTTTGTAACTATCAAATTGGTAGGAGATACCTTTGATGCTTCGGCCAAGGCAGCTCAAGACTATACAGTTGCTGAAAATCGTACCTTTATTGATCCTTTTGATGATCCCTATGTTCAAGCTGGTCAAGGAACAGTAGCTTATGAAATTTTAGAAGAAGCGCGAAAAGAATCCATTGATTTTGATACTGTCTTGGTGCCTGTAGGAGGTGGAGGACTCATTGCAGGAGTTTCTACTTATATAAAGGAAACGAATCCGGCTATTGAAGTTCTGGGTGTAGAAGCCAACGGAGCTCGTTCCATGAAGGCAGCATTTGAGGCTGGAGGTCCGGTTAAACTCAAAGAAATTGATAAGTTTGCAGACGGGATTGCTGTGCAGAAGGTTGGACAATTGACCTATGAAGCAACCCGTAAAAATGTTGAAACGCTTATCGGAGTGGATGAAGGTTTAATCTCTGAGACCTTGATAGATCTTTACTCTAAACAGGGGATTGTAGCTGAGCCTGCAGGCGCTGCTAGTGTGGCTGCCTTGGAAGTACTGTCAGATTATATAAAAGGTAAGACCATTTGTTGTATCATCTCTGGAGGGAATAACGATATCAATCGTATGCCAGAGATGGAAGAACGTGCCTTGATTTATGATGGTATCAAGCATTACTTTGTGGTCAACTTCCCGCAACGTCCAGGGGCTCTTCGAGAATTTGTAAATGATATTTTAGGACCGAATGACGACATCACACGTTTTGAGTATATTAAACGTGCTAGCAAGGGAACAGGACCAGTCTTAATCGGGATTGCTCTTGCTAACAAGCATGATTATGCGGGCTTGATTCACCGAATGGAGAAATTTGATCCGTCTTATATTAACTTGAATGGGAATGAAACTCTATATAATATGCTTGTTTAATATCCTATAAAATTTTTATCATATCATTTGCCTAACCTATATACGAGTGCTATAATGTAAGTGAAGAAAGGGGGAGATTCCCATGGTTTTACAAGTTTTACTTGTTCTAGTGATTCTAATGCTTATTGTAGGAGCTATGTTAGTGAGCTCTGTTTATGTCGTTCGTCAACAGTCTGTTGCAATTATCGAACGATTTGGTAAGTATCAAAAGTTAAGTAATAGTGGTATTCATCTACGGGCACCATTTGGCATTGACAAAATTGCAGCTCGTGTGCAGCTACGCCTTTTACAAAGTGAGATCGTGGTTGAAACCAAAACCCAAGATAACGTTTTTGTGACTATGAATGTCGCAACTCAGTATCGTGTAAATGAGTTAAACGTTACAGACGCTTACTATAAATTGATGAGACCTGAAGCTCAAATCAAATCTTATATTGAAGATGCATTGCGCTCATCTGTTCCTAAGTTAACTTTGGATGAATTGTTTGAGAAAAAAGATGAAATTGCATTAGAAGTTCAAAAGCAAGTAGCGGAAGAAATGTCAACGTATGGGTATATTATCGTTAAGACGCTCATTACCAAAGTTGAGCCGGATGCAGAAGTCAAACAATCAATGAACGAAATTAATGCTGCCCAACGTAAGAGAGTGGCAGCTCAAGAATTGGCTGAAGCAGATAAAATTAAGATCGTTACAGCGGCAGAAGCTGAGGCAGAAAAAGATCGCCTCCATGGTGTGGGGATCGCAGAGCAGCGGAAAGCAATTGTTGATGGACTTGCTGATTCTATTAAAGAGTTAAAAGGAGCCAATGTCGAATTAACTGAAGAACAAATTATGTCAATCCTATTAACCAATCAGTATTTGGATACATTGAATAATTTTGCAGATAAACAAGGAAATAATACAATATTCTTGCCAGCAAATCCTAATGGAGTTGAAGATATTCGAACCCATATATTATCAGCTTTGAAAGCTAAATAATTATAATCTTAACGCAATAACTTTATTAATATATGTGTTTCAATTGACAAATACTATAAAAACATATAGAATGAAGTTGCGTAAAGAAAAAAATAGGAGAATAACATGGCTAAGTCTAACTTTGAAAAAGTAGAAGCAGTTGTTAGCTGGGTTCGTGATAAGAAGATCACAGGGTATCGTATTTCTAAGGAAACGAATGCGCGTGAGATGTCTATCATTGCTTTGGCTCAAGGACGTGCAAAAGTTAAAAACATTTCCTTTGAAACAGCCCTCGGCTTAATTGATTTCTACAATAAAAATCATGAAAAATTTGAAGATTAGTCTTTGGATATAGGCAGGTTCGAAAAGAATCTGCCTTTTCATTTTTGGAAATAAAAAAAGACTGCCATTGCAGTCTTTTTTCTTATCGAAGATAGCGTTGTAAAAATTCTCTTGTACGTTCTTCTTTGGGATTAGTAAATAGATCTTCTGGTTTGCCTTCTTCTGCAATGACACCTTTATCCATAAAGATGACGCGGTTTGATACATCGCGAGCAAATTCCATCTCGTGTGTTACAACAATCATGGTCAAGCCTTCTTGAGCCAAATCTTGCATGATTTTGAGAACTTCACCGACCATTTCAGGGTCAAGAGCTGATGTAGGCTCATCAAAGAGAATGGCATCAGGATTCATAGAAAGTGCACGAGCAATGGCAACACGTTGCTTTTGACCACCAGAAAGTTGTTTAGGTTTTGCTTGCCAGTAACGTTCTCCCATGCCAACTTTTTCAAGATTCTCTTTAGCAACTTTCTCTGCTTCTGAGCGATCACGTTTGAGTACAGTTGTTTGGGCAACGATTGTATTTTCTAGCACGTTAAGATTTTCAAAGAGGTTGAAGGACTGGAAGACCATTCCTAGTTTTTCTCGATAGTGAGTGAGGTTATAGCCTTTTTCAAGGACGTTTTCACCATGATAAAGGATTTCGCCTTCAGTCGGTGTTTCAAGTAAGTTGATCGAACGTAGGAAGGTTGATTTACCACTACCGGAACTTCCAATGATAGAAATAACTTCTCCTTTATGGATAGTGAGAGAGATATTTTTTAGAACCTCGTTTTGTCCATAGGATTTTTTGAGGTGTTTGATTTCAAGAATGGGTTGATTCATTATTTCAAATCCTCCGTTTGCATTTGGTTAGCTCCTGTTGTGTAGGTATCCATATCCATCCGTTTTTCGATATAGCGTAGGATACGTGTTACTGTAAAGGTGAGGACAAAGTAGATAACTGCGATAATAGTAAAGGTTTGGAAGTATTGGTAGGTTTGTGTTGCTACCGTATTTCCTGAGAAGTAAAGTTCTACAACAGAGATAACATTCAATACAGAAGTATCCTTGATGTTGATGACGAACTCATTACCAGTCGCAGGTAAAATGTTTCGAACTACCTGAGGTAAAACGATCTTACGCATGGTTTGATTATGAGTCATACCAAGTGCAGTTGCTGCTTCAAATTGTCCCTTGTCAACAGCTAGGATACCACCACGAACGATTTCGGTCATGTAGGCACCGGTATTGATAGAAACGATAAAGATAGCAGCGAGAGTACGGTCTAGGTTGATTCCGAAAGCCTGGGCAGTTCCATAGTAGATAACCATAGATTGTACAATCATAGGAGTTCCACGGAAAATTTCAATATAGATATTGAGAATCCAACCAACCATATTTTGTATGACGTAGAAAAATTGATTTTCAGATTGGGGCGCAGTACGGAAAACACCGATAGCAAGACCAATAACGAGACCAACGATAGTACCGATAATGGAAATTAAAAGTGTGATTCCGGCACCTCGCAAGAGTTGTTGCCAGTTTTCACTTAGAATTTTAGCAACTTGGCTAAAGAAATTACTGCTGTTTTCTTCAGTAGTTGTAGCTTGAACAGGTTGTTCTTTAATCATACGATCCATTAGGGCAACTTGTTCTTCTTTAGTGATGGTTTCAATGCTAGCATTGATTTGGCTGATACGTTCGTCATCCTTACGAAGACCGATAGCGATAGAGGTATCTTCTTCTCCAGTTTTAAAACCAGGTTCAGGCTGAATCATTTTAAATTTGGCATTTGCTGATTCAGCAGTTAGAGCCTCTGGGCGTTCAGAAACATAGGCGTCAATGACACCAGCTTCAAGAGCTTGACGCATTTGAGCGAAATCACCCATGGCAGTTTCTTTTTTAGCGCCTGGAATTTGAGAAATCAAGTCGTAAAGGTAAACCCCTTGTTGAGAAGTGATTTTTGCATCTTTAAAGTCATTTAAGCTAGTAGCATTAGCGTAGCTCGAGTCTTTCTTCACTACGAGAACAGGCTCACTAGTGTAGTAACTACTTGAGAAGGCAATTTCTTGCTTGCGTTCAGCGGTTGGGCTCATACCAGCGATAATCATATCGATTTTACCGGAAGTCAGAGCTGGAACAAGTCCTTCCCATTTTGTCTTAACAATGAGGGGTTCTTTACCGAGGTCTTTAGCGATTTTTTTTGCAATTTGAACATCATAACCATTGGCGTACTGGTTGGTCCCGTCAATCTTGACAGCACCGTTGCTATCGTCGTCTTGAGTCCAGTTGAAGGGTGCATAAGCTGCTTCCATCCCGATGCGTAAATATTCATCGGCTTGGACCTGGCTAACTAGTCCTAGGGTCAGGGCTAGGCTAGCAAGGATAGTTAAGCATAATTTTTTCATGTTTTCTCCTATTTCTAGTCTAAAAATGGCTCCCTCTATTGTATCTAAAAATGATGAGATTTTCAATACAAGCAAACCTTAAGTTCTAAAAAATGATATAATAGTGAAAAAACGTGAAAGGGAATGTAAGATGAAAAAGAGATGGTTACTTGCCCTGGTATTTACTTTTTTACTATTTATCCCGAGCCTTGTTTTTGCAGTAGACTTCGACATTCTATCCTATAAGGGGGATTTGAATATTCATGCAGATAATACAGCAGTTTTCCAAGAAACAATTACCTACCATTTTAAAGATGATTTTAATGGTCAATTGATTGGGCTCGGTAAAGCAGGGAAGATGCCAAAGGGATTTGAGATTGATGATGACCCAACTGTCCTTGTATCTAAAAATGGGCAAATCGTTCAGGATGTTCTCTCATATACTAAGGAAGAAGAGGATGGCTACAAGGTCATCATTCTTAATCCAGGAAATGCAGGAGATACTGTTCGGGTAACCGTTACTTGGCAATTGAAAAATCTTCTTTTCTTATATCAGGATATTGCTGAGCTGAATTGGCAACCACTGACAGATAGTTCAGGGGATATTAAAGATTTAGAATTTCGAGTAACATCGGACAAACCAGCCGAGAAACTCTTTTTCCATACTGGTAAACTCCTCAATGAGGGTAGTGTCGAAAAAGTAAACGATATTTATCGAGTGAAGATGAAAAATCTTCCTAGAAACCATCAAGTTGAGCTACATGCCTATTGGCCGAGAGAAGCTTTCTCAAGTGCTCCAAGCCAAGGACTGGACGAAGATAATCTAAGTAACTTTAAAAGAGTTGAGGTAGAAATAAAGGCTGAAAAAGTCCAGGCCAATGTCATGATAAAATGGATTTTTCCAATCTTCTTTACGGCTCTGTTGCTAGTAACAATCCACTATTATAGAGAATTTCGTCAGCATACGACTCTTAAAAAGGTATATCCAAAGAATCATCGTCTCTACGAACCCCCAATGGACCTGCCTCCAATGGTTTTGGCAGAAGCAATCTATTCAACATCCTTAGAGGAAGTTAGCCCTCTAAATAAGCAGAAGTTTGGTAAGTTCAGCTTTGAACAACTAATCCAGGCAACTTTGTTAGATTTAGTCGATCGCAGACATTTATCCATTTTTCAAGGTGAAGAAGAGCCATGGATCAAAATTAACAGTGAAAAAGGTTTGTCTAATTTTGAGAAGGAATGCCTACGGATGACTCTCTCTACAAATAAAGAACTGGCTCTTTCAGATCTTTTCCCTGAGTATCAAGTTTCTTCAGTTTTGTTCCATGGAGCTAAGGAAGCTGATGAGAAGCATATTCGAGAATTCGGCTTACACCTCAAGCGTTCTTTCGAGAGACGACTTGAACGTATGCAAAGTTGTGTTCGAGACAAGGTGAACATTTTACGAATTCCAAGTTATTATCGTCCTTTGACGGAAAAAGAAAATAATCTTGTGAAAAAAATGAAAGTCTGTTCGGCTGTAACGGGTATTCTCGGCCTTCTCATCTTCTACTATAGCTTACAAACACATGGTTATTTTTCACTTCCTTTACTGTCACTCGGTTTAATGGGCTTGCTAGCTAGTGCTTTGGTTCATTTTGTGACTCGAGGGCCGTCTCGTGATGGAGTCTTAAATGAAGAGGGATCAGAAGCCTTTTATCTCTGGACAAGTTTTGAAAACATGCTTAGGGATATAGCTCATCTTGATAAGGCTGAACTAGAGAGCATTGCACTTTGGAATCGCCTTTTGGTCTATGCAACTCTCTATGGATACGCCAAGAAAGTGAATAAAATTATGAAGCTTCGCAATATCCAACTTGAAAATGCAGATATGAATCTTTATGTATCTGCTGGATGGGATAAACAGTTTCATACGTCTACTGCTCACATTCATCAATACACTTCGGTCGCAAATACAGCAAGTACCTTCTCTGTATCATCTGGAAGTGGTGGCTCTGGTGGAGGCTTCTCAGGTGGTGGCGGTGGAGGAAGTGTTGGTGCTTTCTAAAGAAAACTAAACACAGCCTTTAAAAGTATGATATAATGGAGGATAGAAAAAGGAGAAATCTATGTATTTTATTGAAATTTTAAAATCAATCTTTTTTGGTATTGTTGAAGGAATTACGGAATGGTTGCCGATTTCAAGTACTGGCCACTTAATCCTAGCGGAAGAGTTTATCCAGTATAAAGATCAAAATGAAGCCTTCATGTCTATGTTTAATGTAGTTATTCAACTTGGTGCGATCTTAGCCGTTATGGTTATCTACTTTAACAAGCTGAATCCCTTCAAGCTAGGTAAGGATAAGGTACAAGTTCGTAAAACTTGGCAGTTATGGTCCAAAGTTTTTGTTGCGACTTTACCTCTGCTTCTAGTCTTTAAATTTGATGATTGGTTTGACACTCACTTTCACAATATGGTATCAGTAGCCATTATGTTGATTGTTTATGGGGTTGCCTTTATCTTTCTTGAAAAACGCAACAAAGCGCAAGCAATTGAGCCAACAGTCACTGAGTTAGACAAATTACCGTATAAAACAGCCCTCTATATTGGACTTTTCCAAGTCTTGGCCCTTTTGCCAGGTACTAGTCGTTCAGGTGCCACTATCGTAGGTGGTTTGTTGAACGGTACTAGTCGTTCAGTGGTGACTGAATTTACCTTCTATCTAGGAATTCCAGTTATGTTTGGAGCCAGCGCTTTGAAGATTTTTAAATTTATCAAAGCGGGAGAAGTGTTGAGCTTTGGTCAATTCTTCTTGCTCTTGGTAGCTATGGTAGTTGCTTTTGCAGTCAGCATGGTATCCATTCGTTTCTTAACTAGCTATGTCAAAAAACACGACTTTACAGTGTTTGGTAAATACCGTATCGTCCTTGGTAGTGTCTTACTACTTTATAGCTTTGTTCGATTATTTATATAAGAAAAAAACCTTGAGGGGAGATTCCTTCAAGGTTTTTAGAATCCAGTCACAGTGACACCCAATAAGCGAACACCCTTGTCTTTATAACTCAGTGTTTCGTAGAGTTGGATAATGCTTTGAGCAATTTGTTCAGGGTCTTGCGTTTGCTGCTCCAAAGTTTTTCGTTTTGTCAAAGTAGAAAAGTCAGCATAGCGGATTTTCAAAATGACGATTTTACCACTTTTTTCATGTTTTTGAAGACTAAGGGCCACTTTTTCCGAAAGGAGAGTTAGCTCTTTTTTTATATCTTCATCTAGACTTAGAATCTTACTGTAAGTTTTTTCTTTACCAATAGACTTACGGATACGATTTGATTTAACGGGAGAGTTATCTATACCTCGAGCTTTACGATAAAGGTCAAAACCGAGTCTTCCGAAACGATCAATGAGAGTGATTTCAGAAATCTCTAAAAGGTCAGTACCCGTATATACACCCATTTGATGGAGTTTTTCAACTGTTTTCTTGCCAACACCGTGGAATTTAGCGATATCCATTTGTTGGAGAAAATCTACGGCTTCATCAGGAAGAATGACCGTCAAACCACGAGGTTTTTGATAGTCACTAGCCATTTTAGCTAAAAACTTATTATAAGATACACCGGCAGAAGCGGTCAGATGGAGTTCTTGCCAAATATCCTGCTGAATTAAGCGAGCAATCTTGACAGCAGACTTGATACCGAGCTTATTTTCAGTCACATCTAGATAGGCTTCGTCGATACTCATAGGTTCAATCCTATCCGTATAACGTTTAAAAATAGCTCGAATCTGTTGACCAACAGCAGTATATTTTTCGTAGTTTCCGGAAATGAAAACGGCTTGTGGACAACGTTCATAGGCCTCTTTGGAACTCATAGCTGAGTGGATGCCAAAGGTTCTCGCTTCATAACTACAAGTCGAAACAACTCCGCGACCTCCTGTTTTTCTTGGGTCACTACCGATAACAACGGGTTTCCCTTTTAGTTTGGGATTGTCTCGAATTTCTACCGCAGCAAAAAAGGCATCCATGTCAATATGGATGATTTTACGAGATAAATCATTCATCAGTGGAAATATGAGCATGTAATGACCTTTCTTTGATAGAATTACTAGCTATATTATAACCTTTTTCAGAAAAAATAGAAAATAAGTAAATCTTTTTCAAAACTATAATACAGTTATCGCGAAAACAACAACTGTATTATAAAAGAAAGTGTTAAAAAAAGGTGATTTCACTTGTTGAAATCGTTTACTGTGTGGTATACTGAATACATGAATGTAACAGATGACTGTTACTAGAAAGATAAAAGAGGACATTAACATGGTTGTTAAGACAGTTGTTGAAGCACAGGACATTTTTGACAAAGCCTGGGAAGGCTTTAAAGGTGTTGACTGGAAAGAAAAAGCAAGTGTATCACGCTTTGTACAAGCTAACTACACACCTTATGATGGAGATGAAAGCTTCCTTGCAGGACCAACAGAGCGTTCACTTCACATTAAAAAAATCGTAGAAGAAACTAAAGCACACTACGAAGAAACTCGTTTCCCAATGGACACTCGTCCAACTTCTATTGCTGATATTCCTGCTGGATTTATCGACAAAGAAAACGAAGTTATCTTCGGTATCCAAAATGACGAACTCTTCAAATTGAACTTCATGCCAAAAGGTGGTATCCGTATGGCTGAAACTACTTTGAAAGAAAACGGATACGAACCAGATCCAGCTGTTCACGAAATTTTCACAAAATATGTAACAACTGTTAACGACGGTATCTTCCGTGCTTACACTTCAAACATCCGTCGTGCTCGCCACGCTCACACTGTAACTGGTCTTCCAGATGCATACTCACGTGGACGTATCATCGGTGTTTATGCGCGTCTTGCTCTTTACGGTGCAGACTACTTGATGCAAGAAAAAGTGAACGATTGGAACTCAATCGAAGAAATCGATGAAGAAACAATCCGTCTTCGTGAAGAAATCAACCTTCAGTATCAAGCATTGCAACAAGTTGTACGCTTGGGTGATCTTTACGGAGTTGACGTTCGCAAACCAGCGATGAACGTTAAAGAAGCTATCCAATGGGTAAACATTGCCTTCATGGCTGTCTGCCGTGTTATCAACGGTGCTGCTACATCTCTAGGACGTGTGCCAATCGTATTGGATATCTACGCAGAACGTGACCTTGCTCGTGGTACATTTACTGAATCAGAAATCCAAGAATTTATTGATGATTTCGTTATGAAACTTCGTACAGTTAAATTTGCTCGTACAAAAGCTTATGACCAATTGTACTCAGGTGACCCAACCTTCATCACAACTTCTATGGCTGGTATGGGTAACGACGGTCGTCACCGTGTTACTAAGATGGACTACCGTTTCTTGAACACTCTTGACAACATCGGTAACTCTCCAGAACCAAACTTGACAGTTCTTTGGACTGACAAATTGCCATACAACTTCCGTCGCTACTGTATGCACATGAGCCACAAACACTCTTCAATCCAATACGAAGGTGTTACAACAATGGCTAAAGATGGATACGGTGAAATGAGCTGTATCTCATGTTGTGTGTCTCCACTTGACCCAGAAAACGAAGAACAACGTCACAACATCCAGTACTTCGGTGCTCGCGTTAACGTTCTTAAAGCTCTTCTTACTGGTTTGAACGGTGGTTACGATGATGTTCATAAAGACTATAAAGTATTTGACATCGAACCAATCCGTGACGAAGTTCTTGAATTCGAATCAGTTAAAGCAAACTTTGAAAAATCTCTTGACTGGTTGACTGACACTTACGTAGATGCTTTGAACATCATCCACTACATGACTGATAAGTACAACTACGAAGCTGTTCAAATGGCCTTCTTGCCAACTAAACAACGTGCTAACATGGGATTCGGTATCTGTGGATTTGCTAACACTGTTGATACATTGTCAGCTATCAAGTACGCTACAGTTAAACCAATCCGTGACGAAAATGGCTACATCTACGATTACGAAACAATCGGTGAATACCCACGTTGGGGTGAAGATGACCCACGTTCAAACGAATTGGCAGAATGGTTGATCGAAGCTTACACAACTCGTCTACGTAGCCACAAACTTTACAAAGACGCAGAAGCTACTGTATCACTTTTGACAATCACATCTAACGTTGCTTACTCTAAACAAACTGGTAACTCACCAGTCCACAAAGGTGTATACCTCAACGAAGATGGTTCTGTGAACTTGTCTAAACTTGAATTCTTCTCACCAGGTGCTAACCCATCTAACAAAGCTAAAGGTGGATGGTTGCAAAACTTGAACTCACTTGCTAGCCTTGACTTTGGTTATGCAGCTGATGGTATCTCATTGACAACTCAAGTTTCACCACGTGCTCTTGGTAAAACTCGTGACGAACAAGTTGATAACTTGGTAACAATCCTTGATGGTTACTTCGAAAACGGTGGACAACACGTTAACTTGAACGTTATGGACTTGAACGATGTTTACGAAAAGATCATGTCAGGTGAAGACGTAATCGTACGTATCTCTGGATACTGTGTAAACACTAAATACCTCACTCCAGAACAAAAAACTGAATTAACACAACGTGTCTTCCACGAAGTTCTTTCAATGGATGATGCATTGAGCTAAGATTTATAAATAGTAAATCAAAAACCAGTCACTCTGACTGGTTTTTTTGTTATAAAAATTTTTTAAAAAAAATTAGTCAAATTTGGTCAAATCTCTTGACTAAAACTGACCAAAGTGATATACTAAAAACATAAGGATCATGAAAGTCCTTAGAAAACCTTGATTTTAAGGTGATTGTATATACTATCTTAAGATCAAAGTATGGGTAAAACCTAGAAAAGAGGTACAACCTATGGTTAACATTAGTATTTTTAGAAGTCCAATCGAAAAACCTGTATTGGATAAAGAAAAACCTGAAATTATACGTAGAGTAGCAAATAGCTAGTCTAAATTTTTTAAAACAAAGGTCAGAGAAAGTCAAATTATTTTGACTAAGTAAATTTGAAAATAAACGAGGTATGAAATATGAATAACAACTTTAATAACTTTAACAACATGGATGATTTATTTAACCAATTGATGGGTGGTATGCGTGGATACAGTTCAGAAAATCGTCGTTACTTGATTAACGGCCGTGAAGTAACACCTGAAGAATTCGCTATTTACCGTCAAACCGGTCAACTTCCAAGCGAAGGAAGTGAACAAGCTCAGTACGTTCAAGGTAAAGGTATGAAACAAGATGGGATTCTTGCAAAACTTGGACGTAACTTAACAGCAGAAGCACGTGAAGGTAAGTTAGATCCGGTTATTGGACGTAATAAAGAAATCCAAGAAACTTCTGAAATTCTTTCACGTCGCACAAAAAATAATCCAGTTCTCGTCGGCGATGCTGGTGTTGGTAAAACTGCAGTAGTAGAAGGATTGGCCCAAGCTATCGTGAACGGTGACGTTCCTGCAGCAATCAAGAACAAAGAGATCATTTCTATTGATATTTCTGGACTTGAAGCTGGTACTCAATACCGTGGTAGCTTTGAAGAAAACATTCAAAACTTGGTAAACGAAGTTAAAGAAGCTGGAAATATTATCCTTTTCTTCGACGAAATTCACCAAATTCTTGGTGCTGGTAGCACAGGTGATGGTCAAGGGTCTAAAGGTCTTGCTGATATCTTGAAACCAGCTCTTTCACGTGGAGAATTGACAGTGATTGGCGCAACTACTCAAGATGAATACCGTAATACTATCTTGAAAAATGCAGCCCTTGCTCGTCGTTTCAACGAAGTGAAGGTTAATGCTCCATCTGCTGAAGATACTTTCAAGATTCTTCAAGGTATTCGAGATCTTTATCAACAACACCACAATGTTATTTTGCCAGATGAAGTTTTGAAAGCGGCTGTTGATTACTCAGTACAATATATTCCACAACGTAGCTTGCCGGATAAGGCTATTGACCTTGTGGATGTGACAGCTGCTCACTTGGCAGCACAACACCCAGTTACAGATGTACATGCAGTTGAGCACGAAATTCAAGCGGAAAAAACTAAACAAGAAGAAGCTGCGGCTAAAGAAGATTACGAAGCAGCTCTAAATGCAAAAGTCCGTATCGAAGAGCTTGAAAAGCAAATTGCTAATCATACAGAAGATCACAAGGTTACAGCTACTGTAAATGATGTAGCTGAGTCTGTCGAACGGATGACTGGAATCCCAGTATCACAAATGGGTGCAACCGATATCGAACGATTGAAAGATATGGGTCACCGTTTGCAAACGAAAGTTATCGGTCAAGACAAAGCTGTTGAGGCAGTAGCAAAAGCTATCCGTCGTAACCGTGCTGGTTTTGATGAAGGTAACCGTCCAATCGGTAGCTTCCTCTTTGTAGGTCCTACTGGTGTTGGTAAGACTGAGTTGGCTAAACAATTGGCTCTTGATATGTTCGGAACGAAAGATGCTATCATCCGTTTAGATATGTCAGAATATAGCGACCGTACAGCCGTATCTAAATTGATTGGTACAACAGCTGGTTATGTTGGTTATGATGACAATAGCAATACTTTGACAGAACGTGTTCGCCGTAACCCATATTCAATCGTCCTTCTCGACGAAATTGAAAAGGCTGACCCTCAAGTTATCACACTTCTCCTCCAAGTTTTGGATGATGGTCGTTTGACTGATGGTCAAGGTAACACTGTAAACTTCAAGAATACTGTGATTATCGCAACTTCAAACGCAGGCTTTGGCTATGAAGCTAACTTGACAGAAGATGCTGATAAACCAGAACTTATGGATCGTTTGAAACCTTACTTCCGTCCAGAATTCCTTAACCGTTTCAATGCTGTCATCGAATTCTCACACTTGAGCAAAGAGGATCTTTCTAAGATTGTAGACCTTATGTTGGTTGAAGTTAACAAGACTCTTTCTAAGAAAGACATTGACTTGGCAGTTAGCGAAGCTGCTAAAGAATACATGACTGAAGAAGGCTACGATGAAGTCATGGGTGTTCGTCCACTCCGTCGTGTGGTTGAACAACAAATCCGAGATAAAGTGACAGATTTCCACTTGGATAATCTTGATGCTAAACACCTAGAAGCTGACATGGAAGATGGTGTTTTGGTCATTCGTGAAAAAGACTAAATCAAGATTTAGAAAATAAAAAAAGGAACCAGTTCAAAAGCTGGTTTCTTTTTTTATTATTAGATGACATGACGTTCAAAAGCATCGTCTGAGATTCCTTGTTGGAGAATCAATTTTGCCCATTCCTTAGCAGAAAAGAGGCTGTGATCCTTGTAGTTTCCGCAAGATTCAATAGTTGTTCCTGGGACATCTTCCCAAGTTGTTGTTTCAGCGATTTCCTTCAGTGAATCCTTGATGACAGCTGCGATTTCAGCGCTAGAATGACGTCCCCACATAATCATATGGAACCCTGTACGACAACCAAATGGTGAACAATCAATCATACCGTCGATGCGAGTACGGATTAACTTAGCCAAGAGGTGCTCAATAGTATGAAGTCCAGCAGTAGGGATAGAGTCCTCATTTGGTTGAACCAAGCGGATATCAAAGTTAGAAATGATATCTCCTTTCGGTCCAGTCTCTTCTCCAATCAAGCGGACATAAGGAGCTTTTACAATCGTATGATCTAGTTCAAAACTTTCAACAATAACTTCTTTTGACATGGTATTTCCTTTCAACTTTCTTCTTTCATTATATCATAAAGATATAGTTGATAAATGTCAATGATTGAAATTTTCCTAAAAAGATTTTCATATTAGAAATGGAGGAAGAAAATATTTTCAAATCAATTTGAAAAATTCTGAAAATTGTATTGACACATGGCTGAAAAGGGACTATAATGTATAAAAAGTCATAAAGGAGTTTATTATGAAATTTTCAAAAGTAATGGCCCTAGCAGGAGTGACTCTGTTAGCGTCAGGTGTTTTGGCAGCTTGTTCAGGTTCAGGCTCTAGTGCAAAAGGTGAGAAAACTTTTTCTTACGTTTATGAAACAGATCCAGACAACCTCAACTATCTGACAACAGGTAAGGCTGCAACTGCTAATATCACTAGTAACGTCATTGACGGTTTGATGGAAAATGACCGCTATGGAAACTTTGTGCCATCTATGGCAGAAGACTGGTCAGTATCTCAAGATGGTTTGACTTACACTTATACAATCCGTAAAGATGCCAAGTGGTACACTTCTGAGGGTGAAGAGTATGCTGCTGTGAAAGCTCAAGACTTTGTAACAGGTCTTAAATATGCAGCTGACAATAAATCAGAAGCCCTTTATCTCGTCCAAGATTCTATTAAAGGTCTTGATGCATATGTGAAAGGTGAAGTTAAAGACTTCTCAGAAGTTGGAATTAAGGCAATTGATGATCAGACAGTTCAATACACTTTGAATAAACCAGAAAGCTTCTGGAACTCTAAGACAACTATGGGTGTTCTTGCACCGGTCAATGAAGAATTTCTTACTTCAAAAGGAAGTGACTTTGCCAAAGCAACAGATCCAAGCAGTATCCTTTATAACGGTCCTTACTTGTTGAAATCATTGGTAGCTAAATCTTCAGTAGAATTCGAAAAGAATCCAAACTACTGGGATAAGGACAATGTTCATATTGATAAAGTAAAACTATCATTCTGGGATGGTCAAGACAATAACAAACTTGCAGAAAACTTCAAAGATGGAAGCTTTTCAATGGCTCGTCTCTTCCCAACAAGTGCAAGTTATCCTGAACTCGAAAAAGAGTTTAAAGACAACATCGTTTATACACCTCAAGATTCTTCAACTTACTTAGTTGGGACAAATATTGACCGTCAGTCTTACAAGTACACTTCTAAGACTACAGATGAGCAAAAGACATCAACTAAAAAAGCTCTCCTTAACAAAGATTTCCGTCAAGCTCTTGCCTTTGGTTTTGATAGAACTGCTTATGCTTCTCAAGTAAATGGAGAAAGTGGAGCAACAAAACTTCTTCGTAACTTGTTTGTACCACCAACATTTGTTCAAGTTGATGGTAAAAACTTTGGTGACTTAGTTAAAGAAAAATTAGTAAGCTATGGTGATGAGTGGAAAGATGTCAATCTAGATGACGCTCAAGATGGTCTTTACAATCCTGAAAAAGCGAAAGCAGAATTTGCTAAAGCTAAGACAGCTCTCCAAGCAGAGGGTGTTCAATTCCCAATTCACTTGGATATGCCAGTTGACCAAACAAGTACTACAAAAGTACAACGTGTTCAATCGTTAAAACAATCACTTGAAGCAACATTAGGAACTGACAATGTTGTCATTGACATTCAACAACTTCAAAAAGATGAAGTCTTAAATGTTACCTACTTTGCTGAAACAGCTGCTGGAGAAGATTGGGATCTCTCAGATAACGTTGGATGGTCTCCAGACTACATTGACCCATCTACTTACCTTGATATCATCAAACCGTCTGTAGGTGAAAATACTAAGACTTATCTAGGATTTGATTCTGGTACAAACAACGCCGCTGCCAAACAAGTTGGTTTGGAAGATTACGAAAAGATGGTTGTTGAAGCTGACAATGAAGTCACAGATGTTTCAAAACGTTATGATAAATATGCCGCTGCCCAAGCTTGGTTGACAGATAGCGCTTTGATTATTCCAACAACTTCTCAAACTGGACGTCCAATGTTGTCTAAGATGGTGCCATTCACCCTTCCATTTGCATACTCAGGTAACAAGGGTATGAGTGAAGCCCTCTTGTACAAGTACCTTGAACTTCAAGATAAACCAGTAACTGCTGATGAATATCAAAAAGCTCAAGATAAATGGAAGAAAGAAAAAGAAGAATCTAATAAAAAAGCACAAGAAGATCTTGCAAACCATGTAAAATAAAAGAAGATGGAGTTAGTGATTAACTCCATCTTTTGGTAAATAAAAACCTAGGAAGATGTTTCCTAGGTTTTTATTGATTATTGTTGTCTTTGAGAATTTTGATTTTGTTGAGGATTTTGATTTGTATTTGGAGCAGTTGGGTTCTGTGCGGTATTTGGATTAGTCGTTTCAACAACTGAAGTTGGATTTTCGGTCGTTGTAGTAGCAGCTTCTGTTGTAGCTTGTTGGGTAGTTTGAGGAATCCAGTTGCTACGTGCCCCATTCTTAAAGACGTAATCACCGCTTCTATAAAGTCCTTCTGGCATTGTCCAATCACCAGGGTGATCGTCCTCTGCTAGATATTGCATCATAGAACGATAGATGCTAGTGGCAACAGTAAAGCCATCACCAACGATTGGAGTAAGGCGGTTTGAGTAACCGGTCCAGACTGCCATTGAATATTTACGGGTATAACCAACAAACATTTCATCCGGAGCAACAAATTGACTTGTTTTAATGTGGTTTTCAATCTCTTCATCAGTGTAGTTTGATGTACCAGTTTTACCTGCTTGTGGAAGCCATGAAATATAAGCGTCTCGACCTGTACCAGAGTATAATACTGTTTTCATCATTTCTGTCATCATATAGGCGGTTGTTTCTTTCATAGCACGAGTACCTTGATCAGAAAACTCTTTTGAACTACCGTCGCTAAAGACAACTTTATTGATATACATTGGTTTGTGGTAGATACCACCGTTAGCAAATGCAGCATAGGCAGCAGCCATTTTTTCACTACTTGCACCGTACTGTTTACCTGATTCCGTCGTATTACTTGAAATTGCGTTTGCATATACCATGGTTGGATAATCAATACCAAGTCCGTTTAAGAATCTTTTGGCTTTATCGAGTCCAACTCTATCGAGAGTTTCAACGGCTGGTACGTTACGAGATTGTTGGATAGCAGTTTGAAGAGTGATGTTACCATAATAACCATGATCCCAGTTGTAGACTGGGGTGCTAGTACCTGGGAAGTTATATGGTACATCCTTGAGCATGTAGGCAGTAGAGTCATAAATGTCATACTCTAATGCAGGGGCATAGTCTGTGATTGGTTTCATGGTAGAACCCCAGTCACGGTTAGTTTCAACAGCTTGGTTAATACCGAAAGATACGTTACTAGCTTGGTGACGAGAACCGAGTTGAGCAATAACTTTACCATTTGATACATCAATAATGGTAGAAGCTGCTTGGATTTCATCATCTGGATAGTTTACATATTCATCCGTGTTGTATACATCCCAAAGTCGTTTTTGAACGTCTTGGTCTACGTTAGTGTAGACATCCATTCCAGTGGTTAAAAGGTTGTAGCCTGTCTCTGTTTCAACTTGTTCAATCACTTCTTTGAGGTAATTGTCTAAGTATGGAGGGTAGGAGTTGCTTCCTTTAAGACTTTGTAAACCATCAGTGATAGGTGTGTTTATAGCCGTTTCATATTGCTCAGCTGTTAAATAACCTTGCTTTTGCATCTCTGATAGGACTAGATTACGACGTTCTGTTGCTTCTTCTGGATGGGAATAAGGATCATATTGGTTAGGAGCCTGTGGCATTCCGGCTAGAAGAGCAAGTTGTGGAATAGAAAGGTCTTTTAAATCTTTACCATAGTAATTTTGAGCAGCAGTCTGCATCCCATAGTTACCATTTGACATGTATACTTTATTGATGTAATATGTCAAAATTTCCTGCTTGGTCGCAGTTCTTTCTAACTGAATAGCTAGCCAAGCTTCTTGGGCCTTACGTGAGATTGTTTGGTCTGACGAAGAAGTTGAAAAGTAAGTTAATTTTATCAACTGTTGCGTCAAGGTTGAACCACCTTGGAGTCCACCTCTACTAGTTAAGTTTCGCAGGAAAGCTCCAGCTATTCGAATGCTATCGATTCCTCTATGGTTAAAAAAACGGTGATCCTCGATAGAGACAATTGCATTGACCAATTCAATTGGAACTTCATTGCTTTGAGCATTGACACGACGCTCGGCTCCTAAGTCAGCGATCAATTCGTTTTTACTGTCGTAAATTTTACTTGAAGTTGTTGCGACAAGTTTGCTTTCAGAAAGTTCTGGTGCTTTAGATACATAGTAGAAGAAGACACTTCCACCAATCAATATTGCAGCGATAAAGGCTGCTAAAAATCCAATTCCTAGATATTTAGCAATGCGCCAGATAAGTTGTTTGTTCATATTGTTTTACCACCTAGTAAATGTTGTTTGACGATATCGAGATAAGGTATTTGAGGGAAGGCTTGTTGTTCAATCACATAACCATGCTCTCGAATATAATCAAGCGGCATTGATTTTTTTCCCATATCCTGTTGATAAAAACGGATAAGGTCAATCGCCGGTAATAAATATGTTTCCTGATAAGAAGAAAAATGGATTAGGACGAAGCAAATTCCTTTTTGTTCAAGAACCTGTTCCATATGCTGTATCTGATGAGAATGGAAGTTCTTCATCGGGAAAGCATTTTTTTGTCTGGTTTCCTTTGCTTCGAAATCAATGTAAAATCCTTCATAAACACCCGAGTAGTCAGTAGTTGAAGCTTGTCTAAAATAAGCTTCAACAATTTTAGCGCGACTTCGTTGAGGGTAGTCGACCCGAACAATCTGAACTGGGGTTGGCTTTTTATGAATAACTGCTACTCCATGTGATAGATAGTAGTCATTGGTAGCATTAATCATCTTTTCAAAGCTCATACCTCGATTTGCGAAATTTTTAGTTTGAGGTAGAGAAGTTTTACTTTGTTTAGATGAAAGTTTATGTGGATAGTTGACCATAGTCCTCCTTATTGGTACAATAACATCACTCTATTATACCACAAAGGTCAACAGAAAGGGTGAAAAAATGCATACAGCCTTGGTTTTAGGCTATTCTAGCTTTGATTTAGGATTGTTTAATGACAAAGATATTCGTTTAAAAATTATTAAAAAAGCCATTCGTAGAGATTTGGAAAAAATGGCTGACGAAGGATTGAAATGGTTGGTGTTTACGGGAACCCTGGGATTTGAACACTGGGTTTTGGAGGTGGCCAGAGATATGAAAGATGACTTTGGTTTCCAACTTGCGACTATCTTTGATTTTGAGACTCATGGGGAAAACTGGAATGAGGGGAATCGGGTCAAACTTAGTGGATTTAAACAAGTTGATTTTGTTAAATACGCCTATCCGAACTATGAACACAAGGGTCAATTACGAGATTATCAACTTTTCTTACTTGAAAATACAGATGGAGCCTATCTTTTTTATGATGAAGAAAATGAAACAAAACTGAGATTTTTTTACGAACTGATGAAAAAGAAAGACAACTATATGACAAAAAGATTAACATTTGAGGATTTAAACGAAATAGCAGAAAATTTTTCCGAAAATTGAGGCTTTGACCTTGCTTTTTGTTTGCCTTTTTTTATATAATAATACTAGTAACTGAGAATGGAGAGAGACATGGCAAGTATTATTTTTACAGCAAAGGATATTTTTGAGCAGGATTTCGGAAGAGAAGTACGTGGATACAGTAAAGCAGAGGTAGATGAATTCTTAGATGATGTTATCAAGGATTATGAAACCTATGCAGCGTTGGTTAAATCACTACGCTTGGAAGTCGCAGAATTGAAAGAAGAATTGGCGAACAAACCTCAGGCGGCACCTGTATCTGTAACGTCTGAACCTGCTGAGCTTGGAAGTACGACTTCTATGACTAACTTTGATATCTTGAAACGCTTGAATCGTCTTGAAAAAGAAGTATTTGGTAAACAAATCGTAGAAAACTCAGATTTCTAAGAATCATTCAGTAGTGCAATTTTTGGATAATCGCGTGGAAAGTTTATCTTTTCATGAGGAAAGTCCATGCTAGCACAGGCTGTGATGCCTGTAGTGTTTGTGCTAGGCGAAACCATAAGCCTAGGGACGAGAGATCGTTACGGCGAGTGAAGAGACTAAGTTTTCGGATATGTTTTAGTAGCTCTGAAAGTGCCACAGTGACGTAGTCTTTCTGGAAACAGAGAGAGTGGAACGCGGTAAACCCCTCAAGCTAGCAACCCAAATTTTGGTCGGGGCATGGAGTGCGCGGAAACGAACGTAGTACTCTGACTGCTAGCAGCTTCTAGCTGTTAGTGGTAGACAGATGATTATCGAAAGAAGTGGTCCTAGTCACTTCTGGAACAAAACATGGCTTATAGAAAATTGCATATAGGTTGGGGCTGAGAAATTTTCTCAACCTCATTTTTTAAAGGTGAACAAGAGAAAGGTCTTTAAAGACTGACATGAAACAAACATTTAATATAATAGCGACTGCTGCAGCGGGTTTAGAGGCTGTTGTAGGTCGTGAAGTACGTGCACTTGGCTATGATTGTCAAGTTGAGAATGGTCGCGTTCGCTTTGAAGGGGATGTAAAGGCAATTATTGAAACTAATTTGTGGCTAAGAGCTGCAGATAGGATTAAGATTGTTGTTGGGACTTTTCCCGCTAAAACATTTGAAGAACTTTTTCAAGGAGTTTTTGCCTTAGATTGGGAAAACTATCTTCCACTCGGAGCGCGTTTCCCAATCTCTAAGGCTAAGTGTGTCAAATCAAAACTTCATAATGAACCCAGTGTTCAAGCTATTTCTAAAAAGGCAGTTGTCAAGAAATTGCAGAAACATTATGCTCGACCAGAAGGTGTTCCGCTGATGGAAAATGGTCCAGAGTTTAAAATAGAGGTTTCAATTCTTAAAGATGTTGCGACTATCATGATTGACACAAGTGGCTCTAGTCTTTTCAAACGAGGTTATCGTACTGAAAAAGGTGGTGCTCCTATTAAAGAGAACATGGCAGCAGCAATTCTGCAATTATCAAACTGGTATCCAGATAAACCTTTGATTGATCCAACCTGTGGTTCAGGAACCTTCTGTATTGAGGCAGCTATGATTGCTCGTAATATGGCGCCAGGCTTACGCCGCTCCTTTGCTTTCGAAGAATGGAATTGGGTTAGTGATCGTTTGATTCAAGAAACTCGTACGGAAGCTAGCAAGAAGATTAATCGTGAGATTGAGCTAGACATCATGGGCTGTGATATCGATGGCCGCATGGTGGAAATTGCTAAGGCAAATGCTCAGGCTGCGGGGGTTTCTAAGGATATCCACTTTAAGCAGATGCGCGTGCAGGATTTGCGAACAGATAAGATTAATGGAGTTATTATTTCGAATCCACCATATGGGGAACGCTTATCAGATGATGCAGGAGTAACCAAGCTCTATGCTGAGATGGGAGACGTATTTGCTCCACTCAAAACCTGGAGTAAATTTATCCTGACCAGTGATGAAGCTTTTGAAAGTAAATTTGGTGGTCAGGCTGATAAAAAACGGAAACTCTATAATGGTACTTTGAAAGTTGATTTATATCAATATTTTGGTCAACGAGTGAAAAGACAAGATGTCGAAATAGAAAGGAATGCAAATGAGTGAGAAAAGACGCAATCGCCATCACAAGGATGAGCAAGAATCTAAATTTGAATTTGAAGAAGCTAAAGATTTAACGGTTGGTCAGGCTATTCGTAAGAACGAAGAGGTTGAAGCAGGTGTGACTCCAGATGATACTATCTTAGATAAATATATCAAGCAACACCGTGAAGAAATCGAAGCAGACAAATTTGAAAATTTACAAACGAAAAAAGAGGAGTCTACTCAAAGCTTGGATGATATGATCCAAGAAGTGAGAGAAACTACTGAACAAGAAAATGTGTTAAGTCCGGAAGAGGAAGCAATTGCTCTTGCAGTAGCCACAGATACAACTGAAATCGTTGCCCAAGAAGCCGAAGAAGAGGAAACGAGAGTTCTCGAGCAACCTTTTAAGGATGAATTGGAAGCTGTGGAAATGGCTGAGGTTGATAACTCCGAAGTTGCAGTGGTTTATGAGGGAAATGAAGATCAACTTCAACCCTTATCTCGTTCTGCTCAAGCAGATGATGAACCACAAAATAAAAAGAAATGGGCAATTTTGTCAGCTATTATTTTAGTAATCCTCTTAATTTTTGGAGGTGGCTATTACGTTTATCGTCAGATTACGCGTTCTTCTCAAGAGCTTCAAACGAAGGCGACAGATTCAGGCTTGGTAAGCAATCAGTCAGTCTATGAACAATTTAATACGCTCTACGACACGTTTTATACTGATGAAAACAAAACAGCTCTTAAAAACAGCCAGTTTAGTCAACTGAATCAATTGAAGGAACTTCTAGACAAACTTGAGGGAGCGAGAGAATACACTCTTGCCAAGTCAAAATACGATAGCTTAGAAACCCAAATAAAAGCTATCCAAGAAGTGAATGCTCAATTTGAAACTCCAGCTATTACAGATGGTGTTTTGGATACAAATGCAAAAATCAAAGCGGATGCTAAATTTACAGATATCAAGACTGGTAATACAGAAATTGATAAACTTCTAGATAAAGCAATCAGCCTTGGTAAGAGTCAATTAGCAAGTACAACAACAGCTTCGACAACAGCAGCAAGCCAGGAAGCGTCAAGCCCAACGACAGAAAGCAGTCCATCTACTTCAACAAGTGATACTGCGGCATCTACTAATAGTGGCTTGTCAAGCGAAGGTGTTAATTTGCAAAGAAGTGTCAGTCGAGTACCGTATAATCAATCTGCTGTAAGTGATAGTAGTAATCCTGCCTGGACCTTTGCGGATGGTGTCCTTGAACGAATACTTGAGACATCCCGTGCACGTGGATATATCACTGGAAACCAATATATCTTGGAACCTGTAAATATCGTTAATGGCAATGGTTATTATAATCTTTACAAACCAGATGGAACTTATCTCTTCACCCTTAACTGTAAGACAGGTTACTTTGTTGGGAATGGTTCTGGCCATGCGGATGATTTGGACTACTAGTCAAATTGTTATAAAATTCTTTCTTTTCACAGATAAACGTGATAAAATAAAACATATTAAATAAGAGGAGTGTCACATGACAAAAGCAAACTTTGGTGTTGTTGGTATGGCCGTAATGGGTCGTAACCTTGCCCTTAATATTGAATCTCGTGGATACACAGTTGCTATCTATAACCGTAGTAAAGAAAAAACAGAAGATGTTGTTGCTTGCCATCCTGAAAAGAACTTTGTGCCAAGCTATGATATCGAAAGCTTCGTAAACTCAATTGAAAAACCACGTCGTATTATGCTCATGGTTCAAGCAGGACCTGGTACAGACGCAACGATCCAAGCCCTTCTTCCACACTTGGACAAAGGCGATATCTTGATTGATGGAGGAAATACTTTCTACAAAGATACTATCCGTCGTAACGAAGAATTGGCGAACTCTGGTATCAACTTCATTGGTACAGGTGTTTCTGGTGGTGAAAAAGGTGCCCTTGAAGGTCCTTCTATCATGCCTGGTGGACAAAAAGAAGCTTATGAATTGGTAGCAGATGTTCTTGAAGAAATCTCTGCAAAAGCACCAGAAGATGGTAAACCATGTGTGACTTACATCGGTCCTGATGGAGCTGGTCACTATGTGAAAATGGTCCACAATGGTATCGAGTACGGTGATATGCAATTGATTGCAGAAAGCTATGACTTGATGCAACACTTGCTTGGCCTTTCTGCAGAGGATATGTCTGAAATCTTCTCTGAGTGGAACAAGGGTGAATTGGACAGCTACTTGATTGAAATCACAGCTGATATCTTGAGCCGTAAAGATGATGAAGGTCAAGATGGACCAATCGTAGACTACATCTTGGATGCTGCAGGAAACAAGGGAACAGGTAAATGGACTAGCCAATCAGCTCTTGACCTTGGTGTGCCATTGTCACTGATTACTGAGTCAGTATTTGCGCGCTACATTTCAACTTATAAAGAAGAACGTGTACACGCTAGCAAGGTGCTTCCAAAACCAGCTGCTTTCAAATTTGAAGGAGACAAGGCTGAGTTGATCGAAAAAATCCGTCAAGCCCTTTACTTCTCAAAAATCATCTCTTACGCACAAGGTTTTGCGCAATTGCGTGTAGCTTCTAAAGAAAATAACTGGAACTTGCCATTTGCAGATATCGCATCTATCTGGCGCGATGGATGTATCATCCGTTCTCGTTTCTTGCAAAAGATTACAGATGCTTACAACCGTGATGCAGACCTTGCTAACCTTCTTTTGGATGAGTACTTCTTGGATGTAACAGCTAAGTACCAACAATCAGTTCGTGATATCGTAGCTCTTGCTGTTCAAGCAGGTGTACCAGTACCAACCTTCTCAGCTGCCATCACTTACTTTGATAGCTACCGCTCAGCTGACCTTCCAGCAAACTTGATCCAAGCACAACGTGATTACTTTGGTGCCCACACATACCAACGTAAAGACAAAGAAGGAACATTCCACTACTCTTGGTATGACGAAAAATAAGTAGGTCAGCCATGGGGAAACGGATTTTATTACTTGAGAAAGAAAGAAATCTAGCTCATTTTTTAAGTCTGGAACTCCAAAAAGAGCAATACCGAGTTGATCAGGTAGAAGAGGGTCAAAAAGCCCTCTCCATGGCTCTTCAGACTGACTATGACTTGATTTTACTGAATGCTCATCTAGGGGATATGACAGCCCAGGGTTTTGCAGAACAGTTGAGTCGGACTAAGCCAGCTTCGGTTATTATAGTCTTGGATCATCGAGAAGAATTGCAAGACCAACTTGAAACAATCCAGCGTTTCGCTGTTTCATATATCTACAAGCCAGTCATTATTGATGATTTGGTGGCTCGTATTGCAGCAATTTTCCGAGGTCGGGATTTTATCGACCAACACTGTAGTCAAATGAAGGTTCCGACATCCTATCGCAATCTGCGTATGGACGTAGAACATCATACTGTCTATCGTGGTGAGGAAATGATCGCCCTCACACGTCGTGAATATGACCTTTTGGCTACCCTTATGGGAAGCAAGAAAGTTTTAACTCGAGAGCAGTTGCTGGAAAGTGTTTGGAAGTACGAAAGTGCGACCGAAACCAATATCGTGGATGTTTATATCCGTTATCTACGTAGCAAACTTGACGTAAAAGGTCAAAAAAGTTACATTAAAACCGTGCGTGGTGTGGGTTATACCATGCAAGAATAGAAAAGCAGTTACCTTGTGTAACTGCTTTTTTGAAATCATTATATATTGACATATAGTTCAGTCTTTGCTACAATCATTTTGGAGGAAGCAAGAATGAAATTTTTGAAAAAAATGATGCAAGGTGGACTAGCAGTATTTTTCTTTAGTCTATTAGCAACTAGTACAGTATTAGCAGATGTCACTGATTCAGAAGGTTGGCAATTTGTCCAAGAAAATGGTAGAACCTACTACAAGAAGGGGGAACTCAAAGAAACCTACTGGCGAGTGATTGATGGTAAGTACTATTATTTTGATCCTTTATCTGGAGAGATGGTTGTCGGCTGGCAATATATACCTGCTCCACACGAAGGGGTTACGATTGGTTCTTCTATAAGGCAAGATATTGCTTTTAGACCAGATTGGTTTTACTTTGGTCAAGATGGGGTGCTACAAGAATTTGTTGGTAAGCAAGTTTTAGAAGCAAAAACAGCTACAAATGTCAACAAGCATCATGGGGAACAATATGATAGTCCAGCAGAGAAACGAGTCTACTATTTTGAAGACCAAAGAAGTTATCACACCTTAAAAACCGGTTGGGTTCATGATGAGGGGCACTGGTATTATTTACAGAAGGATGGTGGCTTTGATTCTCGCATCAACAGATTGACTGTTGGGGAGCTAGCACGTGGTTGGGTTAAGGATTTTCCTCTTACATATGATGAAGATAAGCTAAAAGCTGCTCCATGGTACTATCTAGATCCAACAACTGCTGCAATGCAAACGGGTTGGCAATATCTTGGTAACAAGTGGTACTATCTCCGTTCTTCAGGTGCTATGGCAACTGGCTGGTATCAAGAAGGTTCCACTTGGTATTACCTAGATGACCAAAACGGTGATATGATGACAGGTTGGACTTCTATCAATGGCGATTGGTACTACCTTCGTTCATCAGGAGCTATGGCGACAGGCTGGCTTCAAGACGGCTCAACTTGGTACTACCTCAATGCAAGCAATGGCGATATGAAGACAGGCTGGTTCCAAGTTAATGGGAAATGGTACTATGCCTATAGTTCAGGTGCCCTAGCTGTGAATACTACAGTAGGTGGCTACTACGTCAACTATAATGGCGAGTGGATTCAGTAATGAAAACAAGCGATTGTGAAGGAAACAATCGCTTTTTTTGTGAAAATATAATAAAATAGAAAGGAATAAAGTTCTAAAATTTTATCTAGAAACAGACGCTTTTCGTCTGATAGTAGGATTAAATGACAAAAGAAGTTGGTGTCGGTCAGGCACATAGTAAAATTATTTTAATAGGAGAGCATGCAGTCGTTTACGGCTATCCAGCCATCTCTTTGCCTCTTTTAGAGGTTGAAGTGACCTGTCGGGTTGTACCGGCAACGACACCATGGCGTCTTTTTGAAGAGGACACCTTGTCCATGGCAGTTTATGCTTCCCTCGAGTATCTGAATATCAAAGATGCTTACATCCGTTGCCAAATTGACTCTGCTATTCCAGAAAAACGTGGAATGGGTTCTTCGGCAGCCATTAGTATTGCGGCTATTCGCGCGGTATTTGATTATTACCAAGCAGAACTTCCACACGATGTGTTAGAAATTCTGGTCAATCGCGCTGAGATGATTGCGCATATGAATCCTAGTGGATTGGATGCCAAGACCTGTCTTAGTGACCAGCCTATTCGTTTTATCAAGAATGTTGGTTTTGAAGAACTAGCCATGGACTTGTCAGCTTATCTGGTCATTGCAGATACAGGAGTCTATGGACACACTCGTGAAGCTATTCAAGTTGTAGAGAGCAAGGGTAAGGAAGCTTTACCTTTCTTGTATGCACTTGGAGAGTTGACCCAGCAAGCAGAAGAAGCAATAAAGGCAAGAGATGCCGTGATGCTGGGAGAGATTTTAACAAAAGCACATGGAAATCTAAAAGAAATAGGAGTTAGTAGCCTTGAGGCTGATGCCTTGGTTGAAACTGCTCTTCAACATGGTGCTTTAGGTGCTAAGATGAGTGGTGGTGGTTTAGGTGGCTGTATCATAGCCTTAGTAGCCGACTATCACCAAGCTCAAGATTTAGCTGAAAGATTAGAAGAGAAAGGAGCTGTTCAGACATGGATCGAAAGCCTGTAACAGTACGTTCCTATGCCAATATTGCTATTATTAAATATTGGGGAAAGAAAGCAGAAAAAGAGATGGTTCCTGCGACTAGCAGTATCTCTCTAACCTTAGAAAATATGTATACGGAGACGACACTTTCTCCTTTACCAGCAGATGCAAAGGCGGATGCCTTTTACATCAATGGTCAGTTGCAAAACGAAGCTGAGCATGCCAAGATGAGTAAAATCATTGACCGCTACCGTCCTGAAGGAGCAGGGTTTGTTCGTATCGATACTAAGAACAATATGCCAACAGCAGCAGGCCTTTCTTCAAGTTCCAGTGGTTTATCTGCCTTGGTCAAAGCTTGTAACGCCTATTTCCAATTTGGGCTGAATCGCAGAGAATTGGCCTTGGAAGCTAAGTTTGCATCGGGTTCTTCATCTCGTAGTTTTTATGGCCCCTTGGCAGCCTGGGACAAGGATAGTGGAGAGATTTATCCTGTCGAAACTGACTTGAAACTAGCTATGATTATGTTGGTCTTGGAAGACCAGAAAAAACCAATTTCCAGTAGAGATGGTATGAAGCTCTGTGTCGAAACTTCTACGACTTTTGATGAGTGGGTTCGTCAATCTGAACAGGATTACAAGGATATGTTGGTCTACCTCAAGGAAAATGACTTTAAGAAAGTTGGAGAATTAACAGAGAAAAACGCCTTGGCTATGCACGCTACGACAAAGACAGCCACTCCCTCCTTCTCTTATCTGACAGATGCTAGTTATGAGGCTATGGATTTTGTTCGTCAGCTTAGAGAACAAGGAGAATCTTGCTACTTTACCATGGACGCAGGACCTAATGTCAAGGTTCTTTGCTTGGAAGAGGACTTGGAACATTTGTCAGAACTTTTAGGTCAACGCTATCGCTTAATCGTTTCAAAAACAAAGGATTTGAGCCAAGATGACGATTGTTAAGACTTGTGGGAAGCTCTATTGGGCTGGGGAGTATGCCATTTTAGAACCAGGTCAATTAGCCTTAATTAAGGCTATTCCCATCTATATGACGGCTGATATTAAAGCGTCTAATGATTATAGACTCTACTCAGATATGTTTTCCTATAGTGTAGACTTGCGACCGGATTCTTCTTATACCTTGATTCAAGAAACAGTTGCCTTGGTGGAGGAGTATCTAACTGCCCAAGGAGTTGAACTGCATCCTTTTTCTTTAGAGATTCGTGGGAAAATGGAGCGTGAGGGGAAGAAATTCGGCTTGGGTTCTAGTGGCAGTGTGGTTGTTTTGGTCATCAAGGCCATGCTTGCCTTCTATGAAAGATTAGCTGATAGAGAACTCTTGTTTAAATTGGCGAGTGCAGTCCTTCTCAAACGAGGAGATAATGGCTCTATGGGGGACATTGCCTGTATCGTATCAGAAAACCTCGTCCTCTATCAGTCATTTGACCGCGAGAAAGTGGCACAATGGCTAGAAAAGGAAGATTTGCAGGCTGTATTAGACCGTGATTGGGGCTTTTCTATTAGGAGTGTTGAACCGGTCTTGAAATTTGATTTTCTGGTTGGTTGGACCAAGGAAGTGGCTGTATCAAGTTATATGGTCAAGCAAATCAAGGATAATATGAACTCTAGCTTTTTACAGGCTTCAAAAGAAACAGTAGCTAACTTGGTAAAGGCTTTGGAGGTAGGTCAAGAAGAAACCATTATTGACTTGCTGGAACAAGCCAGCCAACTTTTAGAAGGCTTGAGTTCAGACATTTACACACCTTCGCTCAGACAACTAAAAAATGCCAGCCGAGATTTGAAAGCTGTTGCTAAGAGCAGTGGTGCTGGTGGTGGAGACTGTGGGATAGCACTTAGTTTTGACCAAGATTCGACCACATTACTGAAAAAACGCTGGGCTGATTTAGGAATTGAGCTCTTGTATCAAGAAAGGATGGAACATGACGACAAATCGGAAGGATGAACACATCCGCTATGCCCTTGAACAAAACAGTTCTTATAATAGTTTTGATGAAGTTGAACTGATTCATTCTTCGCTACCCTTATATGACTTAGATGAAATTGATCTTTCGACAGAATTTGCAGGGCGAAAATGGGATTTCCCCTTTTATATCAATGCCATGACGGGTGGAAGCGATAAGGGGAGAGAAATCAATCAAAAATTGGCTCAGGTGGCTGAAGCCTGTGGGATTTTATTTGTAACAGGTTCCTACAGTGCTGCTCTTAAGGATCCTTCAGATGACTCTTTTTCAGTCAAAACTAGTTACCCTGACCTCCTTCTTGGAACCAATATTGGCTTAGACAAACCTGTAGAACTAGGATTACAAACAGTGAAAGAGATGAATCCCCTCCTCTTGCAAATTCATGTTAATGTCATGCAGGAATTGCTCATGCCAGAGGGTGAACGTCAATTTAGATTGTGGCAACATAATCTGAAAGATTATGCTGAGCAAATCTCTATGCCACTTGTTTTAAAAGAAGTCGGCTTTGGTATGGATGTGAAAACCATTGCTAAGGCTTATGAGATGGGAATACGAACCGTTGATTTGTCTGGTCGTGGGGGAACCAGCTTTGCCTATATCGAAAACCGTCGCAGTGGTCAACGTGACTACCTCAATGATTGGGGTCAATCGACCATGCAAGCTCTTCTGAATGCCCAAGACTGGAAAGACAAGATGGAACTTTTGGTTAGTGGAGGAGTTCGCAATCCACTAGATATCATCAAATGCTTAGTGTTTGGAGCCAAGGCAGTTGGTCTATCACGCACTATGTTAGAGCTGGTTGAAAATTACTCTGTTGATGTCGTTATTTCCATTATTGAAAGCTGGAAGGAAGACCTACGCTTGATTATGTGTGCCCTTAATTGTAAAAAAATTGAGGATTTGCAAGAGGTCGACTATCTTCTATATGGAAAATTAAAAGAAGCAAAAGACCAAATGTAAAGAAAGAGGTCGGGATTTTAGTCCCGACCTCTTTATCATTCCTCAGACGGATGTGACTTTTGGGATTTGTGATACAATTAAATAGAGAGGACGGATACATGCGAAAATTTCAAATTTTTCTATTTATTGAAGCTTGTTTATTAACAGGAGCTCTGATTATGATGGTATCAGAGCATTTTTCCCGTTTTCTACTGATGTTGCTCTTGTTTTTACTGCTGATTCGATATTATACTGGAAAACAGGGAAATAACTTTATTTTAGTGGCGGTGAGCATCTTATTTTTCTTTATCATCATGCTCAATCCCTTTGTCATTTTAGCCATCTTTGTGGCCTTGATATACAGCCTGTTCCTGCTTTACCCTATGATGAACCAGGAAAGAGAAGATACCAATCTGTTTTTTGAAGAAGTAGTGACGGTAAAGAGGGAGAAAAATCGCTGGTTTGGGAATCTCCATCATTTTTCAAGTTACCAGACTTGTCGTTTTGATGATATCAATCTCTTTCGCCTTATGGGAAAGGATACCATTCATCTAGAGCACGTGATTTTGAGCAATCATGATAATGTCATCATCTTGAGAAAACTGGTCGGTACGACTAGGATTATCGTACCAGTGGATGTTGAAGTCAGTCTAAGTGTCAATTCTCTGTACGGAGATTTAACCTTTTTTGACCAGCCTAAACGTGCTTTGCGTAATGAGCAATTTCATCAAGAAACCAGAGATTATCTCAAGAGTCCCAAGAGTGTTAAGATTCTTTTGACAACTATGGTTGGAGATGTTGAGGTGGTGAGAGAATGAAAAAGCAACCCTATATTTTAATTGGTGTCACCTCTTTTCTCTTTGTTGCTTTTCTATTTCGAAGCATTTTTAAGGTCTTAGATTTGGAATGGACTTCTCTCTTCCAAGATTTAGAAAAGACAGAGAAAATCCTATTTCTAGCTTTGATGTTTAGCCTTGCTCTAGCCTTTTTATTGGTCTTGTTTTGGACAATGGTTGACGAAATTTCAAGAAGAAGAATCCAAGCAAATCTTAATCGTCTACTAACTGGTAAAGATATTAAAAGCCTTGGAGATGCTGATTTAGACGCAAGTTTTAGAAACTTATCAGGCAAGCTTGGTTTATTGACAGAAGCCATTCAAAAAGCAGACAATCAAGCCTTGGTCAAGGAAGAAGTGATTATTGAAAAGGAGCGCAAGCGAATCGCGCGTGACTTGCATGATACGGTTAGCCAAGAAATTTTTGCTGCCCATATGATTTTGTCAGGACTCAGTCAACAAGCTTCCAGATTAGACAAAGAGAAGATGCAGACACAACTCCAGAGTGTGACAGCTATTTTGGAGACAGCCCAAAGAGATTTACGTATTCTACTCTTGCATTTACGACCGATAGAACTGGAACAAAAGAGTCTGGTTGAGGGGATTCAGTTGCTTCTCAAAGAATTGGAAGAAAAAAGTGAACTCAAAGTCAGTTTTAAATATCAGGTAGACGAATTGCCTAAAAAGATTGAGGAGCATGTCTTTCGTATCGTCCAAGAATTGATTAGTAATACTCTCCGTCATGCCCAAGCTTCTTGTCTAGATGTTTATCTTTATCAGAATGAAACAGAATTACAGTTGAAAGTAGTGGACAACGGTCGCGGTTTTCAGTTAGATGATGTTGATGAACTAAGCTATGGACTACGCAATATCAAAGAACGAGTGGAAGATATGGCAGGGAGCATACAACTATTAACAGCACCGAAGCAGGGTTTGGCAGTGGATATTCGGATCCCCTTGCTTGATTGACTAACAAAAGGAAATAAAATGAAACTATTATTAGTAGATGACCACCAAATGGTGCGACTTGGTTTAAAAAGTTATTTTGAACTACAAGATGATGTAGAAGTTGTCGGAGAAGCAACTAATGGAGCCGAAGGGATTTCCATGGCCTTGGAGCTTCGTCCAGATGTGATCGTCATGGATATTGTTATGCCTGAAGTCAACGGAATTGATGCAACTCTAGCTATTCTCAAAGAATGGCCGGAGGCTAAAATTTTGATTGTGTCTTCTTATTTAGACAATGAAAAAATCATGCCGGTCTTGAATGCTGGGGCCAGAGGCTATATGCTTAAGACGTCAAGTGCTGATGAATTATTTCATGCTGTTCAAAAGGTGGCAGCTGGAGAGCTAGCTATCGAACAAGAGGTGAGTAAGAAAGTAGAATACCACCGCAATCATATGGAACTTCACGAAGAATTAACTGCGCGTGAACGCGATGTCCTTCAACTGATTGCCAAGGGTTATGAAAATCAGCGCATTGCAGATGAGCTCTTTATCTCCCTAAAGACAGTCAAGACCCATGTCTCCAATATCCTAGCCAAACTTGAGGTCAGTGATCGTACCCAGGCAGCAGTTTATGCTTTTCAACATCATTTGGTGGCTTCTGATGAATTTTAAGGGATATAGGATGTAATTGAAGCATGGACGAAAAGCGCATCCATTACTTGAAAAAGTTCGCTACTATGTGGTATAATGGACTGTATTAAAAATTTTAAGGAGAAATGACAGAATGTCTGTATCATTTGAAAACAAAGAAACAAACCGTGGTGTCTTGACTTTCACTATCTCTCAAGACCAAATCAAACCAGAATTGGACCGTGTATTTAACTCAGTAAAGAAAACTCTTAACGTTCCAGGTTTCCGTAAAGGTCACCTTCCACGTCCTATCTTCGACCAAAAATTTGGTGAGGAAGCACTTTACCAAGATGCAATGAACGCTCTTTTACCAGACGCTTATGAAGCAGCTGTTAAAGAAGCTGGTCTTGAAGTAGTTGCTCAACCAAAAATCGACGTAACTTCTATGGAAAAAGGTCAAGATTGGGTTATCACTGCTGAAGTTGTTACAAAACCTGAGGTTAAATTGGGTGAATACAAAAACCTTGAAGTATCAGTTGATGTAGATAAAGAAGTAACGGACGCTGATGTTGAAGAGCGTATCGAACGTGAACGCAATAACTTGGCTGAATTGGTGATCAAAGAAGGTGCTGCTGAAAACGGCGACACTGTTGTTATTGACTTTGTTGGTTCTATCGACGGTGTTGAATTTGACGGCGGAAAAGGTGAAAACTTCTCACTTGGACTTGGTTCAGGTCAATTTATCCCTGGTTTCGAAGACCAATTAGTTGGACATTCAGCTGGTGAAACTGTTGACGTTATCGTAACATTCCCAGAAGACTACCAAGCAGAAGACCTTGCAGGTAAAGAAGCTAAATTCGTAACAACTATCCACGAAGTTAAAGCTAAAGAAGTTCCAGCTCTTGACGATGAACTTGCAAAAGATATCGACGAAGAAGTTGAAACTCTTGTTGAATTGAAAGAAAAATACCGCAAAGAATTAGCTGCTGCTAAAGAAGAAGCATACACTGATGCTGTTGAAGGTGCTGCAATCGATAAAGCTGTAGAAAACGCTGAAATCGTTGACCTTCCAGAAGAAATGATTCACGAAGAAGTTCACCGTTCAGTAAATGAATTCCTTGGAAACTTGCAACGTCAAGGTATCAACCCTGACATGTACTTCCAAATCACTGGAACTACTCAAGAAGACCTTCACAAACAATACGAAGCAGAAGCTGAGTCACGTACGAAGACTAACCTTGTTATCGAAGCAGTTGCGAAAGCTGAAGGATTTGACGCTACTGAAGAAGAAATCCAAAAAGAAATCGAGCAATTGGCTGCAGATTACAACATGGAAGTTGCCCAAGTACAAAGCTTGCTTTCAGCTGACATGTTGAAACACGATATCACAATTAAAAAAGCTGTTGAATTGATCACAAGCACTGCAACAGTAAAATAATCTGAAAAGATAAAAAACCACCGGATTCGGTGGTTTTTTTGTGCTTTATTTTCCGAAAAACTCCTCAAGGTCATCTTGGCTAATCCCAATCATGGCTGGGATACTAGTCCAGTTATCTTCAGTTAGGATGTAAGGTTGATGAGGATCAATCTGGTTTTCTGTTTCAAGAATTGGCTCATTTACTTCTTGAGAGCTTTCAGTTAAGTCGCTGAAACGTTCAATCAGATAGGTTTTTCGAGCAGTTCCGATATGTTTAGTCGCATAATCAAAGGCTTGAAGTTCACCGAGTAGAATGAGTTTGCTTTTAGCCCGAGTAATAGCAGTGTAGATAAGGTTACGCTCCAGCATACGCTTGCTAGCACTGGTGATGGGAAGAAACACAACGGGGAATTCACTTCCTTGAGATTTATGGATACTCATGGCGTAGGCAAGACGAATTTTATACCATTCGTTGCGTGGATAGACGACTTCGTTCCCATCAAAATCAATCATCATTTCATCTTGTTTAGATTCAGTGTATTTTCCAGGAATGAGGTCCGTGATGTAGCCTAAGTCTCCGTTAAAAACGTTGACTTCTGCATCGTTAACCAAATGAATGACCTTATCACCACTACGATACTGAAACTGACTTGCTTCAAAACTAATCTGTCCCTTTTGAAGAGGATTGAGCAGTTCTTGCATGAGTTGATTGATGGAATCGATTCCTGCTGCTCCACGATACATAGGAGCTAGAACTTGGATGTCTCGTGCAGGGATGCCACTTCTGATGGCAGCGTCTAGGATTTTTTCAATGGTCGCTGGGATCTGGTTGCTAGCGATTTCAAAGTAGGAACGGTCTGCCTTTTTCTGAGTGAAATCTGCAGGTAAAATTCCCTGACGAATCTGACTCGCAAGTGTGACAATGGTTGATTCTTCGCTCTGACGGTAGATTCTTTCCAAGCGTGTTTGCGGAATACTTGGAATTTGGAGTAAGTCAGCCAGAACTTGACCTGGGCTAACCGATGGCAACTGATCACTATCTCCAACGATGAGAATTTTACTAGTAGAGGAAATATTTGAGAAAAGTTGATTGGCTAGCCAAGTATCTACCATAGAGAACTCGTCTACGATGATAAAGTCAGCATCTAGATAATCTTCTAAATGGCTTGTGTCGTCGTCACCAGTCATACCCAAGTGGCGGTGAATGGTTGCACTCGGCAAGCCTGTTAGTTCATTCATACGACGTGCTGCACGACCGGTTGGAGCAGCAAGGAGAATAGGTAGATTACTTTTCTTTCGAAGGTCCAGTCCTTCTAATAGAGCATAGACGGCAATAATCCCATTGATAACAGTGGTTTTTCCGGTACCAGGTCCACCTGTCAGGATAAAGACCTTGTTTTGGATAGCGTCGCAGATAGCCTGCTTTTGAAAGGCATCGTATTGAATGCCTAATTCTTCCTCAACAGTTGCGATATGATCCTGGATGATTTCTATTTCATGTTTATTGGGTTCTTCTTTTTCAAGGATGCGAATGAGGTGATTGTGAATTCCCTCTTCAGCGAAAAAGAGGCTGTTGTCAAAGATTCTCGTATCAACTTGTTGGACTTTTTCTTCTTCAATGAGATTGGACAATTCTTGAGCGAGTTGGCTGGGCTCTAATTCCACGGGACGTGAGGATTCAAGTAGATTTAGAGTCTTCTCCAATAGATCTCTGGCTTCAACATAAGTATCCCCACTTTCCATACAAGCGTTTAAAAGGCTATGAATGAGTCCTGCTCGGAAACGTTCAGGTGCCTGACTTTCAATGCCCAATTCTTGCGCCAATTGGTCTGCGATGGTAAAACCCAAACCCTTGATATCTTCTACCAACTGGTAGGGATAATTTTCAACGATATCGATAGTTTCCTCTTTGTAGGTATCCTGAATTTGAATAGCTAATTTATTAGGGATTCCGTAGTTGGCAAGCTTGGCTAAAACCATTTCAGTCCCGTAGTTGAGACGGAGTGTGGATACAAAGGCCTCACGACTTTTTGAAGACAGCCCTGAGATAGTCTCAAGTTTTTCAGGATGTTCTAGGATTTCATCAATGGTATTTTCTCCATAGAGTTCCACAATCTTCTGAGCAGTTTTGAGACCAATCCCTTTGAAATGACTACTAGAGAAATATTTGACCAATCCCTTACTAGTTGGTTTTGCTCTTTCGTAACGGGAAATCTGCAGTTGTTCTCCGTATTTGGAGTGTTGGACAATCTGTCCCCAGAAAGTGTATTCTTCTCCCTCGATAACATCAGCCATGGTCCCTGTAACAATGATCTCGAAATCATCAAAGTCCTCAGCATTGGTGTCTTCGATATCTAGGAGGAGAATACGATAAAAATTACTGACATTTTCAAAAATAATACGTTCAATCTTACCTGTAAAATAGACTTCCATATAATTCCTTTACATTCCTGAATGAAATCTATCATTCAGAATAGAATGAGAAGAGGCTGAGATTCGTGTTCTCGGCCTCTTAGTGTTCTTAAAATGTTCCGATACGTTTGAGTGGCCAGAAACGGAATTTTGCCTCTCCAATAATATCTTTTGCTTTAAAAGTACCAACATGTCGGCTATCACTAGATACCAGACGGTCATCACCAAGTAGGAGGTATTGTCCTTCTGGAACAGTGAAGGTAAAGCTAGTATTGAAGTTAACATCTAAGGTAAAGGCATCAGCTTTTTCAGCAAGACTTCTGAAGTACTCGCCTTTTTTCCCATCCCAGCTATCTCCGGTATAGGTTGATTGGAGTTTATCCTCTTTAAAGCGTTTGAGATAATCTGCTAGGTAAGGCTCATCGGTTTCTTGATTGTTGATGTAGAGCTTATCATTTTCGTAACGGATGGTATCACCTGGCAATCCGATGACTCGCTTCACGATATCTTTATTCCCTTCATCCTCATGAGCGACAACTATATCAAAGCGATCGATAGGGAGATGTTTGACAACGAAGAGAATTTCTCCATCAGCTAGAGTAGGGTCCATAGAGTGTCCTTCTACACGAACATTGCTCCAGAGAAAGAGACGGCTGAGACCTACTAAGGCAATAATTAGGAAGAAAACTCCCCACTCTCTTATAAATGATTTAAAATATTTCATGGTTCACCTCTATAGAAGTTTTTTGGCTTTTTCAGTATTTTTAAAATGAAGTTTGGCGCAGAAATTAAGGCCCTTCATTCCATATGCTTTTAATATTTGACTGGCAACCTTATCAGAAGCAGCACCAGCACCACTAGGAAGTTTGTAACCTAACTCTTGCCCTAGGCTTTCAAGATTTTCTAGGAAGAGGTCACGCGCTATGATGGAGCTAACTGCTACAGCCAAGTATTTACTTTCAGCTTTTTCCTCAAGTGTAACTGGATTTGAGAAATGATTGGCTTCATTTTTTAAGTACTTATCATAGTTTTGAGCACTCGTAAAGGCATCAATGACAATCTTTTCTGGTTGGACTCCTTTTTGAAGGAGGAGAAAGATTGCTTGATTGTGAAGAGCTACCTTGACAGAAACAGCATTATAGCGCTCACCAATGACTTCGTTATACTTACTTGGCGAAAGAAGGAGTGCTTGATGCCGAATCTTCTCCTTAAGAAGGGGGGCAAGCTGACGAATCTTTTGGTCAGTTAGTGTTTTAGAATCTCCAACCCCGAGTTTTCGTAAAAAGTCATGCTGATTAGGAGTTACAAATGACGCCACTACAGCCAGACCACCGAAGTAGGAACCATTTCCAACCTCATCTGTTCCAATCAAGGGGAAATTTTGCCCACTAACTATTTGTGCTACTTGATAACCAAAAAAGCTAGCATAGCTTTCAGCAGCTTCTCCTTGCAAGAGGACTTTCCCAGATGTATAGACGAAAACGCTGGCTTGAGGAAGTTTTAAAAAGTAGCGAATATAAGGATTTTTACTAGGAGTGAGTGCTTGTTCATGTTCTTGAACAAAAGCCTGAATTTCCTTTTCGCTCGGAGTTAATGTGATACTTGCCATAGTCTTTATTGTACCATAAAAGCGCTAGAATTGGAAAAAACTGACAAACTTAGTGAAATTTGGTATAATATCTTGAGGTGAATTTTATGGCAAATTTAAATCGATTCAAGTTTACATTTGGGAAAAAAACATTAACGCTGACAACTGAACATGACAATCTTTTCATGGAGGAGATTGCTAAAGTTGCGACGGAAAAGTATGAAGCAATCAAAGAACAAATGCCTGGAGCTGATGATGAGACAGTAGCTATTCTCTTAGCGGTTAACTGCTTGTCAACACAGCTCAGCCGTGAGATTGAATTTGATGACAAGGAGCAAGAGTTAGAATCGCTCCGTTATAAAGTGGTTGCGGCTAAACAAGAGCAGAGTAAGATTGAGGATTCCCTATGATTTCCATTCTACTCTTATTAATCCTTGCTTGGAGCTTTTATATTGGCTACCGCAGAGGAATTATTTTGCAAGCATATTATCTTGTAGCAACGATTGTCTCTGCTTATTTTGCAAGCAAATATTACCTAGCTTTAGGGCAGAAGTTCAATTTATTAATCCCTTATGCTAATCCGCAGGAAGGACAGGGAACTTTCTTTTTCCCATCCAATCAACTTTTCCAACTAGATAAGGTTTTTTATGCAGGTGTCGGCTTCCTCTTAGCCTTTACGATTTTTTACTGCATCGGCCGTTTGCTTGGTCTTTTTCTAAACCTAGTACCAAGTAAGATACTTGATGGGACATACTACCGTATCGGTGCGGGTGTGCTATCAATCGGTGTGACCTTGTTTGTCTTCCAGATGATGCTAACGATTCTCGCAACTGTGCCATTACAAATTGTTCAAAATTCACTTGAAAATAGCTTTGTAGCTAGACATATCATCCAAAGCATTCCATTCACAACTAATTTTATTAAACAGCTTTGGGTTACTAAAATAATCGGTTAAAAAGGGCGGGAACTATTCCTAGCCTTTTGTTTACAATTTCGAAAAGTAAGAGATTGATTTAAAGAGTTGAAAATAAGAAAAGCCATAACTTTTTATACTAAGGAAATAAGATGAATACAAAAATACTAGAAACGTTAGAATTTAACAAGGTCAAGGCTTTATTTGAACCTCATCTTTTGACGGAACAAGGACTAGAACAGTTAAAAGAGCTAGTCCCAACAGATAAAGCTGATAAAATTAGACAGGCCTTTGCAGAGATGAAGGAGATGCAAGAACTCTTTGTTGAGCATCCTCATTTCAGTATTTCGGCAACAAAAGATATTGCGGCTACCTGCAAACGTTTGGAGATGGGTGCTGATCTCAACATAGAGGAATTTCTCCTTCTCAAACGTGTCATATTTGCCAGCCGTGAACTCAAAAACTTCTATGATAATCTTGAAAATGTCCGCTTGGACCACTTGGCAAATTGGTTTGAGAAACTTCATGATTTTCCACATCTGCAGGGAAATCTCCAAGCCATCAATGAAGCTGGATTTATTGAGAATTTTGCTAGTGAAGAACTAGCACGAATCCGTCGTAAAATCCATGATAGCGAGAGCCAAGTTCGTGACGTCTTGCAAGAACTTCTCAAACAAAAGGCTCAGATGTTGACAGAAGGTATCATCGCTAGTAGAAATGGTCGCCAAGTTCTTCCAGTCAAAAATACCTATCGTAATAAGATTGCTGGTGTGGTTCATGATATTTCTGCCAGCGGGAACACTGTCTATATCGAACCGCGTGAAGTAGTCAAGCTGAGTGAAGAAATCGCAAGTCTACGTGCAGACGAACGCTATGAGATGATGCGCATTCTTCAGGAACTCTCTGAGCGAGTGCGACCTCATGCGGCTGAAATTGCTAATGATGCCTGGATTATCGGACATTTAGACTTGATTCGGGCTAAGGTTCGCTTTATCCAAGAGACAGGAGCAGTAGTTCCTCAAGTCTCTGAGGACCAGGAGATTCAACTCCTCCATGTTCGTCATCCCTTGGTGCAAAATGCTGTTGCTAATGATGTACACTTTGGTAAAGATCTAACAGCCATCGTCATCACTGGTCCCAATACGGGTGGTAAGACCATTATGCTTAAAACCTTAGGTTTGACGCAATTGATGGCTCAGTCAGGTTTGCCGATTTTGGCGGATAAGGGAAGTCGTGTGGGAATTTTTGAGGAGGTCTTTGCGGATATTGGAGACGAACAATCCATCGAACAAAGTCTTTCAACCTTCTCTAGTCACATGACCAATATCGTTGATATTCTTGGTAAGGTCAATCAAAACTCGCTTTTGTTGCTAGATGAGCTTGGAGCAGGAACAGACCCCCAAGAAGGTGCAGCCCTTGCCATGTCTATCCTAGAAGACTTGCGCTTGCGTCAGGTCAAGACTATGGCAACCACTCACTATCCTGAACTCAAGGCCTATGGGATTGAAACGGCTTATGTTCAGAATGCCAGCATGGAGTTTGATACAGCTAGTTTGCGCCCGACCTATCGCTTTATGCAAGGCGTACCTGGTCGAAGCAACGCCTTTGAGATTGCTAAACGTCTCGGCTTGTCAGATGTCATCGTAGGTGACGCTAGCAAGCAGATTAACCAAGACAATGATGTCAATCGTATTATTGAGCAATTGGAAGAGCAGACGCTTGAAAGCCGTAAACGTCTTGAAAATATTCGCCAAGTCGAGCAAGAAAACCTCAAGATGAATCGTGCCCTTAAAAAACTTTATAACGAGCTCAATCGTGAAAAGGAAACTGAACTCAATAAGGCGCGTGAGCAAGCTGCGGAGATTGTTGACTTAGCTCTGGCAGAAAGTGATGATATTCTAAAAAATCTTCACAGTAAATCTCAACTAAAACCACATGAAATTATCGAAGCCAAGGCCAAACTCAAGAAGTTAGCACCTGAAAAAGTTGATCTTTCTAAAAATAAAGTCCTCCAAAAGGCTAAGAAAAAACGAGCTCCAAGAGTTGGGGATGATATCATCGTTTTAAGCTATGGTCAACGAGGTACCTTGACCAATCAACTCAAGGATGGTCGCTGGGAGGCTCAAGTTGGCTTGATTAAGATGACCCTTGAGGAAAGAGAGTTTGACTTGGTTCAGGCTCAGCAAGAAGCACCAGTCAAGAAAAAACAAGTCAACGTTGTCAAACGGGCAGGTGGTAAAGGTCCACAGGCTCGACTAGACCTTCGTGGCAAACGTTATGAGGAAGCTATGGAAGCCTTGGATGCCTTTATCGACCAAGCTCTACTCAACAATATGGCTCAAGTAGACATCATCCATGGTATCGGTACAGGAGTCATCCGTGAAGGAGTAACCAAATACCTCCAAAGAAACAAGCAAGTCAAGAGCTTTGGCTATGCGCCACAAAATGCAGGTGGTTCTGGAGCGACTATCGTAACCTTTAAAGGCTAACCAAGCTATAGAATGAAATGTCAAAAGAGTACCTATCAAGTGATAGGTACTTTTTTGATGAATTTATTTTAATCATTATTGTTAGTGAGTATTTTAAAAGGGGACAATCGTTTTATAGCCAAAAAAAATTGATGAAGGCTTGTCTAACTGAGCTTTATTTATGCTATACTGATAGTAACGTCATTTTCGGAGGTTGGTATGAAAAAACTCCCCTTAGCCTTTTCAGGTTGTTTATTGGGATTGGCTGGAGCAGGAAATCTCATTTTGGATATTTTTCCGCTTTTATCACACATCTTTAGTTTGTCAGGCTTGATTTTGTGGTTTTATTTTTGGGTGAGCCACCTCAATAACTGGCATGAAAGTAAGCAGGAATTAAAGAAAGCCCCTGTTTTGTCAGGAATGGCAACCTTTCCCATGGCAGGGATGATTTTATCAACGTATTTATTACGAATCTTACCCCCGAACATGAGCATTGTTGCACAGATTCTCTGGTGGTTTGCTTTTCTTCTAGATGTTTATCTCATCTCATACTTTACAAAGAACTATGCCTTGGTTAAACAAAGGGCCAGTGCAACACCAACTTGGACAGTTCTTTATGTAGGAATAGCAGTAGCGAGCTTGACCTACCCCGTGGTGGGGATTGTTGGGATTGCCTATGGAGCTTGGATTTTTGGTTTTATCTTAACCCTTATCCTTTACCCTCTAATTTATCAAGATTTGAGGAAAAATCCGTTGCCGCTCGCTTTGCTGGGGCAAGAAGGAATCTATTGTGCTCCATTTTCTCTCCTTTTGGCAGCATTAGTGAGAGTAGGAGGATACAGTCTTCCTAGTTGGATTTTACTAGTTATGATCCTTGCATCACAGACCTTCTTTTTCTTTGTCCTTAGTCGCTTGCCAAGGATTTTAAAACAAGGTTTCCAACCAGCCTTCTCAGCCCTAACCTTTCCAACCATCATCACAGCAACTTCATTGAAAATGTCCCAAGGCATTCTGCAGTTTCCGGTCCTCAACCTCGCCGTTTGGCTAGAAACTATCATTTGTTTAACAATCCTCATCTACGTACTAGTAGAGTATATACGATATTTAAGGAACTAAAAGAACCCCTAGCACGAGGAAGTGTTAGGGGGTGATTTTTAGAGCGATTAATAACATTCTTTTTGCTTAACTTCTTTAAAGAGTTGATAGAGAGTATAGAAGTAGACCAAACTAAAAATGATACAGATGGTTAGAAATAGGAGATATCTCCAATCCATAGAATTCGTAATTAGTTGTGGGAGAGATACGAGGATAAAGCAGAGAGATGCGTTTAAGAGACGTATTTTTTTTGATGTGATTTTCTGAAACCTTTGTCCCTTATTCAAGACCGGAAGGGCTAAAAGGAAGACTATCAGAAAAGGACGCGTAACTTGACCATAAACTAGGAAAAAGGTAACAAAGATGCTGACCAAAATATGACTGAGAATTAAAGTTTGTAATGATTTCATAAGTTTCCTCCTAATAGTCGTCTTGATCTTTTTTGGCTTTTCGAATGCGAAGCCAGACGACAAGTTGCATCATTAATCCGAAAAAGAAGGCTGCGAAAAGAATTGATGTGAAATGACCTAGATTGAAAAGAGAGTTGAAATAGTTCTTGCCATCATCCGTTAAGACATTGAGAAGTGGCATGCCAAAGAACATAAAAACTCCATAGACTAGACCAGCTTTAAGACCAGGGTAGCGCAATTGTTTTTGTTCTTTCTGGCTCAGCATATCAGGGTCGATAGCAGTAATACCTGTTTTTTTAGTTTGAATGCTAACATAGATAGCACAAACCATAGAAACCAGAAAAATGATGATTGGATATCCAAATGCGACGATTTGTGGATATTTATAAGCAAGGACAAAGGGAATGAGATTGCCCAAAATCATGAGATAAAAGAGAACCATAAAGATTTTATTTCCGATGCGGTCAGCCTCACGTTGCTTGTGTTCATCAAGTGGTCCAGAAATACCATATGTGCGTTTGATCAGTTTTTCAGTGAAGGTTTCTTTTTTCATTTTTTCTCCTTTTGTTAAAAATCATCTTCCCAAAAAAGACTGTTGAGGTCTGTTTGGAGACTACGAGCGAGATTGAGACAGAGTTCTAGAGTAGGATTGTACTTGTCATTCTCAATCATGTTGATGGTTTGTCTAGAGACACCGATATCCTTTGCAAGTTCGAGCTGGGATATGCCCAATTCCTTGCGGAATTCTTTCACACGATTCATTCTTCCTCCTTATTTGATTATGTCACATATATTTGACTATAGTATATCTTTTAAAAAATAAAATGTCAACTATTTTT
>NZ_JADMUH010000013.1 GCF_015546995.1 Streptococcus infantis
GGTGTCTTAACCACTTGACCAACGGACCGTGAGCTTGTCAACTCTTTCTATTATACCTACTTTTAGATTCTTGTCAAGAACTTGAGATAAATTTTTCTTATTTTTTGTTTTTTACAAAGAAAAAAGCCCACTGTTGTAGGCTTCTTACAATATAAAATCTTATCTTAAAGCATCTTGTTGTAGAATTCAACGATAAGTGCTTCGTTGATTTCTGGGTTGATTTCATCACGTTCTGGCAAACGAGTCAATGAACCTTCCAATTTTTCAGCATCGAATGATACGAATGCTGGACGTCCAAGAGTAGCTTCAACTGCTTCAAGGATAGCTGGAACTTTCAATGATTTTTCGCGAACTGAGATTACTTGACCTGGAGTTACACGGTATGATGGGATATCAACACGTTTTCCATCAACAAGGATGTGACCGTGGTTTACGAATTGACGAGCTTGACGACGAGTAGTCGCAAGACCAAGACGGTAAACTACGTTATCCAAACGACGTTCCAAAAGAAGCATGAAGTTGAAACCAAGGATTCCGCCCTTGATTTTTGTAGCTTGTACGAACAAGTTACGGAATTGTTTTTCACCCACTCCGTAAGTGAAACGAAGTTTTTGTTTTTCAGCCAATTGCAAACCGTATTCTGACAATTTAGAACGGTTGTTTGGTCCGTGTTGTCCTGGTACGTAGTTACGACGTGCCAATTCTTTACCTGTACCTGTAAGTGAAAGGCCAAGGCGACGAGCTTGTTTCCAAGATGGTCCTGTATAACGTGACATGTGTATGTCCTCCTAATATAAATATAATTTCGGCGGAAATAGTCACTTAGAAAGCCCTGATTCGTGCAGATGCCCTTCGCCTAAACAGCCAAGGTTACTTGTTATAAGACACCTGTTGACGAGCTTCATGCTTTCCTGCTGCTATTTCACACAAAGGCTATTGTACCATTAATTTCTTATTTTGTAAAGAAGTTTTATTTTTTAATTTTTATCAAATGCTGCTAGATTATCTAAATATTGGTTATTGATTACTGCCATCATATAGCCATCAGCTTTCAATTGATCATCTGGACCAAACTGAACGTCTAGAGGAGCATTTTCATAGTCACGAAAACCAAGAATATTAAGATTGTATTGTCCTCGAAGATCAAGTTCACTTAGACTCTTACCTGCCCACGACCGTGGAATTTTCATCTCGACTATCGAGACATTTTTGTCCAACTGAAAAACATCAACGCTGTTATTAAATAAAATAGTCTGCGCCAACGAACGACCCATCTCATATTCTGGGGAAATGACTGAATCTGCGCCAATTTTTTCAAGGACTTTTTTTGCTGTATAGCTTTTAACCTTAGCAATAACAGTTGGTACTCCTAGACTCTTGCAATGCATGACTGCAAGCACACTAGATTCTAAATTTTCCCCAGTTGCCACCACAACTGTATCGCAGGTATCAATTCCTGCTGAGAGCAAGAGCTCTTCATCTGTTATATCTCCAACAACTCCACGTACCAAGACTGGTTCAAACTGATTGATTCGCTCCTCATGGTCGTCAATGGCGATTATATTTATATCATGCTGAGCGAGAGCAGTAAGTACACTACTCCCAAAAATTCCCAAACCTAAAATTCCAATTGTCCGATCTGACATAGTTTATCCTTTCTTATCCTATGGTAATATCTGCTTTCATATAGTGGATCATATCTTTCTTATCTGGTTGATACTCAGCCAAACTGACTAACAGTGTGAGTGGCCCAATTCGTCCGATAAACATCAATAGCATGACAATGCTAAGAGCTAATCTGCCTAACTCTGGTGTCAAATTTGCAGTTACTCCGACCGTAGCAAGGGCAGAAATTGTTTCGAACATGATGTAGATAAAGCGCGGATTCCCTTCTGCGGTCACCCCTAACAGGATCAAGCCCAGCAAGAAAGTTAGCAAGAAGATAATAAAGACACTGAATGATTTTTGGACTGTCCGAGGTAAAATTGTTCTCCGAGCTACATTGGCATGGGGTAATCCTAAAAGTTCACTGCGTGCAAAGACCAATAAGACAAAGAAGGTTGTAATTTTAAGCCCCCCGGCTGTTCCACCAGGCGCCCCACCGAGAAACATTTGTAAAATATAAATCATCAAAGTAACAGGCCGAGCCTGGGTGTAATCAATAGAAGCAAAACCTGCCGTTCTCATGCTAACTGTTTGGAAAAAACTGACTAGCAATTTATCAGGGATGCTGAGATTGCCAATCGTTCCCGGATTGTTCCACTCTATCAAGAGGGTTGAAACTGTTCCAGTAAATAAAATTCCTGCGGTCAAGAAGAGAACCAATTTGGTATGAAAGCGAAGCCGACGTTTTTTCTTGCTCAACTGCGTGGCCAGGTCAAACCAAACCATAAACCCTAGACCGCCTGTGATGATCAAAGCAGCAAGCACTAGATTAATCAAAGGATCAGTTTGAAAAGCTACTAAACTTGTACTTCCAATATTATCAAAACCAGCATTACAAAAAGCTGAAATAGCTACGAAAATAGAGGTGAAAATTCCTCGGCCCCAACCAAATTCCGGAACAAAACGAAAACTTAACAGGAAGGCTCCGAGTCCTTCAACGATAAAAGTCGTCAAGAAAATCGAACGTATGAAAACCATTAAAGACTGAGTTTCTCCATAACTAAAGCTCTCCAGGATTGTTTCACGGCTACGAAGACTTAGCTTTTGCTTACTTTGAATATAAAAGACCCCTATAAAGGTCATGAGACCCAAACCACCAATCTGGATCAAAAACATACAGATTAACTGACCCCAGATGTTATATGTAGTAGCTACTGGTTGAGTAAAGAGTCCTGTCACACAGACCATGGATACTGCTGTAAAGAGATGGTCGAAATAGGTTGCTTGGGAGCTTGTTGCTTGCACAAATGGCAGACTCAAAAGAAGAGAGCCTGCGAAAATAACCAAAGCAAAACTTAAAAAAATTCGACGAGCAGGTGATAAACGTCCCAAGGTCGTGTTTATTTTTTCCGAAAATGATTTGAATAACATAGTTACATTGTACCATAAAACAGTTAAAGCAGTCACATATGACTAACGATTTCAAGACAGAGTTCTAAGGCCTTGTCAAAAGCTTCTGAACCCCAATCGCGGCTATCATAATTTTCTAAATCCGCTAGAGAGTCGGCTGTAAATAGAAGTTGTCCCCAAACGACTCCTCGAAGCTGGGCAACTGCTGCAAGAGCTGCACACTCCATCTCCACAACTGCACAACCTTCTTCCTTACGATAGGCAACTTTTTCAGCTGTTTCTCGGTAAAAACCATCTGTCGACCAAGTCATGACCTCTTCATAAGGAATGCCTAGTTGTTCCAAGACTTGCTCAATGGCAGAGATAGCCTCAATCTGCATCTCCATATAACGAGAAGGCGCTACATAGTGGTAGCTGGTCCCCTCATCTCGCAGAGCGCGAACAGGGACGAGAAAGGCATTTTCCTCTATATCGGCTAGGACTCCACAAGTACCAGTGGAAATGATTTGCTCCACACCATAGCCAATCAACCAATCCATAAACTGGGCGGCCGGGGCAGAACCAACAGGAGCCTGAGCCAGACATAGTTCCTCACCCTTGTAACTCATGACATAAACAGGATAGGTTTTAGTGGCAGACACAAACTCCCCAACGCACTCCGCCCCTACTTCCTGAGCAAAGCGGTCAGTCTCCTCCTCCAAAAATGCATAGATGCACTTCTTTGGCAACTGTAAATCTAATCCTTCGTGATTTGGCATGATGACTGCCTGAGGATTATCATCAAACTCTAAAATAGGAATGGCATGTTTTTGAATCATAGAGTACCTCCTCTAAATTTGTACTATTATAACAAAAGCTAAACGAAAGTCAAGATGAGAGAAAAACTTATCTTAAGTATGAAACAACAATGAAATGCTTTTCCCGTCGTAATAAACTTGCTATAGCTTAGGAATTAGTTTATAATAGATTGAATTTGAAAAAGGGAGAAATCTTATGAAATTCTATTCATACGACTATGTTCTAAGCCAGATTAGTCAACAGAATTGGGTCATGATTATCGTATCAGCTTTACTGCTTATCGTGACTGGATTTTTTGCATTTAAAGCTTTCAAAGATAAAAAAGGGAGCAAGTTCCGTGAATTATCGCTCATTTCTATTTTGACCTTAATCGCATTCGTTTTGATAAGCATTACGAATCTTCAAAACAGTCAATCCAATGATAATCAATTCCGCTCTTCCCTAAACTTTATCGAAGTCGTTTCAAAAGAATTAGGTGTAGATAAAAAAGAGGTCTATGTCAATACCTCAGCAGTAACTGATGGAGCTATTATTAAGGTTGGCGAACATTTTTATCGTGCCATTAGCGGGACTGACCAAGATAGCTATTTATTAGAAAAAATGGAACTCTATAAATCAGATGTTGAACTCGTGGAGGTTGAAAAATGATAAGCTTTTTTGCTACAATTGCAATTAAATTGGCCTTGGGGCTTCTTTCTCTTGTTTTTGTTATTAACGTAACAGGTAAAGGAAATCTAGCACCAAGTTCTGCAGTGGACCAAATCCAGAACTTTGTTCTCGGGGGTATTATCGGTGGGGTTATCTACAATAGTTCTATTACCATCATCCAATACATTGTTATCCTCATTATTTGGACTATTCTCATTTTACTCCTTAAATGGTTGAATACCAATGTTTCCTTCATCAAACATCTGATTGACGGAAAACCAACTATTATCATCAAAAATGGTAAGTTAGATCCTGAAGCCTGTCGCTCAAAAGGTCTTGCGGCTGCAGATGTAGCTCTTAAATTGCGCGCTCAAGGAATTTTCCAACTGAAGGATGTCAAGAGAGCTGTGATTGAGCAAAATGGGCAGCTAATTGTTGTAAGAATGGGTGACGAGAATCCTAAATACCCAGTCATTACAGATGGTGTTGTCCAAGTTGAAATCCTAGAAACAATTGGCAAATCCGAGGAGTGGCTAACTGAGAAATTGAAAGAAGAAGGTTTCGAAGAAGTCTCAAATATCTTTATCGCCGAGTATGATAAAGGTCAATTAAATGTTGTAACCTATTAAAAAAATAAACTGATGCTTTTCGTATCAGTTTTTTGCTTTTTAGCATAAAAGGGTATATACTTAAATTAATATCTGATGTAATTCAGATAATACAAAAAATTAACGGAGGTATCCCCCATGTCAATCGAAGAAAAATTCAACCAAGCTAAAGGTTCTGTTAAAGAAGGTTTTGGTAAACTAACTGGCGATACAAAAACTCAAGCAGAAGGAGCTGCAGAAAAGGTAGCTTCAAAAGCTAAAGAAGTTGCTGAAGATGCAAAAGAAGCTGTCGAAGGTGCAGTATCTGGCGTAAAAAACATCTTTAAAAAAGACGGAGAATAATTCTTTTTCGTCCTAATAACATAAGAAAATCTCCCTTCTCTTTCGAGAAAGGAGATTTTCTTTTATGGTCGTCCACCAGGGCCTCCATTTCCTTGAGGTCCACCTCCACCAGGCATAGAATTGGCAATCTCAGTTTGTTTTTCACCATTGAGATAGATGTCTCCGCCTGTGTAAGTCGCTGTTCCATCAAAGTCAAAACCAGTTTGACCAGTCATTTTGATGGTTCCTCCCGTAACAGTAATGTTACCATTTGAGTCAATTGGATCCGTATCCCCTTGACCAACTTCAACCGTCAAGTTCCCACCATTCATAGTAAAGAAGATTTCACTTTGTTGGGCGTTTTTGTTGGCTGCATTGACACCATCATCTGTTGAGTAGATGGTGATGTCTCCACCGTTGATAGTGATTGACTTACCTTCAAGCCCTTCTGTAGAATTCTTAACGGTATAGGTACCACTATCAATCACCAAATCACCTGATGCGTGGATACCATCATCTCCAGCAGTAACAGTGATGGTATTGTCAGAGAGATACATGGTTCCTACAGATGTGTCCTCATCATTGTCGACCTTAACTCCGTCTTCCTTGGCATCGATAGCCATGGTTGTGCCGGTAATGTTGAGTTCATCATTGACATTAAAAGCGTCTCCGACTGCTGTGATGTTGTAGGTCCCACCCGTGATGTGAAGTGTATCGTTGGCCTTGATACCATTATTTTTCTTGCCGTCTACATTGAGAGTTCCCTTACCGTTGATAGTCAAGTCCACTTTAGAGAAGAGGGCTGCATCAGCTTTTTCATCACTATTAGAAGCTGAATCTGAGAGGCTATTGGTTGTGCCATCTGCTAGAGTTAGGTAAACATGACCAGCTGATGTAGCGGAAATAGCTGCATTGGTATTGGTCATGACCACACCCTTTAGAACAATATGTACATCATCAGTCTTTTCGGCTTCAATCTTGATTTGAACTCCGTCGGATTGACCAGATATGACATAGGTTCCTGCCTTAGAGATGGTAACGGTAGAGTCTGACACAGCAACTCCTTCACCAGAAACAGTTGCAGTAGATCCAGACAGCGTCACAGTTGATGCAGATTTTTCATCGTAGGAAGTATCGTAGTCCTTGTCTGTGAAATAGTTAGTTTTCTTAGCATCTGTAGTGGATGTCGTTTTCGTTGTCGCAGTATTGCTAGCTGTTGTATTTGAAGTTGACTGGGTACAAGCTGTTACTAGTGCTAGAGTTGCTATACTCGTTAATAAGAATGTCCATTTTTTTGCTTTCATGCTCGTTTCCTCGACTTTCATTTTACATGCTCTTAGTCTACGTGACTTTCCTAAAACAAGCCTAAACTTTTTCTAAAAGTTTTCTTAACCCCATCCGAACTTCATTAATAATCATTGCTTATGGTACAAAAAAGAACAGCATTTTGCTGTTCTTTTAGTTTTCTTTAACTGGAATTTCCTTGATAACTCGTGCTGGGTTGCCTGCCAGAACTACATTGTCACCAAAAGATTTGGTAATGACAGCTCCTGCTCCTGCAACAACGTTATCACCTAGTGTAACACCTGGAAGGACAATAACCCCACCACCTGCCCAGAAGTTCTTGCCAATCGTAATGGGTTTCCCAAATTCTAAACCTGAATTTCGTTCATCTGGATCCAGTGGATGAAGAGGTGTTAAAAATTGGCAGTTAGGACCAATCATAGCATTGTCGCCAATGGTAATAGGACAAACATCCAACATGGTCAGATTCCAATTGGAATAGAAATTTTCTCCCAAATGAATATTGACACCATAATCCACTACCAAACGAGTATTGACATAGAGATTTTCACCAGTCGAACCAAACCATCCTTTGATGATTTCCATACCTTTTATTGGATTGACTTCTTCATTAAAGGAAGCTTGCTTTTGTCTTGCTGTTTGTGCTAGAGCACGAAGTTCTGGATCGAACGGGTGATAGGGTTCTCCCGCAATCATTTTTTGGTATTCACTTTTCATATCTTGATATCCTTGTTTATTTTACAAGATTGTAGCATAGTTCTATCCTTAAAACAAGCAGCAAAGAGATAAAAAAACTAGTACATCTTTGGCTGTACTAGTTTTTAATTAGAAAGGTGACTTTCTCACTATTCTACAGAATTGATTAGTCTTCTTTCTTTTTACGAGCGATAAGTCCAAATCCACTCAAGACACCTACTAAACCAAGAGCAGCAAGGCTAGCATTATCCTTAGTACCTGTGTTTGGCAATTGAGGAGTATTTTCCTTAGCTGGAGCCGGTTTAACTGGAGCTTCTGGTTTTTCTGGAGTTACAACTTTCTTGTAGATGTGTTGGATATTTCCATTTGCATCTACAACAGTCTTCACAAACTCATATCCTGGAATATCTTTCTTAGGTTGTTCTCCATCCTCGGTTGGATATCCTGGAATTGGGTTTCCATTTTCGTCAACATGAGTTGTTGTGATCTTTTCGTAGACATGTACTGTATCACCGTTTGGCAATTTCTTAGTCTCAACGAAGCGGTAACCTGGGATTTCAGCTTTTGGTTGTTCACCATCTACTGTTGGGTAACCTGGGATAGGATTCCCATCTTTATCTACAAACGTAGTAACTGGTGTTACTGTTGGTGTGTATGTTGCAGAAGCTTTTGTTCCGTTCATATCTTCACGAACAACTGTAACTGATGGAGCTGTTCCTGTAAATTCAGGTTCTGGTTTGAAGGTTACTGTTCCGTCTGGTGCTACTGTGTAAGTACCAACACCTGGAATAGTCTTAGTTGTTGAACCATCGTCAAATGTTGCTGGAACGTCATCATTCATTGGAACACGGCTATCGCCTTCCTTGAATGTTGGTTTACCAGACTGTTCTTTACCTTTAGGTCCAATAGTTGTAACTGGTTCACCTGTTGGTGTTACTGGTGTTACTGTTGGTGTGTACTTAGCTGTTACTGGTGTACCATTCTTATCTACACGTTTAACAGTCACGCCTGTTCCTGTTCCTGTGAATGATTTTTCTGGTACGAAGGTTACAGTTCCGTCTGGTGCTACTGTGTATGTTCCTTCTCCTGGGATTACCTTAGTTGTTGAACCATCTTCGAAGGTTGCTGGAACATCGTCATCCATTGGTACGTCTGAGTTACCTGGTGTGAATGTTGGTTTGCCTGTTTGTGTTTGACCTTGAATATCTGTTGATGTTACTGGTTCTGCTGTTGGTTTGATAGGTGTCACGGTTGGTGTGTACTTAGCTGTTACTGGTGTACCGTTCTTATCTACACGTTTAACAGTCACGCCTGTTCCTGTTCCTGTGAATGATTTTTCTGGTACGAAGGTTACAGTTCCGTCTGGTGCTACTGTGTATGTTCCTTCTCCTGGGATAGTCTTAGTTGTTGAACCATCTTCGAAGGTTGCTGGAACATCATCATCCATTGGTACACTTGGATCACCTTCTGTAAACTTAGGTTTACCTGTTTGTGTCTTACCTTGGATATCTGTTGATGTAACATCTTCACCCGTTGGAACTACTGGAGTAATCTTAGGTGTGTAAGTTGTTTCTACAGCAGTACCGTTAGCGTCTTTAGCTTGAACCTTAACTGGAACGACATCACCTGAGTATGACTTGTCAGTCGGAGTGAAGGTTACAACACCTGTTTTCTTGTCAACTGTGAAGGTACCGATAACCTTGCCTTCTGGTGATTTAGCATCTACTGATGCAGCTGGTTGACCATTTTCGTCAAGAAGAGTGATGGTATCCTTGTCGATTGGTGCAACTGGGTCACCTTCTGTGAAGGTAACAGTACCAGTTTGAACCACACCTTGAGGTGCAACTGATTCAGCTGGTGTTGCTGTTGGTGTTACTGGCGTTACTGTTGGTGTGTATTTAGCTGTTACTGGGGTACCGTTCTTATCGACACGTTTAACAGTCACACCTGTTCCTGTTCCTGTGAATGATTTTTCTGGTACGAAGGTTACAGTTCCGTCTGGTGCTACTGTGTATGTTCCTTCACCTGGGATAGTCTTAGTTGTTGATCCATCTTCAAATGTTGCTGGGACATCATCATCCATTGGTACGTCTGAGTTACCTGGTGTGAATGTTGGTTTGCCTGTTTGTGTTTGACCTTGTTTGTCAGTTGAAGTAGCATCTTCAGCTGTTGGTGTTACTGGTGTTACAGTTGGTGTATATGTTGCAGAAGCTTTTGTTCCGTTCATATCTTCACGAACAACTGTCACTGATGGAGCTTTACCAACAAATGATTTTTCTGGTACAAATGTAACAGTGCCGTCAGGTGCCACTGTGTAAGTACCAACACCTTCAACAGTCTTAGTTGTAGATCCATCTTCAAATGTTGCTGGAACATCTTCGTTGATTGGAACAGTTTTTTCTACTCCATCAACTGTAACAGTTCCACCCTTGAATTCAGGCTTACCTTTTTGAGTTGCGCCTTGGATGTCTGTTGTTTCAGCTGGTGTTGCAGTTGGTGTTACTGGAACAATCTCAGGTGTGTAAGTTGTATCAACCTTGATTCCGTTTGAGCTTTCAGCTTGAACCTTAACAGGCGTTACTTTACCTGTGTAAGACTTATCAGTTGGTGTGAATGTTACAGTACCAGTTGCTGGGTCGATTGTGAATGTACCGATTGGTGTTGTTCCATCTTCAGCATAAGCTGGTGTAGTTGAAACTTCGTTACCATCTTTATCTAGCAATGTGTAGCTATTGTCTTTAATGGTAATAGCTTTATCTTCACCATTTACTTGAACAGTTGTTCCTGCAAAGGTTGGTGTACCGGTTTGAGTCGCACCTTGGATATCTTTTGAAGTTGCAGGGCTTGCAGTTGGAACTGCTGGCACAACCGTTGGTGTGTAGGTCGCATCTGAAGTAATGGTTGCAGTCTTACCATTAGCATTTGTAATAGTTGCAGTTGCTTGAACCTTAACGCCTTTAGCTGTTCCGACAAAGTCTGGTTCTGGAGTGAAAGTTACCGCTCCTGTAGTAGGATCAATAGTGTAAGTTCCTTCTCCTGGAACTGTCACAGTAGTTTCATCAGTAGGTTGACCAGTTGCTGGATCTACCAATTTCTTACTTGTGATTTTCGCAGTCTTATCGTTGCTCAACTCAAATGTAGGAGTTTGAGTTTGTGGAACGTTTTGGACGTCCTCAGACACTTTATCTGTTGGTGTGATTGTAACTGGAGTTACAGTTGGTGTGTACTTAGCCGTAGCAGTCTTGAGGTATTCATCACGAACTGTTCCATCTTTATCTCTTCCGACAGGTGCAGTCAATGATACAGTAATACCTTTTGCAGTACCAGTAAATCCTGGTTCTGGAACAAAGGTAACTTCTCCTGTAGCATCATCGATTGAGTATGTTCCTTCGCCTGCTACTGTTACAGACGCTGCATTGGTTACTTGACCAGTTGCTGGATCCACCAATTTAGCAGGATACTCCAAGCTTGGAGTGACAGCAATCTTTTCACCATTAGCATTTGTAAGAGTTGTGTTAAAAGTTGGTGTACCTGTTTGAGTTGCTCCTTGGACATCAGTTGAAGTCTTATCAACACCTTCAATTTCACTTGGAGTTACTGTTGGGATGTAAAGACCATCCATTGTTTTTAATACTGTATCAACGTTGGCTTCCTTATCTGGGAATTTAGTTGACCAACCAGTATCGTAGCCATTACTATCTGTACGACGGATTGAAATTCCATCAGCTGTTCCAAGGAAGTGATCTTCTGGGATGAATTCCACATCTACGTCTTTACCATTTGCGGTAATCTTATATTTACCTTGACCTGGTACGACATAGTAGCCTTCAGCATCCAAAGTAGCCTTGTTCCCATTTGCATCGACAATGTATGGTGCTACTGTTTCATCAATTTTTGCTGATTCAGTTAAGCTATAGCCTTGCAAACCTCGAGCAGTAAAGGCTACAGTTGCAGTTTGCTTCGCCCCTTGAAGACCACTTGTTTCTTTGAATTCTCCTTTTGGTGGGTGGGTGATTTGAGTCTTGAAGTCCTCAACCTCCCCTGAAAAGGCCATTCCTGTCGGACTCTCAATTTGAGCAGCATCCTTAGCAATTCGTAACCGTACTCCTAGTTCGTTGACACTAGGATCGATATAGGTTTTGCTCTTGGTGAATCTTAGGGTAACGGCTCCATCCTTAGTAATGGTTGCTAAATCAGAGCGTTCGTCTTCATCAAAGGTACCGTTTTGGTTAAAGTCAACCCAACCATAAATATTGGCTTGAGGCGCCCCGTCTGTATGAGCTTCAACAGTAATCGTATAATTCCCTGGTTTTGTACGATCCATCTTGATCAACTCATTGGTTTTTCCTTTGAGGTCATTCGGAAGCAATTGGTCGATGCCTTCATCAGCCGTTGTCGCTTTATCGTCACCAGTCCAATCAAGGGTATTGTTTTCATCCATATCAGGACTCAAGTGGCCGAGATAAGGTTGGTTTACTTTCTTACCGGTAATCCCATCCACAGTTGCAATTGAATGAACTGCCTTACCGTATGATTCAGGCGCATCTCCTTCATCAAGTGGGAAGAAACCAAGCATTGCTGATTGTTTACCTGAAGATGCGATATATAATCCAATTTCAGAAGCCCCCTTTGTCATAACAAGGGGAACAGCAAATTTACTAGCTGATACGTTTGGACCAAAGACACCCGTTCCAAGTCCAGCAGTTGTTAAATCAGCACTTTGAAAATACTTCCAGGCAACTGCTTTTTTGTCTGGTCCCGCTTGCGTGGAATCACGAAGTTGTTGTGTATTCCAATTTCGAATTTCAATTCCTTCAACCGGAACTGGTTTAAAATAACTAAAATTATTCGCTGGGTCAAAATAATAAGTAAGATCTTGTGGGGCATAAGTTCTAGTTGACTTATCACCATTCTTATACCATTCACCAATGTGTTGCCATCCTTCTCCGTTGGTGGTGAACATAACCACCTCACCTGGGTTAGCGGACTCGCCATCTGCCATGACAACGGCTGGTCTGACTACTTTCCCGCGGAAAGTAGCGGAGACTTCAAACTGAACCCCAATATTACCGCCGTTCAAGTCGGAACTGATAGTTGTTTTTTTAGTACCAGTATTGATGCCTTCTGTTCGTACTTCTGTCCAGCGATTTTGAGCTTCAGCAATAACTTTGGCTTCCTCACCAGCAGCAAATGCAGCTTTGGTAGTCCTATCAGAACTCCCACTCACATAACCATTTCTAGCATTTGGATCATAGGTAGCTTTTTCAGCTTCTGTTGCTCCTCGTTCTTCAAGGCGTTTTTTGTATATTTCTGTCGCTTGGAAGGGTTTCAAAGACTTGACTTTGATGGTAACCACATAGCCCGGCATAATTTCCTTGGTGTAGGTCGCGCCGACTTGAAGTGCAAGTTTGCCATCTGACGTTGTCGTTGTACCTGTCCAGTTAGCAGTATCCCCAAAGTCCAACCAAGAGATTTGACTAGCAAGGTCTGCGGCTTTTACATTTGTTGTAAAGCCTGGTTTTTCAACTTTCGGTGTAGAAGTTGCGTCTTCAACGTCTGCACCAATTCCAGTAGCTGTTGCAGTATCTGCACGGAAGGCAGTATTCTTATCAATCTCTTTACCATTACGAGGGTCGTTTTTCCCTGTATTTGCGATTGCGTTAGTACCTTCAGCTGGCTTTGTGTTTTCTGCAGGTTTTCCAGTTGTTGCTTCTGTCTTATCAGCAGTTGCTACTTTTTCTTCGGCTACAACTTTTTCTTTGTTTTTAAGTTTAGCATTGACAGTTGTTACAAGTGATTGATAAGCTGCATCCAACTCAGCTTGACTTGTAGCAGAAGTAAGTGCATTTTTAGCGTTCGCAAGACTAGCTTTAAGAACCTCTACACTCTCGTCTGTCTTGTTACTGTATTTACCATTTGCCACGTTTGCTTCAATTTCAGCAACGTAAGTTGCCAATTTGTCCCTATTAAGCTCAGGTTTTACTTCAGTAGAAACTGCAGGCGCTGCTTCTGCTTGATACGTTACTTCTTTAGCAGGTGCTGCTTCTGCTGCTTCTGTAGTTACAGGAGCCTCTGTTTTGTCTGCTTCTGTTGTAGTTGCAACTCCATCAACTTGTTTTTCTTGTGTTACTTCATCAGCTCCAACACCTGTAGCCGTTCCGAGCATCACTAACGTTCCGAGTAAGACCGAGCAAACTCCTACATGAAGCTTACGGATCGAGAATCGACTAATTCGGTCGTTAAACAGATCATTTTTCATGATTTACCTCCAATACCCTTTAGGGAGTGTATATATTGTTATATTTTATGCATTGTTTTTCAAAACCTCTAAACATGCAACGTCTTATTTTAGCACTATTGTACTTAAAAACCAAGCATTATGCTCATCATTTCGAGACATAAAATTAGGTTAACTTAATTTCAATTTATTGCCATTTTTCAGAAAATTTGCATATAATTTTCAGGGCCTAAACATGCCAAAAGAGGGGAAAGCCCCTCTTTTAACTAAATAAGACTATTCACTTGTTTCCACAGTCTCTACTTGGACATCCACTTGCTCTTCCTCTTGTGAATCTGCAAGGAGGGATTCTTCGTTGACTGCTTGTGGTTCAAGGTTACGGTAACGTGCCATACCTGTACCAGCTGGGATAATCTTACCGATGATAACATTTTCCTTGAGACCAAGGAGATGGTCTTTCTTACCACGGATAGCTGCGTCTGTAAGGACACGAGTTGTTTCCTGGAAGGAAGCAGCTGACAAGAAACTATTTGTTTCAAGTGAGGCTTTGGTAATTCCCATAAGGACTGGGCGACCAGTTGCTGGAACACCACCTGCGATAAGAACATCTTTGTTGGCATCTGTAAAGTCGTTGATATCCATGAGAGTACCCATGAGAAGGTCTGTATCCCCTGGATCCATGACACGAACTTTGCGGATCATTTGACGAACCATTACCTCGATGTGTTTGTCACCGATTTCTACCCCTTGGCTACGGTATACTTTTTGTACTTCACCGAGGAGGTAAGTTTCAACTGACAAGACATCACGTACAGCAAGGAGACGTTTTGGTTGGATAGAACCTTCTGTCAATGCTGCACCACGAGAGATTTGATCTCCAACTTGGACACGCATACGTGCTGTGAATGGTACCACGTATTCGCCTTCGCCAGTTTCACCTTTAACGAAGACTTTCTTAGTACGAGTTGAAGCATCTTCTTCGATTGCTGTAACTTCCCCTTTGACTTCTGTGATGACCGCTTCACCTTTAGGATTGCGGGCTTCAAAGATTTCTTGGACACGAGGAAGACCCTGAGTGATATCGGTATTTGAGGCAACCCCACCCGTGTGGAAGGTACGCATTGTAAGCTGTGTACCAGGTTCCCCGATAGATTGGGCAGCGATTGTACCAACTGCTTCACCGACTTCAACCGCATCACCAGTCGCCAAGTTGATACCGTAACAGTGACGGCAGACACCATGACGAGTGTTACATGTAAATACTGAGCGGATGGTTACTTCTTCAACACCGGCATTAACGATTTCACGCGCCTTGTCTTCTGTGATCAATTCATTTGGACCAATGATAACTGCACCAGTTTCTGGGTGTTTAACAGTTTTCTTAGTGTAACGACCATTGAGACGTTCTTCAAGAGACTCAATCATCTCTTTACCTTCAGTAATAGAACGGATTAAGAGACCACGGTCAGTTCCACAGTCATCCTCACGAATGATAACGTCTTGGGCAACGTCAACCAAACGACGAGTCAAGTAACCTGAGTCGGCTGTCTTAAGGGCCGTATCAGTCATACCTTTACGGGCACCGTGAGTTGAGAAGAACATCTCAAGTACTGACAAACCTTCGCGGAAGTTTGAAAGGATTGGCAATTCCATGATACGTCCGTTCGGAGCAGCCATCAGACCACGCATACCGGCAAGCTGTGAGAAGTTTGAGATGTTACCACGGGCTCCAGAGTCCATCATCATAACGATTGGGTTCTTAGGATCTTGGTTGGCAACCAAACGTTTCTCGAGTTTTTCACGGGCAGCACGCCATTCAGCTGTAACAGCATTGTAGCGTTCGTCATCTGTGATCATACCACGACGGAATTGTTTTGTGATTTGTTCTACACGTTTGTGTGATTCTTCGATGATTTCAGCCTTGTCTTCAACGACTGGAATATCAGCAATACCCACTGTCAAACCTGCAAGAGTTGAATGGTGGTAGCCAAGGTTCTTCATACGGTCAAGTAGGGCAGATGTTTCTGTCGTACGGAAACGTTTGAAGATTTCAGCGATGATATTTCCAAGGTTTTTCTTCTTGAATGGCGGGTTGAGTTCAAGTCCTTCAATAGCTTCCTTGATATTTCCACCTAATGGCAAGAAGTACTTAGCCGGAACACCTTCTGTCAAGTTAGCGTTTGTTGGCTCTTGCAAGTAAGGTAGTCCTTCTGGCATGATATCGTTGAAGAGGATTTTACCAACAGTTGTAAGCAAGATTTTGTGTTTTTGCTCTTCTGTCCATGGTTTGTTAAGGCTATCTGTTGCGATACCAACACGTGAGTGGAGGTGAACATAACCATTGCGGTAAGCCATGACAGCTTCGTCACGATCCTTGAAGACCATACCTTCGCCTTCACGACCAGCTTCTTCCATAGTCAAGTAGTAGTTACCCAAAACCATGTCCTGAGATGGAGTAACAACTGGTTTACCATCTTTAGGGTTCAAGATATGCTCAGCAGCAAGCATCAAGATACGAGCTTCTGCTTGGGCTTCTTCTGAAAGTGGTACGTGGATGGCCATTTGGTCACCGTCAAAGTCGGCATTGTAGGCTTCACAGACAAGCGGGTGCAAGCGAAGGGCTTTACCGTCAATCAAGACAGGTTCAAAGGCTTGGATACCCAAACGGTGAAGGGTAGGTGCGCGGTTCAAAAGTACTGGGTGTTCTTTGATAACTTCTTCGAGGATATCCCAGATACGTTCATCTCCACGCTCTACCAAGCGTTTAGCCGCTTTAACGTTTTGAACGATATCGCGCGCAACGATTTCACGCATAACGAATGGTTTAAAGAGCTCGATTGCCATTTCACGTGGCACACCACATTGGTACATCTTAAGAGTTGGACCAACGGCAATAACGGAACGTCCTGAGAAGTCAACACGTTTACCGAGCAAGTTTTGACGGAAGCGTCCTTGTTTCCCTTTGAGCATGTGGCTCAATGATTTAAGTGGACGGCTACCTGGACCTGTGATCGGACGACCACGACGACCATTGTCAATCAAAGCGTCAACCGCTTCTTGAAGCATACGCTTCTCATTTTGAACGATGATACCTGGTGCGTTCAACTCAAGCAAACGAGCCAAACGATTGTTACGGTTGATAACACGACGGTAAAGGTCGTTCAAGTCAGATGAGGCAAAACGGCCACCATCCAACTGCAACATTGGACGAAGGTCTGGTGGAATAACTGGAAGGATGTTAAGAACCATCCATTCAGGCTTGTTTCCAGACTTGTGGAAAGCATCCAAAACATCTAAACGACGGATAGCTTTCACACGTTTTTGTCCAGTAGCTGTTTTCAACTCTTCTTTGAGTTCAGCAATTTCTTTTTCAAGATCTACTTGTTTCAAGAGGTCTTGGATAGCTTCGGCACCCATTTTGGCAACGAATGAACCATGACCAAACTCACGCAAGCGTTCACGGTATTCACGCTCTGTCATGATAGATTTGTGCTCAAGTGGTGTATCTTTTGGATCAATCACCACGTAAGCAGCAAAGTAGATAACTTCCTCGAGGGCACGAGGACTCATGTCAAGGGTCAAGCCCATACGGCTTGGAATCCCCTTGAAATACCAGATATGAGATACAGGAGCTTTTAACTCGATGTGTCCCATACGTTCACGACGAACTTTTGTACGCGTTACTTCAACACCACAACGGTCACAAACAATCCCTCTGTAACGAATGCGTTTGTATTTACCACAAGCACATTCCCAGTCTTTTGTAGGACCAAAGATCACTTCGTCAAAGAGTCCTTCACGTTCTGGTTTCAACGTACGGTAATTGATTGTTTCAGGTTTTTTGACTTCTCCATAAGACCATGAACGGACTTTACTTGGAGAAGCTAGTGTGATTTGCATACTTTTAAAACGATTTACATCAACCACTATTTCTTCCCTTTCTATTATAAGTGAACTGCTTATTCTTGTTCAGCAGCTTCTTCTGTTGTTTCCGCTTTTGCATTTTCTTCTGCTTCAAAGGCTGCTTTAGCCTCTTGAGCTGCTCTTTCGCGGGCTTTTTCAAGGTCATCTACGTGGATGACATCTTCGTCCATTCCTTCATCAAGGTCACGAAGTTCCACTTCTTGATCATCTTCGTCAAGGACACGCATGTCAAGACCAAGAGATTGCAATTCTTTTACAAGAACTCGGAATGATTCTGGAACACCTGGTTTTGGAATTGGTTTTCCTTTTGTAATAGCTTCATAAGCTTTCAAACGTCCGTTGATATCGTCAGACTTGTAAGTCAAGATTTCTTGAAGGACATTTGATGCACCATAGGCTTCAAGCGCCCAAACCTCCATCTCACCGAAACGTTGTCCACCAAACTGAGCTTTACCTCCGAGTGGTTGTTGTGTAACGGTTGAGTATGGTCCGACTGAACGAGCATGCAATTTATCATCAACCATGTGGTGGAGTTTGATCATGTACATGACCCCAACTGACACACGGTTATCAAATGGTTCACCAGTACGTCCATCGTATAGGATCGTCTTAGCATCGCTGTCCATACCTGCTTCTTTGACAGTGTCCCAAAGATCTTCAGAACTTGCTCCGTCAAAGACTGGTGTTGCGATGTGAATGCCAAGAGTACGAGCCGCCATACCAAGGTGAAGTTCCATAACCTGACCGATATTCATACGTGATGGCACCCCAAGTGGGTTCAACATGATATCGACTGGAGTTCCATCCGGAAGGTAAGGCATGTCTTCTACAGGAACGATACGAGAGACAACCCCTTTGTTTCCGTGACGTCCGGCCATCTTATCTCCGACCTTAATCTTACGTTTTTGTGCGATGTATACGCGAACCAGCATGTTGACACCAGATTGCAATTCATCACCGTTTGCACGTGTAAAGATTTTAACATCACGAACGACACCATCGGCACCGTGTGGTACACGAAGGGAAGTGTCACGAACTTCACGAGATTTGTCACCGAAGATAGCGTGCAAGAGACGCTCTTCAGCAGAAAGATCTTTTTCACCCTTAGGTGTTACTTTACCTACAAGAATATCCCCTTCTTTAACCTCAGCACCGATACGGATGATACCCATTTCGTCGAGATCTTTAAGGGCATCTTCACCAACGTTTGGAATTTCACGAGTGATTTCTTCAGGCCCAAGCTTTGTATCGCGAGTTTCTGATTCGTATTCTTCAAGGTGAACAGATGTGTAAACATCGTCTTTCACCAAGCGTTCGCTCATGATAACGGCATCCTCGAAGTTGTAACCTTCCCATGTCATGTAGGCAACGATTGGGTTTTGTCCAAGCGCCATTTCACCTTTCTCCATAGAAGGTCCATCAGCGATAAAGTCACCTTTTTCGATAACATCGCCAACTCGAACAAGGGTACGTTGGTTATAAGCAGTACCTGAGTTTGAACGACGGAATTTTTGGATGTGGTAAACATCAAGGGAACCATCTTCACGGCGAACTTCTACTTTGTCCGCATCCGCATAGGTAACCTTACCACCATGTTGTGCAATAACTGCCGCTCCTGAGTCATGGGCTGCTTGGTATTCCATACCAGTACCAACGAAAGGCGCTTTAGGATCGATCAACGGAACAGCCTGACGTTGCATGTTGGCTCCCATGAGGGCACGGTTGGAGTCATCGTTTTCCAAGAAAGGAATACATGCTGTCGCAACGGCAACTACCTGCTTAGGAGAAACGTCCATGTAATCTACACTAGACGCTGGATACTCTTGGTTAACCCCTTGGTGACGTCCCATGACAACTTTTTCAGCAAAAGTTCCATCTGCGTTCAATTTAGAGTTAGCCTGAGCTACTGTGTATTCATCTTCTTCATCGGCAGTCAACCAAACAATTTCGTTGGTAACTTTACCAGTTGCACGGTCAACCTTACGGTATGGTGTTTGAATGAAACCATACTTGTTGAGGTGCCCGTAAGAAGACAAGTTGTTGATCAAACCGATGTTTGGTCCTTCAGGTGTTTCGATTGGACACATACGACCATAGTGAGTGTAGTGCACGTCACGCACTTCATATCCAGCGCGGTCACGTGTCAAACCACCAGGTCCTAAGGCAGACAAACGACGTTTGTGAGATAACTCAGAAAGTGGGTTGTGTTGGTCCATGAACTGTGACAATTGTGAAGAACCAAAGAATTCTTTGATCGCCGCAGTCACTGGACGGATGTTAATGATTTGTTGAGGTGTCAATACTTCGTTATCTTGAACAGACATACGTTCACGAACATTACGTTCCATACGTGAAAGTCCAAGGCGTACTTGGTTGGCAAGCAATTCACCAACAGCACGAATACGACGGTTTCCGAGGTGGTCGATATCATCGATACGACCGATGCCTTCAGCCAAGTTTAGGAAGTAGCTCATTTCAGCAAGGATATCTGCCGGAGTGATAGTGCGAACTTTATCATCTGGATTTGCATTTCCGATGATTGTTACAACACGGTCTGGATCAGTTGGTGCCACAACCTTGAATTTTTGAAGAACAACTGGTTCTGTCAAAACAGCTGAGTCATTTGGAGTGTAGACAATCTTATTCAAATCGCCATCCAAGTGACTTTCGATGCTTTCGATGACATCGCGAGTCATAACAGTACCTTTTTCAACCAAGATTTCACCAGTTTCAGGGTCCACCAATGGTTCAGCAATTGTTTGGTTGAGCAAACGAGTTTTAATATTTAATTTCTTGTTAATCTTGTAGCGTCCAACAGCTGCCAAGTCATAACGACGTGGGTCGAAGAAACGAGCCACAAGCAAGGTACGTGAACTCTCAGCAGTTTTTGGTTCACCTGGACGAAGACGCTCATAAATTTCTTTCAAAGCTTCGTCTGTACGAGAGTCCATTGGGTTTTTATGGATATCTTTTTCAACAGTGTTGCGAACCAACTCGCTGTCACCAAAGATATCAAAGATTTCGTCATCGCCTGAGAAACCAAGTGCACGAACCAAAGTCGTAAATGGAATTTTACGTGTACGGTCGATACGAGTATAGGCGATGTCTTTTGAGTCACTTTCCAGTTCCAACCAAGCTCCACGGTTAGGGATAACAGTTGAACCGTAGCCCACTTTACCATTTTTGTCTACTTTATCATTAAAGTAAACACCTGGAGAGCGCACCAACTGTGATACGATAATACGTTCACCACCATTGATGATGAAAGTACCCATCTCAGTCATGATTGGGAAATCACCAAAGAAGACTTCTTGAGTTTTGATTTCGCCAGTTTCCTTGTTAATCAAGCGGAAAGTTACAAAGATTGGTGCTGAATAACTTGCATCATGGATGCGAGCTTCTTCAAGCGTATATTTAGGTTCTTTGATTTCGTAGCCAACAAATTCCAACTCCATTGTTTCTGTGAAGTTTGAAATTGGCAATACATCTTCAAACACTTCCTTCAGACCATGGTCTAGGAAATCTTTAAATGAATCAGTTTGAATTTCAATCAAATTTGGTAAGTCAAGAACTTCTTTGATTCTTGAAAAACTACGACGGGTACGATGTTTCCCGTATTGAACGTCATGTCCTGCCAAGATGATTCTCCTTTGTAAATAAAGTTCCAAGCTTAGTCGTCTAAGCTAATAATTATCGTTTAATGGTTCTAAAACCCCTATCAACTTATCCCCCTTGACTAATTTTTCAGAATCTTTAAATCTCTGTTACAGATGCAAAAAATACCGAAAAAAAGCACAAAAAGAGCAGTTAAATCTGACTTTTTTCAGGAGATTTAACTGCTGTGAGCCTTGTCCGGACAATATTTCAGACAAAACCTACGACAAATGATTACTCATATTATACCCGATTTTCTCTAATTTTTCAAGTCCTTTGAAGGATTTTTCTTGCTTTAATATAGTTGTGGCTTGTTTTCAGAAAAGGTGATTTTCATACATCAACCTTACTGTGGTTTTTCTAAGATAAAAATTTCATCCGAAGAATAACTGCTTTCCTTGTAGCCTAAGCTTTCATATTGTTTGACCAGCTCAACATAGAGTTCGCTCGTATCCTTACTCTTTCTTGGAATCACTACAAAATCAATAGACGAATCCACTTTCTGACCGTTGTGATAGAAAATGTCATATAATTTTTGATGTTTTCTAAGAATTGGTGTGTATGGATGTTCGGCGACAACTGAAGATTCAGACGGCAAACTTTCTAGTGTGTATTGTATATTTTCAAAATTTTGTTTATTCTGATGATAATAGCCAATATTAAAATTCCATTTATGCGTCAACTGGTGTAAGAGTATTCCAGATACAACGATACCTATCGTAACTGTAAGAACAATTAATTTTTCTTGTAAAATCTTGTGGATTTGAAGTTCTTCCAAAGATAGTAGAGCCATTAGAAATAGTAAAGCTCCACTTCCATAGCTATACTGAGCGCCAATATCATATTGATAAATCCAGTTAGGCAACAAATTAATGACAACAAGTGGTAGAGCCAATAAATAATTTTCCCAACTACGTTGAACAAGAGGTAGGAAACAAAGTGGAGCAAGCATTAAGAACAAATAGCCTAATCTTTTCGCGGTGAAAATTGTACTGATCACATATTCTGGATGGGTCAAGAGATTTTTCAAGACCATGAGCAATCCACTCTCACCATTCTGTAGGTAGGTATCGAAACGAGAGACCATACCTCCTTCACCATAAGCACTCAAGAGATACATCGCAAACATGAAATAAACAATCGGTAAAACGATATCTGCTAACAGTATCCGTACTTTTGTTGTTTTCGATAAGGTGAAACGTTTTTGTAAAAGGAAGTAGGCGCCAATACTAATAACATAGATAAAGGCATCTTCCTTTACTAACAAAAGCAGCAAAGTCGAACCTATGATACCCAGTTTTTGCTCGGAAACAATGAAATAGAATAACCAGAATATCAAAGCAGTTAGGAAACAATTCTCATGGAGATGAGTCCCTCCTGAAGTTGTAATAACTGGGAATAAAACAAACCATGCTACCGTCAATATATTTGTTAGTTTAGAAAGTTTGAATTTAGGAAGCAGTAGTTTCAGAGGAATAATTGCAGAAAAAGCAACTAAGACCTGTAAAATGTCTAACGTCTCTACATATGGGAATAATTTATAAAAGGGAAGCATTAGATAAAAGATTGGAGAAACGTGTACCGCAAAATGGGAAAGCACTCTGTCTCTCTCTAATGTTGTAATCGGAGTCCAATCTGTATTCATACGCTCAAACATTTGAGAAAAAATACCAATGTCAAAGGTAGTTACTTCAATTGTCTTGACTTTATAGTAGACAACGGCACAGAGATACAAAACATAAATAATGCTAAGAGACAAGACTGCCCACCATACTATTTTTTTATGTTTTTCTAAAAACTCCTTTACTGGTAACTGTACAAAAAGCAAAATCAGTACAGCAGAAACAATCACTGCTAAAACGACTGGCCAAATTAATGTATAAAATCTTGTAGTCGTTAAATCAACGGCATGAAAACCAAGCGCCGTATCATTAAAATTAGAATCAACTAAGGTTAACAACCGGGGGAGTGTCCCTACTACCGTAAACAAATATAAAAAAGATAAGGTTTCACCTTTGAACTTAAAAAACACAAAGAGAATCACAGCCAAAAGTAGTAAACCTAGCGCCAGGAAAAATGAAATACTTTTATAGACAGCAAAAAATAAGGCTAGGCATGAAATAAGAATATTAATCCTACGAATATTGAGGGATGACTTTATTTCCACTACCCCAATGAATACAGCTGCTATAAGAAAGACCAAGATTTTGTCAAAAAAAGGTCCCGAATTTAGACTTAGAAAAAGATCTCGCGGAGCATAGTGCAATAAATTCAGTAAAATAACTATTAAATATGCACCGAGACCATACGATAAAAATTGCTTTCGTTTTTCAAAAATATTTCCTAGTACTTTTTCCACAGTTATAATCCTCCTAATAATAAGATAATTGTATCATAATCCTTCCATTCCTTCTATCCTTTTTTGAATCTTTTGCAACACTATCAATGTCAATCCAGATGCTTAGGAGTGATAAAAACAAGAAAAATCCTCCCCATGTAGGAAGGATTGTTTGGATTTAATGAGCCAACATTTCTTGAGCAATCTCTTGACCTGATAAGCCATCTGGATAGTAGGTTGGCCAGTTGTCCATCTCTTCAAAGAGGGCTTCTTGGCTAGTGCCTCCAAAGAAGATATGGAAATGCTCTGCCTTGACCGGAGCGATATTGTGGTCGCTAAACTGAACATACTTGAATTGCCCAGCGTCCGCATCAGTCGCTTCAAAGAGGAAGCGTACTCCACGATTCCCTTTCTTATAAGTCAAGATTTTCTTGTCGACATACTTGTAAGTATATTTCTTACTTTGACCACCTTGGATGAATTCCATAGTATTATCCGTGATGTTAATCTTGGTCACATCTGTTTGGTAGCCCTTTTGATAGTAAGCCTTATACTCATCCTTGGTCATCTTACCAGTCAATTTAGCCTTGTAGTCAAATACTTGGTCAAGAGTCCCATCCTCAAGGAAAGGATAGATAGACTGCCAGTTGCCAGCATAATCACTTAGGGTACGGTCCTTAACATCTGCATCCTCAAAGTAGCCATTTTGAACGGTTTTAGTTTCCTCTGCCTTTTCTGGTTCAATCTCTGCTCCTGCCTGATCAGTTGTCTGCTTGAGTGCCTTGAGGTTTTTCTCCATGACAGAGACATAGTTTTCTCCAGCCTTCATGTCCTCTTCGGTCAAGCTTTCAAGAGGATTCAGAACATCTAACTTCACTCCTGTTTCTTTTGAGAGGGTATTCGCTAGGGCTTGAGAAGCATTTTCTTCAAAGTAGATATAAGAGATTTTATTTTTCTTGATGTACTCGGTCAATTCTGCCAAACGGCTTGCTGAAGGCTCCGCATCTGGTGAAAGACCTGAAATAGAGACTTGATTGAGTCCGTAATCCAAGGCTAGATAACGGAAGGCTGCGTGTTGAGTCACAAAACTCTTTTGTTTTGCACTAGAAAGTCCTTCAGTATAGGCCTTGTCCAAGGCTTGCAGTTTTTCGATATAGGCTGCTGCATTTTGCTCAAAAGTCCCCTTCTTATCTGGATAGTCAGCTGAAAGACTATCACGGATATGTTCTACAAGTTTGATTGCACGCGCAGGAGACAACCATACATGAGGGTCATACTCGTGATGATGACCTTCTTCACCATGGTCATGGTCTTCCTCTTCTTCACTTCCTGGAAGAAGCAACATATCTCCAGTAGCCTTGATTGTTTTTACTTTTTTCGCATCTAGTGAATCTAAAAGCTTAGGAACCCAAGTTTCCATATTTTCATTCTCATAAACAAAGGCATCAGCATCTTGGATTTTAGCGACTGCCTTAGGTGATGGTTCATAGTCATGTGGCTCTGTTCCAGCCCCGATTAAGAGTTCAACATTGGCTGTGTCTCCTGCTACTTGCTTGGTAAATTCGTAGACAGGATAGAAAGTTGTGACGATATTTAATTTCCCATCTGCTTGTTTTTGATTAGAACAAGCAACTAAGAATACCGTCACAAGACTTGCCAAAAGTAGGCCTAGTTTTTTCATGTACTTCTCCTATTTGATAAAACGTTTGAGTAAGCTGACTACTAAAAAGACAACTACAAAGATAAGAGTGATACTTGCACTAGGAGGTGTCTCTGCATAGTAGGAAATATAAAGTCCTGCCACCATGCCTAGAAAACCAATGGCGCTAGCAAGTATCATCACAGAACTAAAGTTTTTACCTAGACGCAACGCGATACTAGCTGGTAGGACCATGATGGTCGATACCAAGAGTGCTCCCGCCGCTGGGATCATAAGGGCAATAGCCACACCCGTTACCATGTTAAAGAGAATAGACATGGTACGCACTGGAAGACCATCGACAAAAGCTGTATCCTCGTCAAAAGTTAGAATATACATAGGTCTTAAAAAGAGGAAGGTCAGGATTAAAACAACTGCTGCAATAACAAAGAGACCAATGACCTGCTCTTGACTAATAGTCACAATAGAACCAAAGAGGTATTGGTCCAGACTCATAGAACTAGAGCTCTTACCCTTACTCATAACAATAAGTGAAACTGCAAGTCCTGTAGACATGAGAATGGCTGTTCCAATCTCCATAAAGCTTTTATAAACCGTACGTAGGTATTCAAGGAAGACCGCTGCAATCAAGACAATCACAATGGTTGAGATGGTCGGAGAAATTCCTAAAACCAAGCCAAAGGCAACCCCCGAAAGCGAGACGTGGCTGAGAGTATCACTCATAAGACTCTGACGACGCAAGATAAGGAAGGTTCCCAAAACTGGTGAAAAGAGACTCATGGCAATAACAGCCAAAAAGGCCCGCTGCATAAAATCATAAGACAGTAGATTAAGCATGCTCCACCTCCTGATCACTTTCATGGACATTGAAGCAACGCCATGGGGAATCTTGGTCTCGGACCAGGTGAATATTACGATCTGCGTAATCCTTGACTTCTTCAGGATCGTGGGTAATCATCAAAACAGCCTTGCCATGATGGTGGGCACTGTGGTGCATGAGTTCATAAAACTCATCCTTGGTTCCCGCATCCATCCCTGTCGTCGGCTCATCCAAGATAAAGATATCAGGATCTGAAGCAAACATACGTGCGATAACAGCCCTTTGCTTTTGCCCGCCAGAAAGGGAACCAATCCTTTTGTCTCGATGTTCCCACATTCCAACAGAGTTTAAACTAGCCTTGATATGTTCCTCATCATGGGAATTCAAACGACGGAACCAGCCTTTTCTTGGATAACGACCTGATTTGACAAATTCATAAACAGTACTTGGAAAACCTGCATTAAAACTTGCAATCTGTTGAGGAAGGTAGGCGATTCTTAGTTTTGTCCCACGAGTGTTGGTCTTTGAAATGGTAACTTTGCCAAATCTTGGTTGCAAAATACCCAGACTAGCCTTAATTAGCGTTGTCTTGGCTGCTCCATTTTCTCCAGTGAGGGTGACAAATTCCCCACTATCGACACTATAGTTGATGTGCTCAAGCACAGGTTCCTTGTCATAATAGAAGGACAAATCCTCTACTGTGATGTATCTCATTACTTGATTTCTCCTACTAAAGCAGTTAAAAACCGCTGGATAATTTGTTGCTCCTCAGCCGAGAATTGACTGGCAACTTGTTCATAAGTCGATAGGGTGTGCTCATGATGATGGTGGTGCTCCTCAGCAATCGGTCGAGCTAGATCTGTCAATTGATAGAAAATCACTCGAGCATCCTTTGGATCCTTAGACGTTTCCAGCATCCCCTCTTTAATCAAGGACTTAATGGCCTTGGTGACGGCTGCTTGACTGACATTGAGACGGCGAGCCAACTCAGAGTTAGTTAAGGACTCCTCTGATAAGAGCATAAGAATATGCTCCTGGGTATTAGTCAAAGCCACTTCACTGGTACAATGACCAATCAATATTTCATGCTGATTTTCAGCTTTCAGGATTACTTCATTTAAAAAATGATCAATTTCTGTTGCTAATTGTCTCATGAACTTCTCCTTTCCATAACTGTATTTCCATAAATACAAAGGTCTTTCGTCGTTTCTTTACTAGTTAAGTATATCACATCCAAGAATGGAGTCAAGAAAAAAGATGAAAACAATTTTTTATGTTTTCATTTTCTTGATCTCTTTTTACTTACCCTTATTCAAATGAAGAGGTCGCTACAACACTGTCCATTACCAAAAATCATTCATTACAAAGAGCCCAAACTAAGGTTCAGGCTCTGTTGCTATTTATTGAAAATCTTTGATATTACCATCGTAATCCGCCCAATCCTGGCTGAAGAACCGATCATTCATTTGATAATTAGGAGCTGTTATTGGATTGCTCAAAAAAGGATTTACAACCTTGTCAAACGCCAACCAGCCTAACCAACCGATATGAATCGTATCCTTGACAAAGTATGGTTCATCACCATCTTTTGAAAAGTCAGCGATGTTGGTGAACCCTTGACTTTCCAATTGGTATCGAATTTTTTCGACAGTGTGTTGATACATTTCTTCACTCAAGCCTGTATAATCCATCCATTTTTTATTGACAGGTTGAAAAACAAAAATCACATTGACCTTAGACTTGGCAAATTGATCGAGTACTAACTGTAAATCATTGTACTCAGGCGATTTTAGAAAGTTAAAATTCTTCTGAGAGCCTTCCCACTTTTTTAAATCCTTCTTTAGCTGAGTATTGTAAAAATGGTTTTCCATACCCAAATCATTATTGGTCGTATTTTCTTCACCCTCTTTTCGAGCGATAGCTTCCAATTCTTCATAAGAGAATTGATCAGGGAGATTGCCCAAATATTTTTCAACGTGATTTTTGTACCTTAATCGCCCACGAATCGAGAATTGGCCAAAAAGAGCAGATTGCTTTTCGTTGAATTCTGCAGAAACTGTAATTATTGAATGATCGAAGTCTGACAACTGTTCATTCTTAGCCAGCTTTTCAACAATCCCTTTCAGAGAGATTCCTGGATTTTGTTTCAAAAGTCTGTTGGCAGCAAACTGAGAGGCAGCATCTCCAGATTGTTTTTCCAAAAAGGCAGTCAGCTGATCGTTATTAAAGTAAGTTTGGAAAATAGTCGGGTCATGATCCTCTTTTGTAAACCATTGTGGAGAAATCACAAATACAGCTTGTTTATTTTCAAGTTCAGATGTGATTTGTTGCATTCCAAAATACTGACTAAGAGACGCTGCTCCTGCCTGCCCCATAAAGTAAGGGCGATAAGAACGATTATACTTTTCAGCTAGTACCGCCGGATGCATATTATCAAAGCGCATCCACTCACTTGACCCAAAGAAAGGGATAAACCGCATATCAGGGTCTGTAAGAGCTCTCACTTTTTGGCTTCTCTCCTTGAAGCTCTCTGCACTTATAGAGGCTGCAGAGTATTTTTCCTCCATAAGATTATGACTTTTACTGCTAGGATAGAAAAAGATGAGTAGTAGAACCAAGACACCCGCTACAAGGAGTGGTCCAAAAATCAACCACAGGCGTTTAAGCATTCTTTAACTCCGTAATCCCTGCTACGATTTTATTGGCTGTATTCCAGTCATCACGACCAAATTCTGTAACCGGGACACGAATATCAAAGCGATTTTCAATTTCTACAATCAATTCAACTGTTCCCATGCTGTCCAATACACCTGCATCAAAGAGATCTTCATCCATCATGTCAGAAACATCTTCCATAAACAGTTCATCGATAATTTCAATAACTTCTGATTTGATATCCATTTTTAAATTCCTTCTATTTTTTAAACCATAAATCATTCAAAAATCCGGAAAAGATTAAGAATGAAACCATTACGACATGGAAGGTTAGCACCATGCCAAGTAACTGAGCCCAACGATTCTCAAGCAAGGGAGGTCGCCCTGCTTTCTTACGTTCCTTATTGAGCGTTTTTTTCTTCCGAACCCAGGCATCATTCATCACTAAGCCTATCCCATGAAAGAGTCCGTAAGCGATATAAAACCATGTTATCCCATGCCAGAAGCCCATAAGGAGCATATTCAGGATATAGGCGACACTTGAAGTCACATTTCGATTCTTAAACAATTTCTTTCTCGTCATCAACAGAACCATGCGCATAAAGACAAAGTCACGGAACCAGAAAGATAAACTCATGTGCCAACGATTCCAAAACTCTTTCAAATCTCTCGACAAGAAAGGTTTGTTGAAGTTGATCGGACTACGAATTCCCATCAGATTTGAAATTGCCAAAGCAAACATAGAATAGCCCGCAAAATCAAAGAAAAGTTCCAAACCAAATGTATACATGACTGCGACTACATAATAGTTAAAGAGACCACCTGTCTGCAAAGCTAAATTCTTTAGCGGTGGTAATAAAATCTCGCCTAAAATATGAGCTAGGATAAATTTATACAGAAATCCCCACATGATATACCGAACGGACTCGGCTAGCATATCTAGCAACTCATCGCGCTCTGGTATCGTCCTATAATTTTCATTAAAACGTTTGAAACGATCAATAGGACCACTTGAAAATGTCGGCATAAAGAGAAGAAAACGCAAATACTCCCATATCTTCAAATCCTTAATGACTCCATCTCTGAGTTCGATGATAATCCCCACCGAACGAAAGGTCAAATAAGAAATTCCCAAGAACCCAAACAAAGACTGCGTTCCATTGATAGCCGGCTGCACCTTGACAAAGATAATCGGAAGGAGGGACAGAAAACTAACGAGGTAGAATACCCACTTGCCATCCTTACTTTTTCGATAGTGCTTGTAAAAAAGAACCAGTACAATTTGCCAAATCAGATAAAGCCCTAAGGCGGCTAATTGATTGGTCTTTCCACCCGTCAACATAGTGACGATAAAGAAGAGACTAACCAATATTTCATACCAAGCAAAACGTTTTTTGAAAAAAAGACCGATAAAGATTGGTAAAATTGCAGCAATCACATACAAAAAATACTGCGGATTCCCATACGGCTCAATATGAGGTAGCTGTTTCAGGAAATCCATCATCTATTATTCACCTCATTAATCAATCCTTTAATGTCAATCTTCCCATTTGGAGTTAGTGGTAAATCCTCTCTATAAAGGAACTTAGATGGCATCATATAAGACATCATAATATCTTCCAAGTCTTCCTTGATAGCTTTGGTAATATCAATCTCGCGTTCAAATTGCTCTTTGACGCCATCGTTTAAGATGACATAGGCCAAGAGATTTTGGACCTTGTGATCTTTGTTGTAACGCGGAACTGCGACAGCAGATTCAACGTACTTGGATTTGTTCAAGTTTTGAGAGACATCCTCTAGTTCAATACGATAGCCATTAAACTTGATCTGGAAGTCCATCCGTCCACCGTAAAGAAGAAGGCCTTCATCTGTCATAGTTCCAACATCTCCAGTGTGGTAGGCAAGCAAACCTTCAAATTCGAAGAAAGCTTCAGCTGTTTTTTCAGGATTATTCATATAGCCTTTTGAAACAGCAGGTCCAGATACGATGATTTCCCCTTGTTCCCCATTTGGTAATTTATTGCCTTCTTCATCAACGATAAAGGTTGGTGAATCAGGTTTGGTGTAACCAATTGGCAAACGTTTCAAGGTTGCCAACATCTCATCTGTAATAGCGACTGCTGACAAAGCTACCGTCGCTTCCGTTGGACCATAAGCATTGATGATACGCGCATTTGGAAAACGCTCGCGCAATTTTTGAGCAGTTTTAACTGTCAACTCTTCTCCATCGAAGTAGAAATGGGTAATCCCTGGCATCTTTTCAGCATTGAAATCGTCAGACAGCATGGCCATATCTGCAAAAGATGGTGTCGAAGTCCAGATAGCAATCGGGAGAGAGAAGATGGTCGCAAATAGTTGTTTGAAATCTTGAGTGATGGCTGATGGAAGGGCAAAAAGCGTTCCTCCAAGAGCCAAAGTTGGTGCCCAGTACATGACAGACAAGTCAAAGGAATAGGGCGGTTGTGCCAACATTTGCGGACGCTCTGGCGTCGCAAATTCCTTGTCCGTAATCATCCAGTTGGTAAAGCTGAGCAAGTTGTCGTGCGAAATTTGCACCCCTTTTGGTTTCCCAGTAGTCCCTGAGGTAAAGATAATGTAATAGTTATCATCCCCCTTGACCGGATGTTGCAAGTCATACGCATTCTGAGCCGCATAAGCTTCACGTACTTGCTCCAAGGGTATGATTGGAGCAGCTGGGTTTCCCAATGGAAATTCATTGATAGCGATGATTAAGCTTGGTTCTGCTACTTCAAGAATGGCAGACACGCGCTCCAAAGCAGAATGGCTATCAATTGGGATATAGGCATGGCCAGATTTTGTCAAGGCCACAAAAGTAGCCAACATCTCATACTCTTGACCACCAAAAACAACTACAGGAGATTTCTCGGGTAAGTCTAGTCGATCAATAGCTGCAGCCAAGCTATCTGAATCAGCCTTCAATTGACCATAGGTATGCTCTTCTCCAAGAACATTATATACTGGAAAAGCAGGCTGAGTTTGAGCAAAATACTCAATTCTTTCAATCATATCTCTAATTGGCTTATTAGACACGATTCGTTCTCTCCTTAAAACTAAAATTCATTGTAAATAAAGCTTCCCTGACTTTGCCCTAAATAACTAAAGAAATAAAGCAAACCCAGTAAAACAATAAAATACAGGGCAGTTTGCCCTAAAAAAACATAGTATGGTTTCTTTTTATTCATGATTGATTTCTTTTCTATAAATTTTTATCATTTTTTTCTCAAACATACAATTACTATTTTATCTTGTTCTCATTTTACCACTTTATTCCCTTTGTTTTCAACTGTTTACCATTTTTTAGAAGTTGATTTTAGCTTATTTTAAGACAAGTCAAGCTAGGAATAAAAACATCATCCCTTTGTTATCTAGCGCAAACAATTTTAAATCATGCAATTTGAAAGACTAGCAAACACCCCACTCCCCCTTTAAGCATTTTTATGCTAAAATAGTAGCTATGGATAAAATTATTAAAACTATATCAGAAAGCGGGGCTTTTCGTGCTTTTGTTCTAGACAGCACTGAAACCGTCCGCACTGCTCAAGAAAAACATCAAACCCAAGCTAGCTCAACTGTGGCGCTTGGTCGAACTCTTATCGCTAGCCAGATTCTCGCAGCCAATGAAAAAGGAAATACCAAGCTGACTGTTAAAGTGCTTGGATCTAGCTCTCTAGGGGCAATTATCACCGTCGCTGATACCAAGGGAAATGTCAAAGGCTACGTTCAAAACCCTGGAGTTGACATTAAGAAGACTGCAACAGGAGAAGTCCTCGTTGGACCTTTTGTTGGTAATGGCCAATTTCTGGTTATCACAGACTACGGTACTGGAAATCCTTACAACTCTATGACTCCCCTCATCTCGGGAGAAATCGGTGAAGATCTAGCTTTCTACCTAACAGAAAGTCAACAGACCCCTTCAGCAGTTGGCCTCAATGTTCTTTTAGACAAAGACGACAAGGTCGAAGTTGCCGGTGGTTTCTTGCTCCAAGTATTGCCAAATGCCAAAGAGGAAGAAATCGCACGTTTTGAAAAACGAATCCAAGAGATGCCAGCCATTTCAACTCTTCTAGAAAGCGACGATCATATCGAAGCCCTTCTCAAGGCTATCTACGGCGACGAACCATACAAACGTCTGTCTGAAGAAGAAATTCGTTTCCAATGCGACTGTAACAAAGAACGCTTTATGGACGCTCTTGCTAGCCTTCCAAGCTCAGATTTGCAGGAGATGAAGGACGAAGACCACGGAGCAGAAATTACTTGTCAATTCTGCCAAACTACTTATCATTTTGATGAAAACGACCTGGAGGAACTCATTCGTGACAAATCTTAATACACCTTTTATGATTGGGAACGTCGAGATCCCAAACCGGACGGTCCTCGCACCCATGGCAGGTGTGACCAACTCAGCCTTCCGCACAATTGCAAAAGAACTTGGAGCTGGGCTAGTGGTCATGGAAATGGTCTCTGACAAAGGTATCCAATACAACAACGAAAAAACCTTACACATGCTTCATATTGACGAGGGCGAAAACCCTGTTTCCATCCAACTTTTTGGTAGCGATGAAGATAGCCTAGCTCGCGCAGCAGAATTCATCCAAGAAAACACCAAGACCGATATCGTGGATATCAACATGGGCTGTCCAGTTAACAAAATCGTGAAGAACGAAGCTGGGGCTATGTGGCTCAAGGACCCAGACAAGATCTACTCCATTATCAACAAGGTCCAATCTGTCCTTGATATCCCCCTCACTGTCAAAATGCGTACGGGCTGGTCTGACCCATCCTTAGCAGTAGAAAACGCCCTAGCTGCTGAAGCTGCAGGTGTTTCTGCCCTTGCCATGCACGGTCGTACCCGTGAACAAATGTATACTGGCCATGCGGACCTTGAAACTCTTCACAAGGTTGCACAAGCTCTTAATAAGATTCCATTTATCGCCAACGGTGACATCCACACTGTCCAAGATGCAAAACAACGCATCGAGGAAGTCGGTGCTGACGCAGTTATGATTGGCCGAGCTGCCATGGGAAATCCTTACCTCTTCAACCAAATCAACCATTACTTTGAAACTGGAGAAATCCTCCCTGATTTAACCTTTGAGGATAAGATGAAAATTGCCTACGAACATTTGAAACGCTTGATTGACCTCAAAGGAGAAAAGGTTGCCGTCCGTGAATTCCGTGGACTAGCTCCTCACTACCTCCGTGGGACATCTGGAGCAGCTAAACTTCGTGGTGCTATTTCACAAGCAAGCACCTTAGAAGAGATTGAAGCACTCTTACAATTAGATAAAGCATAATCTTCTATCTCACAAAAAAGGCAAAGCTCAAAAATGAGCATTGCCTTTTTATATATTTTTATCTTGCAAATCTAGTTGCTTCACTCTAGCTATATAGTAGGACATAATCAAAAATAAATTGAAGCTGACAATCCAAATAGACCATTCATGGAAAAAATGCATAGATACAGCCAAACTAATTGCCCCCACTACGAAACTTCCTACAACAATCCCATAGTTCAAGGCTTGACGACGATATTCTTGAATATCTCCTTCTCCTCTAACGATGCAATACAAAGCAGTCAACATCTTTCGGTAATTTCCAGAGGTCATAAAAATGACATAGGGATGATCTTCAATCAAACTCCCCGTAAATGTTAGCATCATCATGCCTGTTCCAAAAGCAATAAAAGGTACTTCTAGCAAAGGAAATCGAGAAAAGAAGGGCAAAAGAAGAGTTCCAATAAATAAGGGAAGCAGCATCTTAACCCGCCAATAGGCTGTTTTGCGATATTCTTTCATATGTAATGCAAAAAGAAATCCTAGGGAAAAGAAAATAATGGAGCAGAATCTCAACATAGTATTGATGACATGTGAGTCGTGCCAATCTGATATCAGTAGGAGAATATTCCCTGTCTGTGTTGCCACCAAACTATGGTACTGGATATGACAGAACACATCCAAAGAACCACCTATAAAGCCAAGAAACACTCCCATGAGTCGTGTATTTTGAGGTAAAATTAATTTATCCGCCATTGCTTTATCACTCATTCCCTTTTGATTCATTTATTATACCACTTCTATTAGAGAAATTAAGTGAAAAACAGTTGAACTACTCTTTTATAAATCTAAGTCTAGACAAGATTTGAGACAGCTTTCTATGGTTGAATCAGAACAACACTAGATACCGTACCATCTGCCCCTGTTGTAATTTGGATAACTTTTCCTCCACCTACTTCAGCATTGTATTTTCCATCATCAAGGGTATAAGAATAGCTTTGAATAGAGTAGTTTTCTTTCTTACCATCAGCAGATTCTACTGTAAACTGGCCATTTGATGAGACAGTGATAGTTTCACCATTAGCCCCCTTCCAATTCCCAGCTGCAGCCGAAAAATCTTTGTCCACCATAGTCAAGACACCTTTATAACGTTTGTTATGTTCCGCTTGCTTATCTTGAAGTTTACGATCAGTTGCTGGATCATAAGTTGACTGACTTGCTGGATTGGATTGACTTTGTGAAGTCTGTTGCTGTGGAGCTTGTGGAGTTTGCGCTGCTCGATTGGCCTCTTGTCCTTGAGTTGTTGGACTTGAAGCTTGTTCAGAGGAAGCTTGAGCTTTTTCTGAAGTAGTGGTGCTTGTTGAAGCTTGAGTTTTACTTTCTTTGGTTGAAGAACTCGCCTTTGAACTTGATGTGGTTTGTGTTGTTTTATTTGCATTGTCGTTTTTAGCTTCTTCTTTTTTATTACCGCATGCTCCTAAAAGCAAAGTTGAAGCTAATACGGCTACTGCTAATAAACGAATTGAATGTTTTGTTTTCATAATGCGCCTCCTGTGTAATCTTTTTGAAATATTGTGAAATACTTCTGTAATATTATTGTAATATTTGTTTTATGGTTTGTCAACTATTTATATATGGTTTTGGTTTTTATTTGTACTTGTTCTTTTTAATCCTCCTATCTCTATTATTCGTTAAAAATTTAAAAAACAGGAAATTTTTCCTACTAAAAATACTATATTTTATAAGTGTAATCGCTTGCATTTTTTTCTTGAAGGTCTATAATAAAATTGAAATAGGATATTGGAGGTGTAGGTTTATGTCAAAGAAATATTACAAATATCTTCCTTGGTTGATTATTGGCGCTTTCTCTTCTTATGGGGTTGCTACTCATTACGCTCAAACAACATTTGATTTGTTCTACTTAACCACTATTTTCATGATTGTTTATGTGTCTCTAATGTACTTACACGAACATTATTTAAAATATAAATACAAAGATTTATTCATTCGAATCATGAGCAATTCTAATAAAGATAAACATCCTTAAACAAAAAGAGGTCGGGACAAAATCCCGACCTCACTTTTTTATTTTAATCGATAAATAGTGATAACTTCCTTTTGAGGAATCCGTTTAAATCCAACTTCCTCTAAGCTGTCTCCATATTTTGATAAGAAACTATCATTCGTGTCTGATTTGCCTGGACACAGAGTTCCAATGAGGGCTAACCCACCATCCACTGTGAACTCATCCTCTAGTAGATAAAGGAAACGAGGGTCATAGTCGATAGCTTTTTGAATCTTCTTGATGGATGTTTGAATAATTGTTAAGTGGTCAAATGCAAAGTCCTTTTCCTCAAGTTCCTTGCCATCCAAGTAACACTTGCCTGTATGAAAGTCAACATCTACAAGAACGACTTCTTTTGCATCATCTCCTGCCTTAGCCAGGTCAAACGCTTGACCAGGTAGGTAAACCAAATGGGCAATGGTAACTGTCCAACCTCTAGGATCACGACCAGGAGTAGATACTGTCACTAGCTGCTCAATTTTTTCCAGTGGAAGCTCAAGACTGATTTCTTCTTTTACCTCACGCTGACAAGCATGGGCAGCATCCTCCCCTTTATCCATAAAACCACCAACTAGCGCTAAACAATTTTGAAAAGGGTGTGCCTTCCGACGAATCAGAAAGAGTTTCATTTTCCCTTCTACAAAGCAATAGGCTACCATATCCACAGTCACGCTTGGTTTTTCATACTGAGGGAGTGCTTGCTTGTGGTACCAGTCTAAAAATTCAGCTTGACTAGCGTGAACTTCAAAGTACTCTTTTTCTGTCATCCCGGTTGGAATAGTTTGATTCATCATCTTCTACTTCCTTTCTGCAATTGATGGCAATGAAGAGGGTGGATCTACAAATTATAGATTCATAGTTCTTGTTTTATACAATCTCAAATTTCAATTGACCAGCTTTGACGCCAATCTTAAGTGTCTTACCTTCTTTCAATTCACCTGTAAGAAGGAGTTCTGCTAGTTTGTCTTCTACTTCTGTTTGCAGAGTTCTGCGCAGTGGGCGAGCTCCCATTTCTGGATCATATCCCTTCTGAGCTAGAAGCTTAAGGGCAGATGCTTGGAGTTTCAAGTCAATGCCTTTTTCTGCGAGACTTGCAATCAATGGTTTGACCATAATCTTAACCACTTCCTGCATATCTTGACTTGACAAGCTGTGGAAGACCACTTTTTCGTCAATACGGTTGATAAACTCTGGACGATAAGCTTTTTTCAACTCTTCGAACATCCGTTTTTCCATATTTTCTTGGTCAAAACGAATATCCTTAGCTCCAAAACCGACTGTCTTGTCATCACGAAGAGCTGTCGCACCAAGGTTTGACGTCATGATAATAATGGTATTAGAGAAATCAACCTTGCGACCCTTACTGTCTGTTAAGACACCATCATCCAAGACCTGCAAGAGCACATTAAAGATATCTGGGTGTGCCTTTTCTACCTCGTCAAAGAGAAGTACTGAGTATGGTTTGTTACGAACCTTCTCGGTCAACTCTCCGCCCTCTTCGTAGCCTACATATCCTGGAGGAGCTCCATTGAGACGACTAGCTGCGAATTTCTCCATATATTCACTCATGTCAAAACGAATGAGGGCTGACTCGTCATCAAAGAGAACTTCTGCCAAGGCTTTGGCTAATTCAGTTTTACCAACACCTGTTGGTCCAAGGAACATAAAGGATCCAATTGGACGTTTGTTATTGCGGATCCCTGATTGATTTCTGCGAATGGCACGACTGATGCTTGATACCGCTTGTTCCTGTCCGATAACACGTTTATGCAGTTCAGTTTCAAGATTGAGATACTTCTTAGCATCCGTTTGTGTCAATTTTTGAACTGGAATACCTGACAAGCGACTGAGTGTTGTCAAAATATCAGACTCTTTTACTAGATCTTTATAGACTGGAACTTCCTGTTCTTTTGAAATGAGCTGAGCTGCTTGTTTCCATTTGCCATCCATCAAGGCCTTGTCTGCTGCTGTTAAACCTGACTCATCTTTTTTAGCGTGCTTCGATTTATTTTGGACAGTTGCTGCCGCTTCATCCAAAAGATCAATGGCTGAGTCTGGCAAGTGACGACTAGTCAAATAGCGATGTGCCATTTTGACAGCTGTTTCGACTGCATCATCTGTAATTTGGACATGGTGGTGTTTCTCATAAGTTGCTTTCAAGCCACGCAAGATAGCCATACTATCAGCCACACTTGGTTCCTCAATCATCACTTTTGCAAAGCGACGAGAAAGGGCTGCGTCTTTTTCGATGTGTTTTTGGTATTCTTCCTGAGTGGTTGCCCCAACAGTTCTCAGAGTTCCACGCGCTAGGGCAGGTTTCAGGATATTGGCCGCATCCAAGGTCGAATCAATACCACTTCCAGATCCCATAATAGTATGAAGCTCATCGATAAAGAGGATAACCTTGCCATCTTCCTCGATATCTTTGATGATATTGTTCATACGTTCTTCGAAGTCTCCACGGAAACGAGTTCCCGCAACCACATTCATCAAATCGAGTTCTAGGACTCGCATCTTAGCCATCTCATCAGGTACATTTCCGTTGGCAATTCGCTGTGCAAGGCCAAGTGCCAGAGCTGTTTTACCAACACCTGCATCTCCAACTAGAACTGGATTATTTTTTGTTTTTCGACTCAAGATTTGAATCATACGAGAGATTTCTTGGTCACGTCCAATAACTGGTTCCAATTTGCCTGAACGAGCTTGCTCTGTGAGGTCATGAGTGTAATCTTCCAAACCACCACTTGGAGTTTGAGGCATACCCATCATATTTGCCATAGAATTTTGCTTATCTGCTACTGATCTGTGGCGCTGACGCAGAGCCTTCAAATCTTCCTTTGTCCAACCAGCACGCGCTTCAAGACTACGACGAAGTCCAGCAATCTTAACCTGGTCCTTCTTATCTTCGTAAGAAAATCCAGATTGCTCTAGGATACGAGTAGCTAAGGCATTCCCATCATGTAAAATAGCATAGAGAACATGTTCAGTTCCCAAAACTTTTGCATGCACTACAGAAGCAATATGTTCAGCCTCTAGAAACAAAACTTTCAAACGGTGTGAAAAAGAAAGCTCCTGATACTCTTCTTTATCGCCGTGCTTTGCCTCTGTAAGTTCTGCCGCAACTTCCTCCAAACGATCAATTTCATATGGAAATTCATTTAAGGTCGCCCCAGCTACACTGTAATTATGATTTGCCATTGCAATCAATAGGTGCCAAGACTCTAAGTATTCTGCCTCATAATGACTTGCTACTAGAAAGGCACTATCTATACATTCTTTCAATGCTTTTGAATATTTCATGTGGTCTTATTTTCCTTTTCTATCTACCTCTTGTAGTAACTGCTTAAGCATATTAGCACGGATTTGATTTGCTTCCTCACCTAAAATACGGTCTGTAGCCATAGCTACTAATAAATTCATCTCTTGGCTTGTCAGCAAGTCTTGCTCAAACAAGAGTCTTAAAACATCTTCAAAAACAACCTGGCTAACTTCTTCACCTACTGAATACAACAAATCTCGAAGCATTTCATGATGATTGGAGAATTCGATTCGTCCAATACGAATATAGCCTCCACCACCCCGTTTACTCTCAACTAGATAGCCTCTACTTTCTGTAAAACGAGTTTTGATGACATAGTTAATTTGGCTAGGAACTACTTGAAAAGTATCCGCTAATTGGCTTCGTTGCAATTCAACCATACCTGACTGCTCCAGAATCGCCTTGATATAAGCTTCTATATGGTCTGATGTATTTTTAAATCTCATAGCACTCCACCTCTTTCTTTGAACCTTGACTATCTTTGACTATTATACCGAAATTTTCGATTTTTTTAAAGAAAAAAGAGAGCAAGTAAAGAATAAACTTCACCAACTCTCTTCATTTCTAATTATTTAAGCCCAACTCCGCTAAGATTTGGCGTTTATAGGCAATTTTTTGAACTTCCTTGTCTTCGCCTTCAGACCAATCAAGTTTGACTTCAGAAACAATCTGACCAGGGCGATTTTTCAAGATATAGATGCGATTACTGAGATTGAGGGCCTCCTCGATACTATGCGTAATGATGAGCGTCGTCAGGCCTAGCTGTTTATGAATATCAAGATACCAGGCATGAAGTTCCATCTTAGTCATCTCATCCAAAGCGCTAAAGGCCTCGTCTAGAAGAAAGAGCTTATGCCCGAAAAGGTAGGTACGGAGTAAAGCAACACGCTGGCGCATCCCACCACTGAGTTCATGAGGATACTTGTCCCTTACAGCCGTCAACTGAAAGGTAGCAAGAATTTCATCTGCTTTGGCAATGGCTTCTGCCTTGTCCACCTTTTGGATCAAGAGGGGCAAAATGATATTGCCAAGGACAGTCTTGTGTTCCAAGAGCAAATCCTTTTGGAGCATATAACTCACGCGCCCCTTGGGATTTTCCTCACCGTCAAGAATGATTCGTCCAGACTGGACTTCTAAAATCCCTGCAATCAGGTTAAAGAGAGTAGTCTTTCCTACACCACTGGGGCCTAGGATAGAGACCACTTCACCTGAAGTTACCTGTAGGTTAATATCCTCTAAAATCTTTTCATTGTCGTAGGCATAGCTTACATGTTCTAGTCTAATTTCTGTCATTATTTTACAAATTCGTTCGTGAATCCTTTATCAGTCAAGTCTTCCTTGAGGATACCATTTTCCTTATCCCATTTGTAGAAGGCATTCCAGCGGTCAGCATCAAACTGTCCCCATTTTTCCTTGTCGCTTGCATATTCCTTTGACAAGTATTTTTGAGATTCAATGACAAAGTCACGTTTATCCTTTAACTCAGGGGCATTTTTGATGAGGATATCAGCCGCTTCTTCTGGGTGCTCCATAGCGTATTGGTAACCTTTTTTGATAGCTTGGATGACTTTACGAGCTTCTTCTTTGTTATCTTTTAGATAGTCGTTGTTTGCAATGATAACTGGTGAGTAGTAGTCAAATTCTTTGACATAGTCTTTCAAATACATGAAGTTAGCATCTACACCTTGAGATTTAGCAAGGATTCCATCCCAACCATAGTAAATCCAGGCAGCATCAAAAACGCCATTGGCAATCGGTGTAATCGAGTTTGAGTCGTTGTTTGGTACTTTTTCAACCTTGTCAAAGTCTCCACCTTGAGATTCTACCAAGGTTTTCAACATGGCAAGCTCAGTTGGATCATTCCAAGTTCCGTATTTCTTCCCAACCAGGTCTTTTGGACTATTGATATTGTCAGACTTACGAGAGATAATCCCTGATGTATTGTGTTCTACAATCGCTGCAACGGCAGTAATACCTGCTCCTTTTTCCAATTTCTTAGCCATGTAATCTTGGAAATAGATAGCAAATGGCGCCTTACCATTGATAACCAAGTCAGATGAACTTTCTTCTGGTGGCAATTTCAAATCAACATCCACTCCAGATTCTTTGAAATAACCTTTTTCTTTAGCTACATAAAGCCCTGTGTGGTTGGTATTGGGTGTCCAGTCTAGGATAAAGTCAATTTTTTTGAGTTCTGCTTCTTTGTTATCCTTAGAAGCTGTTCCTTGGCCACAAGCCACAAGCACGACAGCTAGAAGAGCTGTTACAATCGTTAAAAACACTTTCCATGTTTTCTTCATTTTTATTTCCTCTTTTCTTTTTACAAAACGCTTCTTTTAAGTACGTTTCCATTTAATCACATATTTTTCACTGATATCGACTAGCTTCATACCCAGAAGACTGATCAGCGATACCAGAATGATAATCGCGAACATGGTATCATACTGAAACAGTTTTTTGGACTGAATCATGTAGACACCAAGTCCTTCAAAGCCTCCCAACCACTCAGATACCACTGTTGTGATAAAGGCGTAGGAGACGCTAACCCTTAGTCCTGCATAAAAGTAAGGCAGGCTGACAGGGATTTTAAAATGCCACAGGATTTGCCAAGGATTGGCTCGCATCAGACTAAATAAGGTCAGCATATCCTTGTCACAATGCCTAAATCCATCTAGAATACTGACGATAATAGGGAAGGTTGTCGTCAAGATAATCAAGACAATCTTGGGCAAAATTCCATAACCGAGCCATAAAACCAGAATAGGCGCTATGGCAATGGTCGGTATGGTCTGGACAACCACCATCATTGGGTAAATCAAGTCATTGAGCCAACTCAGGCTATCCATAAGGACTGCCATGATACAGGCTATCAAAACACCCAAGACCAAACCTAATAAGGCTACTCTCAAGGTTGCCCAACTATGGTACCAAAGAAATTCTCTGTCACGAACAAAAGACTGGAGAATCTCAAGTGGTGTCGGCAGGATAAACTTTGGTAGGAGTTTTAAGAATCCCGCCACCTGCCAAACGGTCAAGACACCCAAAAATCCTAGCAGACTAATATGTCGTCTCATTATACTTTTCAAGTTTCTCATCAATGCTTAAAATCTCTCCTATATTTATTTTCACATTGGCAAAAACATTGTCTGCTCCTTGGCCTGCCACTTCTAATGCTTCTTTGAGAATGCGCATAAGCTCATCAAACTCTCCCTCTAAAACTGATTCAAAGGGTGTCACCACCATGGTCACTTCTTGAGCTTGCAGATAAGCAATGACCTTATCAATTACAGCTATGCGGTCAATCCCCTGTGACAGGGGCAGGACTTGTAAAGCAATGCTTGCTTTCATTCAAACCTCCTTCTAAGTTACAGTTTTTCTTTGTAACAAAAGAAAAACCTCTTCCATATATGAAAAAGGTGCAAAATTAGGCCAAGTATCGTTCCCTACGCTGGCATTACCCAGATCAGGTGCGGTCGAAGTTTAACACTTCCTCTCAGACTGTACACAGACTCCCATATATTATATGGACATATGATAACGAAAAATAAATAAGATGTCAAGGAAACTGCTTACAGAAAAAGAGACGAAAAACCGTCTCTTTCAATTAAAGCATAGGTGCAAATAACTGTGTTACTTCTTTAATCATCATTTGATACCATGTAGGATTTATGGTATCCGAGAAGATTTCCTGAGATTGTTCAAAAATTCCTTCAAAATCTTTGCTAATATCCGCTATTGACTCTGTTTTGTAGAGTAGTACTGCATTTTCATAGTGGTGAACCAAGCTACGATAATCCAAGTTAATAGTACCGACAGCCGCAAATCGATCATCAACAATCATTTGCTTACTATGGATAAAGCCAGGTGTGTATTCAAAAATGCGAACACCCGCAGATAAAAGATCTGGATAAGCTCCCCGTGTTACAAGTTGAATGAGTTTTTTATCCGGTATATGGGGCGTGACTATTCTCACATCTACGCCTCTCATCGCCGCATTTTTTATATCCTCTGTCAAATCATAATCGATAATGAGATAAGGCGTTGTAATATAGACAAAATCTTCTGCTTGGTTAATCAGATTTTGATAAACGATCTTCCCTACCTTCGTTTTATAGATTGGCTTTGGTCCACTGCCATATGGGATACAAAGACCGCTACCAAATCGTGTCTGATTTTCCAAATGATACTGATCAAAGTCACTAATTTCCCCACGGTTGATGTACCAGTTCATGAGAAATAGTCTGGTAAATGCTTGAGTCGCCGGACCATCAACCCGAATCCCACTATCTTTCCAGTGTCCAAAACGTTCAATATGATTGATATATTCATCTGCAAGGTTGATTCCCCCAGTATAGGAAATTTGTCCATCAATGACCAAGATTTTCCGGTGGTCACGGTTATTATAGGCCACTGTCATACGGGGAATTACCTTATTAAATTTATGAGCATCAATCCCTTTAGAACGCAAATAAACAGTATAATCCCCAGGCAAAGTCACCATACAACCGATGTCATCATAGAGCATCTTGACCTCGACTCCCTGAGATGCCTTTTCTTCCAGAATTTCGAGTATGCTATCCCACATCAAACCTTCGTCGACAATATAGTATTCAAGAAAAATAAACTTTTCTGCTCTTTTAAGATCCTCCAGCATCTGCTTCCACATTTCTTCTCCATCTGCGAAAAATTGTGAATCTGTCTGGTCATAGACTTCTGCATTACTATCCATATGTAGCAAGGCATTGATAATTCCGTAAGCTGATTTGTCTGTCTCCTGTAGTTGCAAATGGAGTTGGCGCCCATTATTCTCATGAAATGCAATAGAATTCAATTCCTGGAGTTGTTTCAGTTCTTTTTTTGATAGTCTTCTCTCACCGAACATGAGATAAAGCAGTGGACCAAACACCGGTACAAAGGTCACAATCAACCAAGTCACTTTGCTTTCAGGTGACATCGAACGATTGACAATCGCTATAACGGTTGCTACACTAATCAAAAATACAAGAGTCACCCAAATAATCGGAGCAATCTGGCTCATGTAAAGAATAATTCCGAAAACAAGAAATAATTCTATCAGGATAATCGCAATACTAAAGCCATACTTGGACATCAATAAGCGAAATTTTCTTATTCCCATATCTCCCTCTCAATTTCTAAGTATACTCCCTAATATACTGTCTGAAAACGCTTGTTACCTTCTAGTATACTTAGTTTCGTAAAAGTTATCAAGCTTTTTCTGTATAGGCCGATAGTTCTACGTTTAAAATTAATTTAAAAAGCAGGCCACTTATAGATGCCTGCTATTATTTTACAATTTCAAAGCCAACATATTGACCGTCATACCAGCTGCAGTTCCCATTAAGAAGATGGTATCTCCTTCCTTCACATATCCGTAATCGAGTGCATAGGCCAAACCAAAAGGTACCGCAACGGAGACCATATTCCCATAATCCGTAACGAGATTAAGGTACTTGTCTTCGTCTACACCCAGTTTTCCCATGACCAAAGGAAGAGCGCGACTAGCTTGGTGGGGAATAATATAGTCTACAGCATCTTTAGAAATACCAGATTTCTCTTGGAATTCTTGGAACATTTCTGGAATGACACGAGCAGAAAGCAAGAGAATTTTCTTGCCTTTCATATCAAACATAAAATTTGTCTTGGTCTCTTCAGAGTACTCTTTTGGCTGATAAGAAGTTAAGCCTCCACGAATCTCTGTATCATGAGCCCCCTCTGACCAAGTACGTTGAAGACTTGCTATCACTCCCTTATCCTTATCACTTGATTGGAAAATAAAGGCAGCCGCTCCATCACTAAAGAGTTCATAACTTTCTTTTTGTTTTGGATTGAGACCCAAGCTACCAACTTCACTGGATACAATCAAAACACGACGGTATTCTCCCGCTTCAATCAAATGTGACATGGTTGATAAAGCAGAGATAAAACTTGTACAAGTCGTATTGATATCCATAGCTGGGATAGAGAGCCCTTTTGCCACACGTTCATGAATCAAAGCTGCCGTACAAGGAATTGGCTGAATACCCACCGCACTAGCTGATACAAGGCAATCAATATCTTCAATACTTAAGTTTGCATTTTCAAGCGCACGTTTGATAGCTGCTTCTGCCAAATCTAGTTGCGTTTCTTCATTTTCAACCACACGATGACGAGTCTGGTCTTTAAATTGCACCGTATTTTTTGGGAGGCAGACTCCATATCCTGCAATTTCTACATGTCTTTTTACTTCTGTCATAATTTTTTGTCCTTTCATAAACGTTGGATACGTTTGAGCTTACGACTTGTATCCCAGTGATAATCCGAAAATTGTATTTCAGGTTCTTTAAACTCTTTTTGTTGCGCTAAGAGTCTGAATTGCTCTGTGATGGCTGTTTCTACTTGCTCATCTCTTCGACTCAAACAAACTTCCACTAGCTTCTCAGAATGTTGTTTGACTTGGTAATCTCCAACATTCTCCACAAAGAGGATGCAACGTCTGATAAAGTCAGGATAAATCGTTACCTGACCTCCATCTTGTCCATCAAAATAGAAGATGTCGTCAGAACGCCCTTCGACCTTGTCAATCCTTGTGTAATGAGATCCACATGGACAAGGTTTAGGATTCTCAACCAAGATATCGTTGAGCTGGTAGCGATAAACAGGCTGACTGCTCCGCTTAAAATCAGTAATGACTGGATAAAAACGTCGGCCATCCAAGTAGTTTTTTTCCACAAATATGATGTCTTCATTGAGATGAAGATTCCCAGCAGAGCAAGTACAGGCTAGGAAACCTTCGGTTGCCTGGTAGACTTGGTCAATAATCGGCAACTCAAAAGCACTCAAAATTCGCTCTTTATCACTATCTTCCAAGATTTCAGCCACCGAAACGATTTTTTGTGGGTGAATGACTAATTCCCCATCTTTTAGACGCTTGCTCAATTCAATCAACATAGAAGCAGGCGCCACTACAATAGTCGGTTGATAATTGTTGAGACGCTCGATATGTTCATCTGTATTCTTGAAAATATCAAAGTACTCTAAACGAATAAGTGCCGTATTGATGGTCTGATACAATTCATTATCCGCTCTGAGGAAAAAGGCTATGCGGTGCCCAAAAAGTTGGCCTTTGGGCAACATCTTTGCTAAGATAGCTGCTGCCCACATACTTCTCTCTTTTTCAGTTGTGATAAAGAGTCCCCGGTGTCCAGATGTTCCAGAAGACAACCCAACAGCTATTTCTCCCTTGAGCTCTGTAAAATTCCTGGTCTTTTCACTTTCGATAGCCAAAGCCAAGGCCTCGTCTCGATCCACACCCTGAGTATTAAGCTCATTGAAATGACTCATCATAAAAGCCTTATCCATATGGTCAAAGTCACTAGGTACACCATTTTTAAAATAAGGTGACTCACGTTTGAGAAAGTCCATATAGGCAGCCAGCTGCTTTTTCTGATAGTTTTCTAATGCTTCTCGAGATCTAAAGTTATGAAGCCAGCGAGTTTGGATAAAAGTTTTAAGAAAGGTTATTTTTTTCATACAAAATCCGCTCAATCCTTTCTACGGGGTCATGGCTAACTAGCACTTCTATTCCATCCTTTAAAACCTCTTCCAAGAGCTCCGTTCCTTTGATATAGTCATCCTTACTATCTTGCACTAAGGAAGGAATCAGATGCATCTGTTTGGTGTAAGGTAAGAGGTCTATTCCCCAACAAAGATCTGCTGCGATAAAGAGATGATAATCTGGAATAAAGAGACAAGCTTGCCCCTTAGCATGCCCATTTATCGAAGCTACAAGGATACTTCCGTCTCCAAAAAGATCGATGGTAGGGCGATACTTAAAGTTAGCATTTTGCTGATTTGCCTTGATGACTGTCAATCTTTCCTCAAAGTCACTCGGCAAAAATTCTTTAAAAATTAAATCTTTTAGTTTTGGTTTCTTGTAAACATCATAGACTTCCTGGGTCAGGATAAAGTTTGCATTCGGAAAGAAGCTAGCCCCTCCCAAATGATCTGGATGTAGATGAGACAGCAAGACATAGTTGATTTCTTCTGGCTTGATCCCTTTAGATTTCAGCAAGTGCAAAATCTGATCTTTCTCCGTCATTTGAACTGGCGTCCCCAAACGGTAAAAAGCATAACGAAGTTTCCTCTTAATATCATAGTGATAGCCAGTATCATAGAGCAGATAGCCCTTATCCCTGTGCTTGATAAGGAACACTCCTGCGGGGAAAGTCATCTTTCTATTCTTGACACCCTTAAAAAGCAAACCAGCATAACTCGTACAATATCCCGCTGGGAAATACTCAATGCTTTCGATAATCTTGGACATATTGTTCAATCCCTTCTGAAATACTAATTTTCGGATGATAACCTAAGTCCTTCTCAGCCTTACTAATATCAAGAGTCTGACTATAGCGAAGCAGATAATAGGTATATCGAGTTAGAGGTGGCTCCCCTTTAAGGTTCAAGGTCTTGTATATAAATTCTAAACTACTTGCAATTCCTGATAAGAGAGATGCTGGAATTTTTCGATATTTGATTGGATAATCCAGACCTGTCAAACTTTCCTCTAGCAAATCTCTAAAAGCCCTCGGTTCACCATTAGTAATGTTATAAACTTCACCTTTAGCTTCTGGAGTTTCTATGGCCAAACGGATTGCCAGAGCAACATTTTCCACACAAGTCATGTCCATGAGCTGACGCCCATCTCCAATCAAAGGAATTCCAAGTTTTTGACTCAGATTAATTACTCGTGGCAAAATACTGGTATCCCCAATCCCAAAAAGCCCACGAGGCCTCAAGATGATACTCGGAACATCTGGGTAATTTTTAAAAAGTTTCTCCGAAGCCAATTTACTGCGGATATAGTTATTGAGATTATTTTCCTCTGGAGCATCACTTTCTTTGATAGCCAACTGATCCTTAGGAGCAGCATAGATGCTTGGTGAGGATACATAGACTAAACGTTGAATACCTGTTTGGCGACATGCCTCGAGAACATATTTGGTTCCTAAAACATTAGTCTGATAAAAATCTTCCCAAGGGCCCCAAACTGTTGACAGGGCTCCCGCATGAACGACCAGATCCATCCCCTTGCAAGCCTCTAGCACATCATCAGCTTTGGTCAAATCACCCTGAAAAAAACTAACCGAAGAATTCTCTAAAGAGCGACCAACCTTACTGTTTCTACCAAAAGCTCGAACCTGATAGCCATGCTCGACTAATTCATCAACAACATATTTACCCAAGAAACCTGTCGCTCCAGTTACTAAAACTGTTTTCATTTTTCCTTCTCCTTATTTGCCAGCAGACGATGGATTTCGCTCTCTAAGATTTCCGTCGGATGATAAGACTGTGCTGCTTGGCGCAAAGTCTCTAATTCTGTCCAATTTTCTTTAGCTAACAGCTCCTCAAAGGCTTGTCCAATGGCCTTGCTATTATCTCTTTTAGCTGAGAAAGCAACACCTGCTTCAACCCCACGAACGGCATAATCAAATTGATCATAATCATGAGGCAATATCAAAGCTGGTTTACCATAAATGATACATTGATAAAAAATCCCAGCTCCCCCGTGATGAATCACATAATCCATCTGGGGAATGTACTCCTTATAAGGTAGATAAGAAACTACGGAAAGGTTCTCCATGAGATTTTCACATTGGAAGGCCTCTCCACCTACACCACGAGTTACAAAAAAGTGACAATCAGGATGAGCTTTAGCAAGTTGCTTAGCTTGATAGATAAGATTTTCTTTAGCCCAAGAAAGTTGCGTACCACAAGTCACTAAGACTTTCTTTTGATTAGAAAATGTTGATAAATCTAACGGATAATCCTTTCCAGCCTCTACTGATGCACCAGAAGGACCAACCCACTTGTAGTGTTTTGGAAATCCTTTTTTCAACTCCACTTCTTTCATACCAATACCGAGAATTGAATATGGAGAATAAATGGTCTCATGACCGAGTTGATTATACAATTTAAAATGATATCTTTTTAAGCGATCACGAAGCAGAAAAGATACAATTCGTTTTACTAAACGAGTTGCTGTTCTACCTAAAAATTGTACTGAAACTTGCCAGCCATTCTTGGGACTTCCCATACCACCAATTAAACAAGGCGGGCCGTCAGTAGTCTCTAAAACAAATTGTGTAGCCATAGTAGTTATCCAAGGAATACCAAGTTGATTAGCTACTAAACCTCCAGACAAGGTTATAAAATCAGCAATGACGATATCAGGGCGATTCATTTGCCACTCTTCTAATAATTGATCCGAAACTAAATTAATTAAATCAATACTAGAAGAAAGTTGTTGATAAGCTGATAGTATCCCTAATTGCTGATCATTATTAGCAGCCCGTTCAAAATCCTCAATGTGATTTTCTAGTATTGGAACTACATGAAAACCTGCAGATTCGGCAACGGCTTTTTTTTGAGGACCAGTGAATAAGCGAATATCATATCGAGGGTTATTAAGTAAGGGTATTAATAAATTCATTGTTGGGTACAGATGTCCACTTAAAGGCACAACTACAACATCAATTTTGATTCTTTTCATATGTCTAGGATATCAAATTTTAAAAAAAAGAACTATCGATAAGATAATTCTTTACATATTTATTAGTTTCGACATGAAAAAGTAACGAAACATTTAAGAAAACGCAATGTAATTTTCAGATTATAATGATCAAAATCAAATATAAAAATAAAAAAAAGGCAATTGCCTCAATTCAAGTATTGACCAATCGGGAAGACAGGATTCGAACCTGCGACACCTTGGTCCCAAACCAAGTACTCTACCAAGCTGAGCTACTTCCCG
>NZ_JADMUH010000014.1 GCF_015546995.1 Streptococcus infantis
TTCTATCTTTTTTCAAAACTATTTGAAATTATTTGTTGTTTAAAATCAAACAAAAAAAATAAAAATCAAACAAAATACAACAAAAAACATTGACAACGGTTTCATATAGTGTTATACTTGTATCATAAAAGTTAAATATGAAGGGAGAAGGTCATGGGATTAGATCATTTCTTCAGCAAAGACTTAGTTTTTTGTCTAGAAGCAGATAATCAAGAGCAACTATTTGATCAAGTTGCAACCCTATTGGAAGAAAAGAAAGTTGTTACGGATACCTATCGATCGGCATTGATTGAACGTGAAAAAATGTTTCCAACCGGTTTAGATATGGAATTTCTAGGGAAGGACTTGCCAAATGTAGCAATCCCTCACACTGATACGATTCATAATTTAACTGAAAACGTTGTTGTGGTTCGCTTAGCGAAACCAGTAACATTCCACAACATGATTGCTCCTGACAAGGAAGTAGAAGTATCGTTACTCTTCTTTATCATCAATAATTCAAGTTCGAGTCAAACTAATATTCTTGCTCAATTGATGGACTTCTTTACAGGTAATGGTCATCTAGAAGCACTTTCTAAGATTACAGAACCAGAAGCTTTGTTCCAGTATATCTCAGAAGCAACTGCTTAAATTCATAAATAAATAGTAAATATAAAACGGAGGAAATCCAAATGATTAAAATTCTTGCTGCATGTGGTGCAGGTGTTAACTCAAGCCACCAAATTAAAAGCGCTCTAGAAGAAGAGCTATCTAGCCGTGGATACGACGTACAGTGTGACGCAGTTATGGTTAAAGATGTCAACGAAGACTTGATTAAAGGTTATGATATCTTCACACCAATTGCTGCAACAGACTTAGGTTTTGACCCTGGTATCCCAGTAGTAGAAGCTGGACCAATCTTGTTCCGTATTCCAGCAATGAGCGCTCCAGTTTATGACAATATTGAAGCAGCAATCAAAGAACACGGATTAAGTTAATTATTATTTTGTAATTTTCCATAAAAATAAAGGGAGGAAAAATTATGGATTTCATTATCAATCTAGCCAACGATATTTTTAAACCTATCTTGGCTATGGGTGGCCCAATCATCATGCTGATCATTTTGACAGTATTGGCCTTGCTTTTCGGAGTTAAATTCTCCAAAGCACTTGAAGGTGGTATCAAACTTGCCATCGCACTTACTGGTATCGGTGCTATCATCGGAATGCTTAATGGAGCTTTCTCAGCTTCACTTGCAAAATTCGTTGAAAATACTGGTATTCAATTGAACATCACCGACGTTGGTTGGGCACCACTTGCAACAATCACTTGGGGATCTGCTTGGACACTTTACTTCTTGCTCATCATGTTGATTGTCAACGTTGTGATGCTTGCAATAAAGAAAACTGATACACTTGACGTTGATATCTTCGATATCTGGCACTTGTCTATCACTGGTCTTTTGATTAAATGGTACGCTGACAACAATGGAGTTAGCCAAGGAGTTTCACTCTTCATCGCGACTGCAGCAGTTGTTCTTGTTGGGGTTCTTAAAATTATCAACTCTGACTTGATGAAACCAACATTTGATGACCTTCTTAACGCACCAAGTTCATCACCAATGACTTCAACTCACATGAACTACATGATGAACCCAGTTATCATGGTTTTGGATAAGATTTTTGATAAATTCTTCCCAGGTCTTGATAAATACGACTTTGACGCTGCTAAATTGAACAAACGAATCGGTTTCTGGGGATCTAAATTCTTCATCGGTTTCATCCTCGGTATCGTTATCGGTTTGATGGGAACTCCACATCCAGTCGCTGGTGTAGAAGATGCATCTTCATGGGAACTTGTTATTAAAGGTTGGTTGTCACTCGGTTTGACTGCCGGTGTCTGCTTGGAGCTCTTCTCATTGATCGGTTCATGGTTCATCGCAGCCGTAGAACCACTTTCACAAGGTATTACAAACGTTGCTACTAAACGTCTTCAAGGACGTAAATTCAACATCGGTCTTGACTGGCCATTTATCGCTGGTCGTGCTGAAATCTGGGCTTGTGCGAACGTACTTGCTCCAATCATGTTGGTAGAAGCAGTGCTTCTTTCAAAAGTCGGAAATGGTATCTTGCCACTTGCTGGTATCATCGCAATGGGTGTGACTCCAGCTCTCTTGGTAGTTACTCGTGGTAAATTACTCCGTATGATTATCTTCGGAACTCTCTTGTTGCCACTCTTCCTTCTTTCAGGTACACTTATCGCACCATTCGCAACAGAACTTGCTAAAGGTGTAGGTGCCTTCCCAGAAGGTGTAAGCCAAACTCAACTCATTACTCACTCAACACTTGAAGGACCAATCGAAAAACTTCTTGGTTGGACAATTGGTAACGCTACTACAGGTGATATCAAAGCAATCCTTGGTGCTGTAGTATTCCTTGCTTTCTATATCGGTATCTTTGCTTGGTACAGAAAACAAATGATCAAACGTAACGAAGAATACGCAGCAAACGCAAAATAATTTGCTCCTAAAAATGTAAATTGTAAAAACTAGGTTGTCAGTTTCCACTATGGAGCAGCAGCCTAGTTTTTTTAGAAAATTGGAGGTAAGACTTATGATTGTATTAAAATCAGATCAATTATGTGTTGAGTTTCAAACACTTGGAGGAGCGCTTTCTTCCATAAAGGACAAGGAAGGCGTAGAGTATTTGTGGCAGGGGGATCCAACTTATTGGAGTGGGCAAGCACCCGTATTATTCCCAATATGTGGTTCAGTAAGAAATGATACGGTCCTTTATGATAAGGAAGATGGTAGTCAAAAAGAAGGAAAAATTCCTCGACATGGCTTAGTACGAAAAAAAGAATTTACATTAGTAGAACAAACAGATAATTCTGTTACATTCGCTATCGAAGACGATGAAGAAATGTATGCAAATTACCCTTATCATTTTCGTTTAGAAATCACTTATACAGTGACTGGGAAAACCATACGTACTCAGTATAAAATCTATAATAAAGAATCAGAAAAGAGTATGCCATATTTTATCGGTGGGCATCCTGGTTTTAACTGTCCCTTACTAGATGACGAGGTATATGAAGATTACTATCTTGAATTTGAAAAGCCAGAAACATGTACAGTTCCAAAACCTTTCCCAGAAACAGGAATGTTAGATTTCAAAGATAGAAGTTCCTGGTTAAATAATCAAAAAGAATTAGATTTAAATTTTGATTTCTTTAGTTTCGATGCTGTGACATTAGATGAGTTGGAATCTCGAACAGTAGCTTTGCGTTCAAGAAAACATGATAAAGGTTTGAAACTAGATTTTAAAGAGTTTCCATATTTAATCGTATGGTCAACTCTTAATAAAGGGTCTTTTATTGCCTTGGAACCATGGTCAGGTTTGTCTACTTCAATAGAAGAAGGAGATAGACTGGAAGATAAGAAAGATGTTAAGATTATAAAACCTAGTGATTTTGATCAGGTTGGATTTGATATCGAGATTTTATAAAAAAATAAACAAAAACAAACATAAATTGTTGACTTTTCCAACTAATAGTAGTATATTATGTTTATAAAGAACAATTTGTGTTTATTTTAACAAGATTACTGTTCTGGCTTTTCTCTGAAGAAAGCTTATTAAGAAACGAATAAGATATTTGTTCTTAATTTAAATTATTGTCAACAAAACTACTAGTAACTATTTGAGAAAGGTCTCTTTTAGGCTAGAATCAAAAAGTTTTACTGGTCTATTATAAAAAAGGAGTATACAATATGGCTATTGTTATTGGTGCAGATGCTGCAGGTTTAAGATTGAAAGAAGTTGTAAAAGACTTCTTGGAAAAAGAAAACTTCCACGTAGTGGATGTTACAGCAGAAGGTCAAGACTTTGTTGATGTAACTCTAGCAGTTGCGGAAGAAGTCAAGAAAGAAGAACAAAACCTTGGTATCGTCATTGATGCTTATGGTGCAGGTCCGTTTATGGTTGCTACTAAAATCAAAGGAATGGTTGCTGCAGAAGTTTCTGATGAACGTTCAGCTTATATGACTCGCGGTCACAACAACTCACGTATGATTACGATGGGTGCTCAACTTGTTGGTGATGAATTAGCTAAAAATATTGCTAAAGGCTTTGTGAATGGTAAATACGACGGTGGTCGTCACCAAATCAGGGTCGACATGTTGAACAAAATGTGCTAATACTCTTCAAAAATCAAGATAATCTGTCGTCAGCTCACTTTAGCTAACCTCAGTTATGCTCGCAGCTCGCTTCCTAAGCTAATCTTGATTTTTCTTGAGTAAGATAAATGATATTAGATTTATACAATTAATCGGAGGGAATAACTAATGAGAATTGCAATCGGATGTGACCACATCGTAACAAATGAAAAAATGGCTGTTTCAGAATTTTTGAAATCAAAAGGACATGAAGTTATCGACTTTGGTACTTATGACCATGCTCGTACCCACTACCCTATCTTTGGTAAAAAAGTTGGTGAAGCAGTAGTTAGTGGACAAGCTGATCTTGGTGTATGTATCTGTGGTACTGGTGTAGGTATTAATAATGCTGTTAATAAAGTTCCTGGTGTTCGTTCAGCATTAGTTCGTGATATGACAACAGCTCTTTATGCTAAAGAACAATTGAATGCCAACGTAATCGGATTTGGTGGTAAAATCACTGGTGAATTGCTCATGTGTGATATCATTGAAGCTTTCATCAACGCTGAATACAAACCATCAGAAGAAAACAAAAAATTGATCGCTAAAATCCAACACGTTGAAACTCATAACGACCATCAAACGGATGCCAACTTCTTTACAGAATTCCTTGAAAAATGGGATCGTGGTGAATACCACGACTAAGAGGTGACTTATGATTTTAACAGTCACAATGAACCCATCCATTGATATTTCCTATCCTTTGGATGAATTAAAAATTGACACTGTCAACCGTGTTGTAGATGTAACTAAGACGGCTGGTGGTAAAGGTCTTAACGTTACTCGTGTCCTATCAGAATTTGGTGACTCCGTAGTCGCAACAGGACTTGTCGGTGGTAAACTGGGTGATTTTTTAGTAGAAAATATTGATGATAAAGTAAGCAAACGTTTCTTCTCTATTCAAGGTGAAACCCGTAACTGTATCGCAATTCTACATGGAGAAAGCCAAACAGAAATCCTAGAAAAAGGTCCTGAAGTTCAAGAAAAAGAAGGTCAAGATTTCTTGGCTCATTTCAAAGAACTTTTAGAGACTGTAGAGGTAGTGGCCATTTCAGGTAGTCTACCTGCAGGACTTCCAGTTGATTACTATGCTAGTCTGGTTGAACTTGCTAACCAAGCTGGTAAACCTGTTGTCTTGGATTGTTCAGGAGCTTCACTTCAGGCGGTTCTTGAATCTCCACATAAGCCAACAGTTATCAAACCAAATAATGAAGAATTATCTCAACTTTTGGGAAGAGAAATTACTAAAGACTTGGATGAATTAAAAGAAGTTCTTCAAGAACCACTATTTGATGGAATCGAGTGGATTATCGTTTCCTTAGGCGCTAATGGTGCCTTTGCCAAACACGGTAACACTTTCTACAAAGTAGATATTCCAAGAATTCAAGTAGTAAATCCAGTCGGTTCTGGAGATTCTACAGTGGCAGGTATTGCTTCAGGTCTTTTCCATAAAGAAACGGATCAAGAATTACTGACTAAGGCTAATGTCCTTGGTATGCTAAATGCTCAAGAAAAAATGACCGGTCATGTCAATATGGCTAACTATCAAGGTCTCTATGACCAATTAATTGTAAAAGAGGTATAAAATGGTTTTAACAGAAAATAAACGCGCTTGTATGCAAAAACTCTCTGATGAGAATGGTATCATCTCAGCTCTGGCCTTTGACCAACGTGGTGCTTTGAAACGCCTCATGGCTCAATACCAAACAGAAGAGCCAACAGTTGCTCAAATGGAAGAACTTAAAGTATTGGTAGCAGATGAATTGACTAAATATGCTTCATCTATGCTACTTGACCCTGAGTACGGACTTCCAGCTACAAAAGCTCTTGATCCAAATGCTGGTCTTCTCCTTGCTTATGAGAAAACAGGATACGATACAACAAGTACAAAACGCTTGCCAGACTGCTTGGATGTTTGGTCTGCAAAACGTATCAAGGAACAAGGTGCAGATGCTGTTAAGTTCTTGCTTTACTATGACGTAGATAGTTCTGACGAACTTAACCAACAAAAACAAGCCTACATTGAACGTATTGGTTCTGAGTGTGTAGCTGAGGACATTCCATTCTTCCTTGAAATCTTGGCTTACGATGAAAAGATTGCGGACGCTGGTTCTGCCGAATACGCTAAAGTAAAACCACGCAAGGTTATCGGTGCTATGAAGGTCTTCTCAGACCCTCGCTTTAACATTGATGTTTTGAAAGTGGAAGTTCCAGTTAACGTGAAATACGTTGAAGGATTTGGCGATGGCGAAATCGTTCACACACGTGAAGAAGCTGCAGACTTCTTTAAAGCTCAAGACGAAGCTACTAACTTGCCATACATCTACTTGAGTGCAGGTGTATCAGCTAAGCTCTTCCAAGAAACTCTTGTATTTGCCCACGAATCAGGTGCAAACTTCAATGGTGTTCTTTGTGGACGTGCAACATGGGCTGGATCAGTTGAAGCTTATATCAAAGACGGTGAAGCAGCAGCTCGCGAATGGCTTCGTACGACTGGTTTTGAGAACATCGATGAACTCAACAAAGTTCTTAAAACAACAGCAACTTCATGGACCGAACGTGTGTAAATCCGAGTAAAAAATATAATAAAAAAAGTCTCACCATTGGTGAGACTTTTTAAGATGTAGACTTAATAATTTTAGTTTGTTTGGACAAAGTTTTTAGGGTTTCTTGGCTAAGTTTTGAATCTGAAATTATCGTATCAATATCAGCGATATTATAGAAAGTATAAAAATCAAACTTATTAAATTTACTGTGGTCAGCAAGAAGAATCTTTTTATTAGCATTATTTAATGCTAGCTTTTGGACTTCACCTTCATCTTCGCTAAAAGTAGCGATAGCATGATCTTTTATACCATTGCAACTAACAAAAGCTTTAGAGTATTGAAGACTTTCGATATCTTGGAGCGTTAAGGTTCCGACAAAGGCACCGGTGATTTCTCGATAATTTCCGCCAATCAAAATTAAATCAGTCAGTTTTCGTTCATTCAAGATAATGAAAACAGGAAGGCTATTTGTTACCACACGAATATTATCTATCGGAAGTTCACGCGCAAAGAACTCAAGAGTAGTACCTGGACCGATAAAAATCGTTTCTCTTTCTTCGACTAAATGACCAGCAAATTTTGCGATTTCTTGTTTTTCAGCAATCTGAAGACCTTGTTTTTCGACATTCGAGCGTTCATTTGCTAATAGAGAACCAGAACGAAGTTTTTCAGCGCCTCCATGTACTCGAACAAGTAGATCTTTGTCAGCTAACTCTTGCAGATAACGTCGAGCAGTCATATCAGAAATATCTAAACGATTCATTATTTCTTTGACTGTGATGGTTCCTCTTGTATTGACAATCTCTAAAATCACATCTAGTTTTTCTTGTTTTAGCATTGAATCACCCCCCATATCCAATATCATTTTATCATATTTTAAACATCTAAGCAACTTAAACAAAACAAAAATAAACAAAAACAAAAAACATCTGTGTTTGTTTTTAACTCAGATGTTTTTATATTTTTTAATTAGTCTAATCCGTAGTTATAATCATCGTCCTGCATAGCTTCAACTTCACCAAGTAGATAACCATTACCAACTTGAGAGAAGAAGTCGTGGTTGGATGTACCAGTTGAAATCCCGTTCATAACAATTGGGTTTACATCGTCAGCTGAGTCAGGGAAGAGAGGATCTTGTCCTAGATTCATAAGAGCTTTATTGGCGTTGTAGCGAAGGAAAGTTTTAACCTCTTCAGTCCAACCAACACCATCATATAAACTCTCTGTATAACCTTCCTCATTTTCATAAAGAGTGTAGAGGAGGTCGTACATCCAGTCCTTTAACTTTTCTTGCTCTTCTTCTGGTAATTCGTTGAAACCAAGTTGGAATTTATAACCAATGTATGTTCCGTGAACAGATTCGTCACGAATAATAAGTTTGATGATTTCAGCAACGTTTGCCAATTTGTTATTTCCAAGATAGTAGAGTGGTGTAAAGAAACCAGAATAGAAGAGGAAGGTTTCAAGGAATACACTGGCTACTTTCTTTTCAAGAGGAGTACCATTGAGGTAAATTTCATTGATGATTTGTGCTTTTTTCTGAAGATATGGGTTTGTATCAGTCCATTCAAAGATTTCTTCAATCTCAGTCTTGGTATTCAAGGTTGAGAAAATAGAAGAATAAGATTTAGCGTGGACAGATTCCATGAATTGGATGTTGTTAAACACAGCCTCTTCGTGAGGAGTACGAATATCAGCGCGAAGGGCATTTACCCCTGTTTCAGACTGCATGGTATCCAAAAGTGTTAAACCGCCAAAGACTTTTCCTACCAAGTCTTTTTCTTGATTTGATAACTTTCTCCAGTCATCTAAGTCATTTGACAAAGGGATACGTGTATCTAACCAAAATTGTTCGGTTAGTTTTTCCCAAGTTGATTTATCAATGACATCTTCAATGGCATTCCAGTTAATGGCTTTGTAGTAAGTTTCCATTACAAATCTCTTTCTTTTGATTTTTTTAAAATAGTGATGAATGTTCTAGCCTTGTGTGATTGGGCTACCTCACAAAAAGTCGGAGTACCGACTTTTTGATGTTACCTTATCTTTGTAATCAAGATTTTAGTGAGATTTTAAATCACACAGCTTTCACATTGGTTAGCACCAACTTCACCGCCGTCATCTGTGTAGGTACGAACGTAGTAGATAGACTTGATTCCTTTGTTAAAGGCGTAGTTACGAAGGATAGAAAGGTCACGTGTTGTTTGTTTGTTCTCTTTCTTCCATTCATAAAGACCTGTTGGGATATCACTACGCATGAAGAGAGTGAGTGAAAGCCCTTGGTCTACGTGCTCAGTTGCAGCAGCATAAACATCAATTACTTTACGCATATCCATGTCATAGGCAGAAGTGTAGTAAGGAATTGTTTCAGTTGACAATCCTGCAGCAGGATAGTAAATCTTACCAATTTTCTTCTCTTGTCGTTCTTCAATACGTTGCGTGATTGGGTGGATAGAAGCAGAAACATCGTTGATATAACTGATTGATCCATTTGGTGCGACAGCTAAACGGTTTTGGTGGTAAAGACCGTCTGCTTTAACTTTATCACGAAGTTCAGCCCAGTCAGCTGCAGACGGGATAAAGATACCTTCAAAGAGTTCTTTGACACGATCAGATTTTGGAACAAACTCGCCTGTTACATACTTGTCGAAGTAGCTTCCGTTTGCGTAGTCTGATTTTTCAAAGTTGTGGAAGGTAACACCTCGTTCACGTGCGATGTTGTTTGATTCAACGAGAGTCCAGTAGTTCATGAGCATAAAGTAAATGCTGGTGAACTCAATAGACTCAGGTGATCCATATTCGATCAGTTGTTGGGCAAGGTAGCTGTGAAGTCCCATAGCACCAAGTCCGAATGTGTGAGCTTGGCTATTTCCATGGTCGATAGTAGGAACAGCTACAATGTGAGAACTATCAGTAACGAAGGTCAAAGCACGTACCATAGCTCGGATTGAGCGACCAAAATCAGGTGAAGTCATCATGTTGACCACGTTGGTTGAACCAAGGTTACATGAAACGTCAGTACCCATTTTAATGAATTCTTGTGCGTCATTAATCAAGCTTGGTTCTTGAACTTGAAGAATCTCAGAACACAAGTTACTCATAATGATTTTTCCATCAACTGGATTTGCGCGGTTAGCCGTATCGATATTGACAACATATGGATAGCCAGATTCTTGTTGCAATTTAGAGATTTCTGTTTCCAAATCACGCGCCTTTATTTTTATCTTGCGGATGTTTGGATTTGCAACCAATTCATCGTATTTTTCAGTGATATCAATATAGTTGAAAGGTACGCCATACTCTTTTTCAACAGAATAAGGACTGAAGAGATACATTTCTTCGTTTTTACGTGCTAATTCGTAGAATTTATCTGGTACCACAACACCAAGTGATAAAGTCTTCACACGAACTTTTTCATCGGCATTTTCTTTCTTAGTTGAAAGGAAGGCGATAATGTCTGGGTGGAAGACGTTGAGGTAAACAACCCCAGCACCTTGACGTTGACCAAGTTGGTTAGAGTAAGAAAAGCTATCTTCGAAAAGCTTCATAACTGGTACGACACCAGAAGCAGCCCCTTCATACCCTTTGATAGGTGCTCCAGCTTCACGAAGGTTGCTGAGGGAAATTCCGACACCACCACCGATACGTGAAAGTTGAAGAGCTGAGTTGATAGAACGTCCAATAGAGTTCATATCATCTGTTACCTGAATCAAGAAACAGGATACCAATTCACCACGACGTGCACGGCCTGCATTCAAGAAAGAAGGTGTAGCTGGCTGGTAACGCTGGTGGATGATTTCATTGGCAATATCAATTGCGATAGCTTCGTCACCATCAGCAAAGTAAAGAGCGTTAAAGAAGACACGGTCTTCCATGCTCTCAAGATAGTACTCTCCGTCATTAGTTTTCAAGGCATATTGATTGTAAAACTTGTATGCTGCCATGAAAGACTTGAATTGGAAGTTTTGATCCTTAATAAATTGGTAAAGCTCTTCTAAGAATTCTGGACGATATTTCTTGATAAACGCTGTTTCGATATAGTCTTGTTTAATAAGGTAATCGATTTTATCAGTGATAGAATCAAAAACCATAGAATTTGGCACAACATTTTCTTTAAAGAAAGCGTCCAAGGCTTCTTTATCTTTGTGGAGCATGATTTGTCCATTAACAGGACGGTTGATTTCATTATTTAGACGGAAGTAAGTTACGTCCTCAAGTTGTTTTAATCCCATAAAATTTCCTTTAATTCATTACAAAAGAAAGGCTTCTAAGATTGACATAGAAGCTTTTAATCCTGATACTTAAGCAAGTTCTTTAAGTTTTGCTGGTTGGAAACCAGAGAAAACTTCAGTTGGTGTTTGAATGATAGGAGCAGCATTGAAGCCTAGCTCTTTAACTTGTTCAATAAATTCAGGTTGTTCATCAAGATTGATTTCGCGATATGCGATTTTGTTACTATCTAAGAATCGTTTGGTCATTTTACATTGAACACAATTGTTTTTAGAATAAACGGTTACCATTCTGTAACTCCTCTTTCAAAATTTAATTACTTCTTAAGTATATCAGAAAAAAAATCTTTGTCAACGAAGAAAAACTAAATATTGTAGATTTTTTTTAGATGAGAGTTATCTGAACACAATATATAGTGATTGCAAAAAATAAAACCCATAAATAACAGCGTTTTCTAAATGTTAAAATTATAAAAAACTACATGATGTATTTTGATACATAAAATAGAAGATTTTCAGCAAGTTATCTGAAAGGAAAAAGAAGAAATCCCATAAAATACTTGAAAAAAATCCTAGAAGGTGATATAATACCAAATTGTAAGGGTTATCAGATATAACTCAAAAAGAAAACATTTAAAGGAGAGTCAAATTATGGCTTCTAAAGATTTCCACGTAGTGGCAGAAACAGGTATTCACGCACGTCCAGCAACATTGTTGGTACAAACAGCTAGCAAATTTGCTTCAGATATCACTCTTGAATACAAAGGTAAATCAGTAAACCTTAAATCTATCATGGGTGTTATGAGCCTTGGTGTTGGTCAAGGTGCTGACGTTACAATCACTGCTGAAGGTGCAGACGCTGATGACGCTATCGCTGCTATCTCAGAAACAATGGAAAAAGAAGGATTGGCATAAGAATATGACAGAAATGCTTAAAGGAATCGCAGCATCTGATGGTGTTGCAGTTGCTAAAGCATATCTACTCGTTCAACCGGATTTATCGTTCGAGACTGTTACAGTCGAAGATACAAATGCAGAAGAGGCTCGTTTGGATGTTGCTCTTGAAGCTTCTCAAAACGAGCTTTCTCTTATTCGCGAGAAAGCTGTAGGTACGCTTGGTGAAGAAGCGGCGCAAGTATTTGACGCTCACTTGATGGTTCTTGCTGACCCTGAATTGATTGGTCAGATTAAAGAAACTATTCGTGCAAAAAAAGTAAATGCAGAAGCAGGTCTTAAAGAAGTAACAGACATGTTTATTACTATCTTTGAGGGAATGGAAGACAATCCATACATGCAAGAACGTGCAGCGGATATTCGCGACGTTACCAAACGTGTTTTGGCAAATCTTCTTGGTAAGAAATTACCAAACCCAGCTTCTATTAATGAAGAAGTAATTGTCATTGCACACGACTTGACTCCATCTGATACTGCTCAATTGGACAAAAACTTTGTAAAAGCTTTTGTAACGAACATTGGTGGACGTACAAGCCACTCAGCTATCATGGCTCGTACACTTGAAATTGCTGCTGTTTTGGGTACAAACAACATTACTGACCTTGTAAAAGATGGTGATGTTCTGGCAGTTTCAGGTATTTCAGGTGAAGTTGTTATTAATCCAACTGAAGAACAAATTGCTGAGTTTAAAGCAGCTGGTGAAGCTTACGCTCAACAAAAAGCTGAATGGGCTCTTTTGAAAGATGCTAAAACAGTTACTGCTGATGGTAAACACTTTGAGTTGGCTGCGAACATCGGTACACCTAAAGACGTTGAAGGTGTGAACGAAAACGGTGCGGAAGCAGTTGGTCTCTACCGTACTGAATTCTTGTACATGGATTCTCAAGACTTCCCAACTGAAGACGATCAATACGAAGCTTACAAAGCAGTTCTTGAAGGTATGAACGGTAAACCTGTTGTTGTTCGTACAATGGATATCGGTGGGGATAAAGAACTTCCTTACTTTGATCTTCCTAAAGAAATGAACCCATTCTTGGGTTACCGTGCTTTGCGTATCTCAATCTCTGAAACTGGTAACCAAATGTTCCGTACACAATTGCGTGCATTGCTTCGTGCATCTGTTCACGGTAAATTGCGTATCATGTTCCCAATGGTTGCTTTATTGAAAGAGTTCCGTACTGCTAAAGCTATTCTTGAAGAAGAAAAAGCGAAATTGGTTGCTGAAGGTGTTGCAGTTGCAGATGATATCCAAGTAGGTATCATGATTGAAATTCCTGCTGCAGCTATGCTTGCTGATCAATTTGCTAAAGAAGTTGATTTCTTCTCAATTGGTACAAACGACTTGATCCAATACACAATGGCTGCTGACCGTATGAACGAACAAGTTTCATATCTTTACCAACCATACAATCCATCAATCCTTCGCTTGATTAACAATGTTATCAAAGCAGCTCATGCTGAAGGTAAATGGGCTGGTATGTGTGGCGAAATGGCAGGTGACCAAACTGCGGTTCCACTCCTTGTTGGAATGGGCTTGGATGAGTTCTCGATGTCAGCTACATCAGTACTTCGTACACGTAGCTTGATGAAGAAACTCGACACAGCTAAGATGCAAGAATACGCTAACCGTGCTCTTACTGAATGTTCAACAATGGAAGAAGTTCTTGAACTTTCTAAAGAATACGTTAACTTAGATTAAAAACATTAAAACCTTGTAAGATAAAACTACAAGGTTTTTTTGTACGCTAATTTAAAAAGTCCACCTGTAAAATTTTCTAAAAATATGGTAAAATAGACAAAGGAAAAATACGGAGGCAACTATGCAAAATAGACCAATCATTATCGGAGTAACAGGGGGATCTGGGGGAGGGAAAACCAGCGTTTCTAAAGCAATCTTATCGCATTTCCCCAATGAAAAAATTGCCATGATTGAGCATGATTCCTATTATAAAGATCAATCTCATTTAACCTTTGAGGAGCGTATCAAAACCAACTATGACCATCCTTTTGCTTTTGATACTGATTTAATGATTGCGCAAATTAAAGAATTATTGGCAGGACGTCCTGTTGATATTCCTACCTATGATTATGCTGCCCATACAAGAAGTTCGAAGACTTATCGCCAAGAACCTCAAGATGTTTTTATCGTAGAAGGAATATTGGTTTTGGAAGACAAACGACTTCGTGATTTGATGGATATTAAGATTTTCGTAGATACTGATGATGATGTTCGTATCATCCGTCGTATTAAACGCGATATGGAAGAACGTGGTCGTAGTTTGGATAGCGTTATTGATCAGTATCTTGGTGTAGTAAAACCCATGTATCATCAATTTATCGAGCCGACAAAGCGTTATGCAGATATCGTTATTCCAGAAGGAGTGACAAATACAGTAGCAATTGATTTGTTGACAACAAAGATTGAAAAGATTTTAGAAGAAGCCCGTTTAGCCCAGTAATAGAAATAAAAAAACTGTATCTCTTGATACAGTTTTTATTGTTTAATCTTTTCAAGTCTCGGAACGATGACGAGAGTTAAAACAGCCGAGATAATTAACTCTGCTATCGAATTTGTTGATATTACAGATGCGAGTAGCAGTTGGATGTCTCCGTTATAAACATTTCCAAAGAGGAAGAAGATACCACCTAAGACAAATACGGTATTTGTTAAAGAACCAAGGGCACCTGCGAAGATTAGCCCAGCTTTTCCTTTTAGTAGTTTATAGACGAAATAGGGTGTTAAACCGATTAAGACACGAGGAACAATTGCAATGACAATTGAATAAAAATTACCGTTTGGTACAAATGGTGAGAAGAGATAGCTTGTTGGTAGGATTGTGATCGTATTGACCGTCAAGCTAAGCATTCCCATCAAAAAACCTAAGGTCGCGCCAATTCTTGGTCCGTATATAATACTTGCAATAATTACCGGAATGTGAACGATGGTTGGTTTGATTGGAAATGGAAGTACATTAAATAAAATCGAGCTCAGTAAATGAATTACAATCATAATGGCAAAAAAGATAGCAATTGGAGCAATATTAGAGCGTTTGTTCATGAAGTTTATCCTTTATTTCTTGTAAAATACTTTCAAGATCAGCGAGAGCGCCACGACCGATATCGCCGCATGCGAGTAGCGAATCTTTGGGAGAAATAATTGTATAACCATAATCTTCTAAAGTTTTAAGATTAGCTTGGGTAGCAGGATGGTCATACATCTTTGTGTTCATAGCTGGAGCCAATAGTTTAGGTACAAAGTGTGGCAAAGCAAGAGCAGTAGCAGTCACCATATTGTCAGCAAAACCGTGAGCTAATTTAGCGATTGTATTGGCTGTTGCTGGTACCACGATAAATAAATCTGTTTCTTTTCCTATTTGAATGTGATTCACTTGGTCTGGAAAAGGTTCCTGCATGACATCGAGATGTACTGTATTTTGTGATAGTACTTGTAGAGTTAAAGGTTGAATAAATGCTGTTGCAGCCTGGGTCATAAGAACAGTTACTGAATGCCCCTGTTTTTTCAAAGAACTAACTAGGTCAACTGTCTTGTATGCGGCGATAGATCCTGTAATAGCAAGTGTAATACGGGCCATAATATTCCTTTCTTTTACTCATAAGTCTGGATTTTCTTGAGAAGTAAATCCGCAATTTCGTGTTTACTAGTAGCGGTTTGGAAAGAATTTTTTTCAACTAAGTAAGCCTTATGTTGGTCGCTACTAATCTGAGTAAGGTCGTTTGCGACAATTAAATCAGCTTGGTTCTTTTCAAGACTTTCCCGAGCAACTTGAATCAGATGTTCCTGACTGACATCAACCAGTAATTTAAATCCTATCAGGTGAATCTTAGGATTCCATTCTTTGACCAGAGAAATAATCTTAGGATTTTTCTTAAGAAAAAGAATCTGAGCATCTTCCTTTGAAGAAATTTTGGTCTCAGTATTATGCTTAGTTAGAAATTCCGATAAATCTTGACTAGCTTGAACCTCATCTATATTTGTCATGTAGACCGGGGTATAGTCAGATACAGCCATAGAATGAATTAAAACTTGGTAATCTTTAACAAGATTTCGCATCTCCTCAAGTAAATCCAAAGTATTCTTAATTTCTATAATTTTAAGATTTGGATGACTAGCTGGTTTAATTGCATGAGAAGTTGTAATCAAGCAAACTTCATGACCTGCTTTTATTAAAGCTTCTGTTATAACCAAGCCAAGACGACCTGTAGAGTGATTAGTGATAGAGCGAACACGGTCTATAGCCTCACTAGTACCACCAGAAGTTACTAAAATTTTCATAGCATCATTTTACACAAAAAATATTTGCATGTCAAAGAAAGCGGTTCAGTATTTGATTCAATTCCTATAGTTTATCTTTATAAACACATATAAAAAATAAATAAGAATGAATTTAAACTAGAAAACTAAAGAAAAATACGAACATTAAAAAACTACTTGGATGAAATAAATCTTGTTTTGTGTTATAATGATTTCAAACATTAAAGGGCAGAGGAACTTCCTATGAAAACAGATATTGAAATTGCACAGAGTATTGAATTGAAACCGATTGTTGATGTTGTCGAGAAACTTGGTATTTCTTATGATGATTTGGAGTTGTATGGGAAGTACAAGGCTAAACTAAGCTTTGATAAAATTCGTGAAGTTGAAACCAATCCAGTTGGTAAGTTGATTCTTGTCACAGCTATCAACCCAACGCCAGCTGGTGAAGGAAAGTCAACCATTACCATTGGTCTTGCTGATGCTTTGAACAAGATTGGTAAGAAAACTATGATTGCCATTCGCGAACCTTCACTTGGCCCTGTTATGGGTATTAAAGGTGGAGCTGCTGGGGGTGGTTATGCCCAAGTGTTGCCAATGGAAGACATCAACCTTCACTTTACTGGTGATATGCACGCAATCACAACTGCCAACAATGCTCTTTCTGCCTTGATTGACAATCACTTACACCAAGGAAATGAGCTAGGAATCGACCAACGTCGTATTCTCTGGAAACGTGTTGTTGACTTGAATGATCGTGCGCTTCGTCACGTAACTGTTGGTCTTGGTGGTCCACTTAATGGTATTCCACGTGAAGATGGTTTTGATATCACAGTTGCTTCAGAGATCATGGCTATCCTTTGTTTGGCAACTGATATTGAAGATTTGAAACGTCGTTTGGCTAATATCGTCATCGGCTACCGTTATGACCGCACACCAGTTTCAGTTGGTGATTTACAGGTTGAGGGTGCCTTGGCATTGATTTTGAAAGATGCTATTAAACCCAACTTGGTTCAAACAATTTATGGTACACCTGCATTCGTACACGGTGGGCCATTTGCCAATATTGCCCATGGTTGTAACTCTGTATTGGCGACAAAAACAGCTCTTCGTTTAGCTGATTACACAGTAACTGAGGCTGGTTTTGGTGCAGACCTTGGTGCAGAGAAGTTCCTGGATATCAAGACTCCAAACTTGCCAACAGCTCCAAGTGCAGTAGTCATTGTAGCGACTCTTCGTGCCCTTAAAATGAATGGTGGAGTTGCTAAAGATGCTCTGACAGAGGAAAATGTAGAAGCAGTACGTGCTGGATTTGCAAACTTGAAACGCCACGTTGAGAATATCCGTAAGTTCGGTATTCCAGCGGTTGTTGCTATCAATGAATTTGTTTCTGATACAGAAGCTGAAATCGCGGCCTTGAAAGAACTTTGTGCCTCAATCGATGTACCAGTTGAATTAGCTAGCGTATGGGCTGATGGAGCTGAAGGAGGAGTTGCTCTAGCTGAAACTCTCGTAAAAACAATAGACGAAAACCCAGCAAACTACACACGTCTCTATGACAACGACCTTTCTGTTCAAGAAAAAATCGAAAAGATTGTGACTGAAATTTACCGTGGTAGCAAGGTTAACTTTGAGAAGAAAGCTCAAACCCAAATTGCACAAATCGTACAAAATGGTTGGGATAAACTGCCAATCTGTATGGCTAAGACTCAGTACAGTTTCTCAGATAATCCAAATGCACTTGGAGCACCTGAAAACTTTGAAATTACCATTCGTGAATTGGTACCAAAACTTGGTGCAGGCTTCATCGTTGCCTTAACTGGTGATGTCATGACTATGCCTGGACTTCCAAAACGTCCTGCCGCTCTCAACATGGATGTTGAAAGCGATGGAACTGTTCTTGGATTATTCTAATTCAAACACAAAAGACAACCTCTTAGATAAGGTTGTCTTTTTAACTACAAAAAAACTCCTAGAAATCATCTAGGAGTTTAGTTTTTATTTCATAGTTGGGAAAAGAAGTACATCACGGATAGTAGTAGTATCAGTGAGTAGCATGCAGAGACGGTCGATACCGATTCCCAAACCACCTGTTGGTGGCATACCATATTCAAGGGCTTCGATGTAGTCGTAGTCAATGCCTGTCGCTTCATCGTCACCAAGTTCTTTGGCTTTGGCTTGAGCTTCAAAACGACTAAGCTGGTCGATTGGGTCGTTCAACTCAGTAAAGGCATTCCCGTATTCTTTAGTCATGATGAAGAGTTCAAAACGGTCGGTGAAACGTTCATCTTCAGGATTTTTCTTAGCAAGTGGTGATACAGCAACTGGGTGACCATAGACAAAGGTTGGTTGAATTAAAGTTTCTTCTACAAACTCTTCAAAGAAAGCATTGATGATATGACCAACTTCTGTGTAGTGTTTTTCAACTGGAACTTTTTTCTCAGCTGCGATAGCTTTAGCTTCTTCGAAAGTCATATCTTTCCAGAAATCAACCCCTGTGATTTCCTTAATGGCATCCACCATGTGTACACGTTTAAATGGTTCGTTAAGTTTTATCTCAGTTCCTTGATAGATAACTGGAGCGTCGCCTTTAACAGCTTTTGCAACGTGTTGAATAATACCTTCAGTCAAGTCCATGATATCTTGGAAGTCTGCATAAGCTTGGTAAACCTCGATAGAAGTGAACTCAGGATTGTGTGTAGCGTCCATTCCTTCGTTACGGAAGATACGACCGATCTCATAAACACGTTCCATACCACCAACGATAAGTCGTTTCAAGTGAAGCTCAGTCGCGATACGAAGTACCATATCAATATTCTGTGCATTGTGGTGAGTGATAAACGGACGAGCAGCAGCACCACCAGCTTCATTGTGAAGAACAGGTGTTTCAACTTCTAGGAAACCTTTTTGATCAAGATAACGACGAATTTCAGAGATGATTTTTGAGCGAGTAACAAAGCGTTCAAAGCTTTCACGGTTTGAAATCAAATCAAGGTAACGTTTACGGTAAATAGTTTCAACGTCTGTTAAACCGTGGAATTTTTCTGGAAGCGGACGAAGGGCTTTAGACAAGTGAGTGATGTGAGTAGCCTTAATAGAGAGTTCTCCCATATCGGTACGCATGACTTCACCTTCGACACCAAGGAAGTCTCCGAGGTCAGCTTTTTTGAAGATTTCGTAGTTTTCTTCACCAACTTCATCATTACGAACGTAGATTTGGATTTGACCTTCACGGTCTTGAAGGTGAGCAAAACCAACTTTCCCTTTTCCACGTTTAGTCACCAAGCGTCCAGCGATAGTGGCAGTTTCATTTAGTTCGTGTAGTTGTTCTTTATCTAGCTCAGCAAATTTATCTTTTAGTTCTTGAGAGTTGGCAGTACGTTCAAAACGTTTACCGAAAGGATCAATTCCTTGTTCACGGAGCGCAGCCATTTTTTCACGGCGAACGATCTGCTGGTCATTCAATTCTTCCATATGTTCTGTTGACATGTGTTCCTCCTAATGAAATTCAAATTTTGAAATAATAAATCAATTTTTCACGGTACTCCCATTTTATCATAAAAAGCTAAGAAATTCACGGATATTCTATAAAAACTAAAAAGAACTTGACGTAATAGATCAAGTTCAATTATTTTTTTGATAAGAGGTATCGTTCCAAGTCTTAAGAGTAAATTTTTCAAAGTCGTCAGTCTCTAAAATTGTTAGACTTGCATTAGCCAAACCTCCGTCTTTACGAAGCAGAGCTTCCTGATAGCCTATAAGCGTTCGAAGACTAGCAGTAAGGTTCGCTCCATGACCGACTAGTAATAGGTGCTCTGCCTTAGAATTTTTTAAGGATCTGATAAATTGGATGGTGCGATGAGTTGTAGTGTAGAGTGATTCAGCTTCAAACATGCGAGTATCAAACTTAGCTAAGTTTGTTTTAAAAGCTTGAATTTGCTGAGGGTAGATAGCATTTAAAGTCGCAATTTTTAGACCTTCCAGTTTACCCAGATGCCATTCTCTGAGTTCGGGAACACTTTCTAAGGGACATGGATTTGTCAGCTGACTTTGGATAATTTCAGCTGATTTTACCGCTCTTGGTAAATCACTCGAATAGATCTTGTCAAAAGGGATATCTTTAAGATACCGACCCAGGTCTTTTAAAGTTTCAATAGATTCAGGGAGAAGTGGTGAATCTCCGCCAGCCCCTTGAAAGCGACCTTCTAGATTCCAGACTGTTCGACCGTGACGGACAAAGTAAAGTTTCATGAATTACTTTCCTCCAAGATATCTACAAATCTAGCTTTTACAAAGTTTGCCAGATCTTTAGGTGCGATGATGATACTGTGTCCAACCTCGCCAGCAGAGACAATCATTTTTTCCAATTCTAAAGCTGTTTCATCAATAAAAATAGGGTAGTTGTGTTTTTGACGGATACCTACAGGGTTATTAGCCCCATGGATATATCCAGTCGTTTTTTCTAAATCCTTTTGAGGAATCATGGCCACTTTTTTATTTCCAGAAATCTTTGCTAATTTCTTTTCAGAAAGGTGTTCGGTGATAGGGACAATTCCTATTACCGGACCAGTTTTATCACCCAATAATGCTAAGGTCTTAAAGATATGATTTCTATTATAACCAGAAGGAAGTTCTCCTTCTAAAGCATTGATTTGAATCCCTTGGTGTTCAACACCTGCCTTAGCTAATATTTGCTCGACTAAGGTCTTCTTTACTTTAGTTTTTTTTGCCATTATTTGTACTTATCCTCCAATTGACTCATCCAGATCCCTAACCAAATGCCAAGGGCGAAGAAGAAGGCGATGATGACATAGGAAACAAGAGATAAGCCACTATAGCTGATGCTCTCAGCATTACCAGCGTTTGGAATCAAAATCAGGAGAGTACTTGAAAGGACGATCCCAATGATAAAGTGATAGACACGAGAGTGGTAGACACGAAGAGCATAATCCATCAATTTTGAAAAAATAATAAGAGTGGCAGCAGCCCCAATTCCTATTGGAAGGAAGGTACCAAATAAATCAAAAGTTTTAAATCCAGTTAACATTGGGGTATAAAGACCTAAAATCAAGAGAAGATTTGAGGGGCTTAATCCAGGAACCAAGATACCTAGAGCGAGCAGAGCACCAGCTAGGATAAAACTTGTGAAACTTGCGCTGAGTGAACCAACAACAAAGTTTAAAGCGTAAAGACCAATTCCAGAAACGATAAAGGTAACCCAAAACCAAATCAGATCGACTTTGTCTCTTTCAGAATCTTGAGTAGCTTCCTTTACAAGACTTGGGACTGTACCAATAATAGCACCCGCAAAACTCCATAAAACATAAACCTGATAATGCTCAAGGAGGTACTCAATTGGATAAGAAAATAGCCCAATACCTAGTAACATTCCAATAGCAACAGGTAAGAAATAAAGGATATCTTCTTTAAGGTTTTTAAATGGATGGGCAAGAAAACGAATCATTCTCTCATAGATACCCAAAATAGCTGCCAAGACTCCACCAGAAATACCAGGCAAGATAAATCCTAGCGCAATAACAATTCCTTTAATCATTTTTGAAATCCAAGATAACATAAACTCTCTCCATATTTATTCTCTAAAATTCTCTTCTTGTATTATATCACAAAGTAAGAGAAATAAAAAAGCAAGCAGAAGTAATATCTGGCTTGCTGAATGAAATTAAGGTTTTAAGAATAATTTTCTAAACGTCTCTTCCTTATCTTTTGACAAAGAAATAAGATTTAGGTCTAGATAGTGTTCAAATCCAACCAGTTTACCCTTTGAGGTGTATTGATGAAGATCAAAGTCAAGGTCTGTATTTGGTGAACTTTCAAAGTAGCCTGAGTCAAGTCCGTAGGAAGGAATCCAAATAGCTGAAAACTTATCTGTGCTGATGCTATGCTCCTCCATGAAGTAAACTCCGATGTAAATACCGATGTTTTTAGCACCTAGAGATTCTAGTTTAGCACGGAAAGCTTCAACCCCTTTATTCATGTCTGACATGGTTTTTTCTTCGACATCTAACCAATAGTAACTTGGATTGTATGGGGAAGCTGAATTGTAGAATGCTTCAGCAGCCTTTTCCATTTCCTCTACACTTTTTCCAGATACATAGGCATATACAGCAACTGGAACATTTCTCTTTTGAAACTCAGCGATATGACTTTTATAAGCTTTATCTGTTCCATTCGTATAAGATGCATCGTTCTCAGTAGTAATCTGGTTTCCTCCGTGGACTCGAACAATAGCACCAGAGATATTTTTAGATAAAATATCATAGTTAATCTCTGACGGTCTTTGCCAACCAGAGATATCGATGATAGGCTTATCCAAGTTATGTAGAGCTTGTGTTTCTATTTGAACTGGATTTTGTTTGGTTTTTACAGGATGTTCTTCGAATCGTGGACGATTGAGAATCAAGAGTCCTATAAAAGCAGCAAATATAATAACTATAAAAGCTGGACGAATTTTTTTTCTCATACTCCTATAGTTTATCGTAATTTGTGGAAAAAATCAAAAAATTTACTCAAAATAGGACAGTGGCAGTAATTTGAGTGGCCTTGTCTTCAACAAATTTGTGTAAGATGAACTAAAATATGGTATAATGATAAAGAATTTCTATAGAAAAGAGAAAAATATGGCAAATTATGCAATTATTTTAGCAGCGGGTAAAGGTACCCGTATGAAATCAGATCTACCTAAAGTTATGCACAAGGTTGCGGGAATTTCAATGCTTGAGCATGTTTTTCGTAGCGTTGGCACAATTAATCCTGAAAAAACAGTTACTGTAGTTGGACATAAGGCAGAACTTGTTGAACAAGTTTTAGCTGGACAGACTGATTTTGTGAGACAGTCCGAACAATTAGGTACTGGTCATGCGGTTATGATGGCCGAACCAATTCTTGAGGGTCTTTCTGGACAAACATTGGTCATTGCAGGTGATACACCATTAATCACGGGTGAAAGTTTGAAAAACTTGATTGATTTTCATGTGAATCACAAGAACGTGGCCACTATCCTTACCGCAGAAGCTGAAGATCCATTTGGTTATGGACGTATTGTTCGCAATGATAATGCTGAAGTACTAAGAATTGTTGAACAAAAAGATGCGACTGATTTTGAAAAGCAAATCAAAGAAATCAATACAGGAACTTATGTTTTTGATAATGCTCGTCTCTTTGAAGCTCTAAAAAATATCAATACGAATAATGCTCAAGGCGAATACTATATTACAGACGTGATTGGTATTTTCCGTGAAGCTGGTGAAAAAGTCGGAGCCTATACTCTTAAAGACTTTGATGAAAGCCTCGGAGTCAATGATCGTGTAGCACTTTCTACAGCAGAAGCTGTTATGCGTCGTCGTATTAACCAAGCTCACATGATTAATGGCGTTAGTTTTATAAATCCAGAAGCGACTTATATTGATATTGATGTTGAGATTGCTCCAGATGTACAAATTGATGCTAATGTAACCCTCAAAGGTTCTAGTAAGATTGGTGCTGAGACTATTTTGACGAATGGAACTTATATTGTCGATAGTACTATCGGTTCAGGTGCAGTGATTACCAACTCTATGATTGAAGAGAGCACAGTTGCTGATGGTGTTACAGTCGGACCTTATGCTCATATCCGTCCAGGATCAAGCTTGGCAAAAGATGTTCATATCGGAAACTTTGTCGAAGTAAAAGGTTCTTCAATTGGTGAAAATACTAAAGCGGGTCATTTGACTTACATTGGAAACTGTGAAGTTGGAAGTGACGTCAACTTTGGTGCAGGAACCATCACTGTAAATTACGATGGTCAACACAAGTTTAAAACAACTATTGGTAACAATGTTTTCGTTGGATCTAATTCAACTATCATTGCACCGGTAGAACTAGGAGATAACTCTCTTGTCGGCGCAGGTTCAACGATTACTAAAGATGTCCCAGCAGATGCAATTGCGATTGGACGAGGTCGTCAAGTTAATAAGGATGAATACGCAACTCGTCTTCCTCACCATCCTAAAAACAAATAGGAGCAAACCATGGAATTTGAAGAGAAGACGATTAGTCGAAAAGAAATCTATAAAGGTCCTATTTTCCAACTGGTACAAGACCAGGTTGAACTTCCCGCAGGAAAAGGGACAGCTCAACGCGATTTGATTTTCCATAATGGTGCAGTATGTGTTCTTGCAGTTACTCCAGAAAATAAGATTGTTCTAGTCAAGCAATATCGCAAGGCGATTGAAAAAATTTCTGTTGAAATTCCTGCAGGAAAACTAGAAATTGGAGAAAATGCTGATCCTGAAGCGGCAGCCCTTCGCGAATTGGAAGAAGAAGCTGCCTACACTGGAAAACTGACTCTTTTGTATGATTTCTATTCTGCTATTGGTTTCTGTAATGAGCGATTAAAACTTTATTTGGCAAGTGATTTGACAAAGGTTAGAAATCCACGTCCACAGGATGAAGATGAAACTTTAGAATTACTTGAAGTTAGTCTTGAAGAAGCTAAACAACTGATCCAGTCTGGTGATATCTGTGATGCCAAGACTATCATGGCTATCCAGTACTGGGAATTACAAGAAAAATAGGGGAGGAACCTATGGGAAAACCTTTATTAACAGACGAAATAATCGAGCGTGCAAATCGTGGTGAAGATATCTCTGGTCCTACTTTAGTAGATGATCAAGAAACAAAGATATTGTCAACTTCATCTCAATATGATGGATATTCGCGTTCAAGAGACCACGGATTTAGTCAAGATACCTTAACGATCGAAGTTGAACCTCAAATCCATAAGAGTCGTCGAATTGAAAATACTAAGAGAAATGTTTTTAACTCAAAACTGAATAAGATTCTATTTGCTGTTATTCTTCTCTTGATTTTGCTAGTTTTAGCAATGAGATTTATTTAAGGGGAATGTCATGAAAATTGGAATTATAGCAGCTATGCCAGAAGAGCTAGTTTATCTGATTCAACATTTAGAAAACACTCAAGAAGAGACGGTATTAGGAAATCAGTATCATACGGGTAAAATTGGTTCAGTCGAGCTTGTCTTGGTCGAGAGTGGAATTGGTAAAGTCATGTCTGCTATGAGTGTTGCAATCTTAGCTAACCACTTTAAAGTAGATGCTGTCATCAACACTGGTTCAGCTGGTGCTTTAGCAGAAGGAATCGAAGTTGGAGATGTGGTCATTGCTGATAAGTTAGCCTACCACGATGTTGATGTGACTGCTTTTGGTTATGAATACGGTCAAATGGCCCAACAACCACTCTATTTCGAATCTGACAAGAAGTTTGTCAGTTTGATTCAAGAGAGTTTGTCTAAACTTAAACAAAAATGGCATTTAGGTTTGATTGCGACCGGTGATAGTTTTATTGCGGGCGAAGATAAAATTAAAGCTATAAAAGAACATTTTCCTCAGGTTCTTGCTGTGGAGATGGAAGGAGCGGCTATCGCTCAAGTAGCTCACGCTCTTAATCTACCTTTCTTAGTTGTCCGTGCCATGAGTGATAATGCTAACCACGAAGCTTCTATTTCATTTGATGAATTTATCGTAGAAGCAGGACGCAGATCGGCTCAAGCCTTGTTGACACTTTTACAATCTATTCATGATTAATATAAAAAGAACACATATTAGTGTTCTTTTTTTAGGAAAAAAGGAAGCTTGTCTCTGATAGAGTTATTTTCGGTCTTTTTTGATATAATAGAAACATTGATTTGAAGAATAGGAAGAGAAAATGAACCCTTTATTAAACGGTATGAATGACCGACAGGCAGAAGCGGTCCAAACAACAGAAGGTCCACTGCTGATTATGGCGGGGGCTGGTTCTGGGAAAACACGAGTTTTGACCCATCGTATTGCTTACTTGATTGATGAAAAGATGGTCAATCCATGGAATATCCTAGCTATTACCTTTACCAATAAGGCCGCTCTTGAAATGAAGGAGCGTGCCTATGGTTTAAATCCAGCTACCCAGGATTGTTTGATTGCGACTTTTCACTCTATGTGTGTTCGTATCTTACGTCGTGATGCAGACCATATCGGCTATAATCGTAACTTTACCATCATCGATCCAGGTGAGCAACGAACACTGATGAAACGCATTCTCAAGCAATTAAACTTGGATCCTAAAAAGTGGAATGAACGGACTATATTGGGAACCATTTCAAATGCTAAGAATGATCTGATTGACGATGTTGCTTATGCTGCTCAAGCAGGAGATTTATATACAAATATTGTCGCTAAGTGTTATGAGGCCTATCAAAGGGAACTCCGTCAGTCTGAGTCTGTGGACTTTGATGATTTGATTATGTTGACCTTGCGTCTCTTTGATCAAAATCCTGACGTCTTGACTTACTATCAGCAAAAGTTTCAATATATCCATGTCGATGAGTACCAAGATACCAACCATGCCCAGTACCAACTGGTCAAACTGTTGGCTTCTCGCTTTAAAAATATCTGTGTTGTTGGGGATGCGGACCAGTCTATCTACGGATGGCGTGGTGCTGATATGCAGAATATCTTGGATTTTGAAAAGGATTATCCTCAAGCCAAGGTTGTTTTATTGGAGGAAAACTATCGCTCAACCAAAACCATTCTCCAAGCAGCTAATGACGTTATTAAAAACAATAAAAATCGCCGTCCTAAGAATCTCTGGACACAGAACGCAGATGGCGAACAGATTATTTATTATCGTGCTAATGATGAACAAGACGAGGCTGTTTTTGTAGCCAAAACCATCGATGAACTTGGTCGAAGTCAAAACTTCCTACACAAAGACTTTGCAGTTCTTTATCGTACTAATGCCCAGTCACGTACTATTGAGGAGGCCCTTCTCAAGTCCAATATTCCTTATACTATGGTTGGTGGTACCAAATTCTACAGCCGTAAGGAAATCCGTGATATCATTGCTTACCTCAATCTCATTGCCAACCTAAGTGATAATATCAGTTTTGAGCGTATCATCAATGAACCAAAGCGTGGTATTGGACCAGGAACTGTTGAGAAGATTCGAGACTTCGCAAACATGCAAGAAATGTCCATGCTGGATGCTTCAGCAAATATCATGTTATCAGGAATTAAGGGTAAGGCAGCCCAGTCTATTTGGGACTTTGCAAATATGATTCTGGATTTGAGGGAGCAACTGGACCGACTAACTATTACAGAGTTAGTAGAAGCAGTATTAGAAAAAACAGGCTACGTTGATATTCTGAATGCTCAGGCAACATTGGAGAGTAAGGCCCGGGTTGAAAATATCGAGGAGTTCTTATCTGTTACAAAAAATTTCGACGACAATCCTGAGAGTCAAGAAGAGGAAACTGGCTTGGATAAACTTAGTCGTTTCTTGAATGACTTGGCTTTGATAGCAGATACCGACTCTGGTAGTCAGGAGACATCTGAAGTAACCTTGATGACTCTTCACGCGGCCAAAGGGCTTGAGTTTCCAGTTGTCTTTATTATCGGGATGGAGGAAAATGTCTTCCCACTCAGTCGCGCTACTGAAGATCCAGATGAATTAGAAGAAGAACGTCGTTTGGCCTACGTAGGAATCACGCGAGCTGAGAAAATTCTCTATCTAACCAACGCTAACTCTCGCTTGCTTTTCGGGCGTACAAGCTACAATCGTCCGACCCGTTTTATCAACGAGATTAGTTCAGATTTGTTGACTTATCAAGGATTAGCACGTCCGGCTAATACAAGTTTTAAAGCGTCTTATAGTGGCGGAGGAACAGCATTTGGTAAGGGAATGAGTTTGGCTCAGGCGCTTCAAGAACGAAAACGGAATGCAGCTCCTACATCAATCCAATCAAGTGGTTTACCATTTGGACAATTTGCGGCTGGGAATAAGCAAGATTCTAGTGATACAAATTGGTCTGTTGGGGATATTGCCCTTCATAAAAAATGGGGTGAAGGAACTGTGCTGGAAGTTTCAGGCAGTGGATCCACTCAAGAATTGAAAATCAATTTTCCAGAGGTTGGTCTTAAAAAACTCTTAGCCAGCGTAGCACCAATTTCGAAAAAGTAAGTTTCTAAACGAATAAAATACCCTCTTGAAATAGCAAGAGGGTATTTTTTGATTCTCTTATCACAAGATTGTGATAATTTACGTTTTCATAACAATGGAAATTTTTGCTTACATGGTTTTGAAAAATAGTGTATAATACAGTGGTTCTAAGTCGAAAGGAGAAGAAAATGACTGAAAAGCAAATGAAAACGTTGGGTTGGATTGCAACCTTTATGTCTGTTATGATGTATATCTCATATATTCCACAAATTATGAACAACCTTGCAGGTCAAAAGGGAAACTTTATCCAGCCAGCAGTAGCTGCAATTAACTGCAGTCTTTGGGTTTACTACGGACTCTTTAAAAAAGAACGTGATATTCCTTTGGCAGCAGCCAATGCACCAGGTATCGTTTTTGGGATTATCACAGCTTTGACAGCTTTATTTTAAAAATAAAAAGCAACTAGCAGAATGTTCTGCTGGTTGCTTTTATTTGTTTACAAAATATATTTTTCAATAGCGCGTGCAACGCCCTCTTCTTCGTTGCTAGTTGTTACGGCATCCGCGAGAGATTTGACGTAGTCGCTGGCATTTCCCATAGCAATCCCTAACCCTGCAAACTCCAACATCTCAATGTCGTTATTGGCATCACCCATTGCCATGATTTCAGAAGGTTGGATATCTAAAATCTCAGCCAAACGAGAAAGAGCAGAAGCCTTGGTTGTACCGAGTGGCATTGCTTCATAGATCACTGGTTGAGAACGAACACCGCTAAATCTCTGACAAAGTTCATCAGCAAATCGTTGTTCAAAGTCATCTGTTTGTTCTTTTGTCCCTAAAAACATTCCCTGGAACATACGATATTTACCGCTGGTAGCTTCCTCAAGTGAGATTTCAGTCAGGTCAGCAAAGACAAGTGTCGCATCATATTCAACAATAGGATTTGGTTTGCCTCCGAGAACGAAGTAGTGTTCCTCATCAAAGAGAGTCAACTGAACCTCACTCTTTTCAGCAAGGTCATTGAGGTATTCGATGTCAGATTTGCTAAGTTCCCGCCAGTCAACAAGGCCCCAGTCACTGGTTTGGTGGGTAGAACAACCATTGTTGACAATAACGTATTCATTTTGCAAATCAAGACCGAGTTTTTTGTAGTAGGGAAGAACTCCAAAGAGAGGACGACCAGTACATAGAACCAGTTTGATACCTTTTTCGATAGCCTTATGAATGGCATCAATATGAGCCTGAGGAATTTCCTTGGCTTCGTTTAGCAGAGTTCCGTCCATATCTAGGGCAAGTAATTTAATCATAGTATTTCCTTTTTATGTGTTTTGCCTATATTATAGCATATTTTGAGGCAAATAAGTCTAAAGCTAAGTGAAATGCCATTTCTATTTAGGTTTTTAGTAGATGGATAACAAAAATATGATATACTAAATTAGTAATATATTTAATATTATACTGATAATGGATAAAAAAATCAAAGGATTTATCATGAAAAGAAGAACAGTACAGATTTTACTAGCCTTGTTAGTAATTATTTATAGGAAGACATGGTTTTGGTGGATTTTTAATCATTTTGCAGGTAGGCTTGTACCTGCTAGTAGAGAATTTTTTCAAATTCTTGCTTTTTTAGAGTTTAGCGTTACTTTTCTAGCTATTCTTTATTTACTAGTATTCGAAGGTAGGAAAATTCTTGAGTTGAAGTGGAAATGGAGATATCCAGTTTATTTGCTTCTTGCTTATGGAGTCAATCATCTTTCAGGTATTGTGTTTTCCTTTTTAACCCCAGCAACGTCCAATCAAATGGCTTTAAATGAATTAGTTGAGATGACAGGGCGACAAGAGTTACTATATTTATTGCTTATTACTTGTCTTCTAGGACCAATTACAGAAGAATTGGTTTATCGAGGAGTTCTGATGAATACATTTTTGAAAGATTCACCTTGGTATGGAGATGTTTTGCTATCAGCCTGTGTCTTTGGCTATGTGCATGTTTCTGATGGTATAACACCACTTGCCTTTTTCACCTATGCAAGCGGAGGAGCGATTGTAGCATTCCTCTACCGAAAAACTCATTCTCTCTATTATCCCATTTTGCTCCATATCATGATTAACATTTTAGCATTTTGGGAATTATGGGTACTCTTGTTTTCTGGTAGTTAATAACTATAAAAGGTCGGATTTTATTCCGACTTTTTTGATATGGTACAGGTTAAAATTAGGGCTTTATATCAATCTGTTTTTACTTAAAAAATGATATAATAAAAGGTAATGACAAAAACAAACGAGGCAGAGATGAAACTACTTTATACCGATATTCGGACTTCTTTGACAGATATCCTAACCAAGGAGGCTCAAGGACTAGTTGCCCAAGGCAAACGAGTCTTTTATATCGCCCCTAACTCTCTTTCTTTTGAAAAGGAACGTGCCGTGCTGGAGTGCTTGAGTCAGCAGGCTTCTTTTGCTATCACAGTCACGCGCTTCGCCCAAATGGCTCGTTATCTGGTTTTAAATGATATTCCTGAGAGGTCAAGTCTCGACAATATTGGTCTTGGTATGGCTTTCTATAAGTGTCTGTCTGAGATAGACGCTAAGGATTTTCGTGTTTACGGGGCTATTAAACAAGATCCGCAATTCATCCAGCAACTGATTGAGATTTATCATGAGATTTCAACTGCAAATATGAGTTTTTTGGACTTAGAAAGTCTATCTGACGCTGATAAACGTTCTGATTTACTCTTGATTTTTGAAAAGATAACAGCTTATTTAAATCAAGGTCAAGTTTCACAGGGGAGTCCATTATCCTATCTGATTGATGCTATCGAAGAAAACAAGGTAAGTAGTGATTTTAGTAAGATTGCCCTAGTTATTGATGGTTTTACTCGTTTTTCTGCAGAAGAGGAACACCTAGTGGATTTACTTCACCGTAAGGGTGTTGAGATTATTATTGGTGTATATGCGTCTAAGAGAGCCTATAATAGCTCTTTTAGTGAAGGGAACCTCTATCAAGCCAGTGTTGAATTTCTACGTCATTTAGCTTTTAAATATCAGACCAAGGCAGAAGATGCATGTCAAGAACATAAAAATCTTGATACTTTTGCCAAGGCCTCAAAATTACTGGAAAGTGCTTATGATTATTCTGAAATTAGCTTAGAAGTGGATGCTAAGGATAGAGAAGACTTGCAAATCTGGTCTTGCCTGACACAAAAAGAAGAATTAGAATTGGTGGCTCGAAGTATTCGCCAAAAATTACACCAAGAAGCTGAACTAAGCTACAAAAATTTTCGAATCTTATTAGGAGACGTAGAGTCTTATAAACTGTCCTTGCAGACAATTTTTAATCAATATCAGATTCCCTTCTATCTGGGGAGAAGCGAGTCTATGGCTCATCATCCTTTGACTCAATTTGTAGAATCTGTGGGACGTCTCAAACGGTACTATTTCCGTCAGGAAGATTTGATAAACCTCTTACGAACTGGCTTATATACCGACCTTAGTCAAGAGGAAATTGATAGCTTTGAACAATATATCCGCTATTTAGGTATTGATGGACTTTCTAACTTTAAACAAGAATTTACAAAAAATCATCATGGAAAATTTGATTTAGAAGAATTAAATGAGCTGCGTGTCCGTGTCCTAAATCCACTAGAAACTTTATTATCCAGTCGTAAGCAAAAGACTGAAAATATCCTTGCAAAATGGAATAACTTTTTGAAGGACGCATCTGTTACCAAGAAATTACAATCCTTATCTGAAACGATGGATGCGGCAGAACAAGAAAGACAAGAGGAGGTCTGGAAAGCATTTTGCCACGTAATGGAGCAATTTGCTACTGTATTTGAAGGTTCTCAGGTTGCTTTAGATGATTTCTTGGCTCTTCTTCATTCAGGGATGTCCTTATCAAATTATCGTACAATCCCAGCAACGGTAGATACGGTTCTGGTGCAAAGTTATGATTTGATTGCGCCTTTGACTTCTGATTACATCTATGCACTTGGCTTAACCCAGGACCATCTACCTAAAATCACCCAAAATACTAGTCTTTTAAGTGATGAAGAAAGAGAAGTTTTAAACCAAGGTACTGAAGAAGGCTCTCAATTATTGATTGCTAGTCATGAAAATCTTAAGAAGAATCGCTATACCATGCTTTCTTTGGTAAATTCTGCTAAGAAGCAATTGGTCTTATCGGCACCAAGTTTACTCAATGAAAACGAGAGTAAAGAGTCAGTATATCTGAAAGAATTTCAGGATTTTGGTTTTACCAAGATTGAAAAGAGAATCGATCGAAAAAACCTATCAAAGGATGATATTGGTTCTTATCACAGTCTTTTGTCTAGTCTTGTTGCTTATCACCAGCAAGGTGAGTCGGAGACAAGTGAGCAGGACTTAACCTTTATTAAGGTTCTAGCTCGTGTCATGGGGAGAAAATTAGAAGATCAAGGGCTTGATAATCCTGTCCTACCGACAAGTCCAAAAAGTAAGACCTTAGCTACTGAAACTTTGGAAGCCTTGTATCCTCAAGATCAAGATTTTTATCTATCAACTTCTGGATTGACAGAGTTTTATCGAAACGAATACAGTTATTACCTTCGATATGTCTTAGGCTTACAGGAAGAATTGCGACTGCGACCTGATGCACGAAGTCATGGAAATTTCTTGCATCGTATTTTTGAACGAGCTATGAAACTTCCTGTTGATACACCTTTTGATCGTCGTTTAGAACAAGCAATCTCTGAAACCAGTCAAGAGCGAGAATTTCAAGCGATTTATCAAGAAAGTTTGGAAGCCCAATTAACCAAGGAAGTTCTTTTAGACGTTGCGCGTGCAACTGGGCATATACTTCGTCACAATTCTGAAATTGAAACAATTCAGGAAGAAGCAGTCTTTGGTGGTAAGGAACAAGCTTTTGTTCAGTTAGAAAACGGCAGGAATGTCTATGTCCGTGGTAAAGTCGACCGTATAGATCGCTTAAAGACAAGTGAAGCCATTGGTGTTGTCGATTACAAATCTTCTCTAACTCAGTTTAACTTCCCTCTCTTCTATAACGGCCTTAATTCACAGTTACCAACCTATCTAGCTGCTCTTAAGAAAGAAGGAAATACCGACTTCTTTGGTGCTATGTATTTAGAGATGGCTGAGCCAATTCAGTCCTTACAAACTGTTAAAACTCTTTCAAAGGCTTTAGCAGAAACGACTAAGAGTATGAAATATCAAGGGCTATTTCTTGAAAAAGAAATAAAGAATCTTGGGGAACTTTACAATAAAAACAAGACCTATCAGTTGTCTGATGAGGAATTCCAGTTATTGATGGACTATAACGCCCTTATCTATAAAAAGGCGGCAGAGAAGATTTTATCTGGTAGTTTTGCTATCAATCCTTACACAGAAGACGGCAGAAGTATTGCTCCTTATGTCCAACAATATCAGTCGATAACTGGTTTTGAAGCTAATTACCATTTAGGTCAGGCAAGATTGTTAGATAAGGTCGCTAAGAGCAATGATAAAGAAACATGGTTTAATAAAATTAGAGAGGAGTTGGAGCGATGAAATTTTTATCCCAAGAAGAGATTGAAAAGTTGCAGATAGAAGAAGCTCATTCTGACAAGAAAACAAAGAAAACTGCTGAGCAAATTCAAGCTATTTACAGTTCTGGTCAAAACATTCTGGTCTCAGCATCAGCTGGCTCAGGAAAAACTTTTGTCATGGCTGAACGAATTCTTGATCAACTAGCGCGTGGAGTAGAAATTCGCCAACTCTTTATCTCAACCTTTACAGTCAAGGCAGCAACCGAGTTAAAAGAACGATTGGAAAAGAAAATCAGCCAACAAATCCAAGAGACTCAAGATATGGAGCTAAAAAAGCATCTTGGAAGACAATTAGCTGATTTACCAAACGCTGCTATTGGAACTATGGACTCTTTTACTCAGAAGTTCCTGGCTAAACATGGTTATCTTCTCGATTTTGCTCCAAACTTCCGCATTCTTGAGAATGAAAGTGAGCAACTTATCTTAAAAAACGAAGTCTTTCGGCAAGTTTTTGAAAAACACTACCAAAGTAAGGAACAAGAACAGTTTAGTCAGCTAGTCAAAAACTTTGCGGGTAAAAGTAAGGATGCACGTGGATTGCGTAAACAGGTCTATATGATTTATGAGTTCTTACAATCCACTAGTAATCCTCAGGCCTGGCTACAGGACTCTTTCTTAAAAGGATTCGAAAAGGCCAATTTTACAAGTTCTAAAGAAAAGCTGGTTCAAGACATTCAGCAAAGACTCTGGGATTTGGAAAGTTTCTTTTGTTACCATTTAGAGAATGATGCCAAGGAATTTGGAAAAGCAGCTTACTTAGAAGCTATCCAACAAGTTCTTGATGAAATTGGAGCTTTAACAAACGAATCTACTTTTAGTCAATATCAAGAAGTTCTAGAGCGAGTTGTGAGTATTTCTAAAGATAAGGGTGGCCGTGCTCTCACAAATGCTAGTCGCAAGGCTGAACTCCTAGAACTGAAAGAAGCGTACAACCAAGAGAGAAAAGACAAGTTTGAAAAGCTAATTGCACTAAATGATCAAATTACCTTATTGAAATTCCAGGAAAAATATCATCAAGAGTCTTGGGACTTAGCAAAGACTTTTCAAGTTTTCATGAGTGATTTTGTTGATGCCTATCGAAAGCGTAAACGTGAAGAAAATGCCTTCGAATTTGCGGATATTAGTCACTATACTATTGAGATTCTGGAAAACTTCCCTCAAGTTCGAAAAGAGTATCAGGAACGCTTCCACGAAGTCATGGTCGATGAGTACCAAGATACCAACCATATCCAGGAAAGAATGTTGGAGCTCCTCTCAAACGGCTATAATCGTTTTATGGTGGGAGATATCAAGCAGTCTATTTATCGTTTTAGACAGGCAGATCCCCAAATCTTCAATGAGAAATTCCATAGTTTTGCTCAAGATAGTGAAGAAGGTCAGTTAATACTGCTCAAGGAAAACTTCCGTAGTAGTTCAGAAGTACTAAATGCTACCAATGACGTCTTTAAGCATCTCATGGATGAGGAAGTTGGAGAGATTTCTTATGACGGCATGCATCAACTTGTTTTCGGAAATACTGATTTACACCCAGATCCAGAAAACGAGGCAGAAGTACTCTTGTATGATAAGGATGTTGACGATGATTCTAAGGAAGAGGAAGAGTTTTCGACCAACAAACTGACTGGTGAAATGCGAATGGTCATTAAGGAGATATTACATCTTCATAATGATAAAGGGGTTCCTTTCAATGACATTGCTCTCTTGACTGCCAGCAGAAGTCGGAATGACCAGGTTTTACTTGCTTTGTCGGAATATGGGATACCAGTTAAAACTGATGGCGCTCAAAACAATTATTTGCAATCTTTAGAAGTGCAGGTTATGTTGGATACTCTTCGTGTCATCCATAATCCTCTTCAAGATTTCGCTTTAGTAGCTCTGATGAAGTCTCCAATGTTTAGTTTTGACGAGGATGAATTGGCTCGATTAGCCCTTCAGAAATCTGAGGATAAGGTTCAAGAAAACTTTTATGAGAAACTAGTCAATGCTCAAACAAAAAATAGTATTCAAAAGGATTTAATAAAATCTGAACTCCATAAAAAGCTTAACCTTTTCATGGAAACTGTTAATTCTTGGCGTTTGTTCTCAAAAACGCATTCGCTTTATGACCTTATTTGGAAAATCTATAGTGAACGTTTCTACTATGATTATGTTGGTGCTTTACCAAATGGTCAGGCTAGGCAGGCAAACCTCTATGCCCTAGCACTACGAGCTGACCAGTTTGAAAAGAGTAATTTTAAAGGCTTATCACGTTTCATAACTATGATTGATCAAGTCTTGGAAGCTAAGCACGACCTTGCCAGTGTCACTGTAGCTCCACCTAAGGATGCTGTGGAGCTTATGAGTATTCATAAGAGTAAGGGGCTTGAGTTCCCTTATGTCTTTATTCTCAATATTGATCAGCAATTTAACAAGCAAGATTCCATGTCTGAAGTTTTCCTAAGTCGTAAAAATGGCCTTGGTCTTAAGTACGTAGCTAGAGTAGCTACAAATGCAAAAGAGGAATATCTTCCATCTACGATTAAGTTATCCATTCCAAGCTTGACTTATACTCAAATTGAGGAAGAACTCCAATTAGCAAGTTATTCTGAGTTGATGCGTTTACTGTATGTAGCCATGACTCGTGCTGAGAAAAAACTCTATCTTGTCGGAAAGGGATCGAGGGAAAAGTTGGAGTCTAAAGAATACCCGACAAATGGGCAAGGTCTTTTGACTCGTGAAACTAGACTTGATGCTCAAAATTTCCAGGACTGGATTTGGGCCATCTATCAAGCTTTTTCTAAAGAGGACTTACACTTTAGTGTTCGTTTCGAGGGTGAAGAACAACTGACAGAAGAAGCTATCGGTAAATTGGAAACTAAAAGCCAGCTTCAAGATCTTTCTCAGGCAAGCAACCGTCAGTCTGATACCATTAAGGAAGCTTTAGAAATGCTGAAAGAAGTGGAAGTGTATAATGAAATCCACCGTGCAGCGATTAATCTTCCGAGTGTTCAGACCCCAAGTCAGATTAAGAAGTTTTATGAACCAGTCATGGATATGGAAGGTGTAGTAGTAGCTGGTCAATCTAAACCAAAAGAAACTATGATTCAGTTTGAACTTCCAGACTTCTCCAAGACAGAAAAAGTCACTGGAGCTGAAATTGGTAGTGCTACTCATGAATTGATGCAACGAATCAATCTCGCTAAGAAACCTACTTTGGAAACCTTGACAGAAGCCTTGGAGCAAGTTCAGGCGACTTCAGCTGTTAAAGATAAAGTTAATCTAGACAAAATCTTGTCCTTCTTTGATACAGCTCTTGGTCAAGAGATTCTAAAAAATCAAGATAAACTTTATCGAGAACAACCCTTCTCTATGTTAAAAAGAGATGCTAAGAGTCAGGAAGACTTTGTTGTTCGTGGGATTTTAGATGGTTATCTCCTTTATGAGGATAAAATTGTTCTCTTTGACTACAAGACAGATCATTATGAATATCCAAGTCAACTGATTGAACGTTATAGAGGTCAATTATCTCTATATGCAGAAGCCTTGTCTCGTTCTTACCAAATAGATCAAGTTGAAAAATATTTAATCTTACTTGGCAAAGATATGGTTGAGGTGTTCGAAGTTAACTAATCTAGTAAAAACTATTGCCTTAACGGCAGTAGTTTTTATTTATTTTCAGTTATGGTATACTAGTTTCAGAAAAGGATGTTAAAGAATCTATGTCAAAAGAAATCGATATCGAACACTATCACCAATTAGCTTTACAAAAACAAAAAGAGCATCGTAAATTTCTTGGAAATCTGAAAAAGAAAGCTCCAAAAAACCTAGATAAGATTGCGCTGGAGATTCACCAAGAAGTGTTTGAAGAAATTGATTGTACAGCCTGTGCTAACTGTTGCAAGAGCCTTGGACCAGACTTTAAAGAAGCAGATATTACACGTATTGCCAAGTACTTTAAAATGAAATTACCAGCCTTCGAAGATGAATTTCTACAGGTAGATGAAGACGGTGATAAGGTCTTTAAGTCAATGCCATGTCCATTTCTCGGTGGTGACAATCTATGTTCTATATACGATGTTCGTCCTAAGGCCTGTAGAGAATTTCCACATACCGACCGTAAAAAGATTTATCAAATTAATAATCTGACTATCAAAAATACTTTAACCTGTCCCGCAGCCTATCTCTTCGTCGAGAAATTAAGAGATAAAATAGAATAAATAGTTTATTTTATAATAAATTCCATCCTCAAATTCATTAGCTATTTGAGGATTTTTGTATATTTATTAATATTGATTGTCTTTGCTTTCTAAAGGAAATGAGTTCCAGTCTTAAAGTTTCTTTAACTTTTTCTTAAAGAAAACTGATATAAGGTATCTTTAAGCGAATTTTTGTATAGTTATACCATCACTAAGAAAGGAGTGCCGGTATGAACTATATAGTAATTCCAGCTTATCAACCTGATAATAAACTTATCAAACTCATCGAAAAAATCCACGAAAAGAGTGATTTTCGTATTCTAGTTATCGACGACGGAAGTTCATCAAAGTGTCAAAATATCTTTGATAAAGCAGAACAATATGCTACGGTACTCCGTCACCAAGTGAACCAAGGTAAAGGCCAAGCGCTTAAAACGGCCTTTGATTATATCCGACAACAAAATAGCTATGGAACGGTTGTAACGGCAGACGCGGATGGGCAACACAAAATCTGGGATATTTTCCGTGCGGCTAACAAAGCTTCTGAAAATCCTAACAAGCTAATCTTGGGTGTGCGTGCATTCACAGGTAAAGTTCCTCTCCGGAGCCGTTTTGGGAATAGCTTGACAAAAGCACTCTTTAAATTACAAACAGGAGTAGGAGTAACAGATACTCAGACAGGCCTTCGCGCCTTTACAACAAATCTCATTCCTTTTATGCTAAAGATCGAAGGTCAACGTTATGAATACGAAATGAATATGCTTCTGGAAGCATGCAAAGAATATGAAATCTTAGAAGTACCAATAGAAACCGTCTATATCAACGATAATGAAGGATCTCACTTCCGTCCGATTAGAGATGGATTAATGATTTATAAAAATATCTTTAAATTTGCCTTGTCATCTCTCAGTAGTTTTGTTGTAGACTATATCGTTTACGCTATTGCAATCTTGTTTTTACCAACAGCGCCAACAAGTTTCCGAATTTTCCTAGCTAACGGGCTAGCTCGTGTGACAAGCTCTGTTTTTAACTACTCTACAAATAAAAAACTAGTCTTTAAAAACGACGATAGTCTTGTGAAAACAGGGATGGGGTACTTTGGTCTAGCAGTCGGTCTCTTTGTCTTAGACACGCTACTAATTCGTCTCTTCTATACAGTCTTTGGTATCAACCTTCTGATTGCCAAAGTTATCGTCGGCATCCTTCTCTTCGCTGTCTCTTGGACAGTGCAAAAGAAATTGATTTTTAAGGAAAGGACATCTACGGTACTATGAAATTTTTAAAGAAACCATATGCTTATGCTTCGGTTCTCGGTTTACTCTTGACAGGATCCTTTTGTTACTCAATGTTGAAGACTTTTGTACTCGCTGAAACTATTTCGACAGTAGCAACAACTAATACAAGTTCCAATACAGCTCAAGCTAGTCAAGCAGCTGAAACAGCAACAGTAACTAACTCAAGTTATAAGGACGAGAATATCTCTATCAATTTGACTGAAACGACGGTTAATCATACCCAAGTGTATGTTGCAGATGTTACAGTAAGTTCATCAGAATATCTAAAAACAGCATTTGCTCAAAACTCATTTGGAACAAACGTAACAGCTAAAACATCTGTCACTGCTGCAGAAAATGATGCAATTTTAGCAGTCAATGGTGACTATTACGGTGCTAACTCTTCGGGTTATGTTATCCGTAATGGAGTTGTCTATCGTGATACTGTCCGTGAAAATTCTAATAATGGTGATTTAGCCATTTATAAAGATGGTTCTTTCAAGATTATTTACGAGGATCAGATTTCAGCTGAGCAACTAGTCAAAGACGGAGTTATTAATCTCTTAGCTTTTGGCCCTGCCTTGGTCGAAAATGGTGAAATAGCAGTAGGAAAAAACCAAGAAGTTGGACAAGCTATGGCTTCGAATCCACGTACAGCTATTGGTATTATCGACGAAAACCACTACATTATTGTAGTTTCTGACGGACGTACTTCTGAAAGTGAAGGTCTCTCTTTGTATCAGCTAGCTGAGGTTATGAAATCCTATGGTGCAAAAACTGCCTACAATCTTGATGGTGGGGGATCCTCTACACTTTACTTCAACGGTCAGGTTATCAATAAACCAACGACTGGAGGAAACAAAATTTCAGAAAGGGCGGTGAGTGATATTGCCTACATCGGTTATTAATCCTAACAAAAAACGTTTTAAGAAAGTAGTCATTTCTTATACACTAATTACGATTTTCTTCTTTGCCTTCTCTAGAATTTATGAAGCATTCAGTTTTGGTGAGACATCTGTTCATATGCATTACTTGTTCGCCGTACCTCTTATTGGAGGAATTCTACTAGTAATCTTTCTCAAAGTTCTTCCACATTTCTCTCGTATCAGTCTAAATTTATGGAATTCGGCAGTAGCGATTATTATAACAGGTACGATTTTCCGAGGAATTGTCAATCTATCTGGTCGTTCAACTACTCTTGATGCCCCTTACTGGTATGTCGGTATCAGTTTTGCGGCCCTTGCTATTTTATCTATCTTTATAAAACCGTTTCTAACTAATAAGCGTACCAAAGTAATAGAAGGTTAATTATCAGAATAAAAAAGTAGTCGTTCAGATATTGTTCGACTACTTTTTGTTGACTTTTATTTCTAAATTGTTTTAACAATATTACAACTTTCTTTCTTCTTAAAGACCTTACTTTTATAATTAAAATTATATTGTATAATAAAGTGGATAAATGTCGTCTTTAAAACGATAAGTAAGAAGTATAAAATATAGGGAATATAAAATTGAAAGGATAAAAATGAAAAAGATATTACTAGCAAGTACAGTTGTTCTTTCTATGGCCGGGATTTCTAAAACAACTGTATTAGCAAAGGAAAACCAAGCTACAAACAAAGTTCAAAGTTCAGAAAAAACTGTAGCAAATGGAACGAGTAAGGAAGCTAAAGAGAAAAAGCAAGCTCAAGGTCAAGAGCAGAAGGATAAGCAGAATCAAAACGAAACACAAATCAAGGCAGAAAAGGATTCTTCTCAATCTGAACAGAAACAAGAAACAGCCCTTACCAAGGATAACTCTTCAACAGAAGAAATTACTGAAGAGGTCAACAAAGAAGGTTGGCAAAAAGAAAATGGTCAATGGCGTTATTATGAAAGTAAAAAGGCTGTTACGAATTGGAAAAAAATAGCTGGTCATTGGTATTATTTTAACCAAGATGGTATCATGCTTAGCAATACAGTTTATGATGACTATCTCTTTAATAAAAGCGGTGCTATGGTTGAAACTTCTTGGGTAAAAATAGATGAGAAGTGGTTTTATGCCACAGAATCAGGAAAGATTATCCGCAACAAATGGGAAAAAATTAACGGTTCATGGTATCGTTTTGACGAAACTGGTATCATGTTAAGCAAAACTATTTATAATGACTATCTTCTTCAGACTAGCGGTGCTATGGCTGAAAAGAACTGGGTAAAAATGGATGAAAAGTGGTACTATGCTACTGATTCAGGAAAAGTCGTTCGTAATAAATGGGGAAAGATTAACGGTTCATGGTATCGTTTTGATGAAACTGGTATCATGTTAAGCAAAACCATTTATAATGACTATCTTCTTCAGACTAGCGGTGCTATGGCTGAAAAGAACTGGGTAAAAATGGATGAAAAGTGGTACTATGCTACTGATTCAGGAAAAGTCGTTCGTAATAAATGGGAAAAGATTAATAGCTCTTGGTACTTATTTGATAAAGACGGGGTCATGTTGAGTAGTCAATGGAAAGATAAATACTACCTAAAAGATAGTGGCGCCATGGCTCAAAACGAATGGTTCTTTGATAAAAAATACAATAGTTGGTTCTACCTAAAATCAGATGGTTCTTATGCTGAAAACCAATGGCAAGGGTCCTACTATCTCAAATCATATGGTTATATGGCCAAGAATGAGTGGATCTTTGATAAGAGTTACAATGCTTGGTATTATCTAAAAGATGATGGACTATATGCTACTGGAACACTCAAAATCAATGGTAAAAATTATAGCTTTGAAAATAACGGGAAGTGGATCTCTAATCCATCTAGTTATTATAAAGTAAAACCAATAACAGCCTATGTTTATAGTGCTTCTGGAGCTAGACTTAGCTATATTTCTCAAGGTACTATAGTTGCTGTTTCTGACACAGAGTCTCAAGGTGACAGACTCCCAGTCCAAATTTCTGGACTTTCAGGCTTTATGAATAAGAGTGACCTTATAGCTGTAAATGCTAGTGACGAGTTTATCCCTCATTACACAAGCGATGGTCGTTATCTTTATCACGAGTTATCACCTTATACAAGTATTCGTGTAGCACCTCATAGTTCATCTATGGCTATTGGTACAAAATACTATTCATCAGATGGCGTTAACTTTGATAACTTTAAAGTTGAGAACCCATTCCTCTATAGAGATCTAAGAAAGCCAACAAATTATACAGCAGAAGAATTGAATAAGGTTTATTCTCTTATGAATATTCAGGGCAGCCGCCTTGCAGGTAAAGGAGAGGTCTTCAAAGAAGCGGAGAAACGCTATCAGGTGAATGCGCTTTATCTAATGGCGCACAGTGCTCTAGAAAGTGCATGGGGACGTAGTCAGATTGCTAACGATAAGAATAACTTCTTTGGTATTGCTGCCTATGATACTACTCCATATGATTCTGCAAAAAGTTTCGACAATGTTGATAAGGGAATCCTAGGGGCAGCTAAATGGATCCGAGAGAATTATATTGATGAAGGTAGAACCCATCTTGGTAATAAATCATCTGGAATGAACGTTCTTTATGCTTCTGATCCGTATTGGGGTGAAAAGATTGCGAGTATCATGATGACCATCAACAGTAAACTAGGTGAAAAAGACTAAAAATATATTTAAAATCGATGACTATAAAATGGTTATCGATTTTTGTTTGTCTTAATGATCATGAAACAAAAAGAGGATTTACCTTTTAGTAAACCCTTTTTTTGTTTATGAACTTAAATCATCTAAAATTAGACCACTTTAATTTTGTTCATTAAAATTAGTTATTTTTAGATTTAAGTGAATTTCTAACAACTAGAATTGATGAAACAAGGATGATAGTACCAAGAATTGTTACAAATGTTCCTTTTCTTTCACCAGTTTCTGGAAGCCCTGGTTTATCCTTAGTTGTAGTTACTGTAGATTTAGGCTCTTCAGTAGTAGTTGTTGTAGTTGAAGTAGTCTTAGGCTCTTCAGTTGTAGTTGTTGTGCTTGAAGTAGTCTTAGGCTCTTCAGTTGTAGTTGTTGTGCTTGAAGTAGTCTTAGGCTCTTCAGTTGTAGTTGTTGTGCTTGAAGTAGTCTTAGGTTCTTCAGTAGTAGTTGTTGTAGTTGAAGTAGTCTTAGGCTCTTCAGTAGTAGTTGTTGTAGTTGAAGTAGTCTTAGGCTCTTCAGTAGTAGTTGTTGTAGTTGAAGTAGTTGTAGGCTCTTCAGTTGTAGTTGTTGTAGTTGAAGTAGTTGTAGGCTCTTCAGTTGTAGTTGTTGTAGTTGAAGTAGTCTTAGGTTCTTCAGTTGTAGTTGTTGTAGTTGAAGTAGTCTTAGGCTCTTCAGTTGTAGTTGTTGTAGTTGTAGGCTCTTCAGTAGTAGTTGTGGTTGTAGTTGTGGTTGTAGTAGTAGTTGAAGTTTGATCGCCATCCACACCACCATTTGCATTGATGTTTGCCACAGATGCGTTTACTTCTTTGGCCACAACCGCAGTTTCACCTTTGACTTGGTACCAAACTTTTGTGTTGTTCTTGAAGTCTTTTTGCTTTTCATTTTCTATTTTTGTACGATAGAAAATTAGAACGCCAGTCTTGTTGATCAAGTCTTTTGGAATTGTAACAGTGATTTTTCCAGAAGCATCAATTGTGAATGTTGATCCAGGAAAGGCTGCTAAGAAATCGTCGATAGCAGTTTCACCGCCGTAATATCCAGGTTTATTACCTGTTGTAGTAATACTGAAGCTATCTTTAACAAGTGAATGTCCACCTTGGACTTCATCTTCAACACGAACGTCGCCGTCCACTTCTAAGTTCATTGCGTTGATTGTCAATGTCCAAAGAATGTGTTCAGGGTCGTCAGCGTGCATGTCCCCAGCTTTTAAGTAGAATGGAGCGTGGTTTTCGCCAGTCGCCTCTTTCTTAACGCTTAAATCAACTGTCTTATCTCCACTGATGATAGTAAATTTACCAACATGTTCTTTATCAGTTGCTGTATTATTATGAACTTCAATCTCAAATTCACCCCAACCACGGATGTTTTGAAGGTTTTTGATAGCTTCGTTAAAAGTAACAGTAGCAGAGCCATCAGTAATGACCATGTCTCCAACGTAAGTTCCGTCAATGTTTAGAGGAATAGTCTTTTTAAAACCTACCCCATAGACTGTACCAGAACTAGTCCAATTAACTTTTAATGTATCACCTGGTTGGATTTTTTGTGCGTGCTCGTCAAATGTAAACTTAACAGTTGTTTGTCCACCATCTGTGATTTCATTTGATGAAACAGTCAGTGAGCTAATATTATTACTGACATCTCCAGCTTTTACCACATCAGACTGCGAAAATACTATGAACAATAAGGGTAAAAATACAAGAAAGAAGACTTTTGCAAGTCTACTTAGATTATTTTTTTTCATTTCCTTCTCCTATTTGTCTCCAATTTTTACACATTTTTGTATGTTAATACCAAAACTTACAAATATATGCATAATTATATAGGTTAATTTTTCAAGACAACACTACTAAAAATGCACCTCCTACTAGTCAATTATCAAAAAAATATCCTATAAGGTGAATTATATCACAAATAAATAAAACTTCAAATATTTAACTGTTTTAAGTATAAAATTATATCAAATTCGCTGAAAAAATTTAAACATTTACTTTGTACAATGTTTGTATGCAATGATTCATTCGTTGAGGAAATGAAAAAGGACTATTTTGAAATAGTCCTTTATATAGTTAATCAATCTTTAACCTTATTCTTTTTCATTTTTACGTAAGAATGCAATGGCAACGATTGATGAAATGAGAGTTGCAAAACCAATGATAGTAACCAATGTTCCTTTTCCTTCACCAGTATTTGGAAGTTCAGGTTTGTCATTTGTTGTTGTTACTGTAGTCTTAGGTTCTTCACCAGTGGTTGTTGTAGTTGTTGTGCTTGAAGTAGTCTTAGGCTCTTCAGTTGTTGTTGTTGTAGTTGAAGTAGTTGTAGGCTCTTCAGTTGTAGTAGTTGTACTTGAAGTAGTTGTAGACTCTTCAGTTGTTGTTGTAGTTGAAGTAGTTGTAGACTCTTCAGTTGTAGTTGTAGTTGAAGTAGTTGTAGACTCTTCAGTTGTTGTTGTAGTTGAAGTAGTCGTTGGCTCTTCAGTTGTTGTTGTAGTTGAAGTAGTCTTAGGCTCTTCAGTTGTAGTTGTAGTTGAAGTAGTTGTAGGCTCTTCAGTTGTAGTTGTAGTTGAAGTAGTTGTAGGCTCTTCAGTTGTAGTAGTTGTAGTTGAAGTAGTTGTAGACTCTTCAGTTGTTGTTGTAGTTGAAGTAGTTGTAGACTCTTCAGTAGTTGTTGTAGTTGAAGTAGTTGTAGGCTCTTCAGTTGTTGTTGTAGTTGAAGTAGTCGTTGGCTCTTCAGTTGTTGTAGTTGTTGTAGTTGTAGGCTCTTCAGTTGTTGTAGTTGTTGTAGTTGTAGGCTCTTCAGTTGTTGTAGTTGTTGTAGTTGTTGTAGTTGTTTCTTCTTTTGGATTCACAATTGTTTTAGTTACTGAATGATCAGCTCCAAAATCGTCAACATTAACTTCTGTATCTGCTACTTTGATGACATAACCTGATGGTGCTTCTGTTTCTGTCAAGATATATTTATCTTTTAATAATGCATTAACAGTAATTTTACCATTTTCATCTGTTTCGTATTCACCGATCACTTGATTGTTGGCTTCACGTACTACTTTAAATTTAGCACCTTTAAGCGGTTGATTCTCATTATCAACTTTTTGGATATTGATTGAGTAAACATAACCAAGACCAGCACCACCAGCAATTTGAACTAAAGCAGCATTGGTTACTTCTTTAACAACAACACCTTTACCTTTTAATGTAGCGTCATTCTTCAATAATTCGCCATCAACGGGTTCATAATTTAAACGTACGTTATAAGAAATACGATATTGGTCTTCTTCTGTCATGTCCCCTAATTCGACAACAAAAGATTGTCCATCTTCACTAACTGTAATCTTGTGTTGGTCAGTTACATCAACACGGTCAGAGAATTGCCATTCTCCATCTACGAATGCAAATTTACCTTTGATAACTTTAATACTATCTTTTACATAGCTAGCATTTGTAAATTTCAAGTGGTCCTCAATCGTTACACCTTGAATATTCTCTTTTGTACGATTGACTGAAATAGTGTATTGGACCTCTCTTTTATCACCTTCATTAACCCAACTAGTCTTTGATAAAAGTTTTGGATCACCATCACCGATACCTTTAAATGTAACCTTACCAGCAGGTTTTGTTTCTTTGTTTATCGTAATTTCAACTGGGATTTCTCCTTGTTGAGGGTGTTTTTTGAAATCGACACGAGCATAGAAGAAGAAAGATCCTTCAGTATCTGAGTGTTTTTCAGCATAATCCGTATAAGTTAAAGTAATGGACTTGTTATCAGCACTTAGTTTTGCATTTGCAATCACCTCATTTGTATTGATATCCTTGATTTCAATATTATCAGAGTTAATCATTAGAGCATCAGGCACCGTAATTATCGTTTGATCTCCTGCCTTAACATCTTTTCCTAATTTAAAATCTGCATTAAGACGGAATGTAGCCCATTGCGCTAAATCCCAAGTTAGATCTCCACCTTCATTATTTGATACCTTAACATTTGTGATTGTATCTACAATTTTTCCAGATGCTGAAACCTCAGGGGTTTCAGCAAATGTCTTATTCAAACTAAATACAAAGACAGTTGTCAATAAGCAAATAATAAAAGAAAAGATTCCCAATTTCTTTTTGTTCTTCATTATTTTCCTTCCCTTTTGTAAGATTGGTATTCTTAAGATACAAAAAAATATTGCACTTTAAGTAATACTCCCTAAGTAAATTATTATATATAGGATGATTTTATAGACACCCTTATTGCTGTCCTCCTCCTAGTCTTTTACTAAAACTATCCTATAAGCGAATTATATCACATTATAATGTCTACATCAATAATATATATGCGGAATTTACTATAAATTAAAAAAATCACAAAGAATTAGAATTTATCTGTTTTTTAAGAAATAAAATGATAGAAAAACGTTTACATTCTTTGTTAT
>NZ_JADMUH010000015.1 GCF_015546995.1 Streptococcus infantis
ATACACCCATAGTCCGTACGGGATTCGAACCCGTGTTACCGCCGTGAAAAGGCGGTGTCTTAACCCCTTGACCAACGAACCCTGAGCTTTTTCAACTCTTTCTATTATATACACTTTTACAATCTTGTCAACTAGTTTTTTTTAAAATTAGTTGACAAGATTCTAGATTCACAAGTTAATCGGTAACTGATATTACAATTCAGCAATTTGATTCAAGTTTACTTCTGCTACTGTATCATTACCAAACATTGAAATAATCATTTTCACTTTGTTATTATCAATTTCAGTAATTTTTCCTGTGTAATCAGTAAAGGCACCATCAATGATTCGAACTGTTTGACCAACTTCAACATTGATATCGAATTCTTGAACCGTTTGTCCCATTGATACCAAGATATCTCTGATTTCTTGTTCCAAAAGCGGAGTTGGTTTAGATCTATTCCCGTGTGAGCCGACAAATCCTGTAACGTTTGGTGTATTACGAACTACAAACCAAGCTTCATCAGTCATAACCATTTCCACAAGGACATATCCTGGGAAGCGATTTTCTTCAACTTCTTTTTTCTTCCCATTTTTTTCAACTTGCACAGTTTGAGTTGGAATTTCCACACGTAGGATATTATCCAACATATTGTATGTTTGTGCACGTTGCAAGAGATTTTCTTTTACTTTATTTTCATAACCAGAATATGTTTGTAGGACAAACCATCCTTTATCAAAACTATCCATCTTTTTTCCTTTCTTAATGGTAAACTTCTTTCAGCCTATTTATACTATCTTAAAAAATGTTAATGAATCGGATCAATCCGCTAACGATTAACTGGTCAAAAATATAAATGATGACAACAAAGAAGGCAGTATATTCCATGATAGATTTGAAATCTACCCAACTTTGTTTTCGAGTTGGCCAAGTTGTATCTTTAAGAAGTGTAAAGATATCCTTAATAAAACCCATTCTTATCTCCTATCTCGTTTCTCGATGTGTTGTGTATTTACCACAATGTTTACAAAATTTATTTACTTCTAAGCGAGTCGGTTTTGGATTCCCACTAATTTTAATTGAGTAGTTTCTTGAACCACAAACCGCACAGGCTAAACTTGCTTTTTTAAGTGCCATAGCGCCTCCATCCTATCTATTATAACAAGAATCCTTGTCTTTGACAAGTTAAATTACACTCTACATTTTCCTATTTTCAAAATAAAAAAGCCTAGGAATAATCCTAGACTCTATTTTACATTATTTACCAAGGTAGTATTCAGAAACTACGTTCAATTTTTCGTCAAATTCGAATACCAATGGTGGGAAGTTAGGGATTTCCACATCCATGATTTCGTCGTCTGACAATTGTTTGATGTGTTTTACTAGGGCACGGATTGAGTTACCATGTGCACCTACGAATACGTTTTTACCATCTTTAAGTGCTGGAGCGATTTTATCTTCCCAGAATGGAAGAGCACGTTCCAAAGTCACTTTCAAGTTTTCAGCATCTGGAATTACTGAGTCATCAAGTGAAGCGTAACGACGGTCAGTGTGTGCTGAGTGCTCATCATCACGATCCATTGCTGGAGGCAATACATCGTATGAACGACGCCAGATGTGAACTTGCTCATCACCAAATTGCTCAGCAGCTTCTGCTTTGTTTTTACCAGTCAAACCACCGTAGTGACGTTCGTTCAAGCGCCATGATTTTTCAACTGGAACCCAAAGTTGGTCAGATGCTTCAAGTGCAAGGTTAGTTGTTTTGATTGCACGTTTCAATACTGAAGTGTAAGCTTGGTCAAATTCAATACCAGCTTCTTTGATCAATTTACCAGCATCGATAGCTTGTTGAGTACCTTTTTCAGAAAGATCTACGTCAGCCCATCCTGTGAAAAGGTTAGCTTTGTTCCATTCAGACTCACCGTGGCGAGCGAAAACCAATTTTACCATTAGTTGGATTCTCCTTTTATTTTTCGAGGTTGCCCTCGTTTATCTATTCTATTTTACACAATTTTTCACAAAAAAGCTAGTTAAAATCAACGAAAAAGAGAAGAGCTCATGGACTCTTCCCTAAAAAATAATTTATTCTTCAATTCTAAATTGTTTCAAGCTTGCTAGGTACAAAGCTCCACCAATGACAAGGACGATTCCACCAATCCACCCAAGGAAAGGAATCAAGGCAACTACAGATCCGACGATAAATAGAATCGATGGTGCTAGTGAAATACGATTGTCATCCTTATAGTAGACAAGTGAGAGGATTCCAAGAATGAGGGTTGCAATTTTCACTAAAGAGAAAACAATGAAAATAATGCCCAAAATTAGCCCTGCAGCATCTTCGTCTTCAGAAACGGCTGCAAGAAATACCATAAAAATTGGTAAGAAAGCTAAAATAGCTCCTGCAATAATACCAATAAAGCCATCTACTTGTGCTAGTGTTTTTGTCTTCATAAATATCTCCTTTTATTTTAATAAGGTATATTATACCATATTTTTATTAAAGTTTTTATTTTTTAAAAAAATACAGGAATTTCTCCTGTATTTTTGTTAGACTATTTAGATTCAAATCCTTCTGCTACTGCATCCGCAAAGTTTTCTTCAACGATGCTTGCACAGTGATTACAGATAGTTGCATTATAGCTACGTTCTGCTGTACTTGGATCGATACGACGGCAACGATCACAAACTTCACCAGCCGCACGCTCAACCGTGAAGGCTACATCTTCAAAGGCCACTGCAGCTTCTGGAGCTGATCCTTCAGCGATTGACAATTCAGAGACAATCAAGAGTTGTGCTACATTGCTATCAACAGCTCCAAGAAGAGTTTTCACCACTTCATTTGGATAAACGGTCAAGTGAGCTTCAAGAGATTTACCGATGACTTTTTCGTTACGCGCTTCTTCCAAGGCTTTTTGAGCTTGGCCACGGAAGTCCATGAAGGCTGACCAGGTATCCAAGATTTCCTCTTGGTTAGCAAATGTTTGAGCTTCTGGTAATTCTGACAATTGAACGAAGTCTTCCGCTTCAAACTCTAGATATGACCAGATTTCTTCTGCTGTGTGAGGAAGGATTGGTGTCAAAAGTTTGGTGATTTTCACAAGGATGTCATAGAAGACCGTTTGCATTTGACGGCGTTCAAGTGACTTAGCCCCTTCGATGTAAACAACATCTTTGGCAAAGTCAAGGTAGAAGGCAGACAAATCAACATTGATAAAGTTCACTAGGGCTTTGTAGATTGTCAAGAATTCGAAGTTAGCATAAGCGTCACGAATGGTCTTAACAAGTTGGTTAAAGCGAATGGTCATGTACTTATCAACGGAACGAAGCTCTTCGTAAGCTACTGCATCCTCAGCTGGGTTAAAATCAGAAGTATTGGCGATCAAGAAACGAAGCGTGTTACGGATCTTGCGGTAAGTTTCAGAAACTTGGCTCAAGATATCCATAGAGATACGCACGTCGTTGCTTGAATCAACACTTGTTACCCAGAGACGCAAGATTTCCGCACCAAATTGTTTTTCAACATCGCTTGGAGCAATGGTATTCCCAAGAGATTTAGACATCTTCTCACCTTTACCGTCAAGGGCAAAACCTTGCGACAAGATTTGTTTGTATGGTGCTACACCATGATTAGCCACAGATGTGATGAGAGATGAGTTGAACCAACCACGATATTGGTCAGAACCTTCTAGGTAGAGGTCTGCTGGATATTTAAGTTCGGGGCGATTAACTACGACACCATTCCATGATGAACCTGAGTCAAACCAAACGTCCATGATGTCTGTTTCTTTCTTGAACTCGCCATTTGGTGAACCTGGATGTGTAAATCCTTCTGGCAAGAGGTCTTTGGCATCACGTTCCCACCAGATGATTGAACCATGTTCTTCAAAGAGTTGAGCTACATGCTCGATGGTTTCAGCTGTCATGATTGGTGTACCATCTTCTGCATAGAAGATTGGAAGAGGAACTCCCCAAGCACGTTGACGAGAGATGACCCAGTCACCACGGTCACGAATCATGTTGTAAAGACGGACTTTACCCCACTCTGAGTGGAACTTCACTTTTTCAATTTCGTCCAAGATTTCTTGGCGGAATTTAGATACAGAAGCAAACCATTGAGGCACTGCACGCCAGATGATTGGTTTTTTCGTACGCCAGTCAAATGGGTAAGAGTGAGAGATTTCTTCTTGAGCAAGAAGTAAATCACCAAGTTTTTCAATAACTGTTGGCACAACCTTGTCGTAGAATTGACCTTCGAACTCTGCTCCAGCATTGGCCATCATGATCCCGCGTTCGTTAACAGTCACAGCAACTTCAAGCCCATTGGCAACACCGACATTGTAGTCATCCTCACCAAAACCAGGGGCTGTATGGACAATACCTGTACCAGAGTCAGTTGTAACGTGATCACCAAGAATCACCAACTCATCTACAGCTGTATCCCATGGGTGTTCTGTCACGATGTGGTTGAGGTCTTGACCACGATAAGTTGCCAAAACTTGAACATCTGCCCAGCCAAATTTTTCAGACAAACTGTTCAACAATTCTGAAGCCACGACAAACTTACGGGTTTCGCCAGTTGGTTGCACCAAGACGTAATCAATATCCGCACCAACAGTCAAACCACGAGAAGCCGTGATGGTGAATGGAGTTGTTGTCCAAACGACGATGAAAGTATCTGTATCAAGGACACCTTTACCATCTTTTACCTTGTTGGCATAGTAAAGGGATGTTGAAACCAAGTCGTGGTATTCAATTTCCGCCTCAGCAAGGGCTGACTCTGATGACCATGACCAGTAAACAGGCTTCGCTCCACGGTAGATATAGCCTTTATTAGCCATTTCACCGAAGACACGGATTTGCGCTGCTTCATAGTCCGGCGTCAAGGTTACATATGGATTTGCCCAGTCACCAGAAACACCCAAACGTTTAAAGTCTTCGCGTTGTTTATCTACTTGAGACAGAGCGTATTCACGGCAAAGTTTCAAGTACTCAACCAAGTCCATTTCTTTGCGTTTAACGCCTTGTTTTGCCAAAACTTGCTCGATTGGCAGACCATGAGTGTCCCAACCTGGAATATATGGTGCGTAAAATCCTGACATAGACTTAGAACGAACAATGATATCTTTAGAAATCTTGTTCATGGCATGTCCTACGTGGATGTTCCCGTTGGCATACGGAGGGCCATCATGAAGCGTGAAATGCGGTTTTCCTTCATTTAATTCTTGACGACGTTGATAAAGTTTAGCTTCATCCCATTCCTTTTGCCAAACTGGCTCTTTGGTCGGAAGACCGGCACGCATTGGAAATTCTGTTTTCCCAAGATTGAGGGTTTCTTTAAGTTTCATGTTTACTCCTTTAATGTAAATTGACAATATAAAAACCACGACTCGCAAAAAGGACGAAAATCGTGGTACCACCTTTGTTCGGAAAAAGACCTAGTCTCTTTCCCTCTTTTCCCGTAACGTGGGCAACGTCAAATCTTACTATTTTCAGATTTGATACTAAGAGAGGATAAACTTACCAACAGGGATTGTAGGACTTCCACCATCTCCTACTCGCTAGAAATTTGATTGATAAATTCTTGTTCTCTAATGAGATTCTTATAAAATTAGAACTGATTCTTGTTGAGTGTCAGCATCATCTTGAGGTCCTTCCTCATGTGCTGGCTCAACAGGAGTTTCAGCAGCTGGCAGAACTTCAACTTCAGTTGACTCTTCAGCAGCTTGTTCAGCCTCTAACAATTCTTTGTTAGCAGCTTCAATACGCGCTTGAAGTTCTGCAACTTCTTCTGGAGAAAATTGACGAGTCATGTCAATTGGTTCTTCATCATGATATGAAGATACATCTTCACCTAGAACCTCTTGGACGACTTCCTTGAATGCTTCGTCGCTCGTTTGAAGATAAGTTGCAGTCGGACGCAAAATTTCTTCCCAATCTGATGAATCAACAATAGCCAACTGACTTTCGATTGTTGATTTCAAACGTTGGTGGAAGACGCGACTCTTGTTCTTCAACTCTTCAGTTTCTACAGCAACTTTTTTTGCATTATCTGTTGCTTGTCGCAAAATTTCATTGGCTTTGTATTTAGCTTCATCAAGTAAACGTTGAGCATCTTGCTCAGCCTGCTTAATGATGTTATTAGAACGGTCGTTCGCAGCTTGTTTTACACGTTCAGCTGTGTCTTGGGCAATCAAAACTGACTGACTCAACGAATCTTTGATTTCGTCAAAATAAGATAGACGCTCTTCTAAATTTTTGATATGTTGATCCTTTTCATGATTACTACGAACTAAATCTTCATAGTCACGAACAACAATATCTAAAAATTCATCAACTTCTTCACGGTTAAAACCTCTAAACTGAACACCAAAGGTTTTATCCTTAATTTCTAACGATGTAATTGGCATATTTTTCCTCACTTATTTAATAAAAAATAGAATCATTAATTGCTTCTGGTTCCTGCTCGTTTGTTACTGTTCTCTTAGGAATATCATTCGTATAATAGGAAAGACGTTCTTCTAGTCTTTTAATATAGCGTTCTGTCTCATCCTTGTAACGGACCAACTCCTCGTAGTCAATATAAATCTTATCTAAAAATTCGTCAACTTCTTCCTTATCGTAGCCTCTGAATGTTTTTGAGAATTCTTTATCACTAATTTCTTGTGGTGTAATTGACATGTTTATTCTCACTTGCTTAATAGTAGCTGGACTGTTAATTTTTTCTTATCCTTTTTGGTTTGACCGTTTTCTTTAAGTAAGATAATTCGACCAAAGCGTCTGACGCTGATTAAATCACCAATTTTTACCGGATAGTCCGATTTTTCAACTATATGATAGTTGACTTGAACCAACTTTTTTTCAACCAGGGCCGAAGTTTGGGAACGAGATAATTTCAATATGCTAGATAAGAAGGTATCCAGACGAAGACTTGAAACCAAGACTTCTTTTTCTTGATAGTCATCTTTGGATTCTATCATATCTGAAAAAGGACGTTCTACTAAACTTACAGGCAACTTGGAAATCTTTTGAATTCCATCTTGGAAAAGAGTGGTAAATCTTCGATCGACAATAATTTGGGCTTTATCTTCTGTCACCAGAATGTCTCCGAATAACTTACGGTCAATACCTAGTCGATTGAGAACTGTACCCAATATCTTTGAATGGGTCAGTTGCTGAAACTTGCTGGGATACACAATCTCAAGCAAGGTCATTTCAAAATCTTCCAAACTTGGCATGAAGTAATCGGGCGCTAAAATAACCCTAGCGTATTCCGAAGAGATATAACTCGTACTAGAGAAGACTTTTATCCCTCTATTATTTCCCAAAGTTTCCAAGATAAATACTTGGTGAGGATTTATAAAAGGAGATAAAATCGGTGCATAGTGCTCCTCGACTTGACTCAACCATTCCAAGCCCTTATCGATGAATGGAATATCCTCCGTTGCGAAATGTTGGTAAAGTTCCTTGCTCATAATATGACTAGCAAATTGATAAGATAGCGACTAATCATGCGCAAGAGAATTAGAGCTATCCAAACAGAGAAATCCAAACCTGCGATTTGAAGAGGTAGACGTTTTAGAGGTTCAAGAATTGGTTTACACAAAGTCTCTAAAAATTTCCCCAACTGTGTGTTATAGGCATTTGGAAACCATGATAATAGAGCAAAAGCTACAAGTATCAGTGAATAGATATCTGTAGCATTTTGGATAAAACGAATTATTAGAAACATTAACGTACTCTATTTCTCTTCATGTCAAAGTCGTATTCTTCGCTTTGAGCTTCTTCAGGTAAACGAATATCTTCAATGTTTACCACAACACCAACAGGTGTCAAAAGATACATTGTGTTCGCTACTTTTCTTAACTCACCAGCAAGGACATGACGTGCTCCATCCAAGTAATCCAAACAACGACGAGCTTGAACTTCTGTCATATATTGGAAGTCAATCAAGATACTTTCATTTCCAGCCAACAAATCAACAATATCTGTTGCATCTTCATAACGGCGTGGGTAACGAACATCGATGGTTACTTTTTCAGTAGAGTGATGGCTTTCAATTGCTAGTTGTTGCTGACGGGCATGAAGTTTTGTAATATTTTTCTCTTTTGCTCCGACTGAAGAAGAATCTTGAGCAGCAGCTTGCTGTGGCAATTCTCTTTTTTGAGGAACCGAAGCTAGTGAACGTTCAGGTTGTGCAGCTACAACTTCTGAAGCAACTTCATCTCCATCTTCTGTAAAGTAATCTATAAATTTATCAAATTTATCTTTTAATGACATGATTATTTCCTATTTAAAAAATGCTGTACCAATTCGAACAAAAGTCGAGCCACATTGAATCGCTTCTTTGTAGTCACGACTCATTCCCATACTTAGTTCTGTCATTGGCATATTGGGGAATTGTTGTTCACGGATGTATTGTTGCAACTCTTGCGTTTCTTTAAAGATTTTTTGCAACTCTTCTGTTTGGGCCTCAAAGGGAGCCATGGTCATGAGACCAACATACTCGATTTGATTCAAGCTAGACAAGTCTGGCAAGACTGTCAATAGTTCTTCTTTTGAAAAACCATGCTTGCTTTCCTCTCCAGAAATATTGACCTGCAAAAAACATTTAACGGTTCGATCGGCACGTTTTTGAATCTCTTGGGCTAATTTCAAAGAATCTAAAGCGTGAAAATAATCAACAAAAGGAATAACATCCTTGACTTTTCTTCTTTGTAAGCTACCAATCAAGTGCCAAGTAACATCTTTATCACTTAAAGCATGATACTTTTCAAGAAATTTGTCAACACGGTTTTCACCGATGTGTTTGACTCCTTGGTCAATCAAATTTGCTGCAGTTGCAATATCAACATATTTTGTTACGGCAATTACAGAAACCGAACCGTCTTCACGGCCGGTTTCTTGAATTGCTTTTGTAACCTGTTGAAATACCTGATTTGTATTTTCTTTTAAATCCATCTCTATTAACGATTTTTAAAGAATGGTGGTGTTTCCAACTCATCTTCGTCAGAAGCTGGTGCTTCAAAACGCTCAACTGGTGATACGACTGATTCACCTTGACGAACAATTGAATCACGTCTCAAGTCCCAGTCACCAAAAGCTGATGCTTTAGGCGCTTCAGTGTGACGTTGTGAAGGAGTTGGAAGTTCAGCTGTTTCTGCTAAATCAAAATGACGGTCATAAGTGCGTGTATGTCCAGATTTTACTGGTTCACGGAACGACGTTTGTCTTGGTTGCGGCGCTACAACTTTATCGACTGCATCTTGACGAACTCCAGTAGCAACAACAGTTACACGGATTTCATCTTTCATTGATTCATCAATAGAAGTACCGAGCCAGATATTTACGCCATGTCCAGCAGCTTGATTGACGATTTCAGAAGCTTCTTCTGCTTCAATCAAAGTCATATCCAAACCACCAGTTACGTTAACGATAACATCTTCTGCTCCATCGATAGTTGTTTCAAGAAGTGGTGAGTAGATAGCTTTACGAGCCGCTTCAATAACGCGTTCTTCTCCGCTACCGATACCAATACCCATAAGGGCATTTCCTTTGTTTGCCATCACCGTCTTCACGTCTGCGAAGTCCAAGTTGATCAAACCAGGATTTGTAATCAAATCTGTAATCCCTTGAACACCTTGACGAAGAACGTTATCTGCTTCAGACAAAGCTTCAAGAAGTGGAGTTTTCTTGTCAACAATTTCTAATAAGTTGTTGTTTGAGATAATCAAGAGAGTATCAACATGTTCGCGAAGTTCGTTAATCCCTTCGACCGCAAATTGACCACGTTTGCTTCCTTCGAAACCGAATGGACGTGTCACAACAGCAACAGTCAAAGCACCTAAACCTTTAGCGATACGAGCGATAACTGGTGCAGCACCTGTACCAGAACCACCACCCATACCAGCAGTGATGAAGACCATATCTGCACCACTGATAGCTTCAGTAATTACTTCTTCGCTTTCTTCAGCAGCCTTACGACCAACTTCAGGCTGTCCTCCAGCACCAAGTCCGCGAGTTAATTTTGGACCAAGTTGGATAACTGTTTCAGCTTTTGTACTGCTCAAGGCTTGTACATCTGTGTTGGCTGCGATGAACTCAACACCTGAAACGCCTTCGTCAACCATGCGGTTAATGGCGTTTCCACCGCCACCACCGACACCAATTACTTTAATTACTGCACCTTGTGCTGCTGCTGTATCAAATGAAAATGTCATATTTTATTCCTCTATCCTATTCATCAAACATGCTTCCGATTAAGCTACGGAATCGCTCAGTTAATTTTGGTTTCTCTTCTGATTGATTTGGAGTTGTTGAGTCAGCAGCATAAGTTGGTTCTGCTGATTCAGTTGAAGTTGTACCAAACACTGAACGTTGAGAAGCTGCAGGTTTTTCCTGACTTGAAGTTCTGAAGTCAATTGGTTGTTGACGTAGAACTTGATCTCCTCTGATAGCTCTTTGAGCTAAAACATTCACTTCTGTAAGACTTCCAGCAAATTCTGACAAACTAATCACATGAGCAAATGCAGGATTGCGGATACCTACTTGGTTTGGAACATAAAGTTTCACACGAACTCCAAGTACTTCTTGGGCAAGCTCAACGATACCTGGTAGAATAGCATTCCCACCAATCAGAGCAATACCTCCTGGCAAGTCCAACAAATGTCTTCTTTCCAAATCTTGTTTGATTTGTTCAAAGATATGTTTTAATCTAGCTGAAATAATTTGAGCCAAGTATTCTTCTGTAACTTCAACAGGTTCTACTTCACCAATCACTTCAACTTGGAAAGTTTCTTTGCTTGCAAGTTGCGGATAAGCTTCACCGTAGTTAAGCTTCAAACCTTCTGCAATCTTCTTAGAAGTTTTAAGAACTTTTGAAATGTCTTTAGTGACGTAATCGCCACCTTCTTGGTAAACATTTGTGTATTGAAGTTCTTGATTACGGATAGTAGCAACACTTGTTTGACCACCACCCATATCGATAACAGTCGCTCCAAACTCACGTTCGCCTTCGTTAAGAACAGAGTTTACAATTGCAAGTGGTGAAATAATCACGTTATCGACTTGAACTCCAACACGTTCTACAGTTTTACGAAGGTTGTGAAGAATGGTTCTTGGACCTGTATAGAGAAGTCCACGCATTTCCAAACGAACACCCATCATACCACGAGGGTCTCGAATACCTTGGAAACCATCTACTACAAATTCTTCTGGCACAAACGTAATCACTTCACGATCAGGTGTCATGCTCTTAGTCAAAGCTGATTTGACAACATTCTCAACATCTTGATCTGTAATTTCTTTTGTATCTGATGTTACAGGAATCATTCCTTGAGTTGGTTCCACTTGCAACAAGTTTGCTGGAAGTCCAACGTTTACTGATTTGATTGAAATTCCTGCTTTTTCTTCTGCTTGAGAAATAGCAGATTTGATAGCCGTTGCTGCGGCTTCGATGTCAACGATAATCCCATCCTTGACACCTTTACTTTTGGCGTTACTAACACCGATTACATTTACTTCACCATCTACAAGCTCAGCAACTAACACTTTAATTGAGCTTGTTCCAATATCTAAGCCTGTAAAGAAACCATTTCTAGTCATTACATTGCGTCCTCTCTATCTTCCAAGTTTCACACTTTGATTTTTTAATAGCTACAAGAAGGCATAGCTATTCACAGAATATTATATCACAAAAATCCGATTCGTGCCTAATTTTTTGTGATTTTATCGAAGGTTTTTCATTAAATTTATTTTAATATTCCATTACAAGTCCCTCTTTTTTATTTTTTCTATGAAAAACAGTGTAAAAGAGTCAGAAAAGCTGAAAAATGCGGTGTAATTTATTGTATTTTTTCAAGTATTTTCATGCCAAGTTCATTTCAATTTTAAGTTAAGGAGAAGTACTTAATTTTCCCCTAAAAAATCGTTCTCTGCTGGTCTAATTTTTATACAAAAACGATTAGTTGTAACAAAAAAAGAAGTCCAAAAAGACTTCTTATTTTGTTAATTCTTTAAGAGCACTGGTTAGGTAGAAACCATCTCGTATCTTTTTACCAATATTTTTTGCATTTGCAACCAATTCTTGATAATCGACATCTGATAGATTTTCGATCGTGTTTTTTAAATCATGAAGCGATTCTACTGCAATCCCACAGCCATTCTCAAGCACAAAACGAGACAAGGAAGACTGTTCCCACACTACAAGTGGGAATCCAGATGCCAAATAAAGGGATGCCTTGTGAGAATTGTTGAAGCGAAGGTACTCACCAAAGACACCACTGCACGTGTCAGCACTATCACCGTCCCAGACAAGTCCAAAGCCTCCCTCAAGAACTGAAGGTAACTCATCAGGCAGGAAGGAACCAAAGTAGGTTTCGTTTAAAAGAGCTCTATTCTCATCAAAGCCGACACCATAGAGATTATAAGAAGGTTCTGCAGGAAGTTTATAAAGATAACCCGCTTTTTCCTGAGCCAAATTACCTGCGACAATAATGGGGTGATCTTTTGTTTGGCCACTCTTTTCTTGAAAATCTGGAATCAAATAGTCGAAAATTCCAAGACTAACAATCTTATCTTCTGCAATCCCTTTGTCCACTAAAACAGATTTCATGATTGGATTATGGGCAATCACTCCATCAGCTATCTTCAACAAACTTGATTCTTGAAGATGAACCCGAATCTTATGTTTTAAAGGTACTGTATCCAAATTAGCATATCGTAAAGCTTCCAAATCATGGATAATAAAGTAGACTTTCACCCCACTTCGCTGGATTTTTCTTACCAATCGAGTGGTGAAAAAACTATGGTGGAGCATGGGAAATTGAATCAATAATTGATCCCCTGATTTCAACTGAGAGAAAGCTTGAGCTAGAGCTTTCGCCTTGTGTTGTTGAGCTTTAACGGTTCCCATATGGTACCAATTATCAACTGTTAACAACAAAGGTTGATAACCTTCTCGTTTGACGATCTCCTCGACATCATTTCTAGCCTTATTTCCGGCGTTACGAGCACCAGAATCTTTTAAAAACTCTTCTTTTAGAAAATACTTCATGGATCTCTGTTTCTTTCAATCAAATTCATTTGCTACGACTTCCAAAGCACGCTCAATGACCACGTGCATATCGTAGTATTTATAGTCTGCTAGGCGTCCACAGAAGATGACCTTGTCATTTTTGGCTGCTTCTTCTTGATATTTAGCAAACATAGCGTTGTTCTTTTCATCATTGATTGGGTAGTAGGGTTCATCCCCACGTTTCCAGTCAGCTGGGTATTCACGGGTGATGACTGTCTTCGACTGGGTTCCATACTCGAAGTGCTTATGCTCGATAATCCGAGTATAAGGAATCTCACGCTCGGTATAGTTGACTACAGCATTCCCTTGATAATTTTCCTCATCCAAGATTTCGTGTTCAAAACGCAGGCTGCGGTACTCCAACTCCCCATGTTTGTAATCAAAGTACTGGTCAATCATCCCTGTGAAGACTACTTTTTCTGCTGATGCTTCCAGCTCTTCACGATTAGCAAAGAAATCAACCCCAAGCTCTACTTCGACGTCGCCCAACATGTTTTCAATGATGACGTTGTAGCCACCGATTGGAATCCCTTGGTAACGGTCGTTAAAGTAATTATTATCAAAGGTCAAACGAACCGGAAGACGTTTGATGATAAACGGAGGAAGGTCTGTTGCAGAACGTCCCCATTGTTTTTCTGTATAGCCCTTGATCAATTTTTCATAGATGTCCGGACCAATCAACTTGATGGCTTGTTCTTCCAAGTTTTTAGGCTCAACATCTTTCATATCAGCCGTTTGCTCGGCAATCTTGTCTTTGACTTCTTGGGGAGTCTTGGTCCCCCACATAGCGTAGAAGGTATTCATGTTGAAAGGAAGATTATAAAGGTTCCCCTTGTAGTTAGCCACTGGTGAGTTGATATAGTTATTAAATTCAGCAAACTGGTTGACATAATCCCACACTTTTTTGTTGGAAGTATGGAAAATGTGAGCGCCATACTTGTGGACATTGATGCCCTCAACATTTTCACAGTAGATGTTTCCACCGATGTGATCACGCTTGTCAATCACTTTTACTTTTTTGCCACGTTTTGTAGCTTCGTGTGCAAAGATTGCTCCAGACAAACCTGCTCCAACGATTAAATAGTCATACATATTAAAACTCCGTTAATAAACTCTACAATTTCTTATTAATGCCGACTCAGGATCAGCAAAGGTTAGTTACTTTTTTAGAAAGGTATCATTTCATGTATTAGACCCGCCTAAAATTTTGTACTAGAGCTAAGTCTCATTTGATGCAACAATATCATTTGATTCTTTTTTGCTAAAGGTATTTGTTGTAAATAGCAAAAACATGAATATATTATATGTAGGAACAAACCAAAAGGCTTCAATCATACAGTTAAAAGCAATCAATGATAAAATCGCAACGAATAAATATTGACCATCCTTATACTGTTTTCTCGAGGCGACAACATAAATTACGATCAATAGGACTACAGGAACTATTCCATATGTAAACAACATCTGCACATAAGAAGAATCCACATAGTTATACCCAATTACAGATTCTGTTTTTCCACCTGATCCGATAAATTGAACGTTTCTAGTCCCAAATAGATGCACTTCAAATGTAGTAAATGCATTCCTGCCTAGAGCCAGCCTTCCCGTAATTAATTTGTTTATCGATACTAAAAATGGATCAGACCATGAAAACTTGTATGATAAATAGGTAACAACTGAAGCGAATACAACAGCCGAATAAGGTAGCAAGGCAAATATTTTTAATTTTTTCCCCTTGCTATAATAAAAATATGTAAAAATAACTGTCGCTAACAAGATTGACAAAGCATTTAAACGTGCATCACAGTATTTTATAATAAAAGCTGATAGCAAGAAGCCAAACAGAGTTCTGGACCATATCAATTTATCTTTTAAAAGATAAGAAATTGCTATAAATAGATAGAAGCAATGTGATGCAAAGTCGGTAGGATAAATAAACCCAAACGAATTTCGAATAACACCCGCACGATTATATTGCAGGTTAGGAACAATGCCAACCAGCGATAAAAGAAAAACTCCAACTACAAGAACACCAGCTACAATTACATAGTTCCTCAAAACTACTTTCATATCCACATTAACCAAGAGGACTAGTAGCAGCGAATAGACTAGAAAATTAAGCCTATTCGTTTGAAAATACACTAAAATCCCCGAAAGCAACAATAGAATAGAAAATATTAGATATTTGTATGAGACCCGCATTTTATGTAAAAAACGAAGCCCTAAAAGCAATACAACTAAAAATAGGAAATTTAGTTTAACTTGAAAAAAAGTCCTATCCAGCATCGTAGTTGATATGGTATTAAAAAACACCACTACAGATACAACAATGCTGACTAGTAAGTTTTCAAATTTAATTTTTATCATATTTTTTGAAAAAGAATCATACAGGGTGAATTATAAGAAAAAGAAATATCGAATTGAATGAGAAAAATAGTATTTCTTTAATCCCCTAGTTCACTTATACTCTTCTATCCTCCCTTTCCTAACTATTTAATCAACCAAAGCGAATTTAATCTTTACAAGAGTTTATTTCACAATAAAACTATAAGCTACTGAGATCTCTTATTTATTCCATACAATGTCACTTATTCAATAACTGCCGTTTCAACTCTTTTGGACTAATTACTTTTAAGAATAGTATTTGAGAAATGTAAATCACCGCTCCTATTACAGCAAATACCATAACATTTATAACAGGCGTAAAATTCACTGTAGTTTTTACAACGAATAGTACACCGTACATGAGAGCTGATGCTCCTATAATTTTAACTGTCGAAGCAAGAAAAGGCACTTCCTTTAAATAGTTTCTTGTAAAATATAGTTGAATAGCCCATACTAAAGCTTCTGTTAATACAGAAACAATGGCTGCTCCGATGTAACCTAATTTAGGTAGTAATAATAAATTTAAACCGACACTCACAATAGCTGGAATTGTTGTCGAAATCATAAATTCTTTATTTTTATTATGTGGAATCAATATTTGAATACCCATAATATTTGTCCAACCAATAAAGAACATTCTAAAAATCATAATTGCTATCGCATACTTAGCATCTTGGAAATCCTGTCCTAAGAAAAATTGGACGAAATCATCATTAACAATCAACACTCCTGCAATGATAGGAAAAATGACTAAATTGTATATTAAGAAAGACATCTGATGCATTTTGTTTACAGCCTTGTGATCTCCAGTAGATAGGAGATTGGCAACACGAGGAAGCATCACACTTCCTAATGAAGTCACTAGTGTAAGCAAAATATTGACCAATTTTAAGGCTTGGTCGTAAATCCCGACGTCTTTAGTTGAAGCTAATGTTCCTAGCATAGTACGATCCAAAGTAACATATAGCGAAATAGCTATTTGAGGCAAAAACAAGAGAATAACTGGTTTCAAGTGTTGTTTAGCATAGGTCCAATCAAAATGTGGTTTCCCGATAAATTCTCTAGCTGGCAACCACATGCTCAACTGCCCCAGCAACTCAAATATAGTCAACAAAAAAACATATAAATATAAATCGTTTGCTGATTTAACAAACAAGAAAATCGAAATAACACCTACAAGTTTGACAGTAATATTTCTAACCGTTATCTTACGAAAGTCTTCCAATCCTTGGAAGAGCCAGGAGATATCCATCCCCTTAGATACCAAGCTCAATCCCAAAATATATGCAACTGGATTCTGCATAAATGAAAAAGAGAGACACACGATAATGTATAAGGTGATTGAAAGGATTGTGGCACCAAGTTGCAAGGTATATATGCCCCAAAAGTTTTTCCCGATATCCTTCCTATGGCCTGAAATTTCTTTTGTTCCGTAGTTGGCAACACCTAAAGTAGCTAAAAGAATAAAGTAGGTAACAATTGAATTAAAGTAGCCGTATATCCCTAAATCATTTGAGCTAAATACCCGGGTCACATAAGGTGTCGTTATAATTGGAAGAATTATGACTAGTAGTTGGTAAGAGAGATTATATGCATAATTTTTTAAAACCTTCATTCTTACCTAACCCATCTTCTCTCTAATTTTTTCATACAGTTTTGGAGAAACCAAAAGCATCAAGTATTTCACTTTATTTTTCCCTGTTGTATTTGGATTAGGAATAATATCGTTAAAATATCTAGTGTATTCTTTTCTGATTTTATTGACATCCAAATACATATCTGAACTGAGCATAGCATGGACAACATGTAGACCATTAAAGACGTAGCGGACATTTAAAGCTCTTCTCATTTCCTTATCATTAGGATAGTCTCGTTCGATATAACTTCTATTCCATTCCATGGCCTTGTAAAAATCTAAGAGACGTTCACTGTACTTCGAATTAACAGTACTGCCCATGCGTCGGTAGTATTTATAAACACTTCTATACCCAACCGCAATTTCAGTACAGTAATGAATATGCTCGTAAGCCATCGCTAAATCTTCGTATATCATTCCCTCTGGATAAGGATACTGAAGTAAAATCTCTTTCTTATAGAGTTTACCACCTGGATGTGTTCCAACACTATTTCCGTAAAACATACGAACAAGGCCTGTATAACGATCTAATTTCTCACTATTTTCAAGAGAAATGTCGTCAGTATTCAATTCTGTTTGATAATTTCGTACTTCAACAATTGACGTGACGACTAAATCGACTACGTATTTATCTCTCAAAGCAACTAAATACTCGACGGCTTTTAAATCGTAATAATCATCAGAATCTAAAAACATAATCCAATCAGAAGATGATGCTTGGACTCCAATATTTCTGGCACGAGATTGACCTCCATTATCAATATGAAGTACTTTAATACGCTCATCTTCTCGAGCATATTGGTCACAAATTTCTCCTGAAGAATCTGTAGAACCATCATCTACCAGTATAATTTCTATATTTTTATAGGTCTGTTGTCGTAGACTTTCTACACAATAACTCAGGCAGTCTTCAACATTGTACACAGGTACAACAATAGAAACCTTATCCATTATCCCTATCCTTCCAAAATAATATCGACGATTCTTTCACAAGCTTTTCCATCTCCGTATGGGTTGCTAGCCTTACTCATCTTGTTATATTCTGTTTGGTTTTCTAAAAGAAGTTTAAAATTAGAGTAAATATTTTCTTCGTCCGTACCCACTAATTTCAATGTTCCAGCAGCAATCCCCTCCGGACGCTCTGTTGTATCTCGCATGACTAAAACAGGCTTCCCTAAGGATGGAGCCTCTTCCTGCACACCACCAGAATCTGTTAAAATCATGTAGCTTTGGTTCATGAAATTATGGAAATCAATAACCTCTAAAGGTTCAATAATTTTCATGCGTTCATTATCACCAAATACTTTACTGGCCAATTCACGAACTTTAGGATTTTTATGAATTGGGTAAACAACCTTGACATCCTCAAATTCATTTAAAATGCGATTAACGGCATTAAACATATGCTCCATTGGTTGACCAAGATTTTCACGTCTGTGAGCTGTCAGCATAATTAACTTACTGTCCTTAGCCCACTCTAAAATTGGGTGGTCATAATTTTCCTGGACAGTTGTCTTCAAAGCATCAATAACGGTATTCCCAGTCACAAAGATATTTTTTCTTCCTTCTTTTAGCAGATTTTCCTTTGCAACTTCTGTCGGGGCGAAATTATAATCTGCAATAATGGAAGTGGTTTGGCGGTTGAATTCTTCAGGGAACGGACTTTGAAGATTATAAGTTCGCAAACCTGCTTCCACATGCCCAACCTTGATACCCAAATAAAATGCAGCTAAAGCCGTAGCAAAAGTCGTAGTTGTATCACCGTGAACAAGAACGATATCTGGTTTTTCTTGCTCAAAAACCGTTTGAATCTTGTCTAGAATACTAGTCGTGATTGTAAATAGAGTTTGGTTCGCTTTCATAATTCCTAAATCATAATCAGGAACTACTTTAAAGACATCCAAAACTTGTTCAAGCATTTCTTTGTGTTGGCCAGTTACACAGACAATAGTCTCAATTGAATCATTTTTCTTTAACTCATTTACTAATGGACACATTTTTATTGCTTCTGGACGTGTCCCAAAAACCAACATTACTTTTTTCATTTTGGTTCTCCCTGTATTTCTCTATACAATGCTCGATAGTTTTCCAAAAACATAGGATAACTAAATCTGTTTTCATAGTCTTTTTTTGCTTGGCTAGCAAGTTCCTGTCTTAGTGTTGCATCTGTAGCTAATTTATCAATAGCAGATGCTAGAGCAGCAGGGTCTTTTGCTGGGACTAAAACCCCATTTTTATTTGTTACAACTTCGTTTAATCCCGGTATATCCGTCGCAACTAAGGTTTTACTATTCATAAATGCCTCAATGGCAACTAAACCAAATCCTTCAAATACTGAAGGCAAAACACAAAAATCAAAACTATTGATACATTCGACGATATCCTTGCGATATCCTAAAAAAATTACCGAATCTTGAAGATTTAGTTCTTTAACCTTGTTTTCCAACTCTTCTCGAAGCTCACCTTCACCAACGATAAATAATCGAATATCCTTAATAGTCAGTAAAGACATAGCATCAAGGAGATAAGTCAAGCCTTTTTGCTCAGATAACCTAGCAATACAGCCAAGTTTAATCCCACCATAACTGATAATCTCATCGACCTGGTCATCCGTTTCTTTTAAAACAACTCCATTATAAATAACCCTGCTATCAGTAATACCTACATCTTCTTTTAAGTTTTTATTTACAGCTTCTCCCACTGCCACACTTTTAGCATTTTTTAAAGCAAATCCATATAGAGGCAGTTTATCTTTAAAGACATTGTGGGCTGTATAAACGTGTATCAATTTTGGATGAACAAGTTTTAATAAACGGATATAAAAAGCAGCCATCCGATGATGAGTGTGGACTATTGTTATCCCTTTTTGTTTGATAATCTGGTGAATACTAAAGAGTAGCTTTAATACCGTCACAGGATTTTTACTATCGATATCTAAAATTTTATGATGTTGAATCCCTTGAGCAGCCAGTTCGCTCTCCCAAAGCCCACCCGTAGATGCGACATGAACACTGTCAAACTCATCTTTTAAATCTGAGCTCAACTGGTAAACAATACGCTCTGCACCACCTATATCCATGGTACGCGAAATATGTAAAATACTATTTTTTCGATTTTCGTTTTTCATCTAAAACTCGCTTAATAAAAGTGGCATTCCCTACAAAATAACGTTTAAAGAGGCGTCTAGGTTCATTTGCCACGCGGAACAGCCACTCAAGATGCGCATTTTGCATCCATAAAGGAGCTCGTTTAATATGGCCAGATAAAACGTCAAAACTACCTCCGACTCCCATAAAGACAGAATTAACACCTTGATCCATAAATTTTTGAATGATGTATTCTTTCTTAGGAGAGGTGATCCCAACAAAAACAAAATCAGGATTTTTCTCACGAATGTCTTCTTGAATGCCATATTCATCTTCTTCAGAAAAATAACCATTGCGATGTCCAAGAACTCGTAAATTCGGATAATCTTTCTTAAAGATTTCCAACATATCTATTAAAACTTCTTCCTTGGCACCAAAAAAATAAACCGAATATGACTTTTCATTGGCTAAATGGAGCAACTTTTGCATCAAATCAATCCCAGCGACTCTCTCAGGAACTTGATAACCCAAAAAACGGGAAGCTAGAACAACTGAAGCACCATCTGCATTAATGATTTCAGAATCGTTCACTATCTTTTTAATCGATTCATCTGTTTGGCATTGATTAATTTTATCTGCATTCACTCCCATTAGGTGGAGTGGACGTTGTTCAAGAACAAATTTTTCAACGGCTTGGACAGTTTCGTCCATTGTTAAGGGGTCAATTCTGACCCCCATTAAATCAAAACTATTCAATTCAATCTCCCCACGTAGACTCAAAATGACCCTTACGCTCAGCTTCTTTTGGCAGTTGCATGTAATCACCGTATATTTTTGTCAAATATTCATCGGGATTTGCATGACAACTTATTTGTAAACTTTCAAATTCTAGTAATTGCGGTTCCCCAAACACTTCTTTTCTTGCGAGTTCACGTTCTCGATAGGAACCCAAGACATTCCCGACCATAGTACTAGTCTCGTAATCATATTGTTTGATGATACTTTGCAATTTTTTATTAATTTTTGAAGTGTTTAAAAGTTTATTTAATTTTAAACTTTTTGAAACTTTTACAATCGCATTTTCGAACGAGCCTCTATCTCTCTCATGTATACGATCGATAACAGAAATTTTAGATAAAGCACGATAGAATTTTATTTTATTCGTATGCAACCAGTAATGGATTCCGTCTTCTGGGTAACCATCTAAGGGAAAGATATCAATAAAAGGACTACACCATTCATTACCAAATTGAATTTGGATTGAAGTATCCATAATCGAAGTATTACCTAGATTATCATCGTGAAGTCTTAAAATAACACTTTCAGGAAGCTCTTGTTCACAAATTGTCAAGAATTTTTCATAATCTTTTCTAGGCATTCCTAAATCCATATCATCATCCCATGGGATAAATCCTTTATGACGAATGGCACCGAGTAATGTCCCACCCAAGGCGTAATAACGCAAATCATGTCTTTTACAAAGATCGATATAACTTTCTAAAAGTGTTAACTCTCCTAATTGAATTTCTCTCACTTTATTCATAGAATCATTTCGCTCCATCTCTCATCAACACTACTTTTACTGTTTTTAATAAAATTTCGAAGTCTTTCCAAATTGTCCAATCATCGATATAAGCTACATCTAGTTTGACAACATCGTCAAAGTTGGTAATTCCACTTCTACCACTAATTTGCCATAGCCCAGTAATGCCTGGTTTAAAACTCAATCGGCGTTTTTGTTCAGGTGTGTATTTTTCGTATTCATCAACCGTTGGAGGGCGAGTCCCTACTAAGCTCATGTCCCCAATCAGTACGTTCCAAAACTGTGGCAACTCGTCAATACTAGTTTTACGTATAAAGCGTCCAATTTCTGTAACTCGAGGATCATTATCCATTTTAAACATACCACCTTGCATGGTATTTTGATCCATCAATTGTTGCTTGATTTCTTCCGCATCTACCCTCATAGATCGGAACTTATAAAAAGTGAAATAGCGACCATTTTTACCGACTCGGGTTTGAGAAAAGATTGCTGGTCCACCATCTTTTCGAATCATTGGAACAAGGACTATACTTACAAGTCCACAAATGATTAGCCCAACAATTGCTCCTAAAATATCAATGATTCGTTTGGCAATAATATGACTCGGTTTATATAAGTTTGTAGAAAAAGTTACTACATTTAAACCAGCCATCTCATGAATTTGCTTATTTCTACCTAAATTTTTATCAAAGGCATTTAGATTGACTGTAACATCAATTCCCATTGTTTCAAATTGTGAAATAATGCTACCGATATCATAATCCTCACTAGGTAGGTTTACAAATACTTCGTCTACTACCTCATGAGTTGCATAATTAATGAGGTTTTCTCGAGGAATAACCGTTACTTTACTGTGTTTAAAATCCGGTTTATCTAGTACACTTACAGCAACAAGTTTTCCGCCAACATCACTTGCAGTCAACAAGCGGTCTATCACTTTCTCAATTCGAGATGTCGCAGTAATCAAAATGATTTTACGACTTCCCTTTAAATTATGGTTAAAATGGACCCAATATTTTTTGATAACAAAACTCAGAAAATAATTAAACACTCCGTACAAAGACAGGAAGTAAATCATACCCCTTCTAGAAATCACAAATTGATTTTTCAGAAAAAAACTAGAAAAACTAATCAGCAATGCAAAAAAGATGATGTATTTTACTATTTCTATCAATTCGGCGGATTGACTACGTTTAAAAAAATCCTTACCGTAGCCACTGATATAGAAGGCTGCAAAATGAAGAAAATACAGAACAAAAACCGTTTTTGCAACAATTTCTGTTTCAGATACAGAGATTAGTATATAAGCTAATATACTGACCAGTATACTCTGTATAAACGCTAGAGTTACGTTGTAGAAACCCCTTCCTTCCATTTTTTTCTCCCTTATTACCTACTTATTTCTTTCCGTAGGAACCGTAGTTCCCATATGATCCGTAAGAACCATATTTTTCAAGCTGAATATTAAATTTATTCAGAATAACTCCTAAGAATGGTGTTCCTGTTTGCTCTAACTGATCTTTCGCTTTTTGAACTTCTCTCCGTTTTGTTGCAGAAGCTTCAGTCACCAGGATAGAGGCATCACATTTTTGTACGATAATAGCCGCATCAATGACAACTCCTATAGGGGCTGTATCTACAATGATATAGTCAAAATATTTGCGTAAAGTCTCAATCATCGCTTCAAATTTTTCACTTTGAAGAAGAGCAGTTGGGTTTGGTGAGACAGCACCTGATTGAATGACAAACAAGTTTTCTACGTTTGTTTCACACAAACCATGAGATAGATCTTTGGTTCCTGATAAGTAGTCTGTCAAACCTGTAATTTTTTCTCGAGACTTAAAGACACCTGACATGACTGAATTACGAATATCGGCATCAATAAGGAGCGTCTTGTAGCCTGCACGCGCGAAAGCCCAAGCTATATTGGTTGAAGTGGTCGACTTCCCTTCTCCAGGTCTAACCGACGAAAGGGCAATCACTTTGAGGCCATCTCCACTCAACTGGATGTTGGTCCGTAGTGCGTTATAATACTCCTCAGCTTTTTTTACAGAGTGTAATCGTTGTTCTGATAATTCTAACTTTGCCATATTTCCCTCTTTACTTTAATTTCTCAAGATTTGGAATAACACCTAAAAGCGAGAGGTGCATCACTTCTTCGATATCTTCTGGACGCTTCACTCGATCATCCAACAATTCAACTAAAAGCACGATAACCGTTACGAATCCTACGCCTGCTATAGTGGCCATCATTGTATTGCGACGAATATTTGGTGAAGATGGCGATGTCGCTGGTCTTGCTTCCTCAAGTGTGGTTACATCCGACACTCTTGTTACAGAAATGATTTTCTGAGCAGCTACTTCTCTAAGTGCATTGGCGATACGACTCGCTTCCTCAGGTTTCCCATCTCGAACTGAGATTGATACGATACGCGTATCTGCAGGGACTGTTACTGAAACTTTTCTTCCAAGAGTTTTGGCATCCATAGCTAAGCTTTGATCAGCCACCACTTTTTCAAGAACATCCTGAGAAAGAATGATCTCACGGTAGTCTTTTACCAAGTATGAACCTGCCTGCAAGTCTTGGTTGGTCAAACCTGGCTTATCTGCTTGGTTACGATTGACTACGTAGATACGAGTGGTACTAGTATACTGTGGCTGGATCACAAATGAGCTATAAGCAAAAGCTACTAGGCCTGCTATTATTGCAGTTAAGACGATGAGGAATTTACGTTTCCAAAGCACTTTTACCAATTGAAATACATCAATTTCAAATTTTTCTTGTTCTTTCATCATTTCTCCTAAATTAGTTGGTCATTTATAATGTTTGATGGGTTTGTTTCAAAAAGTTCACGAGCTTTTTCTGCTCCGTATTTTTTAGCAATGAGTTCATAAGCTTCTCTCATATATGGTGGTCGATTATCCAAATTGTGCATATCACTAGCCACTACATGTACTAGGTCCTTGTCCAAGAAGTATCTAGCACGCTTTTTCATAAACTTGTAGTTGTCACCAAACAGTCGTGGTTTTAATACACTCGAACTATTAATCTGCATATAGCATCCCATATTAATGAGCTCTCTTACTTTTTTCTCATCGTTTTCCAATGTGTGGTAGCGTTCAATATGAGCAACCACAGGTGTAATCCCTAACATGAGAACTTTGGTCAAAGCGCTATGAATATCTCTGTAGGGTGTATTCATGCTAAACTCAATCAAAGCATAACGACTTCCATTGAGTTTTGGTATGATATTCTGTTCAAGTTTCTCTAAAACATCACTTGAAAAATAAATCTCAGCCCCGTAAACGATATTCAAATCTGGTGCAATTTCTTGAGCTAATTGTTTCACTTCGCTAAAATTAGCTGCAATTTTGTCTTCTGGTGTTTCAAACATCCCTTTTCTACGATGAGAGGTCGAAACAATGGTTCGAACACCTTGTGCGTAAGCCTCCTCAAGGAGAGCCTTGCTCTCAGCTTTATTTTTAGGCCCATCGTCAACATCGAAAACAATATGTGAATGAATATCAATCATCTTATTTTCCTTCCATGGTATCTTTAATGGCCGTTTTAACAGCTTCCAAGCTTGTTGGATCGATTTCTAACATGTAAAGATTGCTATCTGGCATGGCGTAAGACGGAAGACCCATACGTCCAGTCCCTTTCAGATCTTGATTGGTAACGGTATATTTTCCACCGCTTGCCAACTGAGTATTGACAAGACTAACCATTGTTTCTGGTGGCATATTAGTCTGAATCGAATCCTGCAAGCTTTGAATAATGCTGTCATAGTTTTTCAGAGATTCCGCTGAAGTCAATTTCTGGATAATAGCCGCAATGACTTTTTGTTGGTTACGACCGCGATCACCGTCACCATTAGCAAGCGAATAGCGTTCACGAACAAATCCCAAAGCTTGCTCAGAATCTAAATGAACATTGCCAACTGGGAAATGGTATTGTCCGTGACGCGATGTGAACTCTTGGTCGTTATAGACATCCACGCCTCCGAGAAGGTCAATCAACTTCAAGAAAGAAGTGAAATTGAGACGGGCATAGTAGTTCAAGTCGATACCATAAAGATTTTCTAAGGTATGGATAGAAGCATCTACGCCATAGATACCCGCATGCGTCAACTTATCGTTTTGGTTGTTTCCACCATCTGCAATAGGGACATAGGCATCTCGAGGAGTTGTCGTCAAGAGAATCTTCTTGGTATCTTGATTCACTGTCATGATGATATTGACATCTGAGCGCGAAACAGAACTGATAGGACCATAGGTATCAATCCCGCTGATGTAGACATTGAAAGAATTTCCTGTAGCTACCTTAGGCGCTTCCACTTTCTTGGTCAAGTCCTTGGTATATATTTTCTTGATCTTTTTAGCGTGGTCGGGATATTCCTGCTCAATCAGATTTTCAAAAACACCGTTTAAGACGATTGCTTTGGTTTCTCCATCTAACAAACTCTTATAGGCTGCTAAATAAGAAGAAGCTTCCTCAACTGTCAATTCCTTGCTTTGAGTTGTTTTAATGTCATCTATCAATTTTTGAATATTCTCAGCATCTGTTCCTGTTGGAGCAGTTACACTGGAAAGCTGAGAAACATTATTGATTTCACTGTCTGCTAGCACCGCCACACTCATAGTGTAGCTTGAATAATTTGACGTTGCATTAAATTGATTGGCAATACCGATAAAGCGATTGACAGCTACTAATGCTACCGAACTAAATAAGACTGAGACTAGCAGTATTATCAAGGTAAAAATTTTAGCTTTTCGCTTGACTATCAGCAACAGAGACAATAACGCGATAAGAACTAAAACCACTGCCAAGATAATATTAAAATAGCTGACCGCTAAAATCTGATATTTAAAAATCAAAAACAATAAAAAAGAAGCTAGAACAGCATAGATTAGCAACAAACCTATGTTTAAGCTCTGCTGAAATTTACTAGATTTACTTTTTTTTATGCGTCTATTTTTCATGGAATACCTCTTCAAAACATTTTAGTTTAATTATATCATAAATCGCCTCTCAAGACCATCAACACCAATCAAGAAAGCGCTCGCTTTTGGGAAGTGTTTTCGTTTTTTATATTTACTATAGTTTTTATTGCTTTTTGTGTTTCCAAAATACAAATATAATAAAAAATAGAGCTATTTAAAAGCTCTATTTTTTTATTATTTAACGTGACTTTCGAATTCTTTTTGACTCTTTTCGACTGAGTTTTTACGTTCTTGTTCCCATTTGGCTTTAGCTTCGTCAAATTGAGCAGTTGTTACCACTTCTGTTTGCAATTTCATGTACTTATAGTTACTTCCAGTACCTTTGATTCCGACAAGTGAGTAAGCTCGTGTAAATGGTGTCACACGTGTTACTGAAGCTCCACCACCGTTTGAATTTACAGGGAGCAACAGCGAACTATCAATCAGCCAAGCTTGTGCATCTGCATAATTTTCATAACGTTTGGCTACGTTTGTATTTTCTGCATCTGCCGCTTTCAATTTTTTAGTATATTGGTCCAATCCGATATTTGTAATCTTATCAGTATCCTTGCTTGGATCAAGTCCTAAAATCTTGAGATAGAATCCATCCTCAGCGTTGAAAGGATTGAGATAAGTCGATGGATCTTGGTAGTCTGCAGACCAACCATCCAAGTTCAAGTCATAGTCATGGTCAGCTGTAGTTGGCGCTTGGAATGTCGCATTGGCATAGTCTTCTGTTGAAATTTGAACGACATCAACCACTACATTTTCTGCCCCAAGAGTTGATTCGACAGATTGTTTAAGCGAATGAATCTTTGGAAGCAAGGTTTTATTAACTTGGTCTACAGGCAAGTCCAAATGAATCGGGAATGTCACACCTTGTGCTTCTAGTTCTTTTTTAGCCTCTGCAAACTGAGCTTGTGCTTTTTCTTTATTGAAGTAGCCGTCTTGAGCGTCTTCAAGATTCATATTTGACCACTGTGTACCATAGTTTACCAACTTAGATGAAACTGTCTCACCAAAAGTCTTGTCACCTACTTGCACGAAAGTTGGTGGCACAAGTGTGTTACGAAGAGTGTTTTTAGCTGCTTCTTCTCCATTAGACTGAGCCGAATAGGCTGTACGGTCAATTGCAAAGTTGATTGCTTGACGGAAATTTTTATTTAAAATTGCAGCTTGGGTAGCTTGTTTTTGCTCATCGCTAGTCTTAGCTGTATGATTGTATGTTTGGCGATTAACGTTAAAATTATAGTACCAAGAAGTCGCATCCTGCAAGCTATAGACGATGTTGTCCTTGTATTTTTCCTTTGTCTTAGAAAAGTTTGAACTATTTGGGTAGACACCAGCAGACGAGTAGGCTCCGCTTTCAAAATTACGGATCGTCATATCTTGGTCAGAACCATCAACATAAGCCAACTTAACTCTTTCAATCGTCACTTTTTCTTGGTCATAGTAATGAGGGTTCTTCATGTACTCAAGTGATGATTTTGATGTAAAATCTTTTAACAAATAAGGACCACTGTAGAGAATGCTGTCTGGTTTCAATTCTCCAAATTCTTTACCTTTAGAAGTCAAGAACTCTTCATTGACTGGAAAGAGGATACTATTGGTTGTTTTAGAGTTCCAGAATGGTTCTGGACGGGTCAAAGTATATTGGACAGTGTAATCATCTACAGCTTTTACACCAACATTTGAAAAGTCAGTATTTGCGCCTGTCACATAATCATCTAATCCCTTAATTGAGTTCTGAATCAAATCGAGAGCTTGACTCTTATTATCAGCTGCATACTTGATACCTGTAACGAAATCTTGTGCTTTAATTGGGGCATACTCTTCCCCGTCAGCAGTGAACCATTTTGCATCTTGACGAAGTTTATAAGTGTAAGTCAAGCCATCCTTTGAAACACTCCAATCTTCTGCAAGAGCAGGAATGAGATTTCCATAATTGTCATTTTCAAGCAAACCATCTACCAAGTTGGTAATAACATTAGTATTGTCACCAGAATAATCCAAAATGTAGTTGAAGGTTGTCGGATCGGCACCAAATGTTGACGAGTAGGTTTTAACATCTGATGCTGACTTCCCACACGCTGTCAATAAGACCGCCGCGGCAAGCGTCAACCCCGCTCCAATCAGTCGTTTTTTGAGTTTCATGATTCATTTTCTCCTTGAATGTTAGATTTTATGACATAAGTCTATTTTATCAAATTTCACCCTAAAAGTAAAGTTATTTAATTTTTTGCACCCCGTCACTAAGACGAAAAAAAGAAAGAAATCCCGCATAAAATCAGGATTCCTTTCATCGTTGTTTAAGATTATTTAACGTGGTTCGCTAACTCTTTTTGATATTTAGCGTTTGTTTCAAGTTTCTCTTTTTGCCATTTCTTGAGAGCTTCTTCGTATTCTTTAGTGGTTACAATATCATTTTGCAACTCTAGACCTTTAAATACAAACGGATCTCCCTTGATACCAACTTGAGAGTAGGCTTTCGAAAATGGTACTGTACGACTCACGGTCGGAGAACCACCTGAAGATGCTACAGGAATGAGGAGTGAGCTATCAGATACCCAAGCCTGTGCTTTAGCATATTTTTCATAGCGTTTGTTAAGGTCAGTTGTTTCTGATGCTGCATCATCCAAGAGTTTCTTGTACTCATCAAGTCCAACTTGAGCCATGACTTCTGGATCTTTACCTTTTGTGATACCCAAGTGTTTAAGGGCAGACCCCTTCTTAGCATCCAAGATATTTAGATAGGTAGCTGGATCTTGATAGTCTGGTCCCCAACCAGTTCCGTTCAAGTCATAGTCTTTTTGAGAAGGAACCTTAGCTTGAGAAGTAATACTCATTTTCTCATTATCTGTCATTTGAAGCACATCGATGACAACATTTTCAGTTCCAAGCGCTGCTTCGACAGATTGTTTGAGGGAGTTGGTTTGTTGAACAGCAATGACATCTGTCTGTTCAACTGGAATATCCAAATGGATTGGGAAGGTTACGCCCTTGGCTTGCAATTCTGACTTGGCTTTTTCAAAGGCAGCTTTTGCTTTTGTTGGATTGTAAAGAGTGTCTTTACCATCTGTCAAAGCTACATCTTTCCACTGGTCTCCGTATGTTACCAATTGTTCTTGAGCCAATTCACCGAAGGTCTTTTCACCAACCTGAACATAGTCATAAGGTACAAGACTGGTACGGATAATCTTGTCCGCTCCTTCTTCACCATTCATCTGAGCAGAGTAAGAATGACGGTCAAGAGCAAAGTTGATTGCCTGGCGGAAGTTTTTGTTGAGAAGCGCTTCTTTTGTAGAAGTTTTTTGTGCTTCATCTGTCTTTGCTGTCTTATTGTAAGACTGACGATTCACATTGAAAGTAAAGTAATAGCTGGTCGCTTCTTGCGGGCTATAGACAATCTTATCCCCGTATTCTTGCTTAGTTGAATCAAAGTTCGAACTTGTTGGGAAGAGACGAGCTGTTGTATAGGCTCCTGATGAGAAACTACGAATCAATGATTCTTGGTCAGATCCATCGTAGAAAGTTAGTTTGACGTGGTCAATCTTAACATTGTCTTTATCCCAATAATTTGGATTTTTTTCGTACTCGATCACTGATTTTGAAGTGAAGTTCTTCAAAATATATGGTCCATTATAGAGAATACCTGAAGGTGTTGCTGCACCATAATCTTTACCTTGAGAATTTAGGAATTCCTCATTAACTGGAAGCATAGTCGCTGTTGTTACCTTGGAATTCCAGAAGCTTTCTGGTTTGTTCAAGGTGTATTGAACAGTGTAGTCGTCAACCGCTTTAACTCCAACTGTTGAGAAGTCATTGCTTTCACCACTGACGTATTCTGCCAAACCTTTGATAGAATCTTGGATCAGAGTTAGGCCATCTGACTTACCATCAGCAGCATGTTTCAAACCAGTCACAAAGTCTTGAGCCTTGACCTCAGCGTACTCTTCACCTTCAGAAGTATACCATTTGACACCTTTACGTAGTTTGTAAGTATAGGTCAAACCGTCTTGTGAAACCGACCAGTCTTCGGCAAGAGATGGAATCAAGTTTCCGTATTTGTCATTTTCCAAGAGTCCGTCGACCAAGTTAGCAATGACGTCCGATGTTGAACTTTTACTAGTAACACTATAGTCCAACGTTGATGGATCGATGGCATATACGTATGAAAATGTTGTAGGAGCATCTGCTTTTTTCTCTGTCTTTCCACAAGCCGCTAAAAGAAGAGCTGCACTCATCGTTATCCCTGCTACTGCAAGCAACTTTTTCGATTTCATCGGTATTCTCCTTTAAAATACTATTTTTCACCATTATACCCTATTTTTTTATAAAAGCAAGGGTTTTCATGCAATTTTTTAGAAAATTCAAACTAATATTTTTTTAAGAAATTTCTACACTTATTTTAGAAAAACTCAAGCATCTTGGATACTTGAGTTTTTAGGTTTAATTGGCCAATTCGACACAGAATGCATCCCAAGGAGCTAGTGTTAGTTGCTCGAGATTTTCTTGAATCTCGGTGTTAGCAACTAAGATTGATTTGAGAACCCCATTAAAGTGAAATTCTTGTTCTTGATTTGAGAGGTTAGCTACTACTAGGAAACGGCGTTCCCCGTCCTTGCGAATATAGGCAAAGACTTTCTCAGCCGTTTCTAATAATTCAAAGTCAGCTTGAACCAGCCAGCTGTTTTCTTTGCGAATCTGAACTAATTTTTGATAAGTATAGAAGATGGAATCTGGATTTGCTAAAGCCTCTTCTACATTAATCTTCGCATAGTTTGGATTGACTCCTAACCATGGTTTCGCGCTTGAAAATCCAGCGTAGTCTGTAGTATTCCACTGCATTGGGGTACGCGCATTATCGCGTCCAATCACACGAATGCTATCCATAATTTGCTCTAGCGGTACACCTTGTTCAAGTGCTTCTTTGGCATAGTTGAGGGATTCAATATCCTCTACTTGCTCCAGAGTTTCAAATGGATAGTTGGTCATCCCAATCTCTTCCCCTTGGTAAATATAAGGAGTCCCTCTCATGAGATGAAGCAAGATTGCATACGCTTTAGCCGATTTTTCGCGGTATTCTCGGTCATTTCCCCAGATAGAGACGATTCGTGGAAGGTCATGGTTATTCCAGAAAAGGGAATTCCAGCCATCCTCAACTCCTAATTCTGTCTGCCACTTGTTGAAAATCTCTTTTAATTTCCCTACATTTAGCTCTTTTTGGTAGTGCCACTTAGGTTGTCCTTCCTGATACTGAAGACAGATATGTTCAAACTGGAAGACCATAGACAACTCTTGACCTTCTGGATTCGAATATTTCTTGGCCTCTTCTGGATTTGCTCCCCATGTCTCCCCTACTGTCAAAAGGTCTTTGCCGCCAAAAGTAGCCTGATTCATTTCCTTGAGATAGGGATGGAGCATGGGACCATTGTTGACAATCTTCTGATCAGGAATTTTCCCAATCATATCAATAACGTCCATACGAAATCCACCAATCCCTTTATCAATCCAGAAATTCATCATCTCATAGATTTTATGACGGAGCTCTTCGTTTTCCCAATTGAGGTCTGGTTGTTTCTTACTGAAAAAGTGTAGATAGTATTGACCAGACTTTTCATCGTATTCCCATGCAGAACCACTAAAAGTAGAGGTTAAATCATTGGGTTTATCTCGCCAAATATAGTAGTCACGTTCAGGGTTTTGAGGATTTTCACGCGCTTCAATAAACCAAGCATGCTCATCGGATGTATGATTGACAACCAAATCCATAATGATTCGAATATCTCGTTTCTTGGCTTCAGTAATGAGCTCGTCCATGTCTCCCATGGTTCCAAAGATAGAAGCGATGTCTTGATAATTGGCAATATCATAGCCATTGTCATCCATAGGGCTATCATAAACTGGTGAAAGCCAAATTGCTGTAATTCCAAGCTTAGCTAGATAGTCTAACTTGCTAGTAATTCCAGGCAAATCACCAATCCCATCTCCATTACTATCCTTGAAGCTTTTTGGATAGACCTGATAAACAACGGCATTGTGCCACCATTTTTCTTGCATATTTTCACCTCTTTTAAATTCACTTTACTCCATCATAGACTTTTTTTATGATTTATGCAAGCGTTTGCGTTATCTTTTTTCTTACTTTTATTACTCTGTAGTTTCTTATCTTCTATTTTTTTTATATAATAGAAAATAGAGGTAAAAAAATGAAAAAACAAGCTTTTAGTTCTGAAAAATATCTAAATTTACAACGCGACCATATTTTGGAGCGTATTAACCAGTTTGACGGCAAACTCTACTTGGAGTTTGGAGGCAAGATGTTGGAGGACTTCCACGCTGCCCGTGTCCTTCCTGGCTATGAGCCGGATAACAAAATCAAACTCTTGCAAGAGTTGAAAGAACAAGTCGAGGTTGTTATTGCCATTAACGCTAGCAATATCGAGCACTCAAAGGCTCGTGGTGACTTGGGCATTTCATACGACCAAGAAGTGCTACGTTTGATTGATAAATTTAACGAACTTGGTATCTTTGTTGGTTCTGTTGTTATCACACAATACGCCGGTCAACCTGCTGCAGATACCTTCCGTAATCAATTAGCAAAAAATGGGATTGACTCTTATCTCCACTACCCAATCAAGGGTTATCCGACAGATATGGACCATATCATCTCTCCTGAAGGTATGGGGAAAAACGACTATATCAAAACGAGTCGCAATTTAATTGTCGTGACTGCTCCTGGACCTGGTTCAGGTAAGTTGGCAACTTGTATGTCCAACATGTACCACGACCAACTGAATGGTATCAAATCCGGTTATGCTAAGTTTGAAACCTTCCCAGTTTGGAATCTACCTCTCCATCATCCAGTTAACCTGGCTTATGAGGCTGCTACAGCAGACCTTGATGATGTCAATATGATTGACCCATTCCATCTCCAAACTTACGGAGAAACTACCGTCAACTACAATCGTGATATCGAGATTTTCCCTGTTCTCAAGCGTATGCTCGAACGTATCTTGGGCGAATCTCCTTATGCATCTCCAACTGACATGGGTGTAAATATGGTTGGTTTTGCAATCACTGATAACGACGCTGCAATTGAAGCATCAAAACAAGAAATTATTCGTCGCTACTACCAAACAGTTCTCGACTTCAAGGCTGAGAAAGTTGCTGAGTCTGCTGTCAAGAAAATCGAACTTCTCATGAATGATCTCGGCATCACACCAGCTGACCGTAAGGTTGCTGTTGCTGCTCGACAAAAAGCTGAAGAAACAGATGGGCCCGCTCTAGCACTTGAGTTACCTTCTGGTGAAATTGTCACTGGTAAGAATTCAGAACTCTTTGGTCCGACAGCTGCTGCCGTGATCAATGCTATCAAGAAGTCAGCGAACATCGATGCCGAAACAAAATTAATTGAACCAGAAGTTGTGAAACCAATCCAAGGTTTGAAAATCAATCACTTAGGTAGTCGCAATCCACGTCTTCATTCTAACGAAATTCTCATCGCTCTTGCAATCACAGCTATGCAGAATCCTGATGCAGGCCGTGCTATGAAAGAACTCGGAAACCTCAAGGGAAGCGAAGCTCATTCTACGATTATCTTAACGGATGAAGACAAGAATGTTCTCCGTAAATTGGGAATTAACGTAACCTTTGATCCCTACTACCAATACGATCGTTTATATCGTAAATAGATTGAAGACTCGTAGGAACTTCTTATCAAGTATCACCCCTCTTCGATAGATTTCGAATCTCTCTTAAGGGGTGACTTTCTTTTATGCTAGAATTCTGACAATCTTCGGTTATCTTCTTTTCTAATTATTCTAACATTACTTCGGGAGTTTATTAAAAATGAGAGAATTACTCACTCAAAAAGAACAAAGACAACTAAAGATTTTAGAGTACTTGTTCGAAAATCCTGATTGGATTTATCTTGATGATTTATCTAAAACCATTGGACACAATGCTCGCATCATTAAAAGTGATATCAAAGAATTACGTGAAATCTTTCCTGATTTTGATATTCGACACTCAACTGCGGGAATTATGATGGTGAATACGAAAAATAATGGCATCGAGCGAATTTACCAATATTTTTTACAGACATCTGATTATTTCCAAATTTTAAAAGCATTTTTCCTTTTGGACAGCCCTTTTACCTATGAGCATCTTGCTGAATCTTTGGATATTTCCCTTCCTTCCTTGCGAAAGAAAGTTGCAGATATCAATAAGACACTTAATGGAACCTACCGCTTTAAGCTCAAGGTAACCCCAATCTCTATTATTGGAGATGAAAAAGATATTCGATTTTTCTTCTCCCAATTTTTCCACGAAGCTTATAATTTTCTGGACTGGCCATTTGAGGAGGTTAAGGAAGAAAATATAAATGATTTTGTCTCTTTCTTCATCAATTTGGCAAAATTCCCTGCAAAATATCAAAATCTTTACCAAATCAGAACGCAGGCTACAGTCGATTTGCACCGAATGAAGAGAGGATATTTCGTTCAGTTATCAGAACAAAATATTTCCTGGTTAAATCCTATTTTCGACCAACTACCCGATTTTCAGCATCAGTTACAAGATTTGGCCCAAGGACTTAACATTGAAATCAATCCGGAAAATATCTATCAAATCTTCAGCCCATTTGCTGAACCTAGTCTCTTCTTCACAGTCGAAGACTTCCTAGCTGCTCGTCAATCTGACGAAAAAGTTAATTTGTCCTATCATGCTGCACGAGACATTCTGGACAACTTGACTCGAAGATTTGGTGTTCAATTTTCAAATACGGATACCTTGATTTGGAATCTGCATAACACTGCCTTGCTTGAGCGAAGAGAAATCAACTCCGAATCGATCATTTCACAAAATAAAGACTATACACTTGGAAAGATTAAAAAATTCTTCCCTAATTTTTATGAAGCAACAGTCTTTGAAATGATGCGCTATAAAAATATTATGGGACAAAAGGAGAAGATACCTGCTCTTTCTCACCTGATCTACACGCTGTTCACTCACGCAGAGGGGCTTACAGATCAATTATTTGAACATAAAAAGAAAGTCAAAGTCTTAGTTCTCAGTGAGTATGACTTTGCTCATCCAGAATTCTTGATATCTCTCTACGAATTCCATACTTCAAATAACATCCAGTATGAAACTTGGGATAAAGAAACCCTAAATATCGAAGAAATTAGGCAAAGTGACTATGACGCTATTATCACTAATTTTGATATTAAAGAAATCGATAATAAGCGAATCATGAACATTAGCCGACTATCTATTCTGCAAGTTGTCAACGAACTCAATAAGATTTCTATGCAAGATTTATAATTTTAAAAACCTCCTAGAAAGAATCTAGGAGGTTTTTAGTAATCTATGTTTTTCTAAAGAATCATGAGCCAATCACATTATTCAAAATCAACAGTATTATTCTTAATCACAAGCTTGGTATGAGCTGTTATATATTGTCGGTCAAGGGTTGTTGTAACTTCCCCTTCACCATTTATAATATGCCAAGCTCCATCTTTATGAACCACCATAGCAACTTCTTGTTTGTTTTTATCTTCATTCTTAACAGCCAAGGCATAGGCGTCATCGACCCCTTCTAGCAAGAGTTCTTTGTTGCTACTGAGTGTCAGTAGATAATAGGCCCCGTCTCGAACACCAATATCGTATTGTTGATTCACAAATATGGTTTTGTCGTAGCTAGGTCTTGGTTCAGAAGTCCCTGATCCATTTCCAAGAATACTTTTAAAAGTACTTTTTTGTTTTTCTGACTCTGCCTGTTCTTGAGATTTGATAAATTCCTGAACTGCAGCAATCTTTTCACTCTCTTGTTTCTTTGAAGCTCTCATTTGATGAATCACGACAGTTCGAATCAAAAATGAACTGGCAAACAGGAGTCCTATGATAGATGAAATTTTCCCCTTTTTCATTTCCGCTCCAATTTCCTTATACTTCACTATTTACTACTTTTCTATAGTATAACAAGATTTTGCTAGGTTGACAAGAAAAGTTGGAGTTTAGGAGCAGGACTTCCTTATTCTACTGTTACAGACTTGGCAAGATTACGTGGTTTATCCACATCAAGTCCACGGTGGAGGGTTGCAAAGTAAGCGACCAATTGAGTTGGCACGACCATTGAGATTGGTGAGAGGTAAGGGTGTACGGTCGTAAGGACGATGTCATCTGTATCTTTGGCAACATTCTCTTCTGCGATGGTGAGTACCTTAGCGCCACGGGCAGCAACTTCTTGGATATTCCCACGAGTGTGGTTAGCAAGAACTGGGTCTGACAAGAGGGCCAAAACAGGGGTTCCATCCTCAATCAAGGCAATAGTTCCGTGTTTGAGTTCCCCTGCCGCAAAGCCTTCACATTGAATGTAAGAAATCTCTTTGAGTTTGAGACTGGCTTCCATGGCTACATAGTAATCTTGACCACGTCCGATATAAAAGGCGTTGCGTGTTGTTTCAAGAAGCTCACGAACCTTGCTATCAATCAATTCTTTTTCTGAAAGGGTTGATTCGATAGACTGAGCCACGATAGACAACTCGTGAACCAGGTCAAAAGCTTGAGCTTTTTCGTTTTCATTTGCTTCACCAACCGCTTTTGCAAGGAAGGCAAGAGCAGCGATTTGCGCCGTATAAGCCTTGGTTGATGCTACAGCAATTTCAGGTCCTGCATGAAGCGGCATAGTATGGTTGGCTTCACGAGAAAGAGTGGATCCTGGCACATTTGTCACTGTCAAGCTTGGAATCCCCATTTCATTGGCCTTGACCAAAACCTGACGGCTATCAGCTGTTTCACCAGACTGACTGATAAAGATAAAGAGTGGTTTTTTGCTGAGAAGTGGCATACCGTAGCCCCACTCAGAGGAGATTCCAAGTTCAACTGGCGTATCTGTCAATTCTTCCAACATTTTCTTAGAAGCAAATCCTGCATGGTAAGATGTTCCAGCTGCAAGAATGTAGATGCGGTCTGCATCTTGAACAGCCTTGATGATAGCTGGGTCTACGACTACTTGACCAGCCTCATCTGTGTAAGCTTGGATCAACTTACGCATAACTGTCGGTTGCTCATCGATTTCCTTAAGCATGTAGTAAGGATAAGTTCCCTTACCGATATCAGACAAATCAAGTTCAGCAGTGTAGCTAGCACGCTCACGACGATTTCCATCATAGTCTTGAACTTCAACGCTATCGGCTTTCACGATTACCAACTCTTGGTCATGGATTTCCATGTATTGGTTAGTCTCACGAATCATGGCCATGGCGTCTGAGCAGACCATGTTGTATCCTTCCCCAAGACCAATCAAGAGTGGTGATTTATTCTTGGCTACATAGATGACATCTGGATTTTCAGAGTCAATCAAGGCAAAAGCATAAGAACCACGGATGATATGAAGAGCTTTTTTGAAGGCTTCAAGTACTGACAAGCCGTCTTCTTCCGCAAATTTTCCAATCAAGTGAACGGCGATTTCTGTATCTGTTTGTCCCTTGAAGTGGTGTCCTGCAAGGTATTCTTCCTTAATTTCAAGATAGTTTTCGATCACCCCATTGTGAACCAAGACAAAACGTCCAGTCTCAGATCGGTGTGGGTGAGCGTTGTCTTCCGTTGGTTTTCCGTGAGTAGCCCAACGAGTATGTCCGATACCAGTTGTTCCCTCAACACCTGCAGTTTTAGCAGACAATTCTGCAATACGGCCAACAGCCTTCACCAAATGGCTTTCAGCACCACCTAGAATAAAAATTCCAGCCGAATCATAACCACGGTATTCGAGTTTTTCAAGTCCTTGAATCAAAATATCAGTTGCATTTGTGTTTTCAACAACACCAACAATTCCACACATAGCATATACGACACAGACAAGCTGTGCTTTCTCCTTATCGAAATTGGTATAGTCTGATTTTCTGTTTTTAGAATCAGTGAAAACAGTATATACTTGTTTCTTTCACTTGTCAAGAATAAAAATTGGTATAGTTCAATTGCTTTTAAACAGCAAACAAAAAACCATTCAAGAAACAGCTCTTGAACGGCTGGAAATTATCCTTATTTAGCTTATATCCATACCCTATCTAACACTAGATATCATAGTTTATCTTTTCTCACTCCTCGTAGCCAATTATTTATTAGGGTGGATGGGATAGGCACTTTCAAAAGTATCCACTATCTCTACTAAACGATCATCCAGATAGGCCATAGCTTGATTTCTGATTGGAGCAGGAATTCCATAGTAGGCTTGCGCAAGACCTCCACAGATAGCAGCGATGGTGTCGCTATCTCCTCCGATGGAAATAGCATTTCTGATAGCATCTTCAAAATCTTGTGACTCGAAAAAGGCTTGGAAAGCCTGAGGAACTGATCCTTGACAAGTCACATCAAAGCTATAGTCCTCACGAATTTGATCCAGGGTAAAGTCCATGGAATAGTAATTTTTATCGATGTAGTCTCTGATTTCATGGCGGCTAGAACCAGTTCTAGCCAAGAAGATAGCTACTGCAACTGCTTCTGCACCTTTTAGTCCCTCAGGATGGTCATGACTCACTTCTGTCACTGCTTGGGACAAAGCCTTTGCCTGCTCTATGCTATCTGCCGCAAAACCGACAGGGCTGATTCTCATGGCAGAGCCATTGCCATAACTACCATAGGGTTGAGGATCATCTGAAAAGATCCAGTAGAAAAAATGACCGCCATAGCCACAATTTGGATATTGTCTCCCTATCTCTTGCATGTATTTCACTGCATTTTTCGAGAGTTGACTCCAGTCTTCCCTACTAGCCAATAAGGCTTTAGCAACCGCCAAAGTCATAACACTATCGTCCGTCGGGCAAGAATCACGAGTGAACAAATCAAACTCTTTACTCTTATGATTATCCGCCTCAAATCGGGAACCAATAATATCTCCAATAACTGCTCCTAGCATAAGCTACCTCCTAGAAGTTTTTCTCCTGTTCACAGGTAATACTTCATGAATTTCCTTCATTATACCATGTTTACTAATGTTTCGGTATTTCCTATGCAATCTACGGGCACTTTTGTTTCAGTCCAAGATAAGCATAAGTCCGAGTTCGTGGACAATCCTTTTCCATCCTCACTCTAAAATAAAACCGATGTTCTCTGCCATCCTTGGCATTTTCCTTATTCAATACAAAGTAGTTCTTTTGGTTCATAGCCATGGTTCGTAGAATGTCGTCAATCAGAAAAGTCAGGGGTACATTCATGGCAGAATATTTTTGGAAATCTTCTTCAAAGCGGATGTAATCATCTGAGAAGTAATCCATCTGCAGTTTGTTTTCATATAACTCTTTTCTAGTCATCAACTTCCTCCTCCCACAGTTGAATTTCGAGGACATCTACAATCTCTACCAGCCTATATCCCTCATTTGTCCTAATAGATAGAGTTTGAGGTGATAATTCGGTCACCTCACCGAGGATTGTCATTTTTTGCTTTCTTTCCTTAACAACAAAACATCCCTTTAATTGACCAACATAAAGCTGAGAAAGTAAGAGTAGTTTCTCAACTGAATTCAAATTCGTTGAAAAATCAACCCGATTTTTTTCTTCACCAAGCGAGCTCGTATGCTCTGATAAAAAGAAGCCCATCCACTTCTGCATCCCTGGATCCTGATAGTCCCTCGCAGATTGGAAGGGCAAATACGAACGATCAATCATTTCAAGCCATCTAATCCTCCAGCAGAGTGTCCTCCGATCAGCTTACTTCTTGCAATACTTCTCGACGCATCCTCTAAGGCAGTCGCCTTCAAGAGAGAAGTAAATCCGAATTGCTCTCGAATAGAATCAATGGCGGTCTGGAGCCTTTCTTCTTTTTCTACTTTGTCAACATCATCAAAAAGGGAAATCAAACCAAAGGATTCGTCCACAAATCCTGAATAACTGACAGCAACACTCCTGACGGCCCCAGAAGTGTATTTGCTGTGAAATAATTCCAGGACATGACCGACCAAAATACTGGTGTTATTGGTCGGCTCCACCTTCATCTGGGTATGGATGGAGCGTTTCTGTTCCTGCTTAGAAAAACCAAGATGGATAGACACTACCGTCGTCTTCTTTCTGGCCCTTCGAAGTCTGATAGCTACTTGTTCAGCCATTTCTCGGAGGATAATTTCGATATCTCGCCGCTTGACGTAGTCTCTCGGTAAAATTTGCGAATTGCCCAAACCGTGAGATTTGGCTTCATAGGGTTTATGAACATTACTCTCATCTATCCCATTGGCATGAAACCACAGGCGCAGTCCAGCTTGACCAAGTTCTTTCTTCAGGATATCAGGATTGCTATTAGCCAATTCCTTAATCGAATGAATCCCCAAACCATTCAAGCGCTTCTCCATCCGACGCCCAATCCCCCAGAAGTCAGTCATCTCGGAAATACCCCAAACCTTATCTTCCACATCTTGGTAAGACCAGTTAGCTCGCATGGTTGGTGTTCGCTTGGCTTCATTATCCAAGGCTAGCTTAGCAAGCAGAGGATTGGCATTCGACATGCCGACTGTCGAGTAAATCCCGGTCTGCCGCCAGATATCCCTCTGGATACGAGCCGAAAGCATATCTAGCTTATCTTTGCGAGAAATCTGCTGGTCCGGGACAAAATAATTAAGCGAACTGGTTAGGTCAATAAAGCCTTCATCAATTGAATAAGGATAAATATCATCTGGACTGCCATAATTCTGGAAAATGCGCTGAATTTCCATGTTGACTGCGATATACTTATCCATCCGAGGAGGGACAATGACGGTCACCCGAGCCCAATCCTCGATAAATTTCACATAGGCTGGGTCTGTCCGTAAGCCTTGTTTCTTGGCATTGTAGTAGGAAAATTTACGCGTCTTAATATCAAAGGGGAGGTCATAGGCACGTCCGACATTTGCTTTCCCAAAAACCTTTTTAAACATAGGCGAGGAGGCAAGAATAAGCCCAACAGAATTATCCGCCCGGCTCATGACACAAAGGGAGGTTTTGAGGGGATGGAGTCCTCTTTCCACACACTCAACACTGGCATAAAAGGACTTCATATCGACAAAGGCAATATCACTTTTGGGCTCTCTGGAATAATCAAAGTAGCCCATAGACTATCCCTCCATTGGCACAAAGTTACCCACGATAATGCCTACAATCCGCGGATCTTCTTCGTAAGAGATGTAAATATCCTTGTATTTAGGATTGATGGAAACCAGACGCAAGCCATCCTCTTCTCGATAGACTCGTTTGATATAGGTCTGGTTATTGCAAACCACTGCATAGACAGCACCGTCATAATCAAATCCGGTTTCTCGAATCAAAGCTACTGAACCATTTTGATATTTGGGTTCCATGGAATCTCCAGACACCCATGAAGCAAAATCGTGAGCTAGTTCTTCATTGAAATAAACCGTATCGAAGTTTCGATCATCATAAACCGAAGCACCGATACCAGCCGACATGCGTTCATAGACATGATACTCGTAGAGTTTTTCTGAAATAGCAGTCACCTTCTTGGCTTGTTCTTCTTGAGCCAAGTTGCGAGCATAGACTATCACCTTTTCTTTTCCTTTATTGGAAAGACTATTATAGAGACGGACAATTTCGATTTGAGTAAAATAGCCTTTTGGTACTTTTAAAATCTCTTCTAGCTGTTTAACTTTTTCTTCGGAAGGCTCCTTGACTCCACGCTCCCAAGCCGAATAAGCCTGAAAACTAATGCCAAGCTGCTCTGCAATCTCTTTTTGTGTTAGCTTTAACTCTTTTCTCCTAGCCTTGAGTTTTTCTGGTTGGTACATGTTTTACCTCCTAGCGTTATCTTTCATCCTAGGTTGATTCCATTTTTAAAATTCAACCATTTTGGTTTAGTTTTATTATATAAAAAAAGTAGACGAATGTCTAGTGGGAAAATCCAACTTTAAACCCTGTTTACTTCATCTTCATAAAATGATCATGACTTACAAATAAAGAAGAAAACCACCTCAAATTTGATGAGATGGTTAATCATTTAGTCTACTCTATAAAAGACTTGTTCTGATCTGGTTGGGGCAGCTTGACCAGCAATCAGCCTATTTTTAGTTAAATCAGTATCTAACCCATCCATAATAAGTCCAGCAGGATAAATACTCATTCCATAGCCTGAGATACCATCTCTAATGCTGAATTCAATCGTTCCATGGCTACCCATGCGCACTTTTTCAATATTTCCACTGTTTACTAGTCCATTTTTATCGAATGTAAACTCTTGCCCAAGGCCATTTCTCCAAGTTCCAACTAGAGTCGAGAAATCTCCATTTAGAATGGCTTGCTCATCTATTTTTTGTGATTTAGCATTCGTTTTCTCTTCTTGTGTCGAGATTTTTTCCTCAGTAGTCGCAACACTATCTTGAGTAGTCGTTGAACTAGTGGTTGTTGTACTAGTCGCTGTCGTACTAGTAGTAGAAACCTGTTCTTTTGTAGTACTTACTGCTTCTGTATCTTGCTTCTTATGATTAAAGAAGAACATAAAACTTATCAGTACTATAGCAATTAAGCAACTTAACAGAATCAAAATCCAATTGATGCCTTTTCCTATTTTCATTTATAACTCCTTTATATTATTTGTATTTAATTATATCATACTAAACTGATACTAGGAAGAAATTGTATAAGACAAAGACTAGTGGTGAGAATTTTGGGGTGAACTCTCTATTGAGGATTAAAAAAGAACACCCCAAAAAGGTGCTCTTTGTAAGTATAGTCATTCTTTCGAAGAACGTTTACTAATTTGAAATGCTTTACGAGCTTTCTTAAGACCTGGTTTGGAAAGTATGGATTTCAGTTGGACTAAAAACAGCGTAATATCAAGGATTTTCTGAACAATATCTACTTTTTAATTTCATAAAATCTGAATCAATATTTTTAAAATAGGGGAATAGTTTAGGTCTCTAAGCATTAAAATAATACACCTAACTTTGGTCACCGTTTTTTAGTTATTCACTCTTTTTTCGGATAGTGTTTTTAAAGTTATGATGTAAAATGCCGCAATTAAAACACTATACATCATAATCGGAGGATAGAGAATTAAGGATAGAATCAATCCCACTCCTTTAATTATTAGGTCAGGTATCAATAACTTCCTATATTGTGCGGTAGCTTCAAGTAATTCTTTCTGATCTATATTGGGTTTATCAATTACTTTATGTAAAAACCAGTTTGCTACCGTTGAAACAATAACGATCAGTCCATAAAAGAGCTGTGCCGTATGATTCATGAAATGACTACTAACTATTCCAGTAGCATAGGGCATAAATGAAACAAAAAATAAAAGATACAAATCCTTTCAAATTCCTCCCTTTTCAACTTGGCTAACTTGACCTGCATTACCTAGGTCGCTTTGCTTTAAATTATACTTTTTTCTTAAACATTTGATACGAGTAGGTATTTCTTGTGAGTAATTTTCATCAAAAAATTTCATAGATAAGTCCTATATATAATCATGGTAAAGTAGTAAAAATAGTTGTTATCCTAGTTGATTAAAAAAGTCTTTGATTTCCTCATCTTTTATAAAATAATATATAATTTTCCCCTCTCTTCTAGTATCCAAGATGTTTTGATTGGCTAGTTTACGAAGATG
>NZ_JADMUH010000016.1 GCF_015546995.1 Streptococcus infantis
AATCAAAAGTATGATTTTTACAGTCATAGTATTGAAGTTTCCTATATTATTTTATAAAATAGAAGTAATAATTACAAAAAAGTATAGCGCTTTCAATAAAAATGGAAGCGGTTACTTAACAAGGAGAACCCTATGGGAAAAGATTATTGGAATCGCAAAAGTATCTATAGCATCCGTAAATTTACGGTAGGAACATGCTCAGTGCTTATCGGGACATGCTCTGTTTTATTTGGAGCAAATCTAGCAGGTGTAAATTCTGTATCTGCGGATGAGACACCAGTCGCTGTTGCTACAGAAAAAGTGGAGAAAGAAACTCCTAAAGAGGAAGCTGTAGATTCAAAAGCTTCTGAACAACCTGTAACAACAGAAACTGTTAAAAGTGAAGCAGTAGAAACTAAGTATGAAGTAGAGAAAAAAGTGGAAGCCCCAACTACTGAGACTACTCCTGAGAAAAAAGAAACCTCTGATGTTGAAAAGCAAGCTCCAGCTGTGACTCAGGATCAATCTGCTCAAACAGAAAAACCAGAGCTCAAACCTGCAACTAATGATGAGGTAAAACAGTTGATTGAGGATAGAAAAGTAGAATTCAACCAAAACTGGCATTTCAAGCTCAATGCCAATGCTAAAGATGCGGTCAAGCCAGATGCCGATGTTTCTAGTTGGAAGAAATTAGACCTTCCTCATGACTGGAGTATCTACAATGACTTTGACCATGACTCACCTGCCCAAAACGAAGGTGGGCAACTCAATGGTGGTGATGCTTGGTATCGTAAGACCTTTAAACTTGATGAAGAAGACCTCAATAAGAATGTACGCATCACGTTTGATGGTGTTTACATGGATTCTCAGGTTTATGTAAATGGACAGCTAGTTGGTCACTATCCAAATGGTTACAACCAATTCTCATATGACATCACTGACTATCTCTATAAAGACGGTCGCGAGAATGTCGTAGCAGTGCATGCCATCAACAAACAACCAAGTAGCCGTTGGTACTCAGGAAGTGGGATTTACCGTGATGTTACCCTTCAAGTCACAGATAAGGTCCATACTGAGAAAAATGGAACAACTATCTTAACACCAGATCTTGAAAAACAACAGAATGGCAAGGTTGATACTCATGTAACAAGTAAGATTGTCAATACTGATGATAAAGATCATGAAATTCTTGCTGAGTATCAAATCATTGAACGTAATGGTCAAGCTGTAACGGATCTAGTTCGTACTGCTAGTCAAGTATTGAAAGCACATCAATCAGCCAGCTTGAATGCTATTTTACAAGTTGACAAACCAAAACTTTGGACAGTTCATAGCGACAAACCAGCTCTTTACGAATTAGTGACTCGTGTTTATCGTGATGGTCAATTGGTCGATGCAAAGAAGGACTTGTTTGGTTACCGTTACTATAACTGGACACCAAATGAAGGCTTCTCTTTGAATGGTGAACGCATTAAATTCCATGGGGTTTCTCTTCACCATGACCATGGAGCTCTTGGAGCTGAAGAAAACTATAAGGCAGAATATCGTCGTCTTAAACAAATGAAGGATATGGGAGTAAACTCTATCCGTACAACTCATAACCCAGCTAGTGAGCAGACTTTGCAGATTGCTGCTGAGCTTGGTTTGTTGGTCCAAGAAGAAGCCTTCGATACTTGGTATGGTGGTAAGAAACAGTATGACTACGGTCGCTTCTTTGATAAAGATGCTACTCACCCAGAAGCTAAAAAAGGTGAAAAATGGTCTGATTTTGACCTTCGTACCATGGTTGAACGAGGAAAGAACAACCCTGCTATCGTTATGTGGTCTATCGGTAATGAAATCGGTGAAGCAGACGGGAAACCTCGTTCTCTAGCAACAGTTAAACGCTTGGTTCAAGTTATCAAAGCTGTTGATAAGACACGCTATGTCACTATGGGAGCAGATAAGTTCCGTTTTGGTGATGGTAGTGGTGACCATGAAAAGATTGCCAATGAACTTGACGCGGTTGGATTTAACTATTCAGAAGACAACTACAAGAAACTTCGTGCGAAACATCCAAATTGGTTGATTTACGGTTCTGAAACTTCCTCAGCTACTCGTACACGTGGAAGTTATTTCCGTCCAGAACGTGAATTGGTCCACAGCAATCAGGCTTACCGTAATTACGAGCAATCAGACTACGGTAATGACCGTGTTGGTTGGGGTAAAACAGCTACAGCATCTTGGACTTTTGACCGTGACAATGCAGGTTATGCAGGTCAGTTCATCTGGACAGGTACGGACTATATCGGTGAACCGACTCCATGGCACAACCAAAACCAAACTCCAGTTAAGAGTTCTTACTTTGGTATCGTAGATACAGCTGGTATTCCAAAGAATGATTACTACTTGTACCAAAGCCAATGGGTTTCTGCTGAGAAGAAACCAATGGTTCACTTGCTTCCTCACTGGAACTGGGAAAATCCTACCCTAAAAGAGAATGTAGCGGATGCAGATGGTAATATTCCAGTCCGTGCCTATTCTAATGCGGCAAGTGTAGAACTATTCTTGAATGGTAATACTCTAGGCAAGAAGACATTTACTAAAAAACAAACAAGTGATGGACGTACTTACCAAGAAGGTGCCAACGCTAATGAACTTTACCTTGAATGGAAGGTTGCTTTTGAACCTGGTACTTTAGAAGCAGTAGCTCGTGACGAAGCTGGTAATATCATTGCTCGTGATAAGATTGTGACCGCTGGAGAACCTGCAGGGGTTCGTTTGGTCAAAGAAGAAAATGCTATCGCAGCTGACGGAAAAGACCTCACTTATATCTATTACGAAATTGTTGACAGTAAAGGTAACGTAGTTCCTACAGCCAATAATCTTGTTCGCTTCCAGTTGCATGGACAAGGTCAGATTGTCGGTGTGGATAACGGGGAACAAGCCAGCCGTGAACGTTACAAAGAACAAGCAGATGGTTCATGGATTCGCAAAGCCTTTAATGGTAAGGGTGTTGTGATTGTCAAATCAACTGAGCAAGCAGGTAAATTCACTTTGACTGCCCACTCTGATTTCTTGAAATCTGGTCAAACAACTATCTTCACAGGTAAGAAAGACCAAGAGGAAAAAACTGTTTTAGGTACAGAAGTTCCTAAAGTTCGTACAGTAATCGGTCAAGCAGCGAAAATGCCTTCAAAAGTAGGATTTATCTACAGTGATGGCAGTTGTGCAAAACTTCCGGTAGAATGGTCCGCAGTTGATGTCAACCAACCTGGTATTTTTACTGTTAAAGGTGTGGCAGAAGGAAGAGATGTAGAAGCGCGTGTTGAAGTCTTGGCACTCCAAGCAGAATTACCTGTAGTTAAGAGAATTGCACCAACTACAGATTTGAGTACGGTTGACCCATCTGTTAGCTATGTATTGTCGGATGGTACTCTAGGAAGCTATGACGTTGATAGGTGGGAAGTTGCAGCTGAAGATCAAGCTAAATTAACTATCCCAGGCTCTCGTATTCAAGCTAAAGGAATTTCAGGTGATGATGAAATCGCTGCTACATTCGTAGTTGCCGAAGGTCAAGCATCTTCACCAGTAGTACCGACTGTAACTGTTGCAGACCAGCCTGTAGAAGGGCTCTCAACTGACCAACCAGTTCTATATCATAAACTTGCCTATGGAGCTACTTTGCCTGAAGTCAAAGCTTTAGCTGAAAATGCGCAAGTTACTGTTATTCAAGCTAACGAAGCAAATGGTATGCGTGCTAGTATTTATGTTCAACCAAATGATGGTGGAGCACTTCAGACTTATGCTATCCAATTCTTACAAGAAGCTCCTCAGATTGAACGTTTAAGCCTAGAAGTTGAAAATGCAGACGCACTGAAAGAAGACCAAACAGTTGGTATCAAAGTCTTGGCTCATTATCAAGATGGAACTCAGGCCGTATTAAAAGCTGATAAGGTAACCTTCTCAACATCAGGTGAAGGAGACGTAGCTGTTCGTAAAGGTATGCTTGAATTGCACGAACCAGGTCAAGTAACTCTGAAAGCTCAATTTGAAGGAGCTGAAGGTCAGATTGACTTGAACATTCAAGCAAATACTGAAAGCAAAGTTGTCCAGGCCATTCGTCCAGTAAGTGTCGTGACAGGTTTGAACCAAGAACCAAGTCTACCTGATACAGTAACTGTAGAGTACGATAAAGGTTTTCCAAAAGTTCACAAGGTAACTTGGCAAGGAGTTGCTAAGGAAGACCTTGCTAAATACCACAGCTTTGATGTTCTAGGTAAAGTAGAAGGAATTGAAAACAAAGCTCATGCTAAAGTTTCTGTAGAAGGTATCATTGCAGTCGAAGAAGTGACTACAACAACTCCAGTTTCAGAAGCTCCTCAATTACCAGAAAGTGTTCGTACTTACCACTCAAACGGCCAAGTATCTTCAGCTAAAGTGACTTGGGATGCTATTGACCCAAGCCAATATGCAACTGAAGGTAGCTTTACCGTTACAGGGCATGTCGAAGGGACTCAGTTACCAACGAAACTTCATGTGCGTGTTTCTGCTCAGACAGAAACTGGTGCTAACATTTCTGACCAGTGGACAGGTTCAGAGTTGCCACTTGCCTTTGCATCAGACTCAAATCCAAGTGACTCAGTAGCCAATGTCAATGACAAACTAATCTCATTTAATGATCAACCGGCAAACCGCTGGACAAACTGGAAACGTACAAGTGAAGCATCAGTAGGAATCCTCTTTGGTGATTCTGGTATCCTGTCTAAACGTTCGGTTGACAATCTCAATGTTGCTTTCCACGAAGACCACGGTGTCGGTGCACCTAAGTCTTATGTCATCGAATACTATGTAGGAAAAGATGTTCCAACAGTTCCTAAGAACCCAAGCTTTGTAGCTAGTGAAGACCACGTCTTTAACGATGACAATAACTGGAAACGAGTGACAAATCTTAAAGCTCCAGATCAAGTAAGAGCTGGAGAAATGACTCACTTTAGCTTTGATAAAGTCAATACCTATGCGGTTCGTATCCGTATGGTTAGACCAGATGGTAAATGGGGTACTTCCATTACAGAAATTCAAATCTTCTCTAAACAAGTAGCTGCAGCTAAGAAAGCTCAAGCTCAAATCCAAGTAGATGGAAAAGATTTGCCAAACTTTAACCCTGGCTTGACTGACTATTATCTAGAAGCTAAAGAAGACCAAGCACCAACTGTAACAGCAAGTGTATCAGATAATGGTATTGCTACAGTGATTCCAAGCGTTCGTGAAGGGGATCCAGTTCGTGTTGTCGTTAAGGCTGAAAACGGAGATATTCTAGGTGAATACCGTCTCCACTTTACAAATGATAAAGACTTGCTAGCAAGTAAACCTGTTGTTGCTGTGAAATCATCACGCTTGGTTGCTAAGGACCATACACTTGAGTTACCTGCGAAAGTCGCTGTTTACTTCACAGGTAAAGATGGATATGAAGTCAAAGACTTGGCAGTTGAATGGGATGAAGTTCCAGCTGAAAATCTAGCGAATGCAGGTGAATTTACAGTTCGTGGTCGTGTTTTAGGTACTGATTTAACTGCTGAAGTGGCAGTACGTGTGACTGATAAACTCGGTGAAAACCTATCAGACAACCCAGACTTCGATGACGATAGCAACCGTTCATTTGCTTCTGCAACCAATGATATTGATCCAAATTCTCATGATCGTGTGGACTATGTTAACGATGGTTCTGATGATGAAACCCGTCGTTGGACCAACTGGTCTCCAGCTCCATCTGATAATCCAGAAGTTTCAGTAGGGGTTATCTTTAGAGAAGCTGGCAAGATTGTTGAACGTACAGTCGCTGAAGGAAGCATTCGATTCTTCTCAGATGGTGGTACAGATGCACCTTCTAAACTAGTCTTAGAGCGCTATGTGGGACCAGAATTTGACTCACCAGAATACTACTCTAACTACCAACCATACGATCCAGAACATCCATTCAACACTACTTCTAACTGGGAGAAGGTTGAATACCGTGCGGATCAAGAGATTCAAGCAGGTACTGATATCCATGTAACCTTTGCCCCAGTTAAAGCTAAAGCTATGAGATGGCGCATGGATAGAAAAGCTGATACCAAGGGTGTAGCTATTACAGAAATGGCCTTCATTGCTCCAAGTGAGGAATCTAAGGATAGTACAGCTGCAAAACTTCTTGTGGATGGTAAAGAGATTGCTGACTTCTCTGAAGATCGTGTGGATTACCAAGTAACCTACAGTGGAAATCGTCCTCAAGTAACAGTTGAAGCTGGCGAAAACGTAGCAGCAACTATTGTTGATAGTGGTGATGATAAACTTCCAGTCTTGATTCATCTTGTTTCAGAAAGTGGTAAACATATTAAGGAATACCGCATTCAATTGACTAAGGCAGATGCTGAGAGCGCTAAGACAGAACCAGCTGTACACGAAGTTCCAGAGTTCACAGGCGGTGTGAATGGAGAAGAACCAGCAGTACACGAAATTCCAGAATACACTGGAGGCGTGAATGGAGAAGAACCAGCAGTACATGAATTTCCAGAGTTCACAGGTGGCGTGAATGGAGTTGAAGCAGCAGTTCACGAAGTACCAGAACATACTTTAGGAGCGAATGTAGTCGAACCAGCAGTTCACGAAGTTCCAGAATACACTGGTGGTGTGAATGCAGTCGAAGCAGCGGTTAACGATGTGCCAGAGTACAAAGGTGGTGCCAATGCAGTCGAAGCAGCGGTGAACGAAGTTCCAGAATATACTGGTGGGGTGAACGCAGCCGAAGCAGCGGTCAACGATGTGCCAGAGTACAAAGGTGGTGCCAATGCAGTCTTTGCAGCGGTGAACGAAGTACCAGAATATACTGGTGGCGTGAACGCAGCCGAAGCAGCGGTCAATGAAGTACCGGAGTACAAAGATGAGCAGTCGATTGTAGCCCTTGCTATGTCACAAGACAAGACTTATCAGGCACCTGCAAGCCGTCAACATATTCTCCCTGAAACAGGTACTAAGGAAAATGCAACCCTTGCAACAGCAGGTGTTGTGGGAGCGCTTCTTGGACTCTTTGCAATGGGAAAGAAGAAAGACGAAGAATAAAATAATCTGACAGTATTTAGATTATAGAGATTGGACAAGAAAACAATCTAAACTATAAAAAGTGGACAAACTAGTTTCAAGAAACAGAACTAGATCTTGTCCGCTTTTTTATGTTTCTTGGTAGAAAAAAATCCTTAACAAAGATGCTAAACTTGATAATTGAGTTTTCAAATAACAAAAAACAAATAAGAAAGCCCTTTGTGGCTTTTTTATTTTCATAAAAATGGTAAAATAGTAAGAGTAGAAATGGAGTTCTAGATATGAAACGAATTGATCAATTTGAAAATAAGAAAGTATTAGTCCTAGGTTTAGCCAAATCAGGTGAGTCTGCAGCTCGTCTCTTGGACAAGTTGGGTGCCATTGTAACGGTTAATGATGGCAAGCCTTTTGAGGAAAATCCAGCAGCACAAAGTCTCTTGGAAGATGGTATCAAGGTTGTAACTGGTGGTCATCCCTTGGAATTGTTGGATGAAGATTTTGCCCTCATGGTGAAAAACCCTGGTATTCCTTATAGCAACCCTATGATTGAAAAAGCTCTAGAAAAAGGCATTCCAGTTTTGACTGAGGTTGAGTTGGCCTACTTGATTTCTGATGCACCCATTGTTGGAATTACTGGTTCAAATGGTAAGACAACGACCACAACCATGATTGGTGAAGTTCTGACTGCTGCAGGACAAAATGGACTCTTATCAGGTAACATCGGTTATCCTGCTAGTCAGGTTGCTCAAACTGCGACAGATAAGGACACCCTTGTCATGGAACTTTCTTCTTTCCAATTAATGGGAATTCAGGAATTCCATCCTGAAATTGCTGTTATCACCAACCTGATGCCAACGCATATTGACTATCACGGTTCTTTTGATGCCTATGTCGAAGCCAAGTGGAATATTCAAAGCAATATGACAGCAGATGATTACTTAGTATTGAACTTCAACCAGGAATTAGCTAAAGAGCTTGCTACAAAGACAAACGCGATTGTAGTACCATTCTCAACACTTGAAAAGGTTGACGGAGCATATCTTGACGATGGTCTTCTCTACTTCCGTGGTGAAAAAGTCATGGCAGCTGATGAAATCGGTGTTCCAGGTAGCCACAATGTGGAAAATGCTCTTGCAACCATTGCCGTTGCTAAACTGCGTGGTGTGGACAATAAAACCATCAAGGAAACCTTGTCAGCCTTTGGTGGTGTGAAGCACCGTCTCCAGTTTGTAGACCAAATCAATGGCGTTAAATTCTATAACGATAGTAAGTCAACCAATATTTTAGCAACTCAAAAAGCCTTGTCAGGATTTGATAATAGCAAGGTTATCTTGATTGCCGGTGGCTTGGACCGTGGTAATGAGTTTGACGAATTGGTTCCTGATATTACTGGACTTAAGAAAATGGTCATCCTCGGTCAATCTGCCGAACGTGTCAAGCGTGCAGCAGATAAAGCTGGTGTGGCTTATGTCGACGCGACTGATATTGCAGATGCGACTCGTAAGGCTTATGAACTTGCGGAAGAGGGAGATGTTGTTCTCCTCAGTCCTGCCAATGCGAGCTGGGATATGTATGCTAACTTTGAAGTACGTGGAGACCTTTTCATCGACACTGTAGCGGAATTAAAGGGATAATATGAAAAAAATAGTATTTACTGGTGGGGGAACGGTTGGACACGTTACCCTCAACCTTTTGTTAATGCCTAAGTTCATCGAAGATGGCTGGGAAGTCCACTATATTGGTGATAAAAATGGGATTGAGCATCATGAAATTCTCAAGTCAGGTTTAGATGTTACCTTCCATTCGATTGCAACAGGGAAATTACGTCGATATTTCTCATGGCAAAATATGGTTGACGTCTTTAAGGTTGCTTTTGGAATTCTTCAATCGCTCTTTATCATGCTTCGAGTTCGTCCACAAGCCCTCTTTTCTAAGGGTGGATTTGTATCTGTTCCGCCTGTTATCGCAGCGCGAGTATGCAGAGTACCAGTCTTCATCCACGAGTCTGACCTCTCTATGGGATTGGCCAATAAAATTGCCTATAAGTTTGCGACTAAGATGTACTCTACTTTCGAGCAAGCGTCTAGTCTCACTAAGGTAGAACATGTAGGAGCTGTGACCAAGGTTTCTGGTCCAGTTATGGAAGAACCTGAAGAAATGGTGGATATCCGAACTTCTTTCAACGACAAGTTACCAACTCTTCTATTTGTTGGAGGTTCTGCTGGGGCGCGTGTCTTTAACCAACTAGTAACAGACCACAAGGAAGAGCTGACTAGTCGCTATAATATCATCAACCTGACAGGTGATGCTAGTTTAAATGAACTAAGTTCAAACCTCTACCGTGTTGGCTATGCGACGGAACTCTATCAACCACTCATGAATATGGCTGATGTGGTCATCACTCGTGGTGGTGCCAATACGATTTTTGAACTCCTTGCTATGGCTAAATTGCACGTCATTGTGCCACTGGGTCGTGAAGCCAGCCGTGGAGACCAGATTGAAAATTCAGCCTATTTTGTGAAGAAAGGCTATGCTGAGGAGTTGCAAGAGAGCGATTTGACTTTGTCAACTTTAGAAGAAAAAGTAAATCAACTCTTGACCAACAAAGAGATTTACCAAAACAAGATGAAGAATTCTCAGGAATTAAAATCTGTGGCAGATTTTTATGAGTTACTAAAAAAAGATTTATCATAAGGAAAATTGATGTCAAAGGATAAAAAGAATCAGGACACTCAAGGCAAGGAATTGTCAGAGTGGCAAAAACGAAATCAAGAATATCTTCAAAAAAAGGCTGAAGAAGAGGCGAAACGTGCCGAAGAAGAAGCTCGTGAAAAAGAAGAACAAGTATCAGAGTCTTCTGAAAGCATTCAAGAAGTGTCAGAATGGCAAAAACAACACCAGGAGTATTTGAGCAAAAGAACGGAAGAAAACTCTACGAGTTCTGAAGAAGTGGACCAAGAATCCGAAAAATCTGAAGAGAAGGATTCGGATACTAGCGATGAGACTTCAAATGAAGAGAAAGATTCGGAGGAAACTCCTCAAGAAGACTCTAAGAGTCAGGATCAAGTAGAGAAAGAAAAAACTGACGAAAAGGTTAAGAAACAGAAAAAAGTAAAAACCAAGAGTAAACTTCCAAAACCAGCCATTCCTTCTATACATATCTGGCGAGCAGTTACAATCCTCGTCCCAAGTTTTATAATCTTATTCTTGTCTATTTATCTACTAAGTCCTCTAGCTACAATGAAACATATTGACGTTACAGGTACTGTTCAGACAAGTGCAGACCAAGTTAGAGAAGCGTCTGGCATTCGTGACAGTGACTATACAATCAGCTTGCTCTTAAATAAAGATAAGCATGCGGAAATGGTCAAATCAAATCACTGGATTGAATCTGCTAAGATAACTTATCAATTTCCAGTTCACTTCACCATTGAAGTTAAAGAATTTGAGATTGTAGCCTACTCTGTTTCTGGAGATAGCCATTATCCAATCTTATCTAGTGGAAGTATTGAATCAACTGCCGTTAGTTCTGACAACTTACCTGAGAAATACATATCTGTTTTATTTAACGATGATGAACAGATTAAAACCCTAATTTCTCAGCTAAATGAAGTTAGTCCAGAAATTAAGCAAGAGATTGAGAAGATTGAACTTGCACCAAGTAAGGTAACAAGTGACCTTCTAAAGATTACCATGTATGATACAGACGAGATTTTGGTGCCATTATCAGAACTAGGGAAGAAGTTACCTTACTATAGTAAGATAAAATCACAGTTGACAGTTCCTAGTGGTATTGACATGGAGGTCGGTATCTATAGCTATAGTCTAGTGGATAAGGCTCTGGATGACGAAAGAGTCAAAGCCAAAGAAGAGGAAAAGAAGAAGCAGGAAGAAGAGAAGAAAAAACAAGCTGAGCAAGGAAATCAAGATCAAACAACACAGACGACTCAAACAACACAGAGTCGCTAAGTTTCATGTGATTCGTTCAGTTACTTGTTTTTACTTGACAAGTACCGCTTTAAATAATAGAATAGTAAAAAACCTTTAAAGCAGTCCAGAGAGGCAGCTAAGGTTAGACGGTGAAAGGGTGGAGACTACCCATTTTTCGTGGAACCTTGCTGTAGGCAGGTTCCTTTTTTCATGCTCTCTAGCTAACAAAGGTAAAAGGAGAAAAGTATGCGTGAAGCTCGTCCAGTTATTGCTCTTGATTTTCCAAGTTTTGAGGCAGTCAAGCAATTTTTAGCTCTTTTTCCAGCAGGAGAGAGCCTCTATCTAAAGGTAGGTATGGAACTCTATTATGCTACAGGACCTGAGATTGTTTCTTATCTGAAAGGTTTGGGACATAGTGTCTTTCTAGATCTCAAACTCCATGATATTCCAAATACAGTCAAATCAGCCATGAAGGTTTTGTCTCATCTGGGTGTAGATATGACTAATGTTCATGCGGCAGGTGGTGTTGAGATGATGAGGGCTGCGCGTGAAGGACTTGGAAAAGAAGCCAAATTAATTGCTGTCACTCAGTTAACTTCAACCTCTGAGGAACAAATGAGAGACTTTCAAAATATTCAAACCAGTCTTCAAGAATCTGTTATTCACTATGCCAAAAAAACCGCTGAAGCGGGATTAGATGGTGTGGTTTGTTCAGCTCAAGAAGTAAAACTCATCAAGGAAGCTACCAGTCCAGACTTTATTTGCCTGACACCCGGCATTCGTCCATCAGGTGCTGCAGTAGGAGACCAAAAACGAGTCATGACACCAGCAGATGCTTATCATATTGGTAGTGACTATATCGTTGTTGGACGCCCAGTCACTCAAGCCCCTGATCCAGTAGTAGCTTATCATGCTATCAAGGATGAATGGACACAAGACTGGAAATAAGAATAAAGTAAAAATACAAAGGAGAATCCCATGACACTTGCTAAAGACATTGCTAGCCATCTATTGAAAATTCAAGCTGTTTACCTCAAACCAGAAGAGCCCTTCACTTGGGCATCAGGTATCAAGTCACCAATTTATACGGATAATCGTGTAACACTTGCCTACCCAGAGACACGTACCTTGATTGAGAATGGTTTTGTAGAAGCCATCAAGGCAGAATTCCCAGAAGTAGAAGTGATTGCAGGAACAGCGACTGCGGGTATCCCACACGGTGCTATCATCGCTGACAAGATGAACCTACCCTTTGCCTATATCCGCAGCAAACCAAAAGACCACGGAGCAGGAAACCAAATCGAAGGCCGTGTAGCTCAAGGACAAAAGATGGTTGTTGTTGAAGATTTGATTTCAACAGGGGGATCAGTTCTTGAAGCCGTAGCTGCTGCTAAACGTGAAGGAGCAGATGTGCTTGGTGTCGTGGCTATCTTCAGCTATCAATTACCAAAAGCAGATAAAAACTTTGCGGATGCTGGTGTCAAACTAGTGACTCTTTCAAACTACAGTGAGCTCATTCACCTAGCCCAAGAAGAAGGCTACATTACACCAGAAGGACTTGCTCTCCTTAAACGCTTTAAAGAAGACCAAGAAAATTGGCAAGAAGCCTAATAGATTGAAAATACAAAGGTTTAAACTCTAATTTGAACTGAAATATTATATCTAAAACAAAAAAACACATAAAATAAGATAATTCAAATCTATATTTTATGTGTTTTTTTTCTAGAATAATTTAACCAAGAGTTGATTACAATTATTGGTTAAATAACTCTATATAGTTATTTAATTACATTAAATATTTTAACTAACCAAGATGGTATTATTGATTTTGATTATAGTCAGGAGTTTCTTCGATAAATTCTACGATATCATTTGGAAGACAATCTAAAATACAACATAGCTTTTCTAATGTCAGTAAAGTTATGTTTTTATTTTTCTTCAAACTATCTAGGGTTTTGTTATCAATCCCTGATTTTAATAATCTATATTGAGAAATTTCTTTTTTCTTCATTGTAGCCCAAAGTGGGTTAAAACTTATAATCGTTATCAACTCCTTCAACTTAATTATAAGTAAAAATAACTCTTCTTCATATTGTGTATATAACCACAATATGTTAAAATATGTGTGGAAGGAGAATTTTATATGAAAAGTATTTTTTCTCAAGAGGAGAAGGAGTTAGATTATTTTTTAGGTCTTGTTCCTGAAGATTTTAAATCAGCTAGTTTTAATGATTGGACAATTTGGGATGCATATGCGAGGGGTAGGCTACCAAATAAACGTTGGTCAGAGGTATTTGATAATGGGGAATACCATTCAATGGAAATCATTACTAAAGACGATAAAACTTATAAATACTACCCAATTGCTAATCCACAACCATACCTGACGGTAATTCAAGAACATGTTTCAACTCTTGAAGAGCCTGAGCGAAGTAGAGAATTGCTCATCGATGCTGCAATTTGGTCAAAGCGTATTAAAGAAACGACAGATTATCTCTATAGTGTACATAGTAAATACGTTGATTTGATTCATCTAAAGCTAAGTGGATTTGGATGGGTTATTAGGCTATTAGGCTCTTTATTTTTGATATTATATATGCCTAGACTTGGTGAATTTAGCTCATCTGGCTTAGGTGTTTTTAGCAGACCTTTTGAATATTCTGTCTGGATAGGATTATGGCTGGCTCTTTGGTCCCCAATATATTTTGCTTTTCAACGAGTAAAGAAGGATAAGCCAAAAGCTGAACAGTTGATAAATCATAAGGATGAAATTATTGATGCTCGAAATTACTTTATAGAAAAATTTAATAGTCTTCCATTTGTTAATGCAAGACAACAAGCTGGCTTAGATGTTCATTTTAATGCTTTTATATACATGATTAATTTGATAGATCAAGGTAGAGCCCAAAATCTTGGTCAAGCTCAAAATTTATATGAAGAACTGAAAAGAAATGAGCAATTAAATCATCAGTTTCAAGAGTTACAAAGACAAGTTAGTTACAATAATAAATTGACAACGATCAATACATTTACAAACTTAATGAAATAATGGATGAAAAACTAAAGGAGAACTATTATGTCTAGAAAACCAAAATATCAACAAGATTACGAAGAAACAATGGAAGGAATGTGGTGGGGAGTTGCAGTATTTATTGGTGCAATGTACTTCTTGGTTAAAGTAACTTATTACATCGCATTACCATTTTATGCCCTATTTACTCATTTGTTTGAAGAAAAAATTCAACAAAAAGAATATCTAAATTGGATGAGATTTTTACCTTTTACTTGGTTTATTACAGGAGAGACAAAGGAGATGAGACGTGCAGCTGTAAGTAGTGTATTACTCCCTATCGTTCCACCTCTATTTTTACTATTTAATCATCTATTTAATAGTAAAGCAATCGGTGATGGGTTTGCACTGTTTATTTTTATTTTATTTGGTCTTAGCATAGGGAGTGTTATTGGTATGGTTCGAAATTACCAATTCTCGAAGAAATATATTGGATAAAATTGAAATATTACAAAACATACAACTAATAAGGCTATGCATATAATCTCTATGACTGGATTTACATATAACTGTAAAATTAAAACTCAGATAGGTATTGACTATCTGAGTTTATTTTATTTGTTCTAAAAAGAGTATTATTTTAATGATAATTGAATACAAATAATGATTATACTATCTTAGTAGTAGGAAGTTAAATAGTATCAAAAAATATTAAAATTTATTCATCTAGAAATGAAAAAAATTGTAGCTTTAAAAATCTCCTTTGAATAATATGTATTTTTTATCACAATGATAGACAAAATCTATTGGAAAGAGAAATTTAAAAAATTTTTAGGAAATTCAGTTGACAAATGTAGATTTTGAGAGTATACTGATAATTGTAATTGACAAATGTAGATTTTGGAGGTGTGCTGATGCAGATTTCGGATGCAGAATGGCAGGTCATGAAGATTATCTGGATGCAGGGAGAGCAGACTAGTACTGATCTCATAAAAGTATTAGAGAAAAGGTTTAGCTGGTCCAAATCCACGATCCAGACACTCTTGGCACGTTTGGTGGAGAAAGAATGTTTGACTCGGGAAAAACAGGGCAAGTCCTTTGTCTATTCGTCCCTTTTAACTCCAGATGATAGTAGGGGCTTAATGGTTCAGGATATCAAAGACAAGCTTTGTTCTCGAAGAATAAAGCTCTTGCTAGCTGATTTGATAGAAGAATGTGACTTTACCCTAGCCGACTTGGAAGGTTTGGAAGAAGTCATTTCTAAGAAAAAAGCAAGTGCTGTAACAGAAGTAAGATGTAATTGTATGTAAAGGAGACGCTATGTTAAATCTATTTGTATCTATTGTTGTTTTAGGAATGATTGCTTTTATCCTCTTTTGGTTTTTCAAAAAACCGCAAGAAGATGCTAAGAGAGCCCAGCAAAAAAATGACTATCAAGAAATTCGAGTGGAAGTCATGGGAGGATACACTCCAGGAACCATTATCCTCAAAAAATCGCAACCTGCTCGCATTATTTTTGATCGAAAAGATCCTTCGCCTTGCTTGGATCAAATCGTTTTTCCAGACTTTGGAGTGCATGCTGATCTGCCTATGGGAGACCAATATGTGGTTGAAATCACTCCTGAAGAAGCAGGTGAGTATGGTTTCTCTTGTGGCATGAATATGATGCACGGTAAGATGATTGTAGAATAGGAGAACAATATGACAGAAATTGTGAAAGCAAGCCTTGAAAATGGTGTTCAAAAAATCCGTATCACGGCAGACAAAGGCTACCATCCAGCCCATATTCAACTACAAAAAGGGATTCCTGCTGAGATTACCTTTCATCGTGTGACACCTTCAAACTGCTATAAGGAGATTCTCTTCGAAGAAGAAGGGATTCTAGAACCAATCGCTCAAGACGAGGAAAAAGTCATTCGCTTTACGCCTCAAGACTTGGGCGAGCATGAATTTTCATGTGGCATGAAGATGCAAAAGGGGACCTACACCGTTGTTGAAAAAACTAAAAAGTCTCTCAGTCTTTTTCAGCGTTTTTGGATTACTAGTATCTTTACTGTGCCTCTTGTGATTCTCATGATTGGGATGTCTACAGGAGGAATTAGTCACCAAGTCATGCGTTGGGGCACCTTTTTAGCCACAACACCCATTATGCTGGTAGCTGGAGTTCCATATATCAGAAGCGCCTGGGCTAGTTTTAAAAAGCACAATTCCAACATGGATACCTTGGTTGCTCTGGGAACCCTAGTGGCCTATTTCTATAGCTTAGTTGCCCTCTTCACTGGTCTGCCCGTTTACTTTGAAAGTGCTGCATTTATCCTCTTCTTCATTCTTTTGGGAGCAGTTTTTGAGGAAAAAATGCGAAAAAATACTTCGCAGGCAGTCGAAAAATTATTAGACCTACAAGCAAAAACAGCAGAGGTTTTGCGTGATGATGTTTATGTTCAAATACCTCTAGAACAAGTCAAAGTTGGGGATCTCATTCGCGTTCGACCAGGTGAAAAAATTGCCGTTGATGGGACTGTCTTAGAAGGTGAAACGAGTATTGATGAATCAATGGTGACTGGGGAAAGTATTCCAGTCGATAAATCAGTTGGAGATGCTGTCATTGGTTCAACCATCAATAATAGTGGTACGATCATTTTTAGAGCCGAAAAAGTGGGCTCTGAGACTATGTTGGCTCAGATTGTGGACTTTGTGAAAAAAGCGCAAACGAGTCGTGCTCCTATTCAAGATTTGACAGACAAGATTTCTGGGATTTTTGTACCAGCAGTTGTCATTTTAGGACTTCTTACTTTTTGGATCTGGTTTGTTTTCCTAGGAGAAAGCTTTGTGACTTCACTTCTCTACGGAGTTGCTGTTTTGATTATTGCCTGCCCTTGTGCACTAGGACTCGCGACACCGACAGCACTCATGGTTGGAACAGGACGAAGTGCCAAGATGGGGATTCTTCTCAAAAATGGTACAGTTTTACAGGAAATCCAAAAAGTCCAAACAGTTGTTTTTGATAAGACAGGAACCTTGACCGAAGGGAAGCCAGTGGTAACAGATGTTGTCGGAGATGAAGGAGAAGTGCTAAGTTTGGCTGCTTCACTGGAAGATGTATCTCAACACCCGCTAGCTCAAGCTATTGTTAATCGTGCATCTGAACTAGGAATTAGCCTTTACCCAGTGGAAAACTTCCAAGCCTTGCATGGAAAAGGTGTGACTGGGATTATTAATGGTAAACAAGTCTTGCTGGGGAATGCCAAACTTTTAGCTGACCTAGCTATTCCACATGATTATCAAGAACGATTTGATTTGCTTGAGAAAGAAGCAAAAACAGTTGTCTTCCTATCCGTAGATGGTCAGTTAAAAGGCTTAATTGCCTTGCAGGATGTCCCTAAGGAAAATGCCAAAGAAGCTATTGCCAAATTGAAAAAACGTGGCCTTAGAACTGTTATGCTTACCGGAGATAATGCTGGAGTAGCCCATGCGATTGCAGAGCAAATTGGAATCGAAGAAGTGATCGCAAATGTCTTGCCAGAGGAAAAGGCACATGAAATTCACAAGCTTCAAAAGAATGGCAAATTGGCCTTTGTTGGAGATGGTATCAATGATGCGCCGGCCCTCAGTGTAGCCGATGTCGGAATTGCCATGGGCTCTGGTACAGATATTGCTATCGAATCAGCAGATCTTGTCCTTACAACCAACAATTTACTAGGATTGGCACGTGCTTTTGATATGAGTAAGAAGACCTTTAATCGTATTCTACTCAATCTTTTCTGGGCTTCTATCTATAACCTCATTGGTATTCCGATTGCAGCAGGAGTCTTTTCAGGACTTGGTTTAGTGCTCAATCCAGAACTTGCAGGATTGGCCATGGCCTTTAGTTCAGTATCTGTTTTAATCAGCTCTCTTATGCTTAATTTTACTAAAGTCGATTAATACTCTTCGAAAATCAAATTCAAACCACGTCAGCTTCACCTGCAACCTCAAAGCTGTGCTTTGAGCAACCTGCGGCTAGCTTCCTAGTTTGCTCTTTGATTTTCATTGAGTATAAAAAGGCGGTCTTAACCGCTTTTTTCTATTCTAAAACAGATTTTCAAAAAGCTTCCAAACTGTACTGTAATAGAGAATGAAAGTTTCTGAGCATATACTTAGAAATCTAAAATCAAATGTGATAAATTAGGATTGTAAATTTACTGAATCGTTTTCAAATAACATATAAAAGCGTTTTTTGTAAATATATGAAATTATTTTGAAGGAGAGTTATCATTATGACTCAAGGGAAAATTACTGCATCTGCAGCAATGCTCAACGTATTGAAAACATGGGGCGTAGATACTATCTACGGTATCCCATCAGGAACACTCAGCTCATTGATGGACGCTTTGGCTGAAGACAAAGATATCCGTTTCTTGCAAGTTCGTCACGAAGAAACAGGTGCTCTTGCAGCGGTTATGCAAGCTAAATTTGGCGGATCTCTCGGTGTTGCAGTTGGTTCAGGTGGACCAGGTGCAACTCACTTGATCAACGGTGTTTACGATGCAGCTATGGATAACACTCCATTCCTTGCTATTCTTGGATCACGTCCAGTTAACGAATTGAACATGGATGCCTTCCAAGAATTGAACCAAAACCCAATGTACAACGGTATCGCTGTTTACAACAAACGTGTAGCTTACGCAGAACAATTACCAAAAGTCATTGACGAAGCTTGCCGTGCTGCCGTTTCTAAAAAAGGTCCAGCTGTCGTTGAAATTCCAGTAAACTTTGGTTTTCAAGAAATCGACGAAAACTCATACTACGGTTCAGGTTCATACGACCGTTCATTCATCGCTCCTGCTTTGAACGAAGTTGAAATCGACAAAGCTGTTGAAATTTTGAACAACGCTGAACGTCCAGTTATCTACGCTGGTTACGGTGGTGTGAAAGCTGGTGAAGTAATCACTGAATTGTCACGTAAAATCAAAGCACCAATCATCACAACTGGTAAAAACTTCGAAGCTTTCGAATGGAACTACGAAGGTTTGACAGGTTCTGCTTACCGTGTTGGTTGGAAGCCAGCCAACGAAGTGGTCTTTGAAGCAGACACAGTTCTTTTCCTTGGTTCAAACTTCCCATTTGCTGAAGTTTACCAAGCATTCAAGAACACTGAAAAATTCATCCAAGTGGATATTGACCCTTACAAACTTGGTAAACGTCACGCCCTTGACGCTTCAATCCTTGGTGATGCAGGTCAAGCAGCTAAAGCTATCCTCGACAAAGTGAACCCAGTTGAATCTACTCCATGGTGGCGTGCAAACGTGAAGAACAACCAAAACTGGCGTGATTACATGAACAAACTCGAAGGTAAAACTGAGGGTGAATTGCAATTGTATCAAGTTTACAATGCAATCAACAAACATGCTGATCAAGATGCTATCTACTCAATCGACGTAGGTGACACTACTCAAACATCTACTCGTCACCTTCACATGACACCTAAGAACATGTGGCGTACATCTCCACTCTTTGCGACAATGGGTATTGCCCTTCCTGGTGGTATCGCTGCTAAGAAAGACAATCCAGATCGCCAAGTATGGAACATCATGGGTGACGGTGCATTCAACATGTGCTACCCAGACGTTATCACAAACGTTCAATACGACCTTCCAGTTATCAACGTTGTCTTCTCAAATGGTAAATATGCCTTCATCAAGGACAAATACGAAGACACAAACAAACACTTGTTTGGTTGTGACTTCCCTAATGCTGACTATGCGAAAATCGCTGAAGCGCAAGGTGCTGTAGGGTTCACTGTAAACCGTATCGAAGATATCGATGCAGTTGTTGCAGAAGCTGTTAAATTGAACAAAGAAGGTAAAACTGTTGTTATTGATGCTCACATCACACCACACCGTCCACTTCCAGTAGAAGTACTTGAGTTGGATCCAAAACAACACTCAGAAGAAGCAATCAAAGCCTTCAAGGAAAAATACGAAGCTGAAGAGCTTGTACCATTCCGCCTCTTCTTAGAAGAAGAAGGATTGCAATCACGCGCAATTAAATAATTCCTCTCGTCGAAAATCAAAAGTAAACATTGTAGATTTTATGCATTGATTTTCTTAGAGAGAAACTTAAAAGATCGGAGCAATCCGGTCTTTTTGTGGAGGACAGTAAATGAATTTAAATCAATTAGATATTATCGTGTCAGATGTTCCCCAAGTCTGTGCTGAATTAGAGAGTATCTTGGATAAAAAGGCGGACTATGTAGATAACAGTTTTGCTCAGTTCACGATTGGCAGTCACTGTCTCATGTTATCCCAAAATCATTTGATTCCTTTGAACAATTTTCAGTCAGGAATCATTCTACACATTGAGGTTGAGGATGTCGACCAGAACCAAAAGCGGTTAAAAGAGATTGGTGTCGAGATTTTACATGGTCCTTGTGAAACGGATTGGGGAACAGAGTCCTTATTAGTTAAAGGCCCTACTGGTCTAGTCATTGATTTTTATAGAATGAAATAAGGGCGCTTAGTCATTTGAAGTTAACCTTAGCTATTTTTAAAACAGAAATTGAGAACATAAACTATTAAAAGATCGGAGCAATCCGGTCTTTTTTTCCCCCATCTTTTCTGTTAAAATAGAGTCATCATCATGTTTGAAGGAGAAAAAGATGCCAACAAGTTTCTTTTTATTATTTGGTTTAATGGATTTAGGCTTTGCTGTCTTTACCTATTTTATGTTTGACTATTTTATATTAAGTAATTATAGAAATGCCAAGAGATGCACCGAAAAAACGGAAGGAGTTATTATCCGATATTCCTATGCTCTTTATAACGGAATTAGCCTTCCAGTGGTTGAGTACACTTTTGATGGGAACCGATATAAGGTCGTCGGGCCAAAATTTCGATCTGCTATTTCAAATACAATCAGTACTCCCTTAGGTTCAATCGTATCTGATGTCAAAATGGACAATTTTGAAGATGGGGAAATTCCTCAGGTTTTAAGATATAAAATTTATAGGAACAGTTTCATCTCTTTAACCAAATCACCTTTAGAAGAGTATTTCCCAGTAGGTAGTAAGGTTGCTGTTTATTATGACCCTAAAAAACCAAAATATTCCTACGTAGAAAGACCTTTAAAACCAGGTCGTTTTACATGGTTGTTCAAATATTCTGTCTACCTGTTTGTATTTATGATGATTGCCATGGCTTTCTTTACGGTGTTTATTCTTCCAAATCTTGTTAATTGAGTTTCTCGATAGAATAAGAAGTCCATATCGTTACTAATTTTATAAAATCTTCTCCCTACTTTATAATATATGAAAAAGAGTTCAATCAGAACTCTTTTTTTGCTATAATGAAGGGAGAAAAATCAGACAGGAGATCAAGATGTCAGAACCGTTATTTTTAAATTCTGTAATGCAAGAAAAAATCTGGGGTGGGACTAAACTACGTGATGAGTTTGGATACGACATTCCAAGCGAAAAAATCGGAGAATATTGGGCAATCTCAGCTCACCCAAATGGTGTGTCTAAGGTAGCCAATGGTCGCTTTGAGGGAATCGATCTAGCTACCTTGTATGCGGAACACCGTGAGTTATTTGGTAACCGTCCGGAACCAGTATTTCCACTCTTGACTAAAATCCTCGATGCCAATGACTGGCTCAGTGTTCAAGTTCACCCAGATGATGCTTATGGATTAGAGCATGAAGGCGAACTTGGAAAGACAGAGTGCTGGTATATCATCGCTGCAGATGAGGGTTCAGAGATTATCTATGGTCACAATGCCAAGTCAAAAGAAGAACTCCGCCAGCAAATCGAAGATAAAAACTGGGATTCCTTGTTAACAAAAGTTCCTGTAAAAGCTGGAGATTTCTTTTATGTACCAAGTGGAACTATGCATGCTATCGGAGCAGGTATCTTGATCCTTGAAACACAACAGTCTAGTGATACAACTTATCGTGTCTATGACTTTGACCGCAAGGATGATAATGGCAACTTGCGTGAGCTTCACCTTGAAAAATCTATCGATGTTTTGAATATCGGAGAACCCGCTAATAGCAGACCTGTAACAGTTAAAGCAGATGATTTGCGTTCAACTCTTCTTGTATCTAATGATTTTTTTGCAGTTTACAAGTGGGAAATCACAGGAAAAGTTGACTTTGAAAAAACAGCTGACTACAGCTTATTTAGCATCTTGGCTGGTCAAGGGAAACTGACTGTTGACGGAAAAGATTATCCAATTCAAAAAGGCAGTCACTTTATCTTACCAAGTGATGTTGAAGCTTGGACCTTGGAAGGGCAAGGTCTAGAATTGATTGTCAGCCATCCATAAAAAGAAAAGACTTGAGAGATATTCTTAAGTCCTTTTTTAACTTGGAATTCTCCGAATCTGAGGACAATAGGTCAAAGTTTGACAATGGCTTAGACCGATTATCTTCCCCAAATTTAAAAATAGTTAAACTTTTATAAAAAAATCTTGACTCTGACCTAAGGGAAGGGTGTATACTATCAATGTGAGGAGAAAATCATGTACCATATTAAAGAAGCTGCGCAGCTTTCAGGCGTCTCTGTCAAGACCCTGCATCATTACGATAAGATAGGACTCTTGGTTCCTTTAAAGTCGGAAAACGGCTATCGAACCTATAGTCAGGATGATTTGGAACGACTTCAGGTCATTCTTTATTACAAATATCTAGGTTTTTCTTTAGAAAAAATAGCAGAGCTGTTAGAACAAGAAACTTCAGAATTATTGCCCCATCTGATCAGGCAACTGGACTATCTAACTCGAGAAAGGCAACATCTGGATACCTTGATATCTACCTTGCAAAAAACCATACAAGAACAAAAAGGAGAAAGAAAAATGACTATTGAGGAAAAATTCACTGGATTTAGCTATCAAGACAATCAAAAATACCACCAAGAGGCAGTAGAGAAATATGGCCAAGAAGTCATGGACCAGGCTCTCGAGCGTCAAAAAGGACGAGAGGATGAGGTTACATCAGCCTTTAATCAAGTCTTTCAAGCCTTGGCTCAAAATCTCAAAGCTGGTCTACCTGCAACAGCAATTGAAAACCAAGAGCAAGCAGCCAAGCTCTTACAAGCTATTCGTACTTATGGATTTGACTGCTCTATCGAGGTCTTCGGTTATATCGGCCAAGGCTATGTCTATAATCCAGAGTTCAAGGAAAACATTGATAAGTTTGGAAAGGGAACAGCTCAATACACTTCAGATGTTATTGCCCACTATGTTAGAACTCAGACAAAATAAAAATCGGCGGAGTAATCTCTGCCGATTTCTTACTTTAAAGTTTAATCATAATGTAGACTTCCTGCAACCCAGCCGGTGCAGAGGGCAGAAGTGATGTTAAAGCCACCTGTGTGGGCATTAATATCTAGTACCTCGCCAGCAAAGTGAAGTCCAGGAACCAATTTACTTTCCAGTGTTTTAGGATTGATTTCCTTGAGACTAACGCCACCTTTAGTGACAAAGGATTTAGCAAGGGACATTTTGCTAGTTACTGGAATTTTAAGAGCTTTGATAGACTGGACAAGTTGGTACCGTTCTTTCTCAGTTAGCTGTTTAACTTTTTCAGGGTAGCCTTGCACCAAGAATTCTGCCAAGCGTTCTGGCAACAAAGATTTCAAGGCATTTTTTAAGGATTTTTCACGGTTTTCTTCTAGAAAATTTATTAAGTCGCCTTCAGAAAGTTGTGGCAAGACATCTAAAGAGAGGATTTCGCCACCCTTGACAAAGCTAGACATACGCAAAGCAGCAGGACCAGATAAACCAAAGTGGGTAAAGAGCAGATCATGAGTAATGACGTGCTTGCCATAGCTGAGAGTCACATCGTCTAACGAAATTCCCTGCAAGGCCTTATGAGGAAAATCTGTCAATAAGGGACTTTCAGCAGCCTCAAGTTCGGTAATGGTATGTTTGAAATGACGGGCAATCTCGTGGCCAAAACCAGTCGAACCAGTCGAAGGATAAGACTTACCACCTGTTGTGACGATGAGTTTATCACAAGTGAAGGTTTGGTCTGCGGACTTAAGGACAAACTGGTTGTCTATCTTTTTAACCGAAACAATCTCTGTTTGAGTGGCAATTTGCCCGCCTAGTTCCGTAATTTTCTTCTCCAGAGTCTCGATTATGGTTCGCGATTTATCGCTGGCTGGGAAGACACGTCCGTGGTCTTCTACCTTGAGTTTGACTCCATTTTCCGTGAAAAAGTTGATGATATCATGGTTATCAAACTGGGAGAAGACACTGTAAAGAAATCGCCCATTTCCAGGGATGCCAGCGAGTAGATCGTCTAGAGTTCCGTTGTTAGTCACGTTACAGCGACCACCGCCAGTTCCAGCTAATTTTTTCCCAAGTTTTCGATTTTTTTCGATGAGTAGAGTTTTCTGACCATAAAAACTACTGGAAATCGTAGCCATCATGCCAGCAGGTCCACCACCGATGACAATAGTATCAAAATGTTTCATAGCTCTATTGTACCATAAAAAAACAAGAGATGATTAGACATCTCTTGTCAGATTTATTAGTTGATTTCGTATCCCATGAGGAGCCCGCCTTCTTCCGCATAGAAACTGCAGAGTCCAGAAGTTGGGATGATTCTAATGTCAGCTTGTGGGTATTTTTCTCGCAAGAGCTCTGAGAGCTGTTGGCAGAATTTTTCATTGCTACGGTGAGCCATGACGATACGCCCACCAGTGTAGCCAGCTTTGATTAACTCTTCATAGGCTGCTTGAAGAGATTTTTTAGCACCACGAGCTTTTTGGAGGAGTTCTAAGGTTCCGGTTTCGCTTGCTTCTCCAACCATACGAATATTGAGGAGCCCGACAACTGTACCGATAAGCTTACTCAATCGACCGTTTTTAACCAGGTTATCCACTTTAGCAAGAACGAACAACAACTTCGTTTTTTCTTGGTAAGTAGTAATCACTTCAACGACTTCTTCAAAAGAAAGTCCTTGGTTGATCAAATCATTGATTTTTTCGACGATTAGGTCAACTTCCCCACCAGCTGATAAGCTATCGATGACATGAATCTGAGTATCAGGGTGTTCTTCGAGATAGATATTCTTAGCTAATTGAGCACTATTGTGGCTACCAGAGAGAGTTCCAGTGATAGTCACTACAAAAATATGTTTGGCGCCTTCGAATGCTCGTAAGTAATCATCAGGACTAGGGCAGGCTGATTTTGAAGCTTCAGAAGTCGCATACATAGTTTCCATCATCTTATCGATATCCAGATTGGCATCATCGACAAAGACTTGATCTGCTACCTGAATCTTTAAGGGAACACTGACAAATTCAGTATCAAAAGCGGGGTTTGCCAGTTGGCGATAATCACAACCAGAGTCAGCTACAATCTTCCAAGTCATAGAAATTCTCCATCTTTATCACTTATACATTGACAAAGGTTCTGTCTTTTTTTACAATTATATCATGAAAGCCCTTGAAACAAAAGTAGTACCTCTCTGTTGTCACAAGTAGAAAGAAATTGTTATGTCTGAACGTAAAATATCTGAAAAATCGCTTGAAAACCTTAGAAAATCAAATCAAGAATCTAATTTGCTAACCAGAGAAGCGATTGAAACAGCTCTTTTGCAACTCTTGGAGAAAAAGGAGTTGGCTAAGATTAGCATTTCTGAGTTAGTCAAGCGTGCTGGCGTTTCTCGTGCAGCTTTTTATCGAAACTATGATTCAAAAGAAGAGATTTTAGAAAGTGTCTTTAAACGTAGCGTCCATAACATCATGGAGCAATTAGGCCATTACGATGTTAAAACAGACCTTTATCTCGTATGGGTTCATCTCTTTAGAGAAGCCAAGAAAGAAGCCAAAGTTATTCAGCTTGCCCTAGACTATCACTTAGAAAAAATCTTTGTGCAAGCCATGCAAGAATTTCTAGAAAAATACTATGGGAAATCAAAGGGTGTCAGTTCTTACCTGCATTCATTTTGGAGTTCGGCCATCGTATCGGTCTTGCTTAAATGGATCAAGGATGGGATGAAGGTTCCTGCTGAAAAAATCGCAGATCTACGCCTGCCATTTTTCAAAAAATAAAACATGAGGAGAAATGCTATGACAGAAAAAAGACTAGCTTGGGATGAGTATTTTGCTGCTCAAGCTCTATTGATTGCCAATCGCTCAACCTGTAAACGTGCCAAGGTAGGAGCTGTTTTAGTCAAGGATAACAAGGTTATTTCAACAGGGTATAATGGTTCTGTATCAGGAACAGAGCATTGTATAGATCATGACTGTCTAGTGATTGAAGGCCACTGTGTCCGCACTCTTCATGCAGAAGTGAATGCTATCTTACAAGGGTCAGAGCGTGGCGTTCCAAAAGGTTTCACAGCCTATGTCACTCATTTTCCATGCCTCAACTGTACAAAACAACTGCTTCAGGTAGGATGTGAGCGTGTGGTTTATATTAATCAATATCGCATGGACGATTATGCCCAATACCTTTATAAAGAAAAAGGGACAGAATTAACACATTTGCCACTTGAGACAGTTCAAGCAGCTCTTCAAGCAGCAGATTTGATCTAGAGTTATAAAAAAAATAAATGGTTTAGAAAGATTTTTAAACCATTTTTTGGTATAATAAGTAGAATAAATTGAAAGAAGGAATTCAGAAAATGGGAAAACTTGAAGTTATTAATCATCCACTGATTCAACACAAATTATCAATCTTGCGTCGCACTGACACTTCTACAAAAGCTTTTCGTGAACTAGTAGACGAGATTGCAATGTTGATGGGATATGAAGTGCTTCGTGATCTTCCACTTGAAGATGTAGAAATCGAAACACCGATCACAAAAACAGTTCAAAAACAGTTGGCTGGTAAAAAATTGGCGATTGTCCCAATCTTGCGTGCAGGTATTGGTATGGTTGATGGACTATTGAGTTTGGTTCCAGCAGCAAAAGTTGGTCACATTGGTATGTACCGTGACGAAGAAACCCTTCAACCAGTAGAATACTTGGTAAAATTACCTGAAGATATTGACCAACGTCAAATTTTTGTAGTTGATCCTATGCTTGCAACAGGTGGATCAGCGATTTTGGCTGTTGACTCCCTCAAAAAACGTGGTGCTTCAAACATCAAGTTTGTCTGCCTTGTATCAGCTCCAGAAGGTGTGAAGGCACTTCAAGCAGCACACCCTGATGTAGAAATCTTTACAGCAGCTTTGGATGAACGCTTGAACGAACATGGTTACATCGTTCCAGGTCTTGGAGACGCTGGAGACCGCTTGTTCGGAACAAAATAAGATTCTAAGGATAGACTAAAACTGCTTTTGGTTTTAGTTTTAAAAGGAGGTTGAATTTTTGTGTCTGTCTATAAGAATAGAGCAAAAATTTGACCTTTTTTGACCAAAGATATATAATAATCCTATTAACAAAGAAATTAGAAATCAAAAGGAGAAATGAATGATTCCTGTAGTTATTGAACAAACAAGTCGTGGAGAACGCTCGTATGACATTTACTCACGTCTTCTTAAGGACCGCATTATCATGTTGACTGGACCAGTCGAAGACAATATGGCAAACTCAGTTATCGCCCAATTGCTTTTCTTGGATGCCCAAGATAGTACAAAAGATATTTACCTTTATGTAAACACTCCTGGAGGTTCTGTATCAGCTGGTTTGGCAATCGTTGATACTATGAACTTTATCAAGGCAGATGTCCAAACTATCGTTATGGGGATGGCAGCCTCAATGGGTACAATTATTGCTTCAAGTGGAGCAAAGGGCAAACGTTTCATGCTTCCAAATGCAGAATACATGATTCACCAACCAATGGGTGGTACAGGTGGTGGTACTCAGCAGACTGATATGGCCATCGCTGCTGAACACTTGCTTAAAACTCGTAAGACTTTGGAGCAAATCCTAGCAGATAATTCTGGCAAATCTGTTGAGCAAATTCATAAAGATGCTGAACGTGATTACTGGATGAGCGCTCAAGAAACTCTTGACTACGGTTTTATTGACGAAATTATGGCTAATAATTCTTTGAATTAAACTACTAAAGCAAGCTCGACTGAGCTTGTTTTTTTTGATATAATAGAAGGAAGATTGTTAGAAGGAAGTTGAATTATGTTTCAAAAAGAGAATCGGTCTGGTCTGATTATCTATTTATACTATAATCGCGATGCTAAAAAACTCGCAAATTATGGTGATATTTGTTACCACTCAAAAAAACATCGTTACCTACAACTTTATGTCCCAACAGAGGAAGTAGAAGAGCTGGTAAATCGTTTAGGAAAAGAGAAATTTATCAAGAAAGTGAGAGTTTGTCATATCCAAGAATTGGAAACTCCTTTCGTTGGGAACCTATATAAAACTAGCGAAAACGTTATCATTTAAAAAGTGAGAGAAACTTGTTGACAATTTTCTGATAATTCGGTATATTCTTAACATGTAATTTAAATTGAACATTAAAAGGAGATAAACATGAAGAAAAAATTTGCATTGTCACTTGTAGCTCTTGCAAGTACAGCTCTTTTAGCAGCTTGTGGGGAAGTGAAGTCAGGAGCTTCAAACACAACTGGTAACCCAATCGATGAAAAAGTTGTAAAAATTGGTTTCAACTTCGAAGAAACTGGTGCTGTAGCATCTTACGGTACTTCTGAGCAAAAGGGTGCTCAACTTGCAGTTGATGAAATCAACGCAGCAGGTGGTATCGATGGAAAACAAATCGAAGTAGTCGACAAAGATAACAAATCTGAAACTGCTGAAGCTGCTTCTGTTTCAACAAACCTTGTGACTCAATCTAAGGTAGCAGCTATCGTAGGACCTGCGACTTCAGGTGCAACTGCAGCGGCAGTAGCAAATGCTACACAAGCTGGAGTCCCATTGATTTCTCCAAGTGCTACTCAAGATGGTTTGACAAAAGGTCAAGATTTCCTCTTCATCGGAACATTCCAAGATAGTTTCCAAGGAAAAATCATCTCAAACTACGTTTCAAACAAATTGAACGCTAAGAAAGTGGTCTTGTATACAGATAACTCAAGTGACTACGCTAAAGGTATTGCAAAATCTTTCCGTGATTCATTCACAGGTGAAATCGTAGCAGATGAAACATTTGTATCAGGTGATACAGACTTCCAAGCAGCTTTGACAAAAATCAAAGATAAAGACTTTGATGCAATCGTATTGCCAGGTTACTACACAGAAGCTGGTAAGATTGTAAACCAAGCTCGTGGTATGGGAATTGATAAGCCAATCATCGGTGGTGACGGATTTAACGGTGCAGAATTTGTTCAACAAGCAACTGCTGAACGCGCATCAAATATCTACTTCATCTCAGGATTCTCAACTACTGTTGATGTTTCAGATAAAGCAAAAGCCTTCCTTGAAGCTTATCGTGCAAAATATAACGAAGATCCTTCAACATTTGCAGCTCTTGCTTATGACTCAGTTTACCTTGTAGCTAATGCAGCAAAAGGTGCAAAAACTTCAGTTGATATCAAGAACAATCTTGCTAAAACACAAAACTTCGAAGGTGTTACAGGTCAAACAAGCTTTGATGCAGATCATAACACTGTGAAAACAGCCTTCATGATGACCATGAATAATGGTAAAGTAGATGCGGCAGAAGTCGTAAAACCATAATTTTATAGATATCGTAAATGGGGAATGAGCTTTTACTCACTCCCTGTTTCGGTATTTATAAAGGGATTATTTTTTATAAAATCCTAAAAATAAAACTTAGAAAGAGTGAACCATATGCTTCAACAACTTGTCAATGGTTTAATCTTGGGTAGTGTCTATGCCTTGCTAGCCCTGGGTTATACTATGGTTTATGGAATTATCAAGCTTATTAACTTTGCCCATGGTGATATCTATATGATGGGTGCCTTCATGGGTTATTTCTTGATTAATGCCCTCCATTTAAATTTCTTTTTAGCCTTAATTTTGTCCATGATTGGTTCAGCAATTCTCGGTGTTATCATCGAGTTTCTAGCCTACCGTCCACTCCGACATTCAACTCGTATCTCTGTATTGATTACTGCTATCGGGGTATCCTTCTTGCTTGAGTATGGAATGGTCTATCTAGTAGGTGCCAATACACGTGCCTTCCCTCAAGCAATCCAAACAGTTCGTTATGACTTGGGTCCAATCAGTCTAACAAATATTCAATTGTTGATTTTGACGGTTTCGATTGTTTTGATGATTCTTTTGCAACTCATCGTGCAAAAAACAAAAATGGGGAAAGCCATGCGTGCCGTATCTGTAGATAGTGATGCAGCTCAGTTAATGGGGATCAACGTAAACCGTACAATCAGTTTCACCTTTGCCTTAGGTTCAGCTCTGGCTGGTGCAGCAGGTGTCTTGATTGCCCTTTACTACAACTCTCTTGAACCATTGATGGGAATGACTCCGGGTATTAAATCATTCGTGGCTGCTGTTCTTGGTGGTATCGGAATCATCCCTGGTGCTGCTCTTGGAGGTTTTGTAATCGGACTATTGGAAACTTTTGCAACAGCCTTCGGAATGTCAGATTTCCGTGATGCTATCGTGTACGGAATCTTGCTATTGATCTTGATTGTTCGTCCAGCTGGTATCCTTGGTAAGAATGTGAAAGAGAAGGTGTAAACAATGAAAGAAAATTTAAAAGTTAATATTCTCTGGTTGCTCCTTTTGTTGCTTGGATATGGTGTGATTAGCTTATTAGTTTCGTTTGGTATTTTAAACCTTTTCCATATTCAGATTTTAGAACAAATCGGTATCAATATTATTCTTGCAGTAGGACTTAACCTTATCGTTGGTTTTTCTGGTCAATTTTCTCTTGGACATGCTGGGTTCATGGCTATCGGTGCCTATGCAGCAGCCATTATTGGTTCTAAATCTCCAACTTATGGTGCCTTTTTTGGAGCTATGTTGCTTGGTGCTATCATTGCTGGTTTGGTTGCCTTGGTCGTTGGAATTCCTACCCTTCGTTTGAAGGGGGACTACCTTGCAGTTGCGACACTTGGGGTTGCTGAAATTATCCGTATCCTAATCGTCAATGGTGGTGATTTAACAAACGGAGCTGCTGGTATCCTTGGTATTCCAAACTTTACTAATTGGCAAATGGTATACATTTTTGCCGTGATTACGACACTTGCAACGCTGAATTTCCTTCGTAGTCCAATCGGTCGTTTAACCTTGTCTGTTCGTGAAGATGAAATTGCAGCTGAATCTGTCGGGGTCAATACAACAAAAATCAAAATTATCGCATTTGTCTTTGGAGCTATGACTGCAAGTATTGCAGGTTCCCTTCAAGCAGGATTTATCGGTTCTGTTGTGCCAAAAGATTATAGCTTTATCAACTCTATCAACGTTTTAATTATCGTTGTATTTGGTGGCTTGGGATCAATTACAGGAGCAATTGTCGCTGCGATTGTTCTTGGTATTTTGAATATGTTCCTTCAAGATGTGGCTAGCGTTCGTATGATTATCTATGCTTTGGCCTTGGTACTCGTTATGATTTTCAGACCAGGTGGTCTTCTTGGAACCTGGGAATTGAGCCTATCAAGACTCTTTAAAAAAGGTAAGAAGGAGGGACAAAACTAATGGCATTACTTGAAGTAAAACAGTTAACCAAGCATTTTGGTGGTCTGACTGCTGTTGGAGATGTAACTCTAGAATTGAACGAAGGTGAACTTGTTGGCTTGATTGGACCGAACGGAGCTGGGAAAACAACTCTTTTCAACTTGCTGACAGGAGTTTATGAACCAAGCGAAGGAACAGTAACCTTAGATGGCCACTTATTAAATGGTAAGCAACCTTATAAAATCGCATCTCTTGGTTTAGGGCGTACCTTCCAAAACATTCGTCTCTTTAAAGACTTGACAGTTTTGGATAACGTTCTTATTGCATTTAGTAACCATCACAAACAACATGTTTTTGCAAGTTTCTTGCGTTTACCAGCTTTTTATAAGAATGAAAAAGAATTAAAAGCTAAAGCCTTAGAATTACTAAAAATCTTTGATTTAGATGGTGATGCTGAAACCTTAGCTAAAAACTTAGCCTATGGCCAACAACGTCGTTTGGAAATTGTTCGTGCCCTTGCCACTGAACCTAAAATCCTCTTCTTGGATGAGCCTGCAGCAGGTATGAACCCACAAGAAACTGCAGAATTGACTGAGTTGATTCGTCGCATCAAGGATGAATTCAAGATCACTATCATGCTGATTGAACATGATATGAACTTGGTCATGGAAGTCACTGAACGTATCTACGTACTTGAGTACGGTCGTTTGATTGCTCATGGGACACCAGATGAAATCAAGAACAATAAACGAGTTATCGAAGCTTATCTTGGAGGTGAAGCCTAATGTCTATGTTAAAAGTTGAAAACCTCTCAGTACACTACGGCATGATTCAAGCTGTACGTGATGTGAGCTTTGAAGTCAATGAAGGGGAAGTTGTTTCTCTTATCGGTGCTAACGGTGCTGGTAAAACAACTATCCTTCGTACCCTATCAGGCCTTGTTCGTCCAAGCTCTGGTCGAATTGAATTTTTGGGACAAGAAATCCAAAAGATGCCTGCGCAAAAGATTGTGGCATCAGGACTTTCTCAAGTACCAGAAGGACGTCATGTCTTCCCTGGTTTGACTGTTTTGGAAAACTTGGAGATGGGAGCCTTTCTTAAGAAAAATCGTGAAGAGAATCAAGCAAATTTGAAGAAAGTCTTCTCTCGTTTCCCTCGTTTGGAAGAACGTAAAAATCAAGATGCGGCTACTCTATCTGGTGGTGAACAGCAGATGCTTGCCATGGGACGTGCACTCATGTCAACGCCTAAACTACTTTTATTAGATGAACCATCAATGGGTCTTGCTCCGATTTTTATCCAAGAAATTTTTGATATCATCCAAGATATTCAAAAACAAGGAACAACAGTTCTCTTGATTGAGCAAAATGCTAATAAAGCACTAGCTATCGCTGACCGAGGATATGTTCTTGAAACAGGAAAGATTGTCCTATCAGGAACAGGAAAAGAACTCGCAGCATCAGACGAAGTCAGAAAAGCATATCTAGGTGGCTAAAAAGGTCTGGGGGACCTTTTTAGTCGGCGGATAAAAATTGCGTCAGCAATTAACATCTAGTCTGGGGGACCTTTTTAGTCGGCGGATAAAGATTGCAAAGCAATCATACAATCTACATAAGTATAAGATTAAGGGCTCTAAGTTGAGCTCTTTTTCGTAAAGTCCTTCAGATTTTTCTGAATCTTGAAAAAGAAATGAAAGCGTTTGATAGCTTTCCGTAAAAAGTGTATAATAAAACTATAAACATAAAGGAGATTTCCTATGGCAGTTAAAGATTTTATGACACGCAAGGTCGTTTATATCAGTCCTGATACAACTGTTGCACACGCAGCAGATTTGATGCGCGAACAAGGCTTGCACCGTCTCCCTGTTATTGAGAATGATAAATTAGTAGGCTTGGTAACAGAAGGGACAATCGCTGAAGCTAGTCCTTCAAAAGCGACTAGTCTTTCAATCTTCGAGATGAATTATCTACTTAATAAGACAAAAGTAAAAGACGTCATGATTCGAGATGTTGTTACTGTCTCAGGCTATGCAAGTTTAGAAGATGCAACTTATCTCATGCTTAAAAATAAGATTGGTATTTTGCCAGTTGTTGACAACGGACAATTGTATGGAGTCATTACAGATCGTGATGTATTCAGTGCCTTTCTTGAAATCGCTGGATATGGTGAAGAAGGAATCCGTGTTCGTTTTATCACAGAAAATGAAGTTGGAGTTTTAGGTAAGATTGTTTCTTTAATCGTTGAGGAAAATCTTAATATCTCTCATACCGTTAATATTCCACGTAAGGATGGTAAAATTGTTATTGAAGTACAAATTGAGGGAAGCATTGATCTTTCATCATTGAAAAAGAAATTCGAGGATGAAAATATTCTCGTAGATGAAATTACAAAAACTTCTGCAAAAAAACTCTAAAAAGAAAAATATAACTTACTTTAAGCTTGCGAAAAAAATTTTTTTCTAGTATAATAGTTTATTGTGAGCAAACCTCACTTACCCCATGCAATGACTTGGGGTCATTAGACCAAAAGGAGGAACATATCAATGGCTAAATACGAAATTCTTTATATCATTCGTCCAAACATTGAAGAAGAAGCGAAAAACGCTTTGGTAGCACGTTTTGACTCTATCTTGACTGACAACGGTGCAACTGTTGTTGAATCAAAAGATTGGGAAAAACGTCGTCTTGCATACGAAATCCAAGATTTCCGTGAAGGACTTTACCACATCGTTAACGTTGAAGCAAACGACGACGCAGCTCTTAAAGAGTTTGACCGTCTTTCAAAAATCAACGCTGACATTCTTCGTCACATGATCGTCAAACTTGACGCGTAAGAAGGTAGATTATGATTAACAATGTTGTACTTGTAGGGCGTATGACACGTGACGCTGAGTTACGTTATACCCCATCAAATGTAGCAGTTGCGACTTTTACTCTTGCAGTAAACCGTACATTCAAGAGTCAAAATGGCGAACGTGAGGCTGATTTTATCAATGTCGTTATGTGGCGCCAACAGGCTGAAAATCTTGCTAACTGGGCTAAAAAAGGCTCTCTTGTCGGGATTACAGGTCGTATTCAGACTCGTAGTTACGATAACCAGCAAGGACAACGTGTCTACGTGACAGAAGTCGTAGCTGAGAATTTCCAAATGTTGGAAAGCCGTAGTGCTCGTGAAGGACAAAGTGGTGGAGCTTATTCTGCACCAACTGCCAGTCATTCAGCACCTACAAATTCAGTACCAGACTTTTCACGTGATGAAAATCCATTTGGATCAACCAATCCTTTGGATATTTCAGATGATGATTTACCATTCTAATGGACAATTAATACTATAAAGGAGAAAAAACATGGCTCAACAACGTCGTGGCGGATTCAAACGCCGTAAAAAAGTTGATTACATCGCAGCAAATAAAATTGAATATGTTGATTACAAAGATACTGAGCTTCTTAGCCGTTTCGTTTCAGAACGTGGGAAAATCCTTCCACGTCGTGTAACTGGAACTTCAGCTAAAAACCAACGTAAAGTAACAACAGCTATCAAACGCGCTCGCGTAATGGCTTTGATGCCTTTCGTAAACGAAGATTAAAGAAAAGACCCTTATGGGTCTTTTTTTCACGAGCATTGAAATGTGAGAGCGAGTTGAGGTCCGGTGGACCTCTTTTTCATGAGCTTGAAAATAAGAAAGCGAATTAAGATCCCGACGGGTCTTTTTTTCACGAGCATTGAAATGTGAGAGCGAGTTGGGGTCCGGTGGACCTATTTTTCATGAGATAGTTTTTTTTGACCTTGGCGTGCTATAATGCTAATAGAAAGAGTAAAGGTGGGTAAGTCAAAGATGAATTGTACGATTGGAAATGAATGCAACTAGCCAAAATAATGATGATTTGGTTTTGTATCTAGTAAAGGAATTCGGATAAGAGACAAGGATTTTATTGGGGATGTGGGATTTCTCTACTTTATGGTATAATGGAAGGAGTGAATTGAAGGAGGTATTATAATGGATGTCAAGTTAAGATACAAGGCTAAGAAGATTAAGATTATCTTTTTTGATATAGATGATACTTTACGAAATTCAAAGACTGGCTTTATTCCAAGCACTATTCCAACAGCCTTTAAACAATTACGTGATAAAGGAATTTTGACAGGAATTGCGACTGGTCGAGGTATTTTTGGTGTCGTCCCAGAGATTAAAGCCCTCAAACCTGATTTCTTTGTAACCTTGAATGGTGCTTATATTGAGGACAAAAAGGGCAATGTCATTTATAGTAACAAAATTGCTAAAGATAAGGTTGAAGAGTATATTACTTGGACCAAAGAAGTTGGGATTGATTATGGTTTGGTGGGAAGTCATGCTACTAAACTATCAAGGCGAACAGAGATGATTAGCCAGGCGATTGACCCGATTTATCCTGATTTAGAGGTGGACCCTGATTTTTACCAAAAAGAAGATATTTATCAGATGTGGACCTTTGAGGAGCAGGGTGATGACCTTGTCTTGCCTGAAAGCTTAGCATCGACTTTGCGTATGGTACGCTGGCATGAACATTCGTCAGATGTGGTGCCGATTTCCGGTTCAAAAGCAGCTGGAGTTGCCAAAGTGGTAGACCAATTAGGTCTTAAACCTGAAAATGTGATGGTTTTTGGGGACGGACTTAACGATTTAGAGCTCTTTGATTATGCAGGCATTAGTGTCGCTATGGGTGTTTCTCATGACAAAATCAAAGAAAAAGCAGATTATATTACAAAAACATTAGAAGAAGATGGCATCTTTGATGCCTTAGAAGGATTTGGTATGGTAGAAAAAGAATTACATTTTCCACAAGTAGACATTGAAGCAGTAGAAGGTCCAATTGCGACTATTAAGACAAATCATGGGGATATGCGTATCAAACTTTTCCCTGATCACGCACCAAAAACAGTAGCCAACTTTATTGCTCTATCAAAAGACGGTTACTATGACGGTGTGATTTTCCACCGTATTATTAAAGATTTTATGATTCAAGGTGGAGACCCAACTGGAACCGGTATGGGTGGTGAATCTATCTATGGTGAGTCATTTGAGGATGAGTTTTCAGAAGAACTTTACAATGTCCGTGGAGCCCTTTCTATGGCTAATGCTGGGCCGAATACAAATGGTAGCCAGTTCTTTATCGTGCAGAATCAACACTTGCCATATTCTAAGAAAGAAATTGCTCGTGGTGGTTGGCCAGAGCCAATTGCGGAGATTTATGCAGAACAAGGTGGAACTCCTCACCTAGACCGTCGTCATACTGTATTCGGTCAACTTGCGGATGAAGCTTCTTATGAAGTTCTGGATGCAATTGCAGGTGTCGAAACAGGTGCAATGGACAAGCCAGTTGAAGATGTCGTAATTGAAACTATTGAAATTGAGGACTAAAATGAAAATCGGTGATAAGCTAAATGGCCGTATTACTGGGATTCAGCCCTATGGAGCTTTTGTTGAGTTAGAAACAGGAGTGACAGGACTGATTCATATTTCGGAGATTCGGACAGGATTTATCGAGAATATTTACGAGGTTTTAAAAATCGGTGATGAAGTCCAGGTACAAGTAGTAGATTTTGACGAATACACAGGGAAGGCTAGTCTTTCCATTCGTACCTTGGAAGAAGAAAAACATCAACTTCCTAGACGGAGACGTTTTTCGAATGATCGCATCAAACATGGATTCGCGCCGCTTGGTCGCATGATGCCTGTTTGGACACGAGAAGCCTTGGAACATTTAAAGAAAAACAGTAATTGATATCCCCTAAAATCATTGTGATGTTATTATATTTTGCTATAATAGAAGTATGAACGAAGAACAATTATTAAAAACAGGAGAGCGCATTAACCAACTCTTCTCTACTGACATCAAAATTATTCAAAATAGTGAGGTTTTCAGCTATTCAGTGGATAGTGTACTTTTGTCACGCTTTCCTCGTTTTCCGAAAAATGGTTTGATAGTAGATTTCTGTGCGGGCAATGGAGCTGTTGGACTGTTTGCCAGTAGTCGGACCAAGGCTAAAATTCTATCTGTAGAAATTCAGGAACGTCTTGCTGATATGGCTGAACGCTCAGTGCGTTTAAATGGGCTGGACGGACAGATGCAGGTCATCTGTGATGATTTGAAGAATATGCCTAGTCACATTCAGGGGAGCAAGGTTGATTTGATTTTATGCAATCCGCCTTATTTTAAAGTGGATCCAAATTCTAATCTGAACGAAAGTGAGCATTACCTTTTAGCTCGGCATGAAATTACAACCAATCTTAAGGAAATCTGTCGTAGTGCCCAGAGTATTCTCAAATCAAATGGACGTTTGGCAATGGTTCATCGTCCTGATCGATTATTAGATATCTTAGATACGCTCCAACAGCATAATCTGGCTCCAAAACGTCTGCAATTTGTTTATCCTAAACGGGAGAAGGAAGCTAATATGCTTTTGATTGAAGCTATCAAGGACGGCTCCACTAGTGGCTTTAAGGTTTTACCACCACTCATTGTTCATAATAGTGATGGTACTTATACACCAGAAATTCAAAAGATTTACTATGGATCATAAGGCTTATATGTATGTGGTAGAGTGCCGTGATGGTTCCTACTATACAGGCTATACAACAGATGTGAAGAAGCGGATTGCCGTGCACAATAGCGGTAAAGGTGCCAAGTATACACGCGCTCGTTTGCCAGTAAAACTCATCTTTGCAGAAGGTTTTGACAGCAAGGAAGAGGCCATGTCTGCTGAAGCTCTTTTCAAGCGCAAGACACGCATGCAAAAAGAACATTATCTCAAAGAATGTCAAAATAAGAATTTAGTCGATACTTTTGAAATGTAATGAGGAGTCCTTTGGCTCCTCTTACTTTTGTCAAAAATTGAAAAAAATGCTACAATAAAGAGAATAAAGAAACGAGGTATTATCATGTCTAAGATTCTAGTATTTGGTCACCAAAATCCAGACTCAGATGCTATTGGTTCATCTGTAGCTTTTGCTTATCTTGCAAAAGAAGCATACGGTTTGGATACAGAAGCGGTTGCTCTTGGAACTCCAAATGAAGAAACAGCTTTCGTCTTGAACTATTTTGGTGTAGAAGCACCGCGCGTGATCACATCTGCTAAAGCAGAAGGTGCAGAGCAAGTCATCTTAACAGACCACAATGAATTCCAACAATCTGTTTCAGATATCGCTGAAGTAGAAGTTTATGGTGTTGTAGACCACCACCGTGTGGCTAATTTTGAAACTGCAAGCCCACTATACATGCGTTTGGAGCCTGTTGGATCAGCATCTTCTATCGTTTACCGCATGTTCAAAGAACATGGTGTAGCTGTACCAAAAGAAATCGCAGGTTTGATGCTATCTGGTTTGATTTCAGATACCCTTCTTTTGAAATCACCAACAACCCACCCATCTGATAAGGTCATTGCGCCTGAATTGGCTGAATTGGCTGGTGTGAACTTAGAGGAATACGGTCTTGCTATGCTCAAGGCTGGTACAAACTTGTCAAGCAAATCTGCTGAAGAATTGATTGATATCGATGCCAAGACATTTGAACTCAACGGAAACAATGTCCGTGTGGCTCAAGTGAATACAGTTGATATTGCTGAAGTCTTGGAACGCCAAGCTGAAATCGAAGCAGCTATCCAAGCCGCAAATGCAGCTAACGGATACTCTGACTTTGTCTTGATGATTACTGATATTGTGAATTCAAACTCAGAAATCTTGGCTCTTGGTGCTAATATGGACAAGGTAGAAGCAGCTTTCAACTTCAAACTTGAAAACAACCATGCTTTCCTTCCGGGTGCTGTTTCACGTAAGAAACAAGTGGTACCTCAATTAACTGAAAGCTTTAATGCTTAATGATAAAGGGGATAACCCATTGTTAAAAAGGAGTTTCGGCTCCTTTTTTGCTAGGAGGAGACCATGTTAGAATCTGGCGATTTGATTTTTGTGAAAGAAAATACGGAAATGGGACAGGCCATCCAGGCATCTACTGGGAACTATAGCCATGTAGCCATCTTTTTGGACGGGAAGGTCTATCATGCTACGGCGGAAGGTGGCGTCCTAGCCCAGTCCCCTGAAGATTTCTTTGAAGTTGAGAAAGTCTATGACCTTTATCGCTATCCGAAAATCGATCACAAAGAAGTCAAAAAGCAGGCAGAGAGCCTTTTGGGTTCGCCCTACAATTCTTCCTTTTATCCGGATGGAGATGGTTTCTATTGTTCCCAATTTATTGCAGAAATCCTCCCTATTTTTGAGACCATTCCCATGAAGTTTGGTGAAGGAGAACAAGAGATTAGTTCGTTTTGGGAAGATTACTACCGAGAACTAGGACTAACTACGCCTCTGAATCAGCCAGGAACCAATCCCAGTCAGTTGGCCCAGTCTCCCCGTCTACAGTTTAAAGAAAGATATACGGATGATTACAATTATTAATCCCACACGCTTGACGCGTCAGCCTTTTTTTAAGGACTTGATCAACTATCTAGACCAGCAGGATGATGTAATTTTGCGGCAAATCAAGGCCCAATTTCCAGATCAGCCAGTGGACAAGCTGATGGAGGAATATATTAAAGCGGGCCTCATCCTTCGAGAAAATAAACGCTATTATCTCAATCTCCCTTTTCTAGAATCTACAGAATCTCTTGAACTAGACCAGGAAGTTTTTGTGAGAGATGATAGTCCAATCTATCAAGAAATCTTAGGGAAACATTTTCAGACTGAATTGCGCAATCAAACCAATGCAACTATTTTAGAAGAGTATACGGATTTTGCAAGGGAAAAGATGACCTTGTCTAATTACTTTTACAAGGTCAAGCACCAATATCCGCTGACAAAAGAACAGCAGAGACTGTATGACATTTTAGGAGACGTCAATCCCGAGTATGCTCTCAAGTATATGACAACCTTCTTGCTCAAGTTTCTCAAAAAATATGAAGTCCAGCAAAAGCGCAGAGACATCTTTGTCGATAGTTTAGAAGTCTTAGGATATATCCGAAAAAATGATGAAGGCAAATATGAATTAGCAGTGGACTTGGACAAGGAAAGACTGATATTTATGAAACAATAGAAAAGGCTAGGAAAATTTCCTAGCCTTCTTTTGATTTATTATAGGTAACGTTCTGCGATTGCTGCATCTCCAGGGTAGTCTTCCTTCTTACCTTGGACGATTTGGTAGCAGTCAGCTCCTTTGCCAGCGATAATGACCGCATCTAGTTCTTGACTTGTAACAGACATCGCAGTCTTGATGGCTTGTTCACGGTCAGCAATCTTTTCAACAGGACGATGGATGTAACTACTAATTTCATCAGCAATGGCCATTGGATCTTCATAGTTTGGATCGTCAGCCGTTAGAAATACTTGAATTTCAGGATGTTGATCGAGGAGAAGTCCAAAGTCCTTACGACGGCTTTCTCCCTTGTTTCCAGTAGAACCAAGAACTAGAGCAATTTTTCCAGTCTGATGTGTTTCAACGACTGAGATCAATTTCTTCAAGCTATCACCATTATGGGCGTAATCAATGAAAACTTTTGCGCCATTTTTCTGAGTGAGAACCTCCATGCGGCCAGGAACGCGTGTTGCAGCAATCCCTTTTTTGATGTCATCCAGACTAGCACCTAAACGAAGGCAAGCAAGTCCAGCAGCGACAGCATTTTCTTGGTTGAAATGTCCAATCAACTGGATATCATAATCTCCAGCTAATTTACCAGTAGCTGAGAAGCTAAAGGCTTTGGAGTTTTCGATTTGGTTATCAGATTGGCTACCGTAGAAGTCATGTTCTTGATTTTCTACTTGTTCTTTTAGAACAGAGAAGTGGTCCATATCGCTATTAATGACAACTGCTCGGCTATTTTTCATCAAGAGACGCTTGTGGTAGAAGTAATCTTCAAAAGTTGGATGCTCAATAGGACCAATATGGTCAGGACTGATATTGAGGAACACTCCTACATCAAAAGTAAGACCGTAAACTCGTTTCACCAAGTAGGCTTGACTGGAAACTTCCATAATAAGGTGGCTTCTTCCATTATCAACTGCCTGCGCCATCATATCAAAGAGGTCGATGCTTTCAGGTGTTGTCAGAGCAGACTTGAAGAAAGTTTTTCCGTCCAAAGTCGTATTCATAGTTGATAACATAGCTGGACGATGTTGCTGATTTAAGATATTGTAAGCGAAGTAAGCTGCCGTAGTTTTTCCTTTAGTACCAGTGAAAGCAAGTAATTTTAATTTCTCCTGAGGGTTGCCATAAAACTCCATGGCAATCAAACTCATAGCCTTTTTAATATCGCTAACGACAATAACAGGAATGCCTACTTCGTAGTCCTGCTCGGCTACATACCAACCGAGTCCTTGTGAGATTGCTGAAAGAAGAAATTCCTTCTTAAAAGCAGCTCCTTTTACAAAAAAGAGGCTATTATCTTTTGCTTTTCGGCTATCGTAGCAGATGCTATCAAAAGTTACATCACTGAAATGATAGTGGTAATGTCCTTGGTCGATAATCTCACGGAAGAGATCGTCTTTCTTTAAAATATCTAATACGGTTTCAATCTTTATCATACTTTCTATTGTAAACTGAAAGTCTGAATTTTACAAGTAACAAGGAAAAGTTTATAATGGAAGGTAAGGAACATTTCCTAGTGATTAAAAATGAATGAGGAAGTTATGTCTAACGAAAATAATCATCAGCAGGCCCAGATGTTACGAGGGACTGCCTGGCTTACAGCTAGTAACTTTATTAGTCGCCTGCTCGGAGCTATTTACATTATTCCCTGGTATATCTGGATGGGGACTTATGCTGCAACGGCTAACGGTCTCTTTACCATGGGTTATAATATCTACGCCTGGTTCTTGTTGATTTCGACAGCAGGTATTCCAGTTGCAGTTGCTAAGCAGGTCGCTAAATACAATACCATGCATGAGGAAGAGCATAGTTTTGCCCTGATTCGAAGTTTCTTAGGCTTTATGACGGTATTGGGACTTGCCTTTGCTTTGATCTTATATCTCTTTGCGCCTTGGTTAGCGGATCTTTCGGGTGTCGGTAAGGACTTGATTCCCATTATGCAGAGTTTAGCTTGGGCTGTCTTGATTTTCCCGTCTATGAGTGTTATCCGTGGATTTTTCCAAGGGATGAATAATCTTAAACCTTATGCCATGAGTCAAATTGCTGAGCAGGTTATCCGTGTGATTTGGATGCTCTTAGCAACCTTTATCATCATGAAGCTCGGTTCAAAAGATTATCTATCAGCGGTTACCCAATCAACTTTTGCTGCTTTTGTGGGAATGGTAGCTAGTTTTGCAGTCTTGCTTTATTTCCTTTATAAGGAAGGATTGCTCCAAAAAGTTTTTGAAACACGAGATAAGATTGATAGTAAGAGTCTTCTAATTGATACGATTAAGGAAGCTATTCCTTTTATCATAACTGGTTCTGCCATTCAGCTTTTCCAAATCTTGGACCAAATGACCTTTATCAATAGCATGAAGTGGTTTACCAACTATAGTAATGAAGATTTGGTTGTCATGTTTTCTTATTTCTCTGCCAATCCTAATAAAATCACCATGATTTTGATTTCCGTAGGAGTATCAATCGGTAGCGTTGGTTTGCCCCTCTTGACCGAGAACTATGTCAAGGGTGATTTACCAGCAGCTTCTCGGTTGGTGCAAGATAGTATTACCATGCTCTTCTTATTCCTACTACCTGCAACGGTTGGAGTAGTCATGGTAGGGGAACCCCTCTATACAGTCTTTTACGGTAAACCTGATAGTTTGGCTTTGGGCTTGTTTGTCTTTGCAGTCTTGCAGTCAACAATCCTAGGTTTGTACATGGTCTTGTCTCCAATGCTTCAGGCTATGTTCCGTAACCGTAAGGCAGTTCTATATTTTATCTATGGTTCGCTTGCTAAGATCGTTTTACAACTACCATCAATAGCTATTTTCCACAGTTATGGACCATTAATTTCAACGACCATCGGTCTCATCATCCCAATTGTTTTAATGTACCGTGAAATCTGTCAGATTACAGGTGCTCGCCGAAAGATTATCTTGAAGAGAACAATCTTAGTCACTATTTTAACTTTAGTCATGTTTATCCTTGTTGGATTCTTGCAATGGATTTTTGGACTTGTCTTCCATCCAACTGGACGTTTCTGGAGCTTCATATATGTCGCCTTAATTGGTACAATTGGTGGTGGGCTCTATGGATTCATGAGTCTCTATACTCGTCTCTTAGATAAGGTTATTGGAAAGGCAAAAGCTGACCAGTTACGAGCGCGCTTAAAATTATCATAATATTTAATAAATAAAACGAACGATTTGAACTTTTTACGTAAAAAGGTCTAAATTGTTCTTTTTTTCTTGAAAAAATACAAAAAAATA
>NZ_JADMUH010000017.1 GCF_015546995.1 Streptococcus infantis
ATTTTATCCCTAAGTTTTTTGTAAATGAGTAATTTTATTCAAACAACTGATAGTAATCTGAAATCTTCATCTTGGCTTTTTCATCCTTGTTTAAATCTTGGATGATTCGTCCTTCCTTCATAACAATGAGACGATTTCCATACTTGAGAGCATCTTCCATATGGTGGGTAATCATCAATGCTGTTAGATGGTCCTTGCTGACAAAGTCATCTGTCAATTCCATCAAGGCCACACTTGTTTTAGGGTCAAGGGCTGCCGTATGTTCATCCAACAAAAGGAGTTCAGGACGTTTTAAGGTTGCCATCAAGAGGCTCAAGGCCTGTCTTTGTCCACCTGACAAAAATTCAATCGGTGTATCCAAGTGTTTTTCTAGACCATTTCCGACTTTCTCAATGGTTGCTTGAAATTCTTCCTTGTAAGCTGAGAGTCTTCTCGGAAAAAGTCCACGTTTTTCACCACGAAACTTAGCAATCAAGAGATTTTCTGCAACCGTCATACGAGGGGCAGTTCCCATCTTAGGATCCTGAAAGACACGAGAAAGGTACTTGGCACGTTTTTCAGGGCTAAAATGAGTCACATCCTCACCCATAATACGAATAGTCCCACTAGTCAGGGGCAAAGTTCCTGCAATGCTATTAAAGAGTGTTGATTTTCCTGCACCATTTCCACCCAAGATTGTGATGAAGTCGTGTTCATAAATATCAAGAGAAACATCGTTTAGGATAATTTTTTCCTCGTCAAAGCCATTTTTTACAATTTTAGTGGCATTTCTTAATTCTACAATCGCTGTCATTTGCTTAACTTGACTCCTTTCAAATATTTATCCTTAAGGGTTGGAATAACTAGACAAGTTGCTAGGATAAGAGCACTGTATAGACGGAGGTAGCTAGTATTAAAGCCAAGAGCAATGACTCCCCATACCAAAAATTGGTAACTAATAGAACCAACAACAATAGTAATCAGACGTTCTGCTAATGTAAGACTCTTAAAGAGTACTTCACCGATAATTAAGCTTGCAAGACCAACTACGATAACCCCGATACCACGAGAAACATCTGCATAGCCTTCTTGTTGAGCGATAAGAGCGCCAGCAAGTGCGATCACACCATTTGACAAAACCAAGCCCATCAACTCCATACGTCCAGTATTGATACCAAAACTACGAGCCATATCTGGATTATCTCCTGTTGCGATATAAGCTTGTCCCAATTTAGTATCTAGGAAGAAAAGCATAAGTAGAATGACCAAAGTCACAAAAATCAAGCCTGTAAATAATTGATTAACCTCAGATGAGAAAGGAAGAACGTCCTGGATTTGTTTAGTTCCTAAGAGCCCAAGGTTTGCCCGTCCCATAATCATGAGCATGATAGAATGACAAGAAGTCATCACCAAAATACCAGACAAGAGTGTTGGAATCTTTCCTTTCGTGTAAAGAAGACCAGTCGCTAAACCTGCAAGACAGCCTGCTCCAACAGCTACTAAGGTAGCAAGAAAAGGATTGACACCTTGTGTAATTAGAGTTACTGCTACCGCTCCTCCAAGCGGGAAGGAACCCTCGGTTGTCATATCTGGAAAGTTTAGGATTCGAAAGGTCATAAAGATTCCCAAACCTAGAATAGCCCAGACAAATCCTTGTGAAATAATCGATACTATCATGTTACATTCATTTCCTTCTTTTAAAAATTGGAGGAGATGTCTCCAACTCCTCCTACATTCTTATTCAATTACTTGACCAGCTTCTTTGAGAACTGATTCAGGAATTGTGATTCCAAGTTCTTGAGCGACTTTTTTGTTGATAACTGATTTACCAGTTGAGAAGACATTAACTGGTGTATCTGCAGGTTTTTCACCCTTCAAGACTTTGGCAATCATTTTACCAGTAGCAACACCAAGATCGTGTTGGTCAACAACCACTGATGCCAAACCACCTGCTTCTACCATGGCAGTGGCACTTGGGTAGATTGGTTTTTTAGCTGTTTGGTTACTTGATACTACAGTTGAAAATGCAGATGCGATTGTGTTATCAATTGGAACCCAGATTGCATCAACTTTACCAGTCATAACGTTCACTGTTGAAGCAATTTCGTTCGTTGAAGGTACTGCAAAAGTTTCTACTTTCAAACCAGCTTTTTCAGCGTAAGCCTTGAATTCTTCTACTTGTGATTTAGAGTTATCTTCGCTACTTGAGTAAAGAGCTCCAACTGTCTTGACATCAGGAGTCAATGTTTTAATCAATTCAACCTGTTGTTCAGCAGGGTTATGATCAGATACCCCTGTGATGTTTCCACCTGGTTTTTCCAAGTTTTGTACAAGGTTAGCTCCAACTGGGTCTGTAATAGCTGCCATGATAACAGGAAGGTCTTTTGTTGCACTTGCAAGACCCTGAGCTGCAGGTGTCGCAATTCCAACAACAACATCATTTCCATTTGACACCAATTGTTTACTCATTGTGGCGACCTTACTTTGGTCACCTTCTGAATTCATAAAGTCAATTTTAACTTGGTCGCCTTTATAGCCTTCTTCAGCAAGTCCATCTTGGATACCTTGGTAGATCAAGTCAAGTGATGGGTGACTGACAAACTGTAGAACACCAACCTTAGCTGTTTTGTTAGCTGTCTCAGTTTTAGTATCTTGTTTCGTTAAGTTAGAGTAGACCAAGCTTCCTCCAACTACAAGTGCTAGTGCTGCAATAATACCAATTAAACGTTTATTCATATTTATTTCTCCTTATTTCCCTTAAACTTCGTAATGTTCATGTCACTTTCAATATAACTTTACCAAGCGGCGCCATCGTTTAAATTCCATCATATACCTCCAAAACAAAAGAAAAAGTCCCCACACAAAAAACTTGTGTGAGGACGTCGATACGCGGTGCCACCTCAATTATAGGGAATCCCCCTATCTCTCAATCTCGCTTCACGAGTTGCACTGTAAGGTGTGCGCACCGAATTCTTATGATTTCAAATTCTTTATAACATTCAGCCCAATTTTCATCACTTCCATCTATCTGTTTCCACCAACCACAGACTCTCTAGAAAACTTCAATGATTACTTTCTGAATGATACGATTATATCATTTTAAAAATGCTTGTCAAGGGTTTTCATAAAATATTTTAAATATTAACAAAAATTTCTATGGTTTTTATAAAAACTAACTTGTATCAACCTGAATTACGTAATCCTGTAGCAATTCCGTTAATAGTTGTATGAATTAATCTTTCTTCATCTGAAGAAAGCTCACCACGACGTTGACGCTTAATCAACTCCAACTGGATATAGTTCAGAATGTTGAAATAAGGCATACGATAGTTTAGACTGTCTTTCAAGTAAGTATTTTCTGCCAGAAGTTCATCGTAGCCTTCGATGGCCAAGATAACGTTCTTAGTCAATTGCCATTCATCCAAAATAGTATAGTAGATTGCTTGCACTTCTTCACTTTCACAAAGTTTAGCATATTCAAAAGCAATATTCATATTTGATTTTGATAGAACCATATCAACGTTTGATAGGAGTGACTGGAAGAAGGGCCAATTTTGATACATGTCACGAAGGTATTCAATATTTTTTGGATCTTGATCAATAAATTCCTTGAAGCTTGAACCAACACCATACCAACCTGGGAACATGACACGACTTTGTGACCATGAGAATACCCAAGGAATGGCACGTAGTCCACCAATTTCAGTGATTGTTTTACGTGCTGCTGGACGAGAACCAATATTAAAGCTTGAGATATTCTTAATTGGACTAGATTCAAAGAAATAATCATAGAAATGGTCATTTCCAAATACTAGTTCACGGTAGATATCATAGCTACGACTGACTACTTGGTCCATGATGGCTTCATAGCGATTTGATGTATTAGTATCACTCTTCTTCTGTGTAATCATACGGTTGATAGTCGCTGATACCAACATTTCCAAGTTATAGTAGGCTGCATCCTTGTTTCCGTATTTATTTCCGATAACTTCACCTTGTTCAGTTAATCGAATACGGTCCTTGATTGATTTGAGTGGTTGAGAAGCAATGGCATCATAAGTTGGTCCACCACCACGGCCAACGGTACCACCACGACCATGGAAGAAGGTTACTTTGACTCCGTATTCATCACCAATAGCGGTCAATTGTTTTTGAGCCTTATAGAGTGTCCAACAAGATGAGAGATATCCACCATCTTTGTTACTATCAGAGTAGCCAAGCATGATTTCTTGATAATTATCTTTTGAAGCAATCCACTTCTTAGCAAGCGGTAAAGAGAAATACTTTCTCATTGTTTCTTCGGAATGATCCAAGTCCTCAATTGTTTCAAAGAGGGGCACGATTTGAACACGTGCTTTTTCAGCATCCACAAGACCAACTTCTTTGAGCATGATTGCCAATTCTAACATATCAGACACGCTGGTTGCATGAGAAATAATCGTTTGACGAATAACGTCTTCTCCCAAACGATCTTTTAATTCACGTGCAGTTTGGAAAATGGCTAATTCTTTTTCAAGAAGTTCAGACTTTTCAGCATGAGTAGCTGACAAGATTCGAGGGTCTTCTAATAGTTCATGTAAAAGCAACTCGCACTTCTCATCTTCTGAAAGATCACTATAATGGTCATTAATTCCAGCAGATGCTAACAACTCAGCAACACAGGCTTCATGAACACTTGAGTCTTGGCGCATATCGATAGATGCCAAGAAGAAACCAAAGACTTCAACAGCCTCTAAAAGCTCGGCAAACTCTCCAGTAAGCAAGGATTCTGCCTTATTTTCAAGCAATGAATCTTTAATGATATCTAAGTCTTGTTTAAATTCTTCAATTGTTTCGTAGTAAGGAGGACGGTCTTCAGCCAATTCTTGAATGGCTCCTGAGAGACGATTACTAATATAGTCAGTAACCACTCCTTGTTGATGTCCTTGAGTTCCAAAGAGTCGTTCAATGTGATGGCGTTCATCTGCTGATGAGCCGACAAGAGCCCACTCTTTCAAATTTAAAAGAGTTTGAATTAATTTAGATTGGATAAAGTGAAAAGCACGACGGTAAGGTTCTTTTTCACGGAAGACAGATGTGTCACGAGATTGAGCTGCCATTTCTTCAACAGCCTTGCTTGTCTTGGATAAATTAGTAGAAAGAGAGAAAGTACGGTAGAGACTAGAAATCTTACTGATGTAGTAGTTCAAGATCACTTCACTTTGAATGGTAGCAGAACGCATGAGTGTCTCAGCAGTTACAAATGGATTGCCATCACGGTCTCCACCAATCCACATTCCCATGGTGATAGGTTTTGCTTGTTTTAGGTCAATTCCCTGCTCTTTTGCAAGACGCTTATACTCTAACATTAGATTTGGTACAGCTTGTAGGAAAGAACTATTGTAATATTCCATCACGTTTGTGATTTCATTCGTTACTTTTAGTTTCTTCTCACGAATCATATCCGTCTGCATGATAATCTCAATATAGCGACGAAGATCATTGTGCCATTTTTCTTTGTTAATAAGCCCCATTCTCACGTCACGGTATTTACGCAAGAGAGTATGGATATGATTAGTCAAGTCCAGCATACTCTTACGTTGAACCTGAGTTGGATGGGCTGTTAATACTGGCACCACGTTCAGATGTTCAAGAATTTCAGCCGCATTTTCTTTTTCAGCAACCATTTCAATGGTTGTTGATAATTTACCGAGATAATCTTGGTCAATATTGTTTAGATGGTTAATTTCGTAAGCCAAGTCAACATCTTCAGAAATATTAATCAAAAGTGGCAAAATAGAGAAATATCTAGAAATGTAGACCATTTCATCATTGGAAAGTCCCGCCACAACTTTATCCAGTCCTTGATAGTCAAGCTTTGATGAAAGTTCCTTTAATTGTATAATTTTGTCAAACGTCTCAGCGGGAAGCATATTTTTCGTGATATCTTCAAGTAAATCTGTCAAAATTTGAACTTCTTCTTGGACTACAGTTTTGTTTCTGTTATTTTCTAGTTTTTGAAGAGACATATTTTTCTCCTTGTTACTTTTTCTTAAAGTTGCGCTTCATATTCGCTGTATAGTTTTGCACGTTTTTCACTAGCATCGATATTTAACACAAAGGCGATAGCTACTGATAGAACCAATAGACTATTACCCCCTTGTGAAAGGAATGGGAAGGTTACACCTGTAGATGGAATCAATCCTGAAATCCCTCCGATATTAACGAATACCTGAATTAAAATCATTCCACCAATACCGATTGCTACCATAGAGTTGAACGGATCTTTTGCTCGTACCCCCACTAAAATAATACGAAGAATTAGGAAGAATAATAGAGCTAAAATAAGACTGGCACCGACAAACCCAAACTCTTCAATCACAATAGAGAAAACGAAGTCCGTGTGCGCCTCAGGTAGATAGCCACGCTTCTCGATGGAGTTTCCTAATCCTAAGCCAAACCATCCACCATTAACCATTGCATAATAAGAATTGGCTAATTGGTGTCCTGCACCAGCGACATCATCAAATGGATTAAAGAAAGCACTGAATCGTTTAGCTACGTATCCAAATACTGGAATCTTAGAAAACTTATCAACACCAATAAGCTTAATGGTTGTTAGAGAAACAAAGGATAAACTGGTCAATACTCCAAGAATAGTTGCAAACCATCGGTGAGCTATCCCACTAATTGAGTACATCAACAATGCTACCAAAAAGAGAATTGTAGCATTTCCAAGGTCAGGGAAAATAGCCAAACTACCAATCATGACTAAAAGTACAAATCGCCAATCGTTAAACGCTCTAGGAAACCATTGGTTTTGAGTTAAAACTTGGAAATCATAAACGGCAATTTCTTCTTGTTGTTTTGAAAAACGTTGAGCCAAATACCAAATGATGATAATTTTCAAGTATTCCGCAGGCTGAATAGTAATAGGTCCTACTTTAATCCAACCGTAAGCACCATTGATGGGAATCCCAATCAAACGAGCTAAAGCTAGTAACACTAACTCAGCAAACATAACAATAAATAACAAACGTTCGTTTCGAAGAAAACCAAGTTTCAACTTATAGATTACTGCAATAAGCAACAAACTAACGATCCAAAACAAGCCCTGATTTCGAACTAATTGAAAGGCGCTCTTACCCTCCTGAATCAAGGATGCACTCGTTGTCGAATATACCACTATCAGTCCCAAAACAGACAAGAGAATATAGGGCACTAAAATAGAGTAATTCAACAGGTGCCTTTTACTAATTTTCATATTTCACCATCTACTAAATTTTTAATTTTCTATTCATTCTAGTTTTACTAGCTATTATACCATTTTTTAAACTAGAAAAAAACTCTTATCCGTTAAAGCCTAGAATTTGTACTTGGAGAATTCACAAATCATTTATCTACATTTTCAACTTTTAGTTAAGAAAGCTTCAAAAAACTCTACCTTTCAAGAGTAGAAAGATAGAGTTTTCATCTTTAGTTTGAAGATGTTGTTGTCGTTTCAGTTGCTGCTGATGTAGTTGTCGTTTGAGCTGTTGTATCACTTTGGATGTACTGAGTAAAGATATTTTGGAATGCTTGGTCTTTGACCTTGATATTTGCTGCTTGCAATTCTTTACTAATAATGCCTTGAACAAAAGTAGCATCATTTTGTTTTTGAGTCAGGATAACTGTCTTCAATTTTTCTTTATAATCTTCCCAGTTAGAAGATTTTTCTGTTTTCTTAGTCAATTTCACAATATAGAAGCTGTTTGAATAAGCTTGTGTACCTGGCGCTGTGATCACATCTGAAATACCATCTACATCAAGAGCAAATGCAGCTTTTTTAACAACGTCTGGCAATTCTGTTGATGCAGAGTCAAAAGTGATTTCTCCACCATTTGCTTTTGTCTTTTCGTCAGTTGAATTATCTTTAGCCAATTGTGCGAAGTCAGCTCCAGATTCTTTAGCTTTAGCAAGTACTTCTTTAGCCTTATCTTCACTGTCAAGTTTAATAATTTGCGCAGTTACTTCTGGTGTGTACTCATCGTAAGCTTTTTTGTAGTTCTCATCTGTCAATTCAGCTTCTGCAGCTTTCTTAACAGCATACTCAACTAGTTTACTTGTACGAATTTGAGCTTTACGACTTTCTGCTGTCATACCAGCACGAGAAAGAACGATTTGATAGCTATCACCATATTTCTTCTGTTCTTCTGCTACCGCATCTTCTACTTCTTTGTCACTTACTTCAGATCCATATTGTTTTTCAAAAACTTTTTGAATAGTCATGTTAAGTAATACTTGTTGTGCAGTTGGGTTGTTTTTCACTTCTTCATAAAATTGGTGCTCAGTGATGACATCACCCTTCATACTGATGAGGTCAGCTCCTTGAGAACTATTTGAACAAGCAGCCAAAGTAGCTACTGATAACAAAGTGATGGCACCAGCCAATAATTTTTTCTTCATGTTTACTCCTTTTTTATACACTAGATAAATGTTTACCTTATCTATTTTACTAAATTGTCTTAAAAATATCTGAAATTAGTCAACATCTGGCAGTTCTACTTCTGCTTGATTCTTTCTTAGCATCAATATTCCATCTCCAAGAGGAACTAGACTAGCTGTTAATCCTGGATTGTCTAAAGTTGCGTCAAATAGTCTTTGCAAACCACGATAAATGGTTCGTTGCCCGCGTCGGACTTCCATAATATCCTTAGCAATGTCTCCACCTTGGAAAATATCATCCAAGACAACTACTCCACCAACCTCAAGGTGTTTTAGGATTTCTGGCAAAAATACGATGTATTTGGATTTTGCAGAATCCATAAAAACAAAATCATAGGTCTCTGTCAATGTTGACAGAACGTCTACCGCATCGCCTTCCAAAAGAGTGATTTGTTGGCGAGTATCAAACTTGGCGAAATTTTCCTTGGCAAAACCAATCATTTCAGGATTTCTGTCAATGGTTGTAATTTTAGCCTCTGGGGCATGTTGAGCCATTAAAAGTGCTGAAAAGCCAATCGCCGTCCCAATCTCTAAAATGTTTTTTGGTTGTATTGTTTCCATCAGGAAACGAAAATAAGCGACAGTCTCATGAGGGATGATTGGAATATTTTCTCTGCGAGCAAAGTTTTCTAGTTCTTTTAAGGAACCAGTCACCTGCTTTTGACGTTGACGTAAGAATTCGACGATTTCTTCCTTTACAACAGGACGCCGCATATTATGATTGGCATTTTTACTATATGACTCAACCATTTTATTCCAATCCTAATTTTTCAACAAGGGCTTCAAACTCATCTAAGCGGCGCTCAAAGACTGCAAAGGCATCATTAAGATAGTCTTCTTTTTCCATATCAACACCAGCTTTTCGCATGATATTTAGAGGATAGTCTGACTTCCCAGACTTGAGGTAATCAATATAACGGTCACGATCATCTTGACTACCGTGAACAATCTTTTCAGCTAAGGCCGAAGCTGCTGCAAAGCCTGTTGAATATTGATATACATAGTAATTATAGTAGAAATGAGGGATACGAGCCCACTCGTACTGAATTTGAGGATTGTCTTCCTTGCTCAAGCCATAATATTCTTGGTTCAAGTCAGCATAGAGATTGTTTAAGAACTCGCTTGTCAAGACTTCACCATTTTGATCGGCTTGGTGAATAGCATGTTCAAATTCAGCAAATTGAGTTTGGCGGAACACTGTTCCACGGAAACCATCCAAGAAGTTATTGAGAATAGCAAAGCGTGTTGCGTCATCTTGAACTTCTTGCAATAATTTTTCAGTTAAGATATTTTCATTGGTTGTTGAAGCAATTTCTGCCAAGAAGATTGAGTAATCTCCGTATACATAAGGTTGAGTTTCACGCGTGTAGCTTGAATGCATACTATGACCTGTCTCATGTACAAGAGTAAAGAGATTGTCTAGGTTATCTTGCCAGTTAAGAAGCATGAAGGCATTAGTATTGTAGGAACCACCTGAATATGCACCTGAACGTTTGCCTTGGTTTTCATACACATCAATCCAACGTTCGCTAAAGGCGCGTTTAACACGACTCAAGTAATCCTCACCAAGAACAGCCAAAGCTTCCTCTGCCTTCTTCAAGGCTTCCTCATAAGTAAAGCTGTATTCTACTGAAGACAGTGGTGTATAGACATCGTACATTTTAAGATCTGGAATACCCAAGATTTTTGAACGAAGTGAGAGATAACGATGCAATAATGGCAAATGCTTACGAACAGCAGATACTAAGTTGTCATAGACACTTTCTGGAACAAAGTTCGCTGCAAGAGCTGCTTCACGCGCACTCTTGTAGTTCCGAACTTTTGCACGGTAGTTTTGTACTTTTACATTGGTCTGCAAGGTTTTAGCGTAAGTGTGCTGGTATTGCTCATAGGTAGAGTATAGTGCTTCATATGCACCACGACGAACTTCACGATTTTTAGATTCTACCAACCGCATATAAACACCGTGTGATAATTGAACTTCATTTCCATCTTCATCTTGAACAAATGGAAAGACGATATCTGCATTATCTAAGATAGCAAAGGTTTCACTAGCTGCCCCGAAGATTTCACCAGCACCTGCAAGCAACTCTTCTTCACGTTGTGAAAGGACATGTTCCTTATTTTGCAATAGTTTATCAAAGAAATGTTTATAAGGCTGGAGTTTTGGTTCTTCTGCTAGAAAGTCTTGATACTGCTCTTCTGTGATAGCCATAAATTCTGGCTCATAGAAAGAGAAGACCTGGTCTAGTTGACTATAAAGAGCCATTGCTTTTGCGTAGTATTCTTGATACTTAGCTACTCGTGTGTCTTGGTCGTTTTTCATATGTGCATAAACATAAAGTTTTTCAAGACGACGGCTCAAATCCAAATAACGCTCTGTAATATTTAATAGGCTCTCTGCGCTATCCAAAAGATGTCCTTCAAGGCTAGCTGCTTCTTTTGTATCCTCGGTTAATAGGGCTAATTCTTCTTCCCATTTTTGGTCTGTTTCAAAGATCGTTGATAGATCCCAAGTATCTTTTTCATTGATTTCATTTCGTTGTAATACCATAAATTTCCTCCATCCTTTCTATTTTACCATATTTTTCGAGAAATACTGCTGATAAAAGGCAGGTGGATAGAGCTTTTGTTGCTGATTTTGTGGATTCAGTTCATAATAAGCCTGAAAGTTGCGGTAATAATCATATAGATTTTGACTTATCTGACAAAAATGACCAGGTTCTATCGGCCTTACTTGGGGATACCAGTCCTGAGTCTTCAAATTTAATAGGTTTTCTCCTCTCAAGTAAGCTTGGGCTTGTTGCTTCATCCAATAGGGATTTTGATAATAGAGTTGTTTTTGAATGTAACGACAAATATTCTTATCCTGTTCGACAGAAAAAGCAGTTAGCTCTTGCTGCTGGTAGGGACTACGTAAAATTTCTAGGAGATTTCCTTTGCCATAAGAAAATTCCTTGAGCTGATAATGGAGTTTCCCTTTCAAATCTTGGTGAAGGAGGTACTTGAGCCTCAAAACTTGTCTTTTATGGTCTAACTCCCAAAGATAAAATCCCATATTATTACTAAAATAAAGAAAATTTCTTTGAAGTTTAGTTAGTCGCTCTTTTATCCAGAGCTTTTCTCCCAGTAGCCAAAGAACTTGAATTCCCAGACTTCGATAACCATTACTTCTCTCCCGTAAAAGTTCACAAGAAATAGGACTACACTGAACTTCCAGTGCTAATTGCTTATTGATAAAGATATCTGCGATTTGCTTAAGTTCAGGAATCGGATATTCCATTTCTACTTCAGCATCTTTCTTAGCCCAATTTAAAAGTGCCACCTTATTCTCCAAATGTTCTGGTCCTTCATTCTCATGATAAAAATCACAACTTTTTAAACTTTCATGCGCAAAATGAGTTCTTACATTTTTTCCTTTTTTCAAGCGAACACTCGTTCCGCAAGCTGGACAATAATAAGCTTGTTTCTTTACTTCATTCTCTAACGCGTTGATTAAATGACCTTTTTTATCTCTAGCTAAAAACATATATCCCCCTTTTCTACTTTATTCGAAAAGAAAGAGAAGAAAAAGGCTGACCAACTCAACCTTTCTCCCATTTATTCTCAACTAATTCAGTTGTTTTCTAATATATTTCTGCAACATAGGAATGAGATTCTGTATTTGATCCTGCTTTATCACCATTACACCATATTCTTGACAACGATGACTGTAAACGGGGTTAATCTTGCCTGAGCAAACAATCATCTTCAAACAATTATCACCTGCAAAATGATTGGCATAAACTTCAAGTTCGTTAATAGCTTCAACTGCTAGATCCGTCATTTTACAAGAAATGAAAACTACAGAGTGACCTTTACGAAGAATAACATCAATCTCATTTTGAACATTGTCAGCCTCAGGAAAAATCCCATTCCAGTCAATTTCAGTACCAATCATACATTCATCAAAATACTCCGACTCGAGGGCTAGTAAATAGATATACAATTCTAAAATATGCCCTTTTGTTCGACATAACAGATGTGCTTCTGGTGTTGGGAATGTATAAGTGACAGTATCTGTTGTTTCCTCTTCTACTTTCAATAAATTAGCTTCTGTGAACAAAGGAATCAAGCTACTGGGGTAAGAATAAATTTTTCCATTACTCTTCAAAACTTTTGCTGTTTCAGCGTGAAAATCATTTGTTTTTGCCAGTGCAAAGAATTGGGTAATCTGATACCATTTTTCAGGATTTTCGATAGCATATTTGGCCAATTTTTTTATAGCTAGCACTTGCTTATTAGAATGCTGAGGCCTTCTTGATTTAAGGACTTTTCCACCACGTAAAGATATCAATTGTTCAATAGATAAACTTGGGATAGCTAAATCTTTATCCTTTATGTTACCCCTATCCCAGGAATACTGCCTTCCTTGTTCAACATCCATAGCAATAATGGGAATACCTTTCTCCAAACCATACTGATATAGAACTATCGCTAATAGATTATCTCCACCAAAAACATCGATGGTCACTGACTCAAAATCATTGATAAATACGTCTAATTCCTGGCAGATATTTTCTAGGTGGAATTGTCGAAAATGTACTTGTTTTAAGTGTGGAACTTGTTCCATTAGAAAATGCTTCAAGGATAGCTTATCTTCCTCAGCAATTTTTCTTGTAGAAAGGTATAAAATCTCATCACAATCACTGACAAAAGCTTGGTAGACATTTTTCTCAATGGTATGACGGTCGTACAGTTCAATTAAAAGACTAGTCATCTTAAGACCTCCTAGACAAAAAAGTCTGAAAGAATAGTGGGCGATCAGAATCGTTTTAAAACTATCACAATTCTGATTAATTTCATCGACTTCTCCTACTTCTAGTATAGCATAAATTGAGAATTCCCTTTCTTATTAGGGTAATAAATAAGGAATAGAAAACGACTGCTCTCTATTCCTTTTTTTCATTTATTTTACTTTTTTAGCCAACATAGTCGCAAAGCGTAGTTGAATACGATTACCATTCTCATCACGACGATGGAGATGGCCGGGATTTTCATTGTACTTAATCAATTCCCAGTCCTTGTAATAATTTGCCAACTCACCCTCTTTGAAGGTAAATGGGAAATGAACTGAACATGGATAATCTTCTGTATCCATGGCACACACAATCAAATTGTAACCCCCAATTGAGGTTTGCTCCTGCATGTTTTGGATAATAGCCGGAATACGATCTGCTTGTAAAAACATGAGCACAACTGTCGATACGATAAAATCGTAAGTTTGTCCGATGCTTGCTGAATTGATATCATAGAGACCAACAGGCATTTCCAAATCTTCTTGCTCCACGATACTTTGCAAGATTTCAAGGGAAAGTTCATTTTGGTCAACTGCTGTAACATCAAATCCATGTTGAGCTAGAAAGAGTGCATTTCTACCCTGACCACATCCTAGATCAAGTGACTTACATGGTTTGACCGTCTGCATAGCTTCTAAGACTTCCGAATGAACTGGATTGCTATTGTATTTCTTTGGGAAATAATCCTCTGGTTTACAATAAAATTCCAAATACCATTCCACATCTTCTGTGGCAGCTTCCACTCTGTGCCAAGCTTGAGGTTGTGCCATAGGATTATCAGCACCTGCTTCAAAGAGGTGCTCAGCTATAACTTCTCCCTCTTCAGTCAACTCAATAAACTTAAGAGTCCCTTTTAATACGGTAATCTTGCCCCAGGTTCCGATCTTAGTATTGTGTTTTCTTTGAACAGCCTCTGGCATGGTGTCTTTATTCCAGACAGGCATGCGTTTGTAGGCAACTAGTTTTTCCATATTCTTCACTCTTTCTATCGGTGGTTAACAGCTTTCATAACACGCGCAATATCACGATCTTGCTCACGGCGTTTGATAGACTCACGTTTATCGTAATCGTGTTTCCCTTTTGCAAGTCCTAAAAGGAGCTTGGCATAGCCATCTTTGATATAAACTTTAAGAGGAACCAGCGTCATCCCCGTTCCTTTTGTTTCTTGCTCTAACTTCTGGATTTGCTTTTTATGAAGGAGAAGTTTACGACGACGTTCTGGTTCCTGATTCCAGATATTCCCTTCTTCATAAGGAGCGATATGAACATTGCTCAACCAGACTTCACCATTTTTTACTTGGGCAAATCCGTCTTTTAAATTGATACGAGCTGCTCGAACACTCTTGATCTCTGTACCAGTTAGAACCATTCCTGCTTCTAGCGTATCTACGATAGTATAGTCGTGATGCGCTTTTTTATTTTGCGCGACGACCTTTCCCTCGCCCTTTGCCATGCTTGGCTCCTTTCTTTGCTACTTCCTTATAAAAAGGTTTCTTGCTCTTTTTCTTCTTGTCTTTTGATGAATGCTTGCGCTTATCACTTGAGCGACCAACTTTTTTCTTGTCTTCTTTCTTATCAGAACGACGACCTCTATCCTTGCGGCCAGACGGTTTTAAACCTTTCTCAATGACATCAAACTCGCTTGGGATAAAAGAAAAATCAATCTCACCAGTCATTTTATCGGCTCTTTCGACACGAATACGAATCTGTTGTCCCACACGGAAGGTTGTCCCTGATTTCTCTCCACGAAGAGTCAAATCACGTTCATTGAAATGGTAAAACTCAGGCAGATTTGTAATATGAATCAAGCCTTCGACTGTATTTGGCAATTCAACAAAAAAACCAAATTTGACGATACTTGATACTACTGCATCATACTCTTCACCCACAAACCCTTCCATGTATTCGGCTTTTTTCATAGCTTCAACTTCACGTTCAGCTTCGATAGCCCGACGCTCACGATTGGATGATTGAGTTGCAATCTCTGGAATGACCTGTTCAAAATGTTCCGCCACTTCTTTAGAACGTCCATAGTCACGAATCATACGGTGAACAAGGAGGTCCGGGTAACGGCGAATCGGACTGGTAAAGTGAGTGTAGTAGTCTGCAGCTAATCCATAGTGACCGTGATTATACTCAGAATAACGAGCCTGCTGCATCGAACGGAGAAGCATCATGGACAATACATCCGCATATGGCTCGCCTTCAACAGCACTCATGATGTCTTGGAGTACTTCCTGGCTAATCTCACTGGCAGTCCCATAAATTCGCAATCCAAAACTTGAAGCGTAATCAATAAACTTCTGAACTTTCTCAGCTTTAGGCTCCTCGTGAATCCGATAGATAAAAGGTAGGTCCAGCTTGCTAAAGTGCTCGGCAACCGTTTCGTTAGCAATCAACATAAAGGACTCAATCATACGTTCAGCAACGCCACGATGACGAAGAACAATATCAACTGGCTTGCCTTTTTTATCTACCAAAATCTTAGCTTCATTGGTATCAAAATTTAAAGCACCACGCTTGATTCGCATACTTTCCAAAGTCTCATGGAGTTTGGCCATAAGTTCGATACTAGGAACAATTTTCTTATAGTCTTGTCTCTTCTCCTCGTCACCTGCTAGGATGTCATTGACATCACTATAGGTCATACGGAAACTTGTCTTGATAACAGTCTGAGTAATCGTATAATTACGAACACGACCATTTTTATCAATCTCCATAATAGCAGACTGAGTCAAGCGGTCCACTTGAGGGTTAAGAGAACAGATTCCGTTTGAGAGGCGCTCTGGCAACATTGGAACTACACGGTCTGTCACATATACAGAGGTCGCACGATTGAGGGCTTCTTTGTCAAGAGCAGAATCTTCCGTTACATAATATGAAACATCCGCGATATGAACTCCTAGTTCTATATTTCCATTTTTTAATGGTTTGATATGAACAGCGTCATCCAAATCTTTTGCATCAGCTCCATCAATGGTAAAAGTAATTTCATCTCTTAAGTCCAGACGACCTTCCAGATCATTCTCTGATGGAGCGTCTGGCACATTTTCTGCCTCTTTGAGAACAGCCTCTGGAAACTCAGATACAATGTCCATTGACTCCAAGACCTCAAGAACGTCAATCCCCGCATCTGTAGAATGTCCAACCACATCTAGGACACTAGCGACAAAGAAATCGTGTTTCTTACTTGGGTACTTATCGATAAAGACCTTGAGAACCTCCGTACCGTCTAATTGAATAGCTGGCTTCTTAACGTAGATTGGTTGACTAATCTTTTGATTTTTTGAACGGATGTAACCTGCATACTTGGGTTTTTCCTCATCAAGAACGATTTGACCAACAACCGTCGTCAAACTGTGTTCTAAAATATCGATAATCTTTGCTTCAGCTGCAGTTCCTTTTTGGCGATCCGCAACCTTCTTGATTACAATTTCAACAGTATCGCCATCAATGGCATAGTTAACATCATTTTTTCCTACAAAAAGATCATCTTCCTCGCCTTCAAGACTAACAAAGCCGAAGCCATTTTTATGGGCATGGAAAATTCCTTTAAGAGTAATCTCGTGTTTTTTCTTTTGGTCCAAGGTGAGACTACCATCTTCTTCAAAGCGAATTTGGTGCTTTCTCTCCATCAGGGACAAGGTTTTAATGAGCTCTCGAAAGTCCTTGGAACCGTCCTTTCCAAGAGCTTGAGCCAAGTCATTTACAGTGACTCGTCCCTTTTCTTTTAAATATTCTTTTATTCTATCTTTCATGTTTTCTTTCTAGATTGTTAAATTTTTTTGGTGTAAAACCTTATTTCTTTCAAAAATAAAAATAGGCAAAGACCTAGTCTCGCCCATTATTTTCTTATCTACTTGATAATACCGTCAATGCTAAGGCAATGGCTAGCCAGAAAAAGACTAAGATTCCTGTCAAACGTTGCATTACAGCTTCAAAACCACGCGCTTTGCTACGTTCAAACAAATCACCTGAGCTGGCATCAAATACATTGCTAGATTGATTTTTAGTTGGTTGCATAAAAATTGCAATCACAATCACAACAGATAATACTAATAAAATGGTTAATAATAGGTTATACATATCAAACTCCTTAAAATCCCTATTATTCTACCATAATTTCTACTTAGATTCAAGATGTAGAGTCACTTTTCTTTCTTTGGGACAATACTTTAAGACTTCAATCTTATCTGGATGTGTTTTGGAGTTCTTACTGGTTAGATAATTCATGCTGCCACAAGAGGAGCATTTTAGATTAATTTTTACACGCACTAGATTTTTTGTATTTGATACTATTTCAATCTAAGATGATTTGAACAAACAATACCAAAATTCTCCTTCCTAACAATGTTAATTTATAGACACATTTCTTCAAGCAACTGAACTACTTGAGCTATCAACTGTTCCTGATTGCCATTATTATCTAGACTGTGACTAGCCAGACTAATTTTTCTTTCTAAAGGCCATTGAGAGTTTAAACGGGATTCAGCTGCTTCTTTTGAGATTTGGTCCCGTTTCATTAATCGCTCCAATTGAACATCACGATTTACATAGACTAGCCAAGTTTCGTCAAACCATGAAGCATAGTCTTGCTCAAAAAGTAGGGGGATATCCATGAAAAAGAGAGCTTCTGTCTGAGCAAACTGATTTCGTAATGCAGCTAACTCCTCACGAATAATCTCACCTTGGGTTCTCTTAGACCATTCTTGCTCTTCAGGATTTGAAAAAATAAGACTAGCAAGTAAGGGGCGATTCAGTTCACCATTTTCAAGAAGTACCTTCCCCCCAAAATGCTCCACTAAAACCTGATAGAGTCGTCCACCAGGTTTTTGTAGTTGGTGGACGACTGCATCCGCATCTACAACTTGAAAACCTTTTTGTCTTAAAAATTCTGTGACAGTGGACTTCCCTGACGCAATACCACCAGTAATTCCGATTATTTTTCCCATCACTTTCTCCTTTGACATTTTGGACAAAAGTGAGTTCCACGACCACCTAGTTGAATTTTTTCGATGATTGTTTCACAACGCGAACAAGCTTGACCTGCCTTGTCGTATACTTGATGGAATTCCTGCATGGTCCCATCCTCGCCAAATGCATTGGTATAGGTGCGAATGGTTGAACCACCCTTTTCAACCGCTTGACCTAAAACATTGATCGTTTCATCATGAACTTTTCTAGCCTCTTGTGCTGTTAAACTTTGAGAAATCCTAGCTGGATGAACTTTCGCCCTCCAAAGTACTTCGTCCACATAGATATTACCTAATCCTGCAACCAAAGTCTGGTCGAGAAGATGCGATTTGATTGGTTTTTTAGATTTTTTCAAGGCAAGTTTAAAACTCCCTAAATCAAAATCCTTCTCAGTCGGTTCCGGACCAAGTTTTTTTGAAATAAAGTAAGCCTCTAAAAGCTCAGGAGCAAGCAATTCCATAGTTCCAAACTTGCGGACATCCTCGTAAACAAGAGTTTCACCATCTTCAAAATGAATCAAAACATGAGCATGCTTACGTTCTGGAACTTGGTCTGGGTAATAAAAATACTTGCCCTCCATTCTCAAATGTGAGATAAGGACTTTATCGGATAAATAGAAAAGTAGATACTTGCCACGACGTCCCATTGATTGAATAACTTGACCAGGCATTTCCTTCTGAAATTCATGCAAATCAGTTTTAATCATTTTGGGGTAACGAATGTCAATGTTTAAAATCTTCTTCCCTAGAATCAGTTTTTCAAGACCTCGTCGAACTGTTTCTACCTCAGGTAATTCAGGCATAGTTCCTCCTTTTCTAAAAACAAGAAGCAGGCTACTGCCCACCTCTTCTTAGTATTCTTTTTCGTTGTACCCAAAATCGGCAAGATCTAATTTCTTATCGCGCCAATTTTTCTTAACTTTGACCCATGTTTCTAGGAAGACCTTGTCCCCTAGCATGAGTTCGATATCTTTACGAGCCATGGTACCAATTTTCTTGAGCATAGCACCACCTTTACCGATGATAATCCCTTTTTGGCTGTCACGCTCGACCATAATAGTTGCTCGGATATGAACTTTATCGGTTTCCTCATCTCGTTTCATAGAATCAACCACTACTGCAACTGAGTGTGGAATTTCCTCACGCGTTAAATGTAACACTTTTTCACGAATCATCTCTGATACTAGGAAACGTTCTGGGTGATCGGTGATTTGATCGGCTGGGAAATATTGGAAACCTTCTTCAAGATTTTCACTGAGGATATCTACCAAGCGAGAGACATTATTGCCTTGAAGGGCTGAGATCGGAACAATTTCCTTAAAGTCCATCTGATTACGGAAATCATCGATTTGAGCCAAAAGTTGGTCTGGGTGCACCTTGTCAATCTTGTTTACCACGAGAATGACTGGTACTTTAGCAGCCTTGAGGCGTTCGATGATCATATCGTCGCCCTTCCCGCGTGGTTCATCTGCTGGAACCATGAAGAGAACTGTATCGACTTCACGAAGAGTGCTATAGGCAGACTCAACCATGAAGTCTCCAAGGGCAGTCTTAGGCTTATGAATCCCTGGGGTATCGATAAAGACGATTTGTTCCTTATCCGTGGTGTAGATTCCCATAATCTTGTTGCGCGTTGTCTGCGCCTTATCACTCATGATGGCAATCTTTTGCCCCATGACATGATTCAAAAAAGTTGACTTCCCAACATTGGGACGTCCTAAAATGGCTACAAAGCCTGATTTAAATGTCATAGTTACCTCTATAATGTTTAAAATAGCAAATCCCAAATCCTAGGGATGAAAATAATAAGTCCAGTCACTGCAGCAAATAAAGACACTACAAGAACTGCACCTGCAGCCATGTCTTTAGCCTTCTTTGCAAGCATATCGAAGTGATAATGGCTAGCCAAATCCACTACATTCTCTATAGCAGAATTCAAAATCTCAAAAGCGATTACTAAAAAAATGCTTAATAGGAGAAAGAGCCATTCAATTCTAGAAACTTGAAAAACAATGCCTGCAAGTAGAACTAAGACAGAAGTCACTGCATGCTTTCTCATATTACGCTCTTCTTTTATGGCAGTAAAAATACCTGTCAGGGCAAAATCTAAACTTGAGAGCAAGTCACGATTCTTCCATTTTCGTTTATTGTCTTGTGAGTCCATAGGCTGTTAAAATTTCTTCTTGTAAACCGAACATCTCCGCTTCTTCTTCCGAAGTGTAGTGATCATAACCGTTTATGTGTAAAAAACCGTGCACAGCTAAAAAGCCCATTTCACGTTCGAAACTATGACCGTACTCTTCAGCTTGCTCATGCGCTTTATCAATTGAAATGAATAACTCGCCGATATAAGAATCAAATTCTGACATCATTTCTGCTAAGTCAGGATCTTCTGCCAAATCCTCTTCGTCAAAGGTAATCTCTAACTCGGGCTTGTATTCAAGACTGATGACATCAGTTGGACGATCTGTATCTCGATACTCTAAATTGAGTTCATGACTGCGTTCATTGGTCACAAAAGTGACTGCCATCTCCTTGTCTTCTTTTCCAATCTTTTTAGCAGCAAATTCCAAAATTTCTTGAGTTTGCTTTAAAATTTCTTTAGAAACCTGACCAGTTTCATCTACCATTTCAATATACATGCGTTTCTCGATTCTCTTTACTTGGCTTTATTATACCATATTTCTATGATTTTATTCTAGCTTTTTGATATAATACTATGGAATACATTCATAAGGAGAGAACCATGTCATTTGATGGATTTTTTTTAAACCACATGGTTGAAGAATTGCGAGCTGAACTACTAAATGGTCGCATTCAAAAAATTAATCAACCCTTTGATCAAGAATTGGTCTTACAAATCCGTAGCAATCGCCAAAGTCATCGTCTGCTCCTCTCTGCTCATCCTGTTTTTGGACGCATCCAGTTGACAGAAACGACCTTTGAAAACCCTGCTCAACCTTCTACCTTTATCATGGTTTTAAGGAAATATTTACAGGGTGCTGTTATCGAGTCTATCGAGCAGATTGAAAACGATCGAATCGTTGAAATCACTGTTTCTAATAAGAATGAGATTGGGGACGATATTCAAGCCACCCTCATCATTGAGATTATGGGTAAACATAGTAATATCCTCCTCGTAGATAAGTCTAGCAACAAAGTTCTTGAGGTTATCAAGCACATTGGTTTCTCTCAAAATAGTTACCGTACACTCCTACCTGGTGCAACTTACATAGCCCCACCAAGTACAGAGGCCCTCAATCCTTTTACCATTAAGGATGGAAAACTTTTTGAAATCCTACAAACACAGGAATTGACAGCTAAAAACCTTCAAAGCCTCTTTCAAGGTTTAGGTCGTGATACAGCAATTGAATTAGAGAATTTATTAACTGATGATAGGCTTTCTAAATTTCGTGAGTTTTTTAAGCAAGAAACCAACCCATGCTTAACTGATAAGTCTTTTTCTTGTGTCCCTTTTTCAACTAAAATTGAAGGACATTTTTCAAGCTTATCTCAACTTCTTGATGTTTTTTACAAAGATAAGGCAGAACGTGATCGTGTCAAACAACAGGCTAGCGAACTCATTCGTCGTGTTGAAAATGAACTACAAAAAAATCGTCAAAAGCTTAAGAAGCAAGAAAAAGAACTTCAGGCTACTGAAAACGCTGAGGAATTTCGTCAAAAAGGCGAGTTGCTAACGACTTTCCTTCATCAAGTTCCAAATGACCAAGACCAAGTCGTCTTAGACAATTATTACACCAATCAGCCAATTACAATCGCACTTGATAAGGCTTTAACACCAAATCAAAATGCTCAAAAATACTTCAAACGTTATCAGAAGTTAAAAGAGGCTGTCAAATACCTGACTGATCTAATTGAAGAAACCAAGGCTACTATTCTCTATCTGGAAAGCGTCGAAACAGTCCTCAACCAAGCTGGGCTAGATGAAATTGCTGAAATTCGTGAAGAATTAATTCAAACTGGTTTTATTAGAAGACGCCAACGCGAAAAAATTCAAAAGCGTAAAAAACCAGAGAAATATTTGGCTAGCGATGGGAAAACCATTATTCTCGTTGGACGAAACAATCTTCAAAACGAGGAATTAACCTTTAAGATTGCACGCAAAGAGGAACTTTGGTTCCATGCTAAGGATATCCCAGGAAGCCACGTGGTCATCTCAGGAAACCTGAATCCTTCTGACGAAGTCAAGACGGATGCTGCAGAACTCGCAGCCTACTATTCGAAAGGACGTCTTTCTAATCTCGTTCAAGTGGATATGATTGAGGTTAAAAAGCTTAATAAACCAACTGGTGGAAAACCTGGATTTGTCACCTATACAGGACAAAAGACCTTACGTGTCACACCTGATTCTGAGAAAATTGAATCCATGAAATTGTAATAAAACTTTTGTAGTCAAACTCTCACTACTTTACTTTTGCACAAATAAATATAGGAGGGAGCTCTATGCTTCGGCATATTAAATCAACTGTAACTATTATTTTCGGAGCTGCTATTTTCGCCTTCGGACTTACCTATTTTGTTGTTCCACATCACTTGTTCGAAGGTGGAGCAACAGGGATAACCTTGATTACCTATTACCTCTTTAACATCCCTATTTCGCTGATGAATATCTTGATTAATATCCCTCTCTTCTTACTAGCTTGGAAAATATTTGGACTAAGATCACTATATTCCAGTCTACTTGGAACCATCGCTGTCTCCGTCTGGTTAGCTATCTTTGAGAAGATTCCTCTTCAGTTTAACCTTGAAGGAGATCTCGTTGTGGTTGCTTTAGTAGCTGGTGTCCTCCTAGGTGTTGGACTTGGTGTTATTTTCAATGCGGGTGGAACAACTGGTGGTACTGATATCGTCGCTCGTATCCTTAATAAATACACCAATATCTCTGTTGGAAAATTGCTTTTTGGACTTGATTTTCTGATTCTAATGTTGATTTTAATCATCTTCCAAGACCTACGTCTTGTAACCTATACTCTCTTATTTGACTTCATCGTTTCAAGAGTTATTGACTTAATCGGTGAGGGTGGATATGCTGGAAAAGGATTTATGATTATCACTCAAAAACCGATGGAATTAGCCGATAAAATTAACGAAGAACTCGGTCGTGGTGTTACCTTTATCTCAGGACAAGGCTACTATAGCAAAAAGGACTTAAAGATTATTTACTGTATTGTCGCAAGAAATGAAATTGTCAAGATGAAAGAAATGATTCATACAGTTGATCCGATGGCCTTTATCACTATCACGGAAGCTCACGAAATCCTTGGAGAAGGGTTTACTTTCCCAGCAAGAGACGAGGTTTCTTAACCTAAAAATAAAAAAAGTAACTTCAATTATTGAAGTTACTTTTTTTATTGTCATATTATCAATTATTTTTCAGCTGTAAGAGCAGCCATTGTGATGTAGTTGTATGGTTTGTTGAAGTGTGGCAAGAAGAATAGGTCAGTCAATGCCAACTTGTCGATTGTTACATGTTCTTGGATAGCAAGTGAGAACATGTGGATAGCCATAGAGATTGCAGAATCACGAGATACCATTTGAGCACCAAGGATTTCACGGCTGTCTTTATCAAAGACAATCTTGATAGCTACTTCATGGTTGTCATGTTTCATGAATTCTGGTTTTTGAAGGTCGTTAAATCCAGTTTCAGTAGCATTGTAACCAGCTGCTTTAGCTTTTTCAAGTGTCAAACCAGTTGAAACCATGTGAAGACCATAGATTGAGATACCGTTTGATCCTTGAACACCAATTCCTTCAAGCTCATGTCCACATGCATTGTAAGCACCTACAATACCAGTACGAACAGCGTTTGATGCAAGGGCAATGTAGCTAGTGTCTTTACGAGCGTTGTCATAAACAGTCGCACAGTCACCAACAGCGTATACACCTGGGATTGAAGTTTCTTGTTTCTTGTCTACAAGGAAAGCACCGTTACGGAAGAGTTCGATCTTACCGTCAGCAAGAGCTGTGTTTGGACGGAAACCAACTGCAAGAACAACCATATCCACATCAAATGTTTCTTTATCAGTGATCAAGCGTTCAACTTTTCCTTCGCCCTCGATAGCTTTAACTGTTTGACCAAGTGCCAAACGGATGTTGTGGTCTTCCAAGTTTTTAGCCATCATTTGTGTGAAGTCTTTGTCATAGTATCCGTTCAATACAGTGTCAACGATATCAACAAGGACAACTTCTTTTCCAAGACGTTCAAAAGCTTCTGCAAGCTCAACACCGATATAACCACCACCTACAACAGCGATGCGCTCAAGGTGTTTGCTCTTATCAGCAAGTTTGTTGATAACTTCTTCAGCATTTTGGTACAATTTAACGAATTGTACGTTTTCAAGAGTTGCTTTGAACTCACGGTTACCTTTAACAATTTCAACACCTTCGATTGGTGGCAAGATTGGAGTTGAACCAGTAGCGAAGATCAATTTATCATAAGATTCTTTGTGTTCTTTACCGTCAACTTCTGCAGTAACAACTTTGTTGTCGTAGTCGATTGAAAGAACTGGTGAGTTCATATAAACTTTAGCACCTTTTGCTTCCAATTTTTCTTTGTCAGAGTAGAACAAACCTTCAGGTCCGTCAATTTGTTCACCGATCCAAAGTGCCATTCCGCATCCAAGGAATGAAATGTTTGAGTTTTGGTCAAATACAACGATTTCGTTTTCGTTTCCAAAATTATCCAACATAGTGTTGATACATGCAGTTCCAGCGTGGTTAGCACCCACAACTACGATTTTACTCATAAGATAAATCCTACCTTTATTTTTTTATTTACCTTTCAAGTATACCATTATCTGTGAACGTTTTCAAGACTTTTGACTAGTTTGATGCTATTTAAGAAAGTTTTTGAAAGATATATTAATTTGTTTTCAAAGGGTCCTCATTGATTTGGAGGTGTTTTTAATTTTTTAAGCATATTTCTTGACTTTTTGTAAAAAATGATTTGTGAAAACGCTGACTTTATGATATTCTATTTATATGGAAATAAATTATAAATTTTAAATTTCTTATTCATTCAAGATTTGTAGCTATTTCCGAGTGATATGAAGGGAGTTGATTCTTTGCCTCTTAGTTCATCATCTGAGCGATTAATGGGAACTACGATTACTATTTCCTTAGTACATGAACAAGCCGATAATCTTCTCCGTCAAGCTTTTGATTTGCTAAAGGAACTTGAATTCCGCTTCAATGCTAACAGTACTGAATCTGAATTAATGGAAATTAACTATCAGGCAGGTATTGCCCCAGTTAAAGTCCACCCTGATTTGTTTGAGCTGATTTCATTAGGTCTAGAACACAGTCTAGCTCCTAAAAGTCATCTCAATATTAGTATAGGGCCTTTGGTTCAAACCTGGCGTATCGGTTTTTCCGATGCAAAGGTTGCAAGCCCTGAAGAAATTGCTTCAGTCTTACCACTAATAGACCCTCATTTTATTAAACTCGATTCAGTCAATTCTACAGTTTTCCTAGAAAAAAAGGGAATGAAAATTGACTTAGGGTGTTTAGCAAAGGGGTACAGTGCAGATAAGGTTGCAGCTTTCTTAAAAGAAAACGGCGTCACTTCTGCTCTTATCAATCTTGGAGGAAACATCCTCACAATTGGAAACAACCAATCAAAAGATGGACGTCCGTGGCAAATCGGCATTCAAGATCCAAGTAATCCACGTGGTAATCACCTGATGACCTTATCCATTACTGGAAAATCAGTGGTTACATCTGGGATTTATGAACGGCATCTTGAAATCAATGGCAAGGATTATCACCACATTTTCGATAGTGAAACAGGCTATCCTATTGAAACGGATTTAGCTAGTTTAACCATTATATCTGACCGCTCTGTTGACGGTGAGATATGGACCACACGATTATTTGGCGAACGTAGCGCGTCTATTATGTGGCAAGTCGAAAATATTGATGGTATCGAAGCCATCCTCATTGACAAAGATGGACGCTTAGCTTGTTCATCTGGTATCCAAGATAAATAATTAATAATGCAAAAAGAGAAAGGAAAGCCCATGCTTAAACTTATTGCTATTGTAGGAACTAACTCAAAACGTTCCACAAACCGCCAACTGCTTCAATATATGCAGAAACACTTTGCTGATAAAGCAGAAATCGAATTGGTAGAAATTAAAGATCTACCTGTATTTAACAAACCAGCTGACAAACAAATCCCAGCTGAAGCTACGGAAATCGCTGCTAAAATCGAAGCCGCTGATGGAGTTATTATCGGTACTCCAGAATACGACCACTCAATCCCAGCTGTTCTTATGAGCGCTCTTGCTTGGATTTCATATGGTGTATTCCCGCTTTTGAACAAACCTGTCATGATTACAGGTGCTTCATATGGTACACTCGGTTCATCACGTGCTCAATTGCAACTTCGTCAAATTCTTAATGCTCCTGAAATCAAAGCAAATGTTCTCCCAGATGAATTCTTACTTTCTCACTCTCTTCAAGCATTTGATAAGAACGGTGACTTGGTAGATCTTGATGTCATTAATAAATTGGATGCCATCTTTGATGACTTCCGTATCTTTGTTAAAGTTACTGAAAAATTGCGTAACGCACAAGAGCTTCTTCGTAAAGATGCAGAAGAATTTGACTGGGAAAATTTGTAAGATAGGAGACAAAATAGAATGAAATTTGTTGGACTTGTTGGATCAAACTACGATCAATCATATAACCGCAAACTCTTGGAATTCATCCGCCGTCAGTTTAAAATTAAATTTGAACTAGAAGTTTTGGAAATTGATGAAGTTCCAATGTTTAACCAAGATGAAAAATGGGACGATAGCTTCCAGTTGCGCCTTCTTTACAATAAAATTACTCGTGCTGATGGTGTCATTATTGCAACTCCTGAGCATAACCACACTATTTCAGCTTCACTTAAGTCTGTACTTGAATGGCTTTCATACGAAGTACATCCATTTGAAAACAAACCAGTCATGATTGTGGGTGCTTCATACTATGACCAAGGAACTTCACGTGCTCAAGTTCACCTTCGTAAGATTCTTGATGCACCAGGCGTTAATGCCTACACATTACCTGGTAATGAATTCCTCCTTGGAAAAGCTAAAGAAGCTTTTGATGCGAATGGAGATATTATCAACGAAGGAACTGTTAAATTCCTTGAAACTTGCTTAGATAACTTTGTCAAATACGTAGGAGTCGTTTCTAAATTGAAAAAACCAAAACCAATTGAACCAGAAGACTTGGATTGTGGAAAACCAATCGCTACAACGATTACAGAGGTTGACCCTGATGATCCAGAATGGGTAGAAAAAGTTGCAGAAATTACAGGTGCTGTTTCCGGTGATACATATGTTAAACTTGACCATGGTATCTTGACTGTTAACCAAATTGATATGTTCTTGAAAGCTATGCCTTTTGAATTGACATATGCTGACGATAACAATCAATTCCTCTACTACAACAACGCTCATCAAGATCCAGAAACAATGTTTGCGAAGCGAGTTCCTTCCCAATCAGGCGGTCGTATGTCTACTCTTCATGATTCACTCCCTCCAGCACGTATGAAAAATGTAGAGTGGGTTATCGGAACACTTCGCAATGGCAACCAAGAATACGTACGTACAATTGTTCCTGGTTCACCTGCAGGTGTTATCAATACTCACAACTACCAAGCTATGTACTATCCTGATGGATCATATGCTGGTATCAATGAAATTGTCTTTAACTTCCAACCATGGCTTGATTGGTACTTGAAAGAAACCGGTCAACGTTTGGTAGGAGGTAGCGGCCCATTTGCTCCTGCTGGAGGACATGGTGATGCTGATGCTACTTCTGGTGCATCTGACTCAGCTGACGGAGGCCATGGAGATGCGGATGCTACTTCTGGGGCAAGTAACTAAAATCTAATACTAAAGGAACCTCTCTTGGTTCCTTTTTTTAAAACAAATACTCGGTTAGCATAGGCTAACCGAGTATTTAATTTATTCAACTTATGAATTTGGATCATCAAGACTACGGCCGTGTAAACCTTTTTCGCGTTGTACTTGACGAAGTTTTTCAGGAGTCACATCATTACCATCTTCATCGACGATTTTGATTCCTTCAACGTGGTGACGTACTGAACGACGATAGCCTTCGATATATTCCTCACGAAGTTTGGCTTGTTCTACTTTTTCTTCCGCAGTCAAGCCTTCTGTTTTTTTCTTTTTAGCAAGTTCATTAATACGAGCGATTTTTTCTGGTTTCATATTTGGATCTCCAATCTACTTTTTAATTACTATTTTGTATTAAGAAGGTTAAAAGCAGCCACTGTTTTTGCTTTATTAACAAGTTCAGCTAGAATAGCCAAACGATTATTCTTAACATCAATATCCTCCGCCATAACCATGGTATTATCAAAGAATGCATCAATAATTGGACTAAGAGCAAATAGTTGAGCTAATTTATCGCTAGCCGAACCTTTCAATTCAAGACTTTCTATCGCTTGAGCTAGTTCCTTTTCTTGTTCATTTTCAAAGAGACTGGCATCAACTTTAACGGAACCTTCTGCCTTTTCTGCTAGGTTAAAGGCACGAGATAGAGACTCAACTGATGATTTGTAATCTTCAGTTTTTGCAGCTTCTGAAAGAGCTTCTGCTGCTTCAATCATATCAGAGACAACAAAGTTTGAACTTGCTAGAACAGCCTCTTTAATATCTTTTGCAGTAGAACCCATCATCTTATCAACACGAGCTTTGATGAAGTTCAGTACTTCTTCTTGGTTATCGTAGGTTAAACTATCAAACGATAAGGCATAAAGACTTGCAATCAACTCGTCCATTGGAATATTCCAACCAAATTCTTCTAAGATACGAACAATCCCTTGTGTTGCACGACGGAGGGCATAAGGATCGTTTGAACCAGATGGAATCAAACCAACAGAGAAGAAAGATAAGAGAGTATCTAATTTATCAGCTAGTGCAAGAATAGCTCCAACTTTAGATTCAGGAAGAGCTCCCTCAGCTGAATCTGGAAGATAGTGCTCACGAATAGCTTGCGCCACTGCAGCATTTTCACCTGCAAGAAGCGCGTACTTCTCACCCATGATTCCTTGCAATTCATCAAACTCCCCAACCATACCAGTTAAGAGGTCAAATTTATAAATGGCTGCAGCACGAGCAAGATCAACTACTTCATCGACTGAAAGACCAGCCTTCTCTGCTAGCAGGATAGCAATTTGCCCTGTACGAATCATGTGTTCACGCAGTGAACCAATTTTTTCATGGAAGGTTACGTGTGAAAGTTTAGCAACTAAATCTTCAATCTTCAGCTTTTGATCTTCACGCCAGAAGAATTCACCATCTTCGAGACGAGCAACCAAGACTTTCTCATTTCCTCGAACAACATTTTCCAAGTGTTCAGCATTTCCGTTACGAACTGAAATGAAGTTTGGTCTTAGGTTTCCATCAAGATCACGGACAACAAAGTAGCGTTGATGAGTTTCCATTGAAGTAACCAAAACTTCTTCTGGAACTTCTAAGTACTTAGGATCAAAATTACCAATAAAAGCGGTTGGATATTCGACCAGATTCAAGACTTCATTCAAGAGTCCTTCATCAATCTGTACTTGAACGCCTTGTTCTGCTTCAATTTCCTTGATTTGTTCACGAATCATATTTTCACGTTCAATGCTATCAGCAATGACATAGACTTTGCGTAAGTCTTCTTCGTAACTATCAGCATGACGAATTTCAACTTCATGTCCAAGGAAGCGATGTCCTCGGCTGACTCTGTCTGAATGAATATCTAAAAAATCTAGTTCAAGAGCTTCATCATCCAAAAGCACTGTCAAAGTGTGGACTGGACGGATGTATTCAAAGGTATTGTTTGCCCAACGCATGCTAACAGGGAAACTTAAGCTAGCCAAGACTTCTGGAATTCCATTCAGAACTTCTTCCGCTGGTTTTCCAGCTTCATGCTTAGTTACATAGACGTATTCTTCACCTTTGATTTCACGGAATTCAATGTCATCTACAGTCAAGCCTTTTCCACGGACAAACCCTTGTGCTGCTTTAGAAAAGTTTCCTTCCGGATCCAAAGCAATTTTCTTAGAAGGTCCTTTAAAATCTTCAGTCAAATCTGTTTGTTGGTCTGCTAAACCAAGTACACGAACAGCCAAACGACGTGGAGTTGAAAATGTTTGAATCCCTTCATATGAAAGGCGGTTGTCATCCAAGAAGGCTGCCATTTTTTCACCCAGTTGTTTTTCACTTGGTGTGACAACGTAGGCTGGTAACTCTTCGAGTCCTAGTTCTACTAATAAGTTTTTTGTCATGTTTTTTCCTTTACACAATCAATTAATTTTCTTCAACAAGACCTTTAGTAGTGGGGGATGCAAGCAAACCTTCGGTTTCATTGCTAACTGCCAAGCCTTAAGTCTCATCAGTTCCCCAATCGGATAAGAAACTTCTTATCCGACTTTCACTACAGCGGTCTTGTTTTATTTAGCGACCTACGGTCGACTTTCAGTCATTTATTCCTGTAATTTTGTCTATTCTTCCTCTTCTGCTAGGAGTTTAGCGCGTGTGGCTTCATCTAGCAGTGGGTAACCGAGTTTCTTACGTTCTGCAACGAAAGTTTTAGCTACTACACGGGCCAAGTTACGGATGCGGGCAATGTAACCGGCACGTTCTGTAACGGATACCGCTCCACGAGCATCAAGCAAGTTAAAGGTATGTGAGCATTTCAAAACGTAGTCATAGGCTGGGTGTACAAGACCCAATTCCAAAGCACGTCCAGCTTCTTTTTCAAACTTTTCAAAGTTTTCAAGAAGCATATCTTGGTCAGAAACTTCAAAGCTGTATTTTGAATGCTCATATTCTGGTTGAAGGAAAATTTCTCCATATTTAACACCTGGAGCCCACTCAATATCGTAAACTGAGTCTACTTCTTGGATATAAGAAGCTAAGCGTTCCAAACCGTAAGTGACCTCAGCAGTAACAGGACCTGTTGCTAAACCACCGACTTGTTGGAAGTAAGTGAACTGAGTGATTTCCATACCATCAAGCCACACTTCCCATCCAAGACCAGCTGAACCAGTTGATGGGTTTTCCCAGTTGTCTTCAACGAAACGAATATCGTGTTCCAATGGGTTGATACCCAATTTTTCCAATGACTCAAGGTAGAGCTCTTGGATATTTGATGGAGATGGCTTCATAACCACTTGGAATTGGTGGTGTTGGTAGAGACGATTTGGGTTTTCTCCGTAACGACCATCAGCTGGACGACGAGATGGCTCTACATAAGCCGCATTCCATGGTTCAGGCCCAATGGCACGAAGGAAAGTATAAGGACTCATGGTCCCCGCACCTTTTTCGTTATCATAAGCCTGCATAAGCATACAACCCTGATCATTCCAGTATTGTTGCAAAGTCAAAATTATTTCTTGAAAGGTTAGTTTATTGGACATATTTTACTCCTTTATATTTTTTATGCGCTCAACTCAGTAAACAAAAAAACCGTGTCTTTGCTCCTAAGTCAAGTGACCTAGGGGCGTCAAAAACGCGGTTCCACCCTAATTTATTACTTCATTATCTTTATTAAAATACCAAAAGCGCCACACTTATCTCTCAATCACCTGACTCTCACTATCTCAGGCTCGCTTAGAATTTACCGATAAGATATTCTTTCTTGACGTCTATTATAACAAAAAGGAATGAAAAAGTAAAATTATTTTATCACTAGTCCTATATATTTCTTAGCCAAATTAATTTAACTGCCCCTTTTTTGCCCTTTTTGAACAAAAAGAAAAACCGCTACTCCTAAGAATAGCGGTTTAATCATGTTTTTAAGCTACAAATGTAGTCGCTCTATTATTTAAGAGTAACTGAAGCTCCAGCTTCTTCCAATTTAGCTTTGATTTCTTCAGCTTCTGCAGTTGGAACGCCTTCTTTGATGACACCTGGTGCACCATCAACAAGTTCTTTAGCTTCTTTAAGTCCAAGACCAGTGATTTCACGTACAGCTTTGATAACGCCAACTTTTTTGTCACCAGCAGCTGTCAATTCAACGTCAAATGAGTCTTTAGCAGCACCAGCGTCAGCAGCACCAGCTGCAGCAACAGCTACAGGAGCAGCTGCAGTTACACCAAATTCTTCTTCGATAGCTTTTACAAGGTCGTTCAATTCAAGGATTGAAGCTTCTTTAATTTCAGCAATAATGTTTTCAATGTTCAATGCCATTGTTATTTCCTCCAAATAAGTTTAAATTTAATTTTGTTATTTTTTTGTAGCTAGGCTACGCTGCGTAGCTTATAATTAAGCTGCGTCTTCTTTGTTGTCTGCAACCGCTTTGACTGCAAGAGCAACGTTGCGCACTGGCGCTTGAAGTACAGAAAGGAGCATAGAAAGAAGTCCTTCGCGGTTTGGAAGAGTTGCAAGAGCAAGAATCTCTTCTTTTGATGCGACAGCGCCTTCGATTGCACCACCTTTGATTTCAAGTGCTTCAGCGTTTTTAGCAAAGTCGTTCAAGATTTTCGCTGGTGCGATAACATCTTCGTTAGAAAATGCTACTGCAGATGGTCCAACAAAAACAGATGCAAGATCTTCAAGTCCAGCTTGTTCAGCCGCACGACGTAAGATTGAGTTTTTAATAACTTTATACTCAACTTCGCTTCCACGAAGCTCACGACGAAGAACTGTATCTTGTTCAACTGTCAAACCACGAGCGTCTACAACGACGATTGATGCAGCAGCTTTCATTTTCTCAGCTACTACGTCAACTAGTTCCGCTTTCTTAGCAATAATTGCTTCACTCATTAGTGTGTTCACCTCCGTAATTATTTTGCTTGGGGAATTTTTCCAAAAGAAAAACGCGCCCAAACCTAGACACGAAAGTACAATACGCTTCTTTTTACATGATACGTTTTGTCCTCGGTAGGATATTTATGAGTCTTGCTCCCCTACTGTCTTAGGCAGTTTTTTCAAACCGTTTATAAGTATATCACAAGAATTCTATCAAAGCAAGTATTTTTTAAAAAAAATTGAGTTTTTTCTCAATTCTACTGCCACTTAGAGAAGAATATTTAAATATTTTCTCAGTAAATGGAAAAGATTGGTACCAAGGTATTATAGATTAAGAGCGCATGAAAGACTAACATTAACACATGTAATATAAATGGAGTATTTTCCGTTATTTGGATATCCTGATTAGATTTTTGACTGTCTAAGAAAAAAGTTAATGACAAGAAAAGTAGGATTATGCCATAAATAATGCTAATGTGATAAAGAATGAGCCCTATGATACTGAAATAGAGGAAACCGAATATGGGTATCGAGAAAACAATCAGAGCTAAGGAACCAAATGCGATTCTTATTATCGAAATCATTAAGAAACTATAGGCTGAAAATGTGGTAAATTTTGATACTTTGAATTCTGTTTTTTTCTGCTTAGATATATAATGAATGATAAAAATCGGATAGAGAATATCTATCATCTTGACTCTCTCCTCTTTCTAAGATACTTTACTCTAATTTATTTTACCTATTTTTCCAACAAAATTCAATTTCTCTCTTGACGGATAATATTATTTAGTGTACTATACAACTGTATATACACAAAAAAGGAGTTATTATGAATATACAAAAGAAAACCCAATTCATGACTTTAACCGCATTGCTAACCGCTATCGCTATTTTTATTCCCTTGGTGATGCCCTTCAAGATTGTTATTCCACCCGCTTCTTACACTCTAGGAAGCCACGTTGCAATCTTTATCGCTATGTTCCTTTCTCCTTGGATGGCAATCTTTGTCATTATAGCTTCTAGCCTGGGATTCCTCATGGCTGGTTATCCAATTGTCATTGTACTTCGAGCTTTCTCCCATATCTTTTTCGGCACCTTGGGCGCTTTCTATCTGCAAAAACATCCTCAAACCTTAGATAATCCAAAATCTTCTTTGATTTTTAACTTTGTACTTGGTTTAGTACACGCTATTGCCGAAGTCTTTGCTTGTATTATCTTCTATGCTAGTACAGGAACAGACCTAAAAAATATGTTCTATGTTCTTTTTGTATTGGTTGGTTTTGGAACTATTGTTCATAGTATGATAGACTATTACTTAGCATTAGCTGTTTATAAAGCACTAAAAAAACGCCATTAAGAAAGAGACTATGACAAAAAATAGAAAAGAAATCCTTTTACAACTCTTAAAAGAAGCTCAAAAACCTCTAAACGGACAAAGCTTAGCAGAACATTTTCATGTCACTCGCCAGATTATTGTTCAGGATATAGCTGTGCTTCGTGCAGATGGTGCTCCTATCCTATCAACCAATCGTGGCTATATCTATAAAGAAAACAAAGCCAATTCTTTTGTTCATAAACTCTTTAAGGTCAAACATAAAGAGGAAGATATGGAACAAGAATTACTTGCTATCGTTGATAACGGAGGACGGGTTCAAAATATCCTTATTGACCATCCTGTCTACGGGGAAATCGAAACCCTCCTCAAACTAAGTTGTAGACGCGATGTGGAGCACTTTTTAAACCAGGTTAAGACGTCTGATTTTCGCCCCCTATCTGAATTAACAGATGGCGTCCATTATCACCTAGTCGAAGCTGAAAACGAACAAGACCTCCTCTATATCGAGAAGGCCTTGGACCAGCTTGGTTATTTAGTAAAAGATTAGAAGGTTCTCTTTTCCCACCCATCCTCTGTACGGTGACGGTAGAAAAATTCAGACTTGTCTGGAGCTTCCATCATCTCCATCAAAGGTAACATATCATAGGCCAGATCCAAATTTGGAATCTGGTCTTTTTCTATCCAGGACACTTCTCCTTCTTCAGATGATTGTAGAGTACCAGTAAACTCAGTCGCCTTATAACAAAAGACAATATAACGCTCACCTGTATCTAACGGCCAATTTTTAATGCCGACAAGTTGAGGATTTTGAATCGTCAGACCTGTTTCCTCGTATATTTCACGAATAACTGACTCTGTAAAAGCCTCTCCGTCTTCGACATGGCCTCCTGGAAAGGCATAGCCAGACCAATGGTTGCTTTCGGGTGATCGATACTGCATAACAACGCGCTTCTTTTCAAGATCTTCAATCAGACAAATATTTGTTAAAATCGTTAATTGTGCTCGTGACATAGGATTCACTTTCTAATCTTTAATTTTCTATCATGTACTTAACTTTAGATTTCATAATCAAAGGATTAATCCAGTCATGATATTCATGAATTTCATGGAGTAAGAATCCTCTGTTGATTCTGATTTCATTTTTTTCCCTAATCACATAGTAGTCTAAATTGATAGGCATAGATGAATCTGGAACCGTGGATAAAATGAAAAAGATCATAAACCAGATTAAAAGAGCGAAAAAGCCACTGAGAGCCTGAAAAATCAGATGATGCCATTGAAAGATTCTAGTTTTATAGAAGATAGTCCATGGATGAATAAATAAAGTAAGGCAAAGACTAAATAACCAGATGTTCCACACAATAGGTGTAAAAGCAAAACCGAACAAGCCTAAGATAAAATGAATCAGGACAAATACAAGAAACATAAGGTAAAGAATCCTAAATATAGTTAGATGTTTTAGCATGATTAACTCCTTTTCTTTTTAATATATTTGGAAATTAAAATGATCAAAGTAGCCACTAAGAAGAAGGTTATATAAGTAAGAATTGGAAACCAGATGTAGCGGTGATCTAGAGATAAGAGAGAAGGTAAAATCCCTTTACTATTTTTCCCACCAATCCCAATAAAGAGATGAACTATTAAACCGATACTATTAAGATAGATAAATAAATCTGCATATCTTTTTATCGTCATTCTTGTCCTAGTCAAGTCTAGGAACCAATAGTCAAATAATCGATAGACCAGACAAAAAAGATTTATATATATTGGAAAACTATAGTTGATATCTCTGTATGGCGAAGGAATAGGAAGACTTTCAAAAATTAGATTCAAACTTAGTCCTATTGCTAGGATAAGACCGAGGATCAAGAAGAATCCTAAAAATTTATGAGAATCTAGCCAGAGCTGAAAACTTTCTCTCCTTGATAAATTCTTTTTTGTATTTGAATATCTTTTATTCTTTTTCATTTGAGTGGATTTTCCTTATTTTCTTATTTTCTTTTTTTCTTTTCAATATGCTTGGAAATTAAAATAATCAAAGCAGGCACTAAGAAGAAGGTTATATAAGTAACGATTGGAAACCAGATGTAACGGTGATCTAAGGTTAGCAAGGGAGGAATAGACTTTCTATTTCGACCCATTATTCCGAAAAATGAGTGAAACAACAAACCTACTCCATTTAGGTACAAGAATGGATTTGTAAAATCTTGGAGTCTAGTCATTCCATCGAAATTATCTCTAAAAATACCCTGATAAAGTATATTCACTAAGAATACTAGATTCATAAAAAGTGGAAAGACATAATTAAAGTTTTGATAGGGTTTTGGAAGAAGAGTTGTCCCAAGCAACAAATAGATTATCCCAAAAGCTGATAAGAAAAATATACTACTATCTAATAGAAAAGCTATTTTTGAATGCTGTAGCAACCACAATTTTACTTTATCCAGCCAGCTTATTTTTTGATTTGGCTTATAGTGTTTTTTGATGTTTTCTCTATTTTATTATCTTGTTTTATGATAGTTTCTTCACTTCTGCTGCGACCTTTTTGAGATGCTTTTCCCGCATACTAGCGGTATTCACATCCCGTCCAACTTCACCTAGTACGCACACGCGCTTAGTTTTAATTCCACAGTGATTCAAGACCGCATTTTTCAAAACAGAGATGCCATAGCTATCTGGAATGTTGATAGGACCCGAAAAGATTTTGTACCACCAAGTGGGTGCCATGGAGGTTGCGTAAATACTGGCTGTTTTCCCTTTTAATAACTTTTTAAACTGCTTGCCTCTAAGGTAATTCCAGATAAAACTCCCCTGATCATTAGCAGAGTAAGCAATCCCTGGAGTAAAGACCCGGTCAATCCAGCCCTTCATAAGGCTCGGCATACTACTCCACCAGATGGGATAAACAAATATGAAATGATCTGCCCACTGTATTAATTCTTGGGAACGAAGGATAAAAGAATCTTCTTCCATACGTTTTCGATAGCCATAACGTAAAACAGGATCAAAGTTCTCTTCATTAAGGTTGATGACTTCAACTTCATGGTGCTTTGAATCAATATTTTCTACAATGGTTTGAAAAATAGCCTGACAGTAACTTTCCTTATCAGGGTGTCCATTGATGACTAGAATTTTCATTCGTCTTCTCCTTCATTTCTTTGGTTCATTCTATCTCTTTTATTTTTTACTAGATTAATTAATAATGGTTCAAAGATGGATAGATACGTCCCTTAGGAATTTTTATTTGAAGAACACACCATCCGCAATTCCTTAACAGGTTTTCCAAGTTCAAGTATTTTTTCTGGGCCATCAACAGTAAAACCCATTTTTTGATAGAAAGCAATGGCTCGCTTATTATCTTTCAATACCCATAAATAAATTTCAGAAAAATGATCGAGAGCAACAAATGCAGCATGCATTAACTGTTCACTCACACCTTTTCCATAGTAATCTTTTAAAACATATAAGGCTATGATTTCACCAGCTTGAATGGCCTTATCACGAAAATTTCCATAGCTGATAAATCCAACGACCTGCTTTCCATCCATCGCAATCAAGGTATTATCTGGATACTTTTGACTAAAGAATCGACATCTTTCTAATGTCATCGTCTCCTGAAATTCCGCGGGTAAAAGGTCATCATAAGCCTCTCTCCACGTCTGCCAATGAACGAGGGACTTCCCTTCTATCTCTCCAGGAGTTTCCATTGTTTTAATGATAATTTTCATTCGCTTTACCCTACCTAATCCAAGGCCTTGACTTCCAACATCATATCGCGGATCTGTGCTGCGAGTTCAAAGTCAAGCACTTCGACGGCTTCTTGCATTTGTTTTTCCAGTTTCTTAACAAGTTCCTTGCGTTCTTGTTTGTTAAGGCTATTGATATCGGCTTCCTTGTCATCTTCCTTAGCAATTACCTTGGTTACAGTGATCAGGTCACGGATTTCTTTCTTAATCGTTTGTGGAATAATACCGTGTTCTTCATTATAAGCCATCTGGATTTTACGACGGCGAGCCGTTTCATCGATGGCTTTTTGCATAGACTGAGTCATAGTATCAGCATACATGATGACATGCCCCTCACTATTACGGGCAGCACGACCGATGGTCTGAATGAGTCCACGCTCATTACGAAGGAAACCTTCCTTGTCGGCATCGAGAATTGCAACTAGACTTACCTCTGGAACGTCAATCCCTTCACGAAGGAGGTTAATCCCTACCAAGACATCAAAGACTCCTAAACGCAGGTCACGGATAATCTCTGTTCGCTCCAGAGTCTTGATATCTGAGTGCATGTATTTGACCTTGATTCCCATTTCTTTGAAGTAATCGGTTAAGTCTTCAGCCATTTTCTTGGTCAAGGTTGTAATAAAGGTCCGTTCGTTCTTTTCAACACGGGCATTGATTTCACCCAAAAGATCATCAATTTGTCCCATAGTTGGGCGCACTTCCACTTCTGGATCCAAAAGACCAGTCGGACGAATGATTTGTTCAATAACAGTATCAGTCTGCTCGTGTTCATAATCACCAGGTGTCGCTGAAACATAGACGATCTGGTGAACATGGCTTTCAAACTCTTCACGACGAAGGGGACGATTATCCAAGGCAGATGGCAAACGGAAACCATAATTCACCAACATTTCCTTACGCGAACGGTCTCCATTATACATGCCCTTGATTTGCCCCATGGTCATGTGGCTCTCATCAATCATAATCAGGAAATCATCTGGGAAGAAGTCCAGAAGAGTATAAGGAGGCTCTCCTTCGCTCCGTCCATCCATGTGGCGTGAATAGTTTTCAACGCCGTTTGTATAGCCCATCTCACGAAGCATCTCGATATCATACTCTGTACGCTGTTTCAAGCGTTGAGCTTCTAGCAGTTTACCTTCCTTCTCAAAGATAGCTAACTGCTCCTCCAACTCAGCCTCAATCTTAGCAATAGCTACTTCCATGTGGTCATCATTGGTCACAAAGTGAGTCGCTGGAAAAATCGCCAAATGATCCACTTCGCCCAGAACTTGACCAGTTAGAGCTTCGACTTCACGGATACGGTCAATTTCGTCCCCGAAGAACTCAATACGAAAGGCATGCTCATCACGAGAGGCTGGGAAAATTTCCACCACATCCCCACGGACACGGAATCTTCCACGCTGAAAATCAATGTCATTGCGTTCAAACTGAATGTCAACCAAATCATTGAGCAGTTTATCGCGAGAAATCTCAAGACCCGGACGCAGACTTACCACACTATCAGCGTATTCTTTAGGGGAACCCAATCCATAGATACAAGAAACAGATGCAACAATGATAACATCATTACGCTCCAAGAGTGCTGATGTTGCTGAGTGACGAAGTTTATCAATCTCATCATTAACAGAGCTGTCCTTCTCAATGTAGGTATCGCTAGACGGAACATAGGCTTCTGGCTGGTAATAATCATAGTAAGATACGAAGTACTCAACAGCATTTTCAGGGAAAAATTCCTTAAACTCACCATATAGTTGCCCTGCAAGAGTTTTATTGTGGGCAATGACCAGAGTTGGTTTATTGACTTGGGCAATGACCTGGCTCATGGTATAGGTCTTCCCCGTACCAGTCGCTCCCATCAGAATTTGGGCCTTTTCTCCACCCTCAATGTTATCCACTAACTGCTCGATGGCCTGCGGTTGATCCCCAGACGGTTGGTATTTGGATACCAGTTTAAATTTGTTGTCTGTAATTCGATTTATCATAATAGCCTCATACACATTTTCTATCCTTCTATTTTACCATAAAAAGGAAAGAGTTTCTGTTTCTCAACAGAGCACCTCACTTTTTTCTATGTTATATCTTCTGACATAAAAATATAAAATATTTGCCGGATT
>NZ_JADMUH010000018.1 GCF_015546995.1 Streptococcus infantis
CAAAATGTTTAAATTTTATATTATTACTTTTCAAATAAAAACCACTTGCAATAGCTGGACCAAGTGCGCCTACTATATGTAGTGTTCTCCCTATAATCGTTTCTAATCCCAAAATATGAGATTGCGTAATTATGGCGAGAAGCCCCCATGTTATATAAGTAATTCCAAATGTACAATAAAGATAATTTTTTAAATTCTTTTTATCAATTTCTGTCATTTCATTTCCATATCTTGATTATTTTAAATGTAATATTTGTTACTGCTTATTAGTTGGTCTTGATTATAACCACCTATATTTTATCACAAAAATACAAAAAAAGCCTTACATTCAAGGCTTTACATTATTGATTCATATCAAGATTTCTAGGCTTTTACGAGCAACACTACACACTAGGAGCTTCGCTGTTACCGTATCGTTTCGTCGTAAACTCCTCACTCTACGACAGCTATACCATGGGCGGAAATCTGCTTCTACTTTGCTGATGTCTCAGCTTGTACAAGCAGTGATACTGCCTCAACATGATGCGTTTGTGGGACTCAAAAGGTTTGGGTGAACCTTTTGAGGATTAAGCACGTTTCACTAACAAACTCACGCACTCAACATGTCTTGACGGTTACTACCTATACTGTGAAACGAAATCAAAGCTGCTGAATATCCGTATTAAACTATTAAACGTAACTAATGCGAGTATTTACGGCTTCGTTAATATACAGTATTGTTACATCTATGCCAAGTTTCCGATAGTTAGTTCTTCTTTCTTTATTTAAATCTTTACAAATCCAACTAGCGAGAAGGGTTGTTTATCTCAAAACTCATTGAACCTTTGGTTCCTCGATTAGTATAATAATTTCCTTCTAGTTGATTTGGATTATCAATATCAAGAATTACCGTCCCATAATGTATAGGACTTTGCAATTCAGCCCTTGGGCTATTTAAATATGTATAAATTAATTTTTGTGTTCCATTATCATTGATAATTGATGCTGTAATGCTATGGCTCGAACTTTCACCCGTTTTAAACTTAACTTTAATAGTCGTAAATGACTGTTCAATAGTAAGTTCACAATTTCTTTCATTCTGATCATAGTCCGTCTTGAAACTACCTACATAATTCGCAAATAAAATTGGAACATTATGAATCTTAGATAGTAATGGCCACCGCCATGCTGTTTTTTCAAAAATAGCCATAATAATTGCTGTAACTGATATAGCTTCACCAATATACCCAATGGCTGAATATACCAATGCCAAAATATCAGATTTAAGATTCACTGCAATCTCTTGGCCACTTATTAACAATCTTAATAACAAGCAAATTGCAAAAACCCATATTGTAATATTCAAAAATTTTTTCTGCTGTTCATTCATAAGTTTTATTTATAATCCAAAAATTCAATCATTCTAACTAAAAAAGTTTTTGTATCCTGTAAATTCCATTTCTGCTCTGAACGAAAAAGGTAATACATTCCACTTACTTCAACCCAATTTAAATTCACTTGAGACACTATGTAATATAACGCTTGCTGTAACAACCCTGTGTAGCTATTACTATTGAAAAACATCTGTTCAGGTATATTCCAGACCAAACATTCTATCAAATATGAAGAAATGCGTTCGTTTGTCAATCCTAGCTCCTGCATCTCGTTCTTAATATGCTTCATAATCCTAACTAAATATTTATATTTATAGTGAGTAGATTTATTCTTAGAGATACCATTTTGTATATGAACTTTAGGATAATTAATTACTTCATAATTTCCGTTTGAGGTAAAAAATTTGATGCCTTCAACAAATTTTTCAGATGACCTGCTACCAATATATCTATAATTTCGATATTGAAAACATGGGACTACATCTGCATTTACGTGATATGAGTTAGAATTAATATTGATACACTTATTGCCAATAGAAACTGATTCTGCACCAAATTTTGAAATTAACGCTTTAATCACTTCGTTTTTAAATACATTAGCATTGGTGCTGCTACTAGAGTAATTATAGTCTAGGTCCGATAACCCATCTACATACTCACAATAAAATAAAGATTTCACCATGATACAGATATCAATGTCGCTATTTTTCTTTACATTCGTATTATTTGCATAAGAACCTTGGGCAAAAATTTCATATTCATACTTTGAAGAGAGCCCACTCCTTTCTATTGCATCTTTAATCATTCCAATAGTATTTTCAACCCGTGTTTCTTCAGTGGCAGATAACGGCTTAATCCATGATTGTAATGCTTCTTCAGAATATCTCATTATAAAACAACTCCATTTTAGTTTTTTGGTTAATTCATAAAAAGTAACCGATATTAAAAAAATCCTACATATAATTATACCACTAAACAAGAAAAAAGGCTGCAAACATAGTGAACTATACTATGCCTACAGCCTTATAAATCAACTTCTGTTCCTTCCAAAAATCTAACGGTTATCTGTCCATCCTCCGAAATCAAAATACTATCTAGTACCTGACACATCTCAAAGGAATCATATTCCCAACACTCCTTATTTATCAATTCAGCCAGTAACACACTGTAATGCTTTTCTAATAACTGGTTTTCTTCCAAGATCTTATTCCACTTTCCATGCAACAAATCCATATTCTCACTCAGTAGTTTAACTGCCATCATTACAGCTTTCTCTAGTGTTCCCTCATCGATATGGTTATTCTGACAACCAATCTGTCCCTTTACCTTATAACGGTTGTTACACTGCCAAACTTTACGTTTGCCACGACTGGTCGTCCAGTTCTTACGTCCAAAAGCTGAACCGCATTCTGCACAGAACACCTTGGTAGTAAAAGGGTTGTCCTCATTTTGCATGATGTAGAAGAAATTGAAAAAGAAAATAGACTTCAGACAGCTATTGATGTTGTCAGAGAACAGTTTGGCTTTTTAGCCATACAAAAAGGAACCGTCCTAACTGAAGGTTCCTAAAATATTGAACGCAGTAAACTTATTGGCGGTCATTCCGCTGGTGGATTGGAGGGATTAAAATGATTGACCGTTCATCCTTACCATTTCAGTCAGCAAGAGAGTACCAGGATACAAAGATGCAAAAATGGATGGGCTTTTTCCTATCTGAACATGCATCAGCACTCTCTGATGATACAAACAAAGTAACGTACATGTCTGACTTATCACTAGAGAAGAAATTATTACTCCTCAGTCAAGTATACGCCGGGCAGCTACGCACACGCATTCAAGTGATTGAAAAAAACAAGCGTGTTTCCTACACTGGAACAATACCAAGTCTGACCAAAGATTTCATTTTGATAAAAACTACAACAGGTCACATCAATTTGAAATTAAAAGACATTATTAGTATTGAACTTGTCGAGGAGGTGCTCTATGAATCAGCTTGAGTTTCAGCGTAATCACCTACAAATGGACTATTATAGCGAGAGCTACCAAGATTTTGAACGTGACTTCTACCGCTACTCTAACATGAATATTCCATTGACCTTCCTAACTGATGATATCCTAAAAACAATGGCGACTTCACGTAAGAATTACTTTGTCCTCAATAAGGAAAAGTCCAGAGATAACCGCGATCACTTCTTCATATTTGAAGTAAGTACCGTAGATGAGAATCCGCTAATCTATCATTATACATATAAGAAAACTACAATATATTTAGCAGAAAAATAGGAGCAGTTCAATTGACTGTTCCTATTTTTAATATTCATAAAATCTAAAGTCTTTATACTCTTTAACAATGGAGTCGCCAACCAGAACAGACTATACTGACCAGCGACTACCTTAAATTTAATGTTTCAGATTTATTTTCTTATCTCTAATTTCATAAACTACATCTGCTACATTTTCGAGTAATCGTTTATCGTGGGTGATAAACACGATAGTTCCGGTGTACTCCTTCATTAGTATTTCCAAAGCCTCTAAACTTGGTATGTCAAGGAAGTTACTGGGTTCATCCATTATTAGGATGTTATATCTACCCATGAGCATTTTAGCAAGCAACAATTTTATAATTTCTCCACCGCTTAAAACAGATAAACTTTTTCCAATATCGTTCTGTTTGAACCCCATAGATGCTAGCACTGAACGAATTTCTGATATATTGTAGTCACAATCCTTCTGCATAAACTCCATAACATTCTGATTACTGTTGTACTTGTAACCATTCTGTGCAAAGTAACCTATTTTTGCCTTAGGCGAAATAGAAATTCCTTCTTCATGGTTTAAGATCATTTGGATTAAAGTTGTTTTTCCGATTCCATTACCACCAGTTAACGCCACTTTTGCTCCTAACGGAATTTGAAAAGATGCATTTTCAAACAGAGCCTTATCCCCAAATACTTTATTAATTTCTGCACCGACTATAGGGTATGGATTATGGAGCTCCAATGCTTTACTTTGCCTGAAACGAATTCTGCGAATGCCTTCCGGAGCTTCTACTTTTCCTAAGGCCGCAATCCTGTGCTCTAGGGTTTTAGCAGCATTATACATCTTTTTTTCCTTACTTCCTATTGATTTTTGATGAGCTAAACGCCCTCCGTCTTCAGTACTTTTTTTCTTTGAAGAACCTTTTGCCTTCTGTTCTATTTTACGAGCCTGTTTTCGCTTTTCCTCCGCAGCCCTTTCCAATCGGGCACGTTCCGCAATAAATTGTTCGTATTCTGCAGCTTGGCTCTTACGTTCTTCCTCTTTCTGACGAAGATAATCAGAATAGTTTCCCCAATACTCAGTGATTTTGCCATCTTTCAGTTCCCATATTTTATCTACTATTTCATCAAGAAAATAGCGGTCATGGCTAATAACTAACAGTGCACCTGTAAAATATTTTAGCTGTCCTATTAGAAAATCAATTCCTTCACGGTCTAAATGGCTCGTAGGTTCATCCGCTAAAATACCATGAACCTGTGCCGATAAGGCCTGTGCTATTTTAAGCCTTGTTTCTTCACCACCGCTCATAGTCTGTATATTTAATTGCTCAACACCTAGCTTGCCTACAAGTGCAAAATCTTTTTCCTCCTGCAGAGTTACTTCGTCCAACTGGGGAATATAGGCAAGTTCACCCAGACGATTCATTTTACATCCTGGGGGAGTTAATTCTCCTAAAAGTACCCTGAGTAAAGTGCTTTTTCCAGCACCATTTGCTCCTACTAAACCAATACGGTCATAATCATATACTTCTAATTCATTTATATCTAAAACATCGCGTCCTTTGAATTCCACACGAATGTCTTTTGCTTTTAATATTAATTCCATAACATTTCCTCCTGTCTATAATCGCATGCTTTCATTTGCTTGTATGCAGGGAAAACCCTGCGATTTTAGCAGGAAGAGTTACATGAAAATAAGATACATAAATATTCCTCCAATATTGTTTATTTTAAATCTAATTTTCTAACCTCAGTTATCATTTGGCAAACTATAGCAATGCCAATAATTAAAATACCTGATAGTAAAAACCAATGATTTACACCGATTTTATCAGCAAAGAATCCAGAAAGAATTAACCCAATTGGCATAGCAAGTGACATGATACTTCCGATCAAAGAAAATACACGTCCTAAATATTCAGGCTTAATTTTCTCCTGAAAAAGAGCTGTTTGCACACCGCTATAAAATGGCACCGAAAGCCCCATTATTGCACAGCAAACTACGAATATTACAAATCCATTTGGAGGAAGTATTCCCGAAACGGCTAAACTGGTCCCCATTATAAAAAATGAACTTGTTATTAGTAATACATGCTTTTCGAAGCCCCCTAATCTTCCTAATAATAAGCCTCCTGCTAGCATCCCAAATGCAAAGGAAATTTCCGTAATAGAAATATGCACAGGCGTTCCATTAAAGTGTTCCATGCTTATTAAAGGAAATAGTGCATTGATTGGCATATAAACAAAAGTATATAGTGTTCCTAAGAGTAATAAGGCAAACAATCCTTTGTTTTGTCTCAGAACCACAACTCCTTCTTTCATCTCCCTTATGAAATTTGGTTCTAAACTTTGCACTTGATTACCCAGCTTAGGTATACGTACAATTGCTACCGTAATAGATGCAATCACAGCACCCAATACGTCGATGGCAATAATAGCATTTAAATCCCAAACGGAGTATAAGAGTGCTGCAACTGCCGGACTAACAATATAGCTTATAGACTGCAAAGACTGACTATAGCCTGCGCATTTCGTTAGCTGTTCTTCTGGTACTAAAAGTGGTGTAACCGCATTGAGTGCTGGGGTATGAAAAGCTGTTCCAATGCTACGGATAAACAATACTATCATAATCATCCAGACAGGTAGCTCCATACAGAATGCAACAATAGCAAGCACTGCACCAGCTGCTGCGATAATTAAATCGGCACCAATCATTATCTTCTTCCTATCATGACGATCCACTAGCACACCAATGGCAGGTCCCAAAATCGCATAGGGTAAAAAACCTACTAATGAAGCCATAGACAAGACCATCGCAGATCCTGTTTTTTCTGTAAGGTAAAAAATAATCGCCATTTGCAGGATGGCACTAGTGATTAATGATACTGCTTGCCCTGCCCATATTGCATAAAATTTTCGTTTCCAATTGTTGTATTTTTCCATTTATATTATCTCCTGCATATTATTTTGCTTGAATTTCTATTTTGAATAGCATTCTAGGCAATAAAAAATGCAGGCCAAACCCCACAATGTGGCTTTTGGTCTGCATACATACAATTTGGAAACATTCATATTAAAGACATAGTTAAATAAAGGTATAGTTAAATAACCAATATCCTCACCGTAACTAATGAATGCTCAATATCGTATAAATAAGCACAACAAAAAAGCCTATCATCGGGTATAGATTCTGCTTTTTTTATTGCCAGCTTATCTTAAACGCATTGAGGCTGTCATAGTTTCGGTTCCTCCTACATCTTTGTTTATATCAATTTATAGTATAACACAACAAGATGATATGTTCAATATAAAAGTTATGGAATGAGACTCATACTTCCAATTCGATGCCAGATTTAAAGGATATGACGAAGTTTTCTTCATAGACTGTAACGCTCTGGATTATCTTCCTTAGTAGCAAGCGATTAGCTTTCACAAAATCTTCTGTTTGTAGTTTTAAAAATTCATCAGGATTTTCTAACTCAACCTCAAAATATTTCATTTTACATTCCCTCATTTCATTTATTGATAAATTGAGTTTGCAAAAAAGAGTGGACAATTTTTGTCTACTCTTAACCTTTAAAATAGTTTTTTTTAATCGATTTGAAGTTGCCTAAATTATTACTTATTCGGTAAAATGAAGTATTGCTTTCAACAGATTTCCTTCAACTACACTTCACTTGATTCAAACAAGGTGGGTACATTTCTATTCCCACAAACTCCTTGTCAATGGAAACAAACACGTACCCACAGGGTAAATGGAAATAGAAACTGATAATTTCTAGCTATCACTTCTATTCATTCCAAAAATTTTCTCACTCTGATACTTCCCCACGCCAATACAAAAAGCCTTGCAATCAAGGCTTTTCGTTATCCCTTTCATTCAAAGGTTTCTAGGTTTTTACGAGCAGAGCAACACACTCCACGTGGTGCGTCTGCGGAAATAAATCCACAGGCTGGACTTTCTTCAATTCATAACCCAACTCTTGATAGAGTTTGATATCACGCGCCATGGTGGCGACATTACAGGAGATATAGGCGATGCGGTCAGCGCCTGTTTGGGCGCTTGCTTTGATGAAGCTTTCGGTCAATCCCTTGCGTGGTGGATCGACTAGGATAGCAGTTGGTTGAACGCCTTCCTTGAGCCAATTCTTCATGGCATTTTCAGCAGCTTCACAGACATAGTGGGCATTGGTGATGCCGTTCAATTCTGCATTCTTCTGGCTATTTTCTACTGCTTCTGGGATAACCTCTACGCCATAGACTTCCTTGACATGCTTAGCGACAGATAAGCCGATAGTCCCTATTCCTGAATAGGCATCGATCACCACATCATCTTCTTTTAACTCCGCAAAGTCAATGGCTGTTTGATAGAGTTTCTCCGCCATTTCTGTATTGACCTGGTAAAAGGCTGGTCCAGAGATTTGGAAATCATTGCCCAACATTTGGTCGGTAATGTAATCTTGACCATAAAGTGTACGCCATTCTTTCCCGAAAATCGCATTGGTGTTTTGGTCATTGATGTTCTGCATGACAGACACAATCTCTGGGAACTGCTTGATGACTTGTTCAATCAACTGTTCAACTCGGAAAATTTTAGGACGAGTTGTCACCAAGATAACCATAATTTGACCTGAATGATGGCCACGACGTACAACAAGGTTACGAATCAAGCCAGAATGTTCCTTTTCATCATAGGGTTTTAAGTCATAGCGACGAAGCAAATCACGTAGTGCAAGAATAACCTGGTCAATGACTGGATCCTGGATATAAAAATCTTCCAAGGGCATAAGGTCGTGAGAATTCTTACGGAAGAAACCAGTTTCTAGAACACCATTTACTCGGCGAACAGGTACCTGAGCCTTGTTACGGTACTTAATCGGATGTTCCATACCAAGAGTATCAGCAACCTCTACATCCGTGATACTAGCAATCTTGTATAGGCTGTCTTTTACTTGCTTCGTTTTGAACTTGAGTTGCTCTGGATAAGCTAGATGACCTAGGTCTGCAATCCCTGAACGCAGGTAAGCCAAATCTAAGTCTTGATTACGATGTGGAGATTGAAGAAGGTATTCCTCGACCTTACCAAAACCAACCTTTTTATTAACTTTAAGGACACGCATGAGGATTTTCTCAGTCGGTAGAGCATTCTCAACAAAAAAGACCAAGCCATCTACCTTGGCAACTCCTGCTCCTTCATGTGTCAAATCGACAATCTCTACTTCTACAATATCATTTTTCTTTAACATATGTTTCACTTTCTATGAGCCGACAAAAAAAGACGGCAACAATCCTGTTACCATCTATTATACCATGAATTGACCTAAGCACCAAAACTCTTGAAGAAATCAAGGATGGCTTGCCAAATAGAGCTAAGGATATTCCCACCGTCTTGAATAGCTTTATTGGCATCAAAGTTAAGGTCGATATTACTGAAGCTGTCACCAGCTTGCGCAACGATACTTTGTTTCAAATCTTTTAGAGTCTTTGTAAAGTCTTCATTGTTGAGAATATCGCTCTTTGATAGATTGAAGGCAAAGTTGATAATGACATTGACCTGGTTGCCTGTAACAACTTGATCCAGTTTGTAGTTCTTCAAAGTATCTTCGACAATCTTACGAACATCGTCTTCTGTAAGTTCACCTTTGGACTCTTTTGCCTTAGCGACTGCAGCCTTGATATCAGCAAGTGCAACGTTCAGTTTATTGGCATCGAATCCTGATTTGTCCTTGTTTTCATCGTTAATATCAGACAAGGCCTTGAGCTCTTCCTGAGCCAAGTCTTTATTTTCTTGTGGTAATTTTACACCATTTGACTCAAGGGAATAGTAAATACCTGCTAGGGCACTTTCCCCAGTAACTGGAATTGGAGCTGCAACGGTGATACGCGCGTGTTCGACACCCAAGGTAACAGCTGCATTACGGTACATGTCTTGGGTTACTTTTGTGATATTTTCAGGTGTTTCAATCTTGACTTCAAGTGGAGATTTATCTCCTAATTTTTGAATTTTTGCTGATGAATAAAGCTGAAGACTAGAATCGTTTGCGACATTCATAATCTTTGAATAGACATCGGGTGTCATTGTCTTCAAGTCTTTAGTATCTTTAGAGGCATCATAGCCTAGTTTTTTTAGTGTTTGATTTTTTTGATCTTCTGTTAGTGAAGAACCCAAGACGTACTCAGGTTGAACATAGGTTTCATCAATTACTTTTTGAACATCAGTTGCTGCATAAACGTTTTGCAATGTTGCAACCGCCAAAAGAACTGCAGCACTCGTCAGAAAGAATTTCTTTCGCATGAGACGTTCCTCCTTTTCTACTCTAGCATATTAAAGTATCCTTAAAGAAAACTTATAAAAGAGAGTGGGACAGAAATCAGTAATTCGTTAGAATTCGATTTCGTCGTCCCACCTCCGCACAGTTGAGTAGGGCTGTAAAAGCTGATGAAATCAGCGTAGTAGAGCCCACTCAACCACTGCGTCTTGCTCGATAATCCAAAGACAATTGAGAGGCTAGGACTTTTATCCCAGCCTCTTAAAATAGATTAAAAATTTTCATGATATAGAGATTTACTTGAACCTGTCTAGAGTAATAATAGTTTCCCCCATCGACATAGAGTTCTCCACCCTGAAAAATGGAAATAGGATTGATGTAGCGATAGGTTTTTCCTGTTGTATTCCCTAATGTCGGCGCAACTGTATCTCTAGAATATTGTTTAGCTAGAGCAATCGTGTTTTTCTTGCCATTTTGGGCGATAAAATCAATATAAGCAGGTCCAAAGTTATAAGCTTGAATGGCTGTCCAGACATCCACTCCTTTTTCTTGAGCCAGATAGAGATTTTCTGTCAAAGTTTGAACACCTTGACGAATACTACTTGCATTATCGTTAATGGTATCAGTGGAGCCGCTAGCAGATTCACTTGACTGCATCACGTCTCCTTCTTTACCTTTGGTTTCTGTATAGATCATGGCGAGCACAAGCTCTTCGTTTGCTGGAGTATCTCTTTCATTCAAGATTTCACGAACCATCGGTTGATACGTCATGACTTGTTTGACATCCTGACGAATGAGATAGGCTTTGTATCCAGCGAAAAGGAAGACTGCTAGCACCAGCACTCTTCGTATGAATTTAAACATTATTTATTTTGAATATCCTCGATGTTTTTGATTAAGATAGAATAGGTTCCATTATCGTTTTGGATGAACTCAACAGATTCCGCATCTTGATAGACATTGTTTGGTACGATTAGTTCAATCCCGTTTGACAAGGAAAGTTTCTGATTTTCAAATCTCTTCAACTGACGACTAGCATCAATCTCATCAAACTGTACAGGCTCTGGCACTGCTTCTTTGACCTGGTCAATAAAACTGAGACGAGCTGTTAGATTATTATCAAAGAGATCATTAGCTAATTTTTCTGGAGAGAGCTCATTGTTTTCCTCAAGATTGTTGAAAATCGCAGATTTTACTTTTGATTGAAATTGAAAATCATCCGTGTTAAAGGTTTCGGCAATTTTCTGAGCAGTTTTTTCAAGTTCCTTGATTGATTTCTTAGGTGAAATCTTTGGTTGAGCTTGAATAAGATTCTCAGAAAAATAGTTTAAAAAGGCTCCATTGTACTTGATCCGTTTTTCAATCAGGTGATACTTGCGGTTTTGAAGATTAACCACAAGGGCTTCATCAGCTCCAGTACCAAAACCTGGTAGATTATTCTGAGTCAGTTTGATTGGATTATCAACTTCACCACCTAGGTGTGTTAAGGTTTCTCGCAATGCAATTCGAAGGAAGGCAAAGTGTCCCACTCCTTCTTTTGAAAACTGTACAAAGACTAAATCGTTTGTCTTTTGATTTTCAGATACAGAGAATTCCTCTTTCCAAAGATTGGCAATCGTCACAGATGTTTTCATTAAATCTTCTGTAATGTTGTTGAAAAATGGGTTATCCTCTTCAAAAATACCAGTTTTAGCATCATCAGAATACACACGCTCCACTTTTTTACGCAAGTATTCCTCTATTTTTGGAGTGATATTGAGAAACTTATCCGCTAGGAACAACTCTGTGTCATCAGGACTGAACTGATGGATAATGGCTTTCTTAATATAAATATCCATAAAATATTAGTCCTCGTATAATGGGAAGGCATCCGTCAAGGTTCTGACTGCACTTCTCACTTCTTCTAAGACAGCTTCGTTTTCTGCATTCTTAAGGGCTTTAATAATAAGTTCAGTAACTTGACGACTTTCTTTTTCACCAAAGCCACGAGCAGTAATTGCTGCCGCTCCAATACGAATACCACTAGTCTTAAATGGTGACAAGGTTTCATAAGGGATAGAGTTCTTATTTAGGGTAATATTAACTTCATCCAGCAAGTTTTGAGCTACTTTTCCACTTTCTACAACCTTAGTAACATCCACTAGGAAGAGGTGGTTTTCAGTGCCACCAGAGATAATACGGAAATCAGGATCTTTCAGGAATACTTCAGCCATAGCCTTACTGTTCTTGATGACCTTAGCAGCATATTCTTTGAAGGCTGGATCCAAGACTTCTTTGAAGGCAACAGCCTTAGCAGCAACAACATGCTCTAAAGGACCACCTTGGATACCCGGGAAAATAGCAGAATTAATCTTCTTAGCTAAGTCTTCATCATTGGTCAAAATCAAACCACCGCGTGGCCCACGAAGGGTTTTGTGGGTCGTTGTAGTTGTGATATGTGCGTATGGCACCGGGCTTGGGTGAAGACCAGCAGCAACCAAGCCGGCAATATGAGCCATATCTACCATGAGTTTAGCACCAACAGCATCAGCAATTTCACGGAATTTTGAAAAATCAATAATTTGAGAATAGGCTGAAGCCCCTGCTACGATTAGTTTGGGTTTCACTTCTTGAGCTTGTTTCAAGATGGCGTCAAAGTCTAAAAGTTCGGTCTCAGGATCAACACTATAAGAAACAAAGTTGTAGGTTTGACCAGAGAAGCTTACAGGAGCTCCGTGAGTCAAGTGCCCGCCTGCTGCCAAATCCATCCCCATGACCGTATCACCTGGCTCAATCAAAGCCATGTAAGCTGCACAGTTGGCTTGACTTCCTGAGTGAGGTTGGACATTGGCAAATTTAGCATCAAAGATTTCTTTCGCACGTTCAATAGCTAGAGTTTCGATAACATCTACTACATCTGTACCACCGTAATAACGACGTCCTGGATAACCTTCGGCGTATTTATTAGTCAAGATAGACCCTTGAGCAGCCATAACAGCCTTAGAAACTACGTTCTCTGAAGCGATTAATTCAATATTATTTTGTTGGCGTTCCTCTTCTTTGGCAATGGCATTCCAAAGATCCGCGTCATAGGCTTTAAAATCATCTTTGTCAAAAATCATAGGTCTTCTCCTTTTATTAATTTAATGAATCGTTTCTGCATTTTATCGCAGGTATAACCAACTCTTTCATAAAATGCATGCGCACCTGTACGATGGTCTGCAGAATTTAAGCGAATAAAGTTATAGCCACGTTTTTCTGCTTCCTGTTCTAATCCTTCAAGCAAAGTTTTACCGATTCCTTTACCTTGTGTTTGAGGTAAAACAGCTAAAGCTAGGATATTAAAACCTGGTTTTGAATAAAGGGATTCATAAACCTCAGCATGAACATAACCAAGTAAGTCATGGCTAATTGAATCCTCAAAACCAAGTAGGAAGTGATGGGAGTCTTGTGTCAACTTAGCTAGTTGACCAGCCGTTTCCTCTGGACTAAAAGCATAACCTAGCGCTTCTTTGTTAATGACACAAATTGTTTCGACATCTGTCGCTTTCAAATAACGTAGCATATCATACCTCTTCAAAAGAAATTTCACGTATCTTGGCAAGAATATCTTCTTGTTTAATTGATCCTTGGCGTAGAATCTTCACCTTGCTGCCAGATAAGTCTATAATAGTCGAATCTTGACCTGTTAAAAAAGCATCATCTTCTATTCCCAGAACCTCTTGTCCTAAGTCTTTTAAAATTTCTTTAAAGCTAACTCCACTTGTATGTCCTGAAATATTTGCAGACGGGCCGATTAAGGGACCAAACTCACGAATCAATTCTAGAGTGACGGGATGACTCGGCATGCGAAATCCAACAGTCGTCAAGTCTGAATTAACCCAGTAAGGGACCTTGTCATTAGCTTCTAGGATAATGGTCAATGGACCAGGAAGAAAACTATCAACAAGTTTTTGTAAATAAGGTGGCTGATTCTTAGAAAAGTTCAAAATATCGTCTAGATGAGCGACATTAAGATTAAGTGCCTTGTCTCTTGGACGACGTTTAAGCTGGTAGACAAGATTAACAGCTTTTTTATCTAGCGCTTTTGCAAAGAGACCATAAACTGTTTCTGTCGGCAAAACTACAGCTCCACCTTTTTCCAACTCTTGCTTAATTTTCTCCATCATCAATGACAACCATCCTATCTTGACCAAATTGGTCTTTCAGAGTACGAACTCGTTTCTCTGGAAGATTTTCCATAAAGAGAGCGGGTACACTTTGACCTTGTTTGTAGCCAATTTCAAGATAAATCTTACCACCATCAGTTAGATAGTCTTTGGAACCTTCCGCGATTTTGCGATAGATTGCGAGACCATCCTCGTCAGCAAAAAGTGCCAAATGTGGTTCTGAATGCAAAACATTCAAACCAACCTCTGTTTCATCTGCTCGAGAAATGTATGGTGGATTGGATACAATTATATCATATTTTGAAGAAATTTCGGAGAAACAGTCAGATTTGATAAAAGAGAGATTTAGATTTTGAGCGTAAGCATTCTCCAATGATAAGTCTAAAGCATCCTGTGAAATATCTGCAGCCGTAACTGACCAATCTGGTCTATTTTTCGCTAAAGCAAGGGCTATCGCTCCGCTTCCTGTTCCGATATCAAGTACCTTGAGATTTTTCTCAGGATTTTCAGTCAAAATGAGTTTCACTAACTCTTCTGTCTCTGGTCGAGGAATCAAGACTCGCTCATCTACTTTTAACTGCATCCCATAGAATTCAGCATGACCGATGATGTACTGGGCAGGTATGTGGCTAGCTAGCTTGATGTAAATATCCTCTACAAATTTGTAATCTTCATCAGTGACTTCTTGCTGAAGGGCAAAGACAAAGTCTGTAAAAGATAGATTTTTTAGACTACGATAGACAAAAGAGAGGCTTTCTGCTTCCTCTCCTTGTGCTATCAACTTTTCCTCAAAATCTTTAAATATTTGAGCTAATTTCATTATTTGTTTAATTCTTCCAATTTTTGTGTTTGGTCAAAAAGAACTAAAGCATCTACAACTTCATCTAGTTTACCAGCTAGAATTGTATCAAGTTTTTGTAAAGTCAAGCCGATACGGTGGTCCGTCACACGGTTTTGTGGGAAGTTATAAGTACGGATACGTTCAGAACGGTCACCAGTACCGATAGTAGACTTACGCTCAGCGTCCTGCTCGTCTTGGGCAATCTGTGCAAAGTGGTCAGCAACACGCGCACGGATGATCTTCATAGCCTTCTCACGGTTTTTCTGCTGGGTACGTTCTTCCTGCATTTCAACCTTGATATTGGTTGGTAAGTGAACAATACGGACAGCTGTCGCAACTTTGTTGACGTTCTGTCCACCAGCACCAGATGCGTGGTAGATATCCACACGAAGGTCTTTTGGATCAATATCGTATTCTACTTCTTCGACTTCAGGCATGACAAGGACAGTCGCTGTTGAGGTATGCACACGACCTTGACTTTCTGTCACAGGGACACGCTGTACACGGTGAGCACCAGACTCATACTTGAGTTTAGAGTACACTGACTGACCAGAAACCATGGCAACTACTTCTTTAAAACCACCAACACCGTTCATTGAGGCTTCCATAACTTCAAAGCGCCAGCCTTGCGCTTCAGCATACTTTTGGTACATTGTTAGAAGGTCACCAGCAAAAAGTGCTGCCTCATCTCCACCAGCAGCTCCACGGATTTCAAGGATGATGTTCTTATCATCGTTTGGATCCTTTGGAAGGAGCAAGATTTTCAATTTTTCTTCATACTCTTCTTTTTCAGCCTTGGCATCTTTGAGCTCTTGCTTGGCCATTTCTTCCAAGTCCGCATCTCCGCCTGATTCTTTAATCATTTCTTCAGCATCGACGATGTTTTGAAGGACTTGTTTGTACTCACGGTAGGCTGTTACTGTGTCACGAGTTGAAGCCTCTTCTTTTGAAAGCTCCATGAAACGCTTGGTATCTGAAACGACATCAGGGTCACTCAGCAATTCTCCTAATTCTTCATAACGGTCTTCTACAGCTTGTAGTTGATCATAGATATTCATTCTGTGTTATTCTCCTTATTGATTTCAGGGGCAAAATAATGCTTACGGCAAACTGAGATATAGGTTTCATTTCCACCAATCTGGATTTGTTCACCATCATAAACAGGCAGTCCGTCCTGCGTACGCAAAACCATAGTCGCTTTTTTCTTGCAATACTGACAAATGGTCTTAATCTCATCAATCTTATCTGCTAAAAGCAAGAGGTGTTTGGAACCTTCAAACAGCTCATTGCGAAAGTCATTCTTCAAACCAAATGCCATAACAGGTATATCTAACTCATCGACAACACGAGCTAAATCGTAAACATGATGACGTTTTAGAAATTGAGCTTCATCAACAAGCACACAGTAAGGCTTTTCAGGCAAATCCCGGATAAACCCAAAGATATCTGTTGTTTCGTCAATGGCAATTGCTGGTCTTTTCATTCCAATGCGACTAGAGACATAACCGACACCGTCACGTGTATCCAGAGCTGAAGTCATAATCACAACTCCTTTTCCTTGCTCCTCATAGTTATAGGCTACCTTGAGAATCTCAATCGTCTTACCTGAATTCATGGTCCCATAACGATAATACAACTGTGCCATGCTTCTATTTCACGTCCATTTCTAATTTTTTGCTACATTCTAGTATACCATAATTTCTCAAAGCTTTAAATGGCAAAATGTGGTAAAATAGAAGAAATCAAATAACTAGTGGAGGACGCAATTATGCCATTTGTACGCATCGATTTATTTGAAGGACGCACGCTAGAGCAAAAGAAAGCCCTAGCTAAGGAAGTTACAGAAGCTGTTGTTCGTAACACAGGAGCACCTCAGTCAGCTGTTCACGTTATTATTAACGATATGCCTGAAGGAACTTATTTCCCACAAGGTGAAATGCGCACTAAATAAAGCTTAAGCAATCTGCTTAGGCTTTTCTTTATAAGTGGCATTCGTTGAATAAAACGCTATATTTTGTTACAATTTTAAATGATATTTGTATATAAATTGTAAAAAGGAAATGAAATGATTACACGTGAATTTGATACCATCGCAGCAATCTCGACACCGCTTGGTGAAGGGGCTATTGGGATTGTTCGTTTAAGCGGAACGGATAGTTTTGCCATTGCGCAAAAGATTTTTAAAGGCAAAGACTTGAGTCAGGTCGCTAGCCACACTCTTAACTACGGCCACATTGTTGACCCTTTGACTGGTAAGGTTATGGACGAGGTTATGGTAGGAGCTATGAAGTCTCCAAAGACCTTCACTCGCGAGGATATTATCGAGATTAACACCCACGGAGGGATTGCCGTGACCAATGAAATCCTGCAATTGGCTATCCGTGAAGGGGCTCGCATGGCAGAACCTGGTGAATTTACCAAACGTGCCTTCATCAATGGTCGTGTAGACTTGACTCAGGCTGAGGCAGTGATGGATATCATCCGTGCTAAGACTGACAAGGCTATGAATATAGCAGTCAAACAACTTGATGGATCCCTGTCTGACCTCATTAACAATACTCGTCAGGAAATTCTCAATACCTTGGCTCAGGTTGAGGTTAATATCGATTACCCTGAGTATGACGATGTGGAAGAAGCCACTACTGCTGTTGTCCGCGAAAAAACTATGGAGTTTGAACAACTCTTGACCAATCTCCTAAAAACTGCACGTCGTGGTAAAATTCTCCGCGAAGGAATTGCAACGGCCATCATTGGTCGTCCTAACGTTGGGAAATCAAGTCTACTTAATAACCTCCTGCGCGAAGATAAAGCCATTGTAACGGATATTGCAGGGACTACTCGAGACGTCATCGAAGAATACGTCAATATCAACGGTGTTCCACTGAAGTTGATTGATACTGCAGGTATTCGTGAAACGGATGATGTCGTGGAACAGATCGGGGTCGAACGCTCCAAAAAAGCCCTTAAGGAAGCTGACTTGGTACTACTAGTCCTAAACGCTAGCGAACCTCTAACTGCCCAAGACCGACAACTTCTTGAAATTAGTCAAGATACTAATCGAATCATTCTTCTCAACAAAACTGACCTGCCAGAAGCGATCGAAACTGCTGAGCTTCCAGATGATATCATTCGTATTTCAGTCCTTAAAAATCAAAACATTGATAAGATTGAAGAACGCATCAATAACCTCTTCTTTGAAAATGCTGGCTTGGTCGAACAAGATGCTACTTACTTGTCCAATGCCCGTCATATTTCATTAATTGAAAAGGCAGTCGAAAGCATACAAGCAGTTAACGAAGGTCTTGAATTGGGCATGCCAGTTGATCTGCTTCAAGTTGATTTAACTCGAACCTGGGAAATTCTTGGGGAAATCACCGGAGATGCAGCGCCTGATGAGCTTATTACTCAATTGTTTAGCCAATTTTGTTTAGGTAAATAAGAAAAACTAGTTTAAAAAATGCTAGTCACCTAAAAAGAGGTTGGGACAAAAAGTTCCCGACCTCACTTTTTATTATCAATCATAATTTGACGCGGTAGCTGATTGAACTTTTTGTTCGTCTTTTAGACTCCAAAAAGCTCCTAATCATCCTCGCGGGGCTGGGACTACGAAATCAAGACTTTGTCTATCGATTTCTATCCCACCGCCTTTTCTTTCACTTTCTAAGTTATATCCTGCCTTAGCGGATATTTGAAACAAAACTTACCAGTTCTTTTCTATTTTCACTTAGTCTTTAGGTAATTTGCCAGCTTTTTCAAGCATTTTTTTGATTAAATAAGGCATCTTGACATTTTCACGACCTTTTTTCTCAATTAATTTTTTGACAAATTCTGGCATTTGTAAGTCTTGTGATTCATCTAAAATATTCTTAGTTTCATCCGAAGGGACTAATTCATCAAAGGTCTCTTCTTCTGGGAGGAATTCTCTAAATTCTTTATGTTCGTTAGCTCGGACAATATTGACCAAGGCATCAATCAAACGAGAATCAGTATTTGGCATTGGTGGACGATGGTAGTTCACACCCAATTCCTGACACAAGTCATGACATTCCACATCGTTGTCAAACAAAACTTCAATGTGTTCACTAATAAAACTAATAGGTACAAAAATATAATGCTCTGGATGTTCTTCCTGTTCTCTAAGATATTCCAAGACATCTGGTTTTATCCAAGGAATACCAATATCACTTTCACTCTGCCAAGTGTTGGTATATTGTTCTGGTTTCAAGCCTAATTTCTCAGCAATTAACTTGCTATTTTCGAAAATCTGGTCGATATAGGGATCACCAAAATCCAAGGCAAAAATGGGCACACTGTGGGCAGAAAAGATGACTTTAAAGCTATCCTGTTTCACCTTTTCTTTTAAAATCTTAGCAATTTCAGCTGTCCAATAGTTTAAGAGCGCTTCTTCCTGATACCAGTCCTTAATAACTAAAAACTGAATTTGTTTACTTTCCAGAAACTTTTCGTACCCCATGACAGAGTAAAAAGAATAGTGTGGCTCCAAAATCAAGCAAATACACTTTTCAATTCCATCTGTTTCCATTTGACGAATCACATCTGGAATAAAGGGAGTTGAAAATTTATTGGCAAAATAGACACTATATTCATTTCCCAATCTAGCTTCTACCAAAGCAACTTCTTCACGGGTAATTTTTTGAAGTGGGGTTCCTCCAATTCGAACATAATTATCATAAAGTGTTTGAATCTCGTGATCTTGAGGTCGAACTCCACGACGAATGTTGGTAAAAAAGTCGGCTACTCCTTCAAAGGTAATCTCTTCTGGTGAACCAAATGTCATCATTAAAATTGCTTTTTTCATCTCTGCATCCTTGTGCTATTTTTATCTTTCTTATTGTATCACTAAAGAAGCCATAAGTAAACGCTAACATAAGGATGTTATCTCCCTTCCGACTTTTGTTTTTCTCTTCTTTCTATGATACAATGGTTTTAAAAGAAGGAAAAAAGGAGTTTTTATGAAATATCCAACATTGTTGGAGCGTTTTTTGACTTATGTCAAAGTCAATACACGTTCTGACGAACATTCAACCACTACACCAAGTACTCAAAGTCAAGTAGACTTCGCAACCAATGTCCTCATCCCTGAGATGAAACGTGTCGGTTTGCAAAATGTCTATTATTTGCCAAACGGTTTTGCCATTGGTACTCTACCAGCCAACGATCCAAGTTTTACTCGTAAGATTGGCTTTATCTCTCACATAGATACAGCAGATTTCAATGCTGAAGGAGTTAATCCGCAAGTCATTGAAAACTATGACGGTGGGGTTATCGAACTTGGCACTTCTGGTTTCAAACTTGATCCAGCAGATTTTAAGAGCTTAGAGAAATATCCAGGTCAAACTTTGATTACTACTGATGGTACTACACTTCTCGGCGCTGATGACAAATCTGGTATCGCCGAAATCATGACAGCTATCGAATATTTGAACGCTCATCCTGAAATTAAACACTGTGAAATTCGAGTTGGATTCGGTCCTGATGAAGAAATCGGTGTTGGTGCCAACAAATTTGATGCAGAGGACTTTGATGTTGACTTCGCTTATACAGTTGACGGCGGACCTCTTGGAGAATTGCAGTACGAAACCTTCTCAGCCGCCGGTGCTGAACTTCATTTCCAAGGTCGTAATGTTCACCCAGGAACGGCTAAGGGACAAATGGTTAACGCTCTTCAGTTGGCAATTGACTTCCACAACCAACTTCCAGCTGGTGACCGACCTGAGTTGACTGAGGGTTACCAAGGTTTCTTCCATCTCATGGATATAACTGGTACTGTTGAGGAAGCGCGTGCTAGCTATATCATTCGTGACTTCGAAAAAGAAAACTTTGAATCGCGTAAAGCTGCTATGCAAGCTATCGCTGATAAGATGAACCAAGAACTTGGTAGCAATCGTGTAACCTTGACTTTGACAGACCAGTACTACAACATGAAGGAAGTCATTGAAAAGGATATGACGCCAATCACCATCGCTAAATCAGTAATGGAAAGTCTTGATATCACACCTATTATCGAGCCTATCCGTGGAGGAACAGATGGTTCTAAGATTTCCTTTATGGGAATTCCAACTCCAAATATCTTCGCTGGCGGTGAAAACATGCATGGTCGTTTTGAATACGTTAGCCTTCAAACCATGGAACGTGCAGTTGATACTATTATTGGAATTGTAGCTTATAAAGACTAAAAAAAGACGAGGTAGCTTAGCTACTTCGTCTTTTTCTATTCTGCGACTTTTTCTGTAGATTCAGGATTCAGTTCAGTTGTTGTTTCAGAAGTTTTCTCTGTTGTTGTCTGCACTGAGCTAGCTTCTACTTGCTTATCAGTGCCTGCTTGACCTGGTGTTTCTTGTTTTGATTCAACAGGTGTTTCTTGACTTGGCGTTGCTTTAGATCTAAGCTCTTGATTTAACAAGACTATTTCTTGGGCAACTGTTAGAAGAGCCTGCTTATCCTTACTTGCTGCTGCTAGTTTATCAAACAGAGCATCTACCTTTTCAAAGTCCGCATCAGAACCATTATTCATTTCCAAATAAGTATGGAGAGCAATGACACCGTTATAGAGTTTTTGGTAAAGAACTAAAACCTCTGGGTCTTGTTTCGAATTGTCACGTTCATTTTGGATTGTTAGTGAAATACGTTTCAAAAGATCTTGAACCTGTGTATTTAATTCATCAAGGTCTGCGTCTTCTTTCTCCAAAGCAACCTTCAGATTTTTCACTTCGTCAACAAGGGAAGCTTTAACACCTTCTTCTTTAACTTGAGCCACTAATTCATCAGCTTTTGTTAAGAGTCCTTCTACTTGAGCTTTTCGAACATGATTGCTTTGTTCCTCAGGCTTAATATCATCATACAAACCTTTCAAAAACTCATAGACTGCTGTCTTAGCACTATGACCATCCACTTTTTCAGTATCTAAAATCGTTTCAGAAGGCTTACTTGTAACAGGTTCATTCTTCAGAGCTTCTTCAACTTCCAGTTTTGTTTGATAGATTTCTGGGAAGAGTTTGTTCAAGTCAGTCGCCTTAAGGAAGGATTGTGATTGATAAAGTGTCCAAGTTAAGTTAGCAACTTTATTTCTAAGAGTGTCATTTAAGCGACCATCAGATAGATGTTGGTAGAAATACTTGATGTATTCGACTGTCGTAACACCAGTACGGTCATTAAAATCTTGCAAGGCTTGTAACTTAGCTTCAACTGCATCTAAACCTGCTTCATCTTGGGCTAGTTTATTTTCTTGAAGTTGAGTCAATAAATCCTTCTTAGGAAGTCCATAAGCATCCGTATCCAAGGTATTAATCTTATCTACTAAAGCTTGATATTTCTTGTCTAAAGGACTGATTTCTGTTGGCTTTACACTAGAGTCAACGTGGATATACTGCTTGTCAAAGAGATCTAAAGCAGCCAGATAACCAGCTGTTGAGTTGGTTGAGAGCTTCTTCATATTCTCAGAAAATTGTCCCAAGGCAAGCTCAATTTGTCTTTGTAAAATAGGTTTATCCTTGTAAACTTCACGACTTTCTGCTAGAAGTTGATCAATCTTGTTTTGAACAGTCGTTTCATCAAATGCACCTGGTTGATAGTTAGATTGCAGGGCAGGTATTTTGTTTTTTAGAGCCACTTCATAGCCCTTGGTTTGAACTTTAATATAGTGGTTGTGGTCGCCATGAGGGATAACAAAGCTACCATTTTCAACCTGTAAGCTATAAGGAGAAACACCATCACGTAGAGCAGTTGTATAGAGTTCGTTTAGGAAATCAAGCTCTGCATCACCTGTTTGGAGTGGAATACGAACATGTTCCTTACGAACAGCGTAAGGGTGAATGTGAGTTGGGTCATAAGCCTGGTCTGGATTACCAAATACAAAGAATCCATTTGAAATACGGATGGCTTCAAGCGGAACGCCATATGTTTTAGAAATATAAGCTATTTTTTCTTCATCGCTGGCATCTCGAGAGAAACTTTCAACCGTCTTGGCAAGAGGCTTAACAGGTTCTGTCTGCTGATGACCATGAAGATGGTCTTGTGCAGCCTTGATCTGCTCTGCTGATAAATCTTTCTTAAAGAAATAATGGGCATGATCTCCATGTGAAACTACAAAACCTTGCTCATCTTCACTTATCACTCGGTCAGCATCGAATCCGTGATTATGATCTTCACCATGGTGGTGATCATGCCCGTCTTCATCATGGTGCTCATCTGATGGATTAGGTTTAACTTCGGTTTTACCTTTCAAGTGTTCCTGAGCTTCTTTAATTTGTTGAGCCGTCAAATCTTTCTTGTAAAAATAATGATTGTGGTCTCCATGTGAAACTACGAAACCTTGGTCGTCCTCACTAATCACTCGATCAGCTGCGAAGTCATGGTCATGCTCTTCTTCATCGTGATGATGATTAGCATGATCGTGGTCATGGTCTTCGTTTGGTTTACTTGGAGTTTCTAAAGGATTTGATGGTGTTACTAGACCTGAAAGTGGTATCAAGCGTGCAATCTTTTGCTCCAAAGCAGATAAACTACTATAAGGGATGAAATGGTAATGATTTCCATGAGGGATAGCAACCCCATTAGCCGTACGACTGGTAATTTTAGCCGGGTCAAATACCAAACCATCAGATTCTTTATAGCGTTGACTAACTGGTAAAGCGTAAAGCTGTTCTAGAAGTTTTTGAAGATTATTTTCTTCTTGTACTGGATTGCTTGTAGCTGGTTTCTCTACTTGATGACTTGGTTCAACACTTGGAATCGGTTTGTAGTCTGTTAGACTTTGTTGACTTCCTCTTCCAGCAAGGTAAGCTTGAGCGGCAGCCAATTCACTTGAAGATAGAGCACTCTTAGGAACGTAATGATAATGGCCACCATGAGGAACGATATAAGCGTCACCTGTGTCTTCAATAATATCTGCAGCATTAAAGACGTAACCGTCATCAGTTGTATATCGACCTTGTGCTCTGGCAGCAATAACTTCATTACTTGTACTACTACTATCTGATGTGTGTTCTTGTTTTTGTTTCTCGATTTGGTCTTTGGTACGAATATTATCTGCGTGACTAGCATCTTTAAGATAGACATAATATTTGCCATCCACCTTGATGATATAGCCACCTTTAATCTCATTAACAATATCTCCATCACTTAGTTGATAGTTTGGATCTTTCATGACCAATTCTTCACTAAAGATGGCATCAAAAGGCACCTTACCATTGTAGAAATGGAAATGGTCACCGTGGGAAGTCACATAGCCTTGATCTGTAATCTTAGTAACAATCTGTTCAGCTTCTATTCCTTCTTTTTGGTTAACTTGATCAGGTGTCAGATTTTCATTCTTTTTAGCATCAGACTCTTTCCCATCAACATAGGATACACGGTTAGTTTCTTTGTTCTCAGGCGCTTGATGTTGATTTAAAGCGTAAGCGCAGACACTTAATGCAAGGACCACTGCAGATCCTGCTAAATATTTTTTATTAATTTTCATAAACTCCTCATTTCAATTCTTCAGCTAAAATAGCTATATTGTCTTCTAAATTTTCCAAGTAGGACTTATCATTTTGTGGGTCGGCCTCTAAAGGATTGAGTGTTTTAAGGGTCACACCTGTTGATTTGACAAGTGTATCAGCAACTTTAGACGATGCATTGCTCTCTGTAAAGATAGTTTTGACCTTATAATTTTTTACAAATTCTTGAATTTCGGTTAACTGTCTCGGGCTTGGTTCTTGGTCTGGTGAAATACCAGCTATTCCAAGTTGATTTAATCCAAAGCGTTTCGCTAAATATGAAAAAGCTGTGTGTTGAGTTACAAAATTTCTTTGATTGACTTTTTCAAAAATGGGTTGGTATTTCTTGGTCAAATCATGAGCTTTGGCACTAAAACTTTGTGCGTTTTTCTGGTAAGTATCCTTGTTAGCGCTGTCTAGTTCGGATAACTTATCAGCGATAATCTGGGCTTCTTCAGCAACCTTTTCAGGATCAAGCCAAGTATGAGGATCATACAAGGTCTTCTCATCAATCCCTTCTCCAGCTTTCATATCTTCTAATCCAGGCACGCGCTCCAAGGTCATACCTTCTGATGCTTCTAAGACCTTAACCTTGGACTTTTGTAGACTTGGGTCTAGACTACCCGCCCAAGACTCTAAGGTATGAGAATGATAAACAAATACATCCGCATCGTAGATAGCTGCAATATCATTTGCTGAAGGTTCATAAGAATGAATACCTGAACTCGACTGAATCATCCGAACATCATTTAGGTCACCCGAAACTGCTTTTACCATAGCATATACAGGATAAAAACTGGTAACTATTTTCATTCCATGAGATTCTTTGACATCATTTTGCTTATCTTGACTACAAGCTCCTAAAAATAAGGCAAGTACAAAAGATAGCATACATATTAGTATTTTCTTTTTCACTAGAACTCCTTAACTAGTATTTAACCATTTAATTAACTAGTAAATATTCTACTCCTTATAATTTAAGATGTCAAGCTAGAAATTTAATTTTTCCCAAAATTTTACCAATAGAAAAAATAAATCTAAGACTCTTAATCGACTACTTTTGAAAAACAAAAAGCTCGAATTTTCATTCGAACTTCATTTTTATTTTCTTGCAGCTTTTTCATCTTCTTCGAGTTGTTTGACCAGTTGTTCAATGCCGTCAAATTTCACCATATCTCGGATACGATCTAACCAATAGACGGTCACTGTTTCGCCATAAATATCTTCATCAAAATCAAAGATATTCACTTCAAAACGCTCTTCTTCTCCATCAAAGGTTACGTTCTTACCGACACTTGCCATCCCTCGATAGAGTTTTCTCTTGATTTCGATATCAACAGTATAGACACCATCTGCTGGCATATAAGTACGATCCAAGAGCACGAGATTGGCAGTTGGATAACCGATTGTCCGACCACGAGCATTACCATGTACGACTATTCCTCTTGTAGGAAGTGGACTTCCTAGTAACTGACCAGCTTCTTTCACATCCCCTTCAAGGAGAGCTTGACGAATACGAGAAGAGCTAATCTTTCCTTTTTCATCTTCTACAGGAGGTACTACGACTACTTCTCCATCAAAGATTTCTTTTAAATCTTCTGCTGATTTTCTATCAGAACCTAAACTATAGTCAAATCCAACTACAATGGTATCAGCTTTAACTTCTTTGACAAAAGTATCTACAAACTCTTGAGCTGTCATATTAGCGATACGACTTGAGAAGTCCATTAAATAAAGATTTTCGACACCAGCACGTTTAAACTTACGTTCACGTTCTTCTGCATTCAGGATATGAAGTAAATTTTCTGGTGAATAGGGTTTTAAGGTTAATTTTGGTGATTCATGAAATGTAATTAAAGCAACGCTTAATCTCTTCTTAGCAGCAATTTCACCAGCAATGCTAAATAATTTTTGATGTCCTAGATGAATACCATCAAAATATCCTAAAACGAGGACTGTTGGACCTGGTGTTGCAATGTCTTTTTCAGTTTTTATAGGAATTGTTACAATCATAGTCATATTATACCAAAAAGAAGAAGGCATTCAAAATATTACGAATTTAAAAAACTATAAGTTACTTTTTACTTCTTTTCTCAATTGCTCCAGACTTTCGATATTATATTTGTCCATGACTTTTGGTAGGTTATCAATGATATCAGGACAGGCATAAGGATTGGTAAAGTTTGCTGTCCCGACTCCTATTGCTGACGCACCCGCCAAGTACATTTCAATTGCAGCTTCAGCTGAATCAACTCCTCCCATACCAATGATTGGAAGATTCGTTGTTTGAGCTACTTGACGGATTAGTTTAAGAGCTACCGGAAAGACTGCAGGCCCAGACATTCCACCAGTACCATTGGCAATGATTGGTTTTCTAGTTTTGAGATCAAAGCGCATACCAACAAGGGTGTTGATCATAGTGAGACCACTAGCACCTGCGTCCTCTACTGCTTTTGCGATGGTCGCGATATCAGTTACACTTGGTGTCAATTTAACGTAAACTGGCACATCTGATGCTCCTACGGCTGCTTTTACCACATCATAAGCTAAATCTGGGTCTTGACCAATCAAAAGTCCGTGATTCCCATGATCGACGTTTGGACAAGAAATATTGAGCTCAATAGCTTTCACGTTAGGTGCCTTGGAAATACCACTAGAAACGGCTGCGTATTCTTGCTTTGAAAATCCAGCAACATTGGCAATGATTGGAAGATTTGGATACTCTCTTTGCAACCAAGGTAATTTTTCAGAGAGAACGGCATCTAGTCCAGGATTTTGTAGACCAATGGCATTCAGCATACCTGCAGGTGTTTCTGCCACTCGTGGAGTAGGATTACCAAAGCGTGGTTCAAGGGTTGTAGCCTTAATCATGATAGATCCTAAAAGATCCAAATCATAGTATTTGGCATACTCTTGTCCGAAACCAAAACAGCCTGAAGCAGGAATGATAGGATTCTTTAGTTCTAAGCCTGGTAGAGAGACTTGTAATCGATTTGTAGTCATGACACTCTCCTTATAAAACAACAGTTCCTGTTTTAAATACAGGCCCATCTTCACACACACGTTGACTAACTGTTTCACTATCTGGTACTTTCAATACGCAAGCGTAGCAAGCTCCCATGCCACAGGCCATACGAGATTCTAGAGATAGATAAGCTCTTGGATGGTCATGAAAGGTTTGATTGATGTATTTCATCATACCAGGCGCACCGCATGAGTAGATGGCATCAAATTCAGTTTCAAATTCGTTAATCACTACAGAAACATTTCCTTTAATACCATAAGATCCATCATCAGTCGTTACAAAGACCTGACTAAATCTGGATAATTCATCTTCCAAAATAACAGCATCTTTAGTAGCGAATCCTAAAACAGTTATTATTTCAACACCTCTCTCATGTAGTTGTTTAGCTACTTCGAGTAAGGGCGGCACTCCGATTCCACCACCAACTATAAGAACACGGTTCTGCTTGTCTAAATCAGATAAATCAAAGCCATTTCCTTGAGGTCCCATAACATCTAAGCTATCACCTGTTTTTAAGCTTGAAAAGATTGCTGTCCCTGCTCCTTCAACTCGATAGATAAGTCTGCATTGCTTAGTCGCCTTATCAATTGATGAAATCGAAATTGGACGACGCAAGAGATGAGCATCATCAGGTACACGTAAATGAAGAAATTGGCCCGCTTTCATAGCTTCGACCATTTCTCCTTCGAGAACTAGTTCAAAGATTGCTGGCGCGATTTCCTCTTGAGATACTACTCTCATAACTTCCAAACGAATTGCACCCATTCGTTTTTTACAATTTGGATTCATAACTTTTCCTCCTTAAATTTTAAGGGGATCAGATAAAGAAAAACCTTGCACTTGCAAGGTTTCAGTTAAGATATTCACACAAAAGTAGCAAATAAGCACTTGCTTACTTGTTTCCATTGTAGCTTCTTTTCTCTGACACCTTGTGAGTCTCTCTGGACTGCCCTTAAAGGTTAAATTTTCACTAGTATACTGTATCAAACCTAAAATGTCAAGTAAAAATAGGTTAGGTTTCAGTTCATAAAAGTTGCTTATTTTTGTATAGAAAGAATCTTTTCTAATTTTTGATAATCTTTAACACTGTCAATTTCATAGATAGAATTTTCTTCCAATTCCTCTACGTAAACATCCAATTCTTTGATGTTATCTTTGACCATGTTATCCCAGTAGAGGTCCACAAACTCGCCACTTGCATATGCCTTGTCAATAAATCCAACAATTTTCTCAGCTGTTGGAGCATCCCAGAATGATACACCACTCAAGATGCGTCCATTTTTGCTATCTACAATGATATCTTGAACTTTGTAATCATCTCCGTAAACTAGGAACCACTCATTATCACAATCTTCACGATAAACACTGAAATAAGTTGAACGTTCGATATCATTACGGAACATATTTTTGAAAAGATAGTTATCCGCATCAATAACGTAGCTGTTAGCCAATTCTTCTTTTACCAAGTAAAGAGAGTAAAAGTTATTGTAATCAGCATACTTATCGTTGAAGACCAAACGAACCCCGTACTTTTCTTTAAGATAGTCGAATTGTTCTTTTAAATAACCGACAACGATGATAATGTCATCAATTCCACGTTCTTTCAAAAATTCGATTTGATATTCAACCAATGGTTTTTGATTGACTTTAACCAAGGCTTTGGGAGTATTTTCTGTCATGGGTCTCAAACGTGTTCCCAAGCCAGCTGCTAAGATAATCGCTTTCACGCGTTTTCTCCTTTATTCTTTAATAATAATATAAACACCAGCCATTACGATAAGTGAAGTAATGATGGTCAGCAAATTAAGGGGCGAACCCAAGAAAATTGCTGCAAACAAAACAGTCCATACTACATAACTCACATTTAATCCAGTAGCTTTTGCTGGCTGCAATCGATTGATAGCAATGTAGTAGGCAAGGTAAGAGATCATATTACATGCTGCAAAGACAATTAATAGACCAAATAATTGTCCATTTGCCACTTCTGCAAATGAGTGATGCGAGAAAAGCACAATAACAAGATAAGACAAGAAGGATGTAACTTGACGAATCAAGAGAGCTTCAATTTCGCTGAGGTCACTTTCCATAGCAAAGGAGCTCAGAACACTTTCACTTCCCCAAGCAAAAGCACAAATCAAAGCACATAGAATACCTATGTAGAAAGAATTAACCTGCTCTGCTTTATAGGTCTGAGCAATAATCCCAGCAATGATTAGAAAGATACCAAAAATTGTATTTTTGGAAATCTTGTGCTTCAAAAAGAAGAAGGCAAGCAAGACTGAGACTGCCGGATAAATAGCTGAGACTGACGAAGCTAATGAACTTCCAATATACTTAACCGCATAGAGATTGGCCTGCATACCAATCGGACCGGCTAGTAAAGCTCCGATGATAACACTGACATTTCGAATGTTCAAAAAGATTGAAAAACGTACTTTACCTTCTTTAAATAGAAGATATCCTAGCAAGATAAAAATACTCAGAAAATCGTGCGCTGCTGCTACTACAAAGGGCGATAAATCCGTGAATATTGAAAAGATATAAGCACTAATAGTTAATCCTAATCCCCAGAACACACCTGATAGTAGCCCAAAAGAAACTCCATTTTTAGTTTTCATTTAAATCTCCTTCAGACTCTAATTCTTTTACTGCTCTATTGTAACGAGAGATTCCGTAATCTCCGAAATCTGCACCATTTTCTTCTTTGTAAATAGTCCAAAGACTCCATATGATATCTTGCAAGATTTTGTAAATACGAATTTTATCCCTTGAAACTGGAGTCTTGTCACTCTCGTAATGACTTAAAAAGTCTTCTTCTTCTGCACTTGTAAATTCAGACTCTAGGAAAAGAGCTGCCAAATCCCACATAGGATCATTCATAGATGAATATTCCCAATCAATGAGATAAAGATGGCCATCTGGTCCTTCAATAAAGTTTTCTGGAACCAAATCAATATGACATGATTTCTTATCAATTCCAATTTGTTCAAGCTCTTCCTTCAGAGAAAATACAGCCTTTCTGACAGCTTCATAATTAGGATAAGAAATCTCCCCTTGAATCAATGATTCATATTTTTTAATTTCCTCAAAAGGAGCAAACTCTCCTTTCAATTCTTTACCAGAAGCATGAATCGTTTGTAAAATTGGAGCTATCTTTTCAAATTTAGTTTTTATGGTAGCTGAATCAAGTGTCTCAGCATTTTCAATATATTGATTAACCTTAATTCCTGCTTCAATATCAAAAAGATAATTCTCTACATCTAATTTTAAATCTTTCAACAATTCAATATTGTACTTTTCATTCTGGCGATCGATTAATTTATCAGTACCTTTACCGAAAAACTTAACGATGTACTGGTTTGAGGTTGTCTTAACCAAATAGTTTTGATTGGTCATCCCCCCCAATTGTTCAACGCTCTGAATTTCTTCGTCAGCTGACAATAAGGAAGCAATCTTTGCTTTAACGATTTTCTTCACAATAATCCTCCATTATACTTCCCACTTAAAGACTGTCTTAAATGCGGTATTTAAGTCAGTTGCAAAAACTCGGTGAATATCTTTAATTTCTCTGACTGGTTCTTCTAGATAAATGATATTCTTCAAACGATTGGCAAATTTTTTAATTTCCATCATTTGGATAGCATTTTCAAAGTCAATTCTTCCTGAACGTGAAGAGCCGACTAGTAACAAGCCTTTTTCCAATGAATCCCGAGTGTTGATGTTGACCTTATACTCACTAACACCCATCATCAAAATGGTCCCTTGTGGTTTGATGTAACGAATCAAGTCATTAATAGCAGGCCCGCATCCATCACCACCACAGCATTCGAAACCATGGTCAAAACTTAAATCTTCTGGAATACTATCAGTAATGTAAAGCTCTTTTGCAAATGAGAAGAGTTCTAATTTCTCCCAATGACGTCCGATAACAATAATCTCAGCATCAGGCAAGGTATAGTTGATAATATTGGCCATGACAAAAGCTAAACTTCCATCACCAATGACAGCGATGCGTTGGCGTCTGCTGTGAGATACCGTCATGAAACGATTCATAGCATGCATGCCAACACTGACAAACTCTGTAATGGCGGCAACTGTGTCTTCGATTTCTTTGTAAGATACAACACGATCCTTAGGCAGAGATACAAATTCTCGCATAAACCCATCATAACCACTTGATAAGAAATATGTTCCAGTCATGTAATTTTCGTAGAATTCCTCATCACTTTGCATAGGTGGTTGATTTGGAACCATAACAACCTTCTGACCAACCTTATAGGTACCTGTTGGATCAGAAATAACAGTTCCACAAGACTCATGAATCATAGCCATTGGAAGCTTTTTAGATAATATTTTGGGATCACGCTTTCCTTGGTAATAGCGTTGATCCGCATGACAAACCGCCATATAATTTGGTCGAATGAGGATATGATTCTCTTGGTCAATCTCTTCTTCCTGATATTTAATATTGATAAATTTTGGTTTTGTCAGTTGATAAATTTGATTAATCATGTCTCTAGTCTTTCTCAATCATGCTTTTAGCAATCTTCAAGTCTGTAACTGTTGTAATTTTAAGGTTTGAGTATTCACCTTTAGCCAAGGCCACATCTTTACCCTTAATGACAAAGATTTTACATGCATCTGTTAAAATTTCTTTTTCTTCTGCTGATAATGAACCATACAAATCAATAAAGTCTTTACAACGGAATGTTTGTGGAGTCTGTCCTTGGTAAAGATGAGCACGATTTGGAATATCTGTAATAAACTGACCATTTGTGCTTTCAACAATTGTATCCACCGCTTCAACCACAGTGTCAACCGCATCATGTTTTTGAGCAAGAGCGATATTGTCTTGAATCATACGAAGAGTGATAAAGGGACGAACCGAATCATGTGTTACTACGATATCATCTTCTGTTAGTGGACGGTAAGCATCGATGGCTTCAATAATCTTTTCAATACTAGAATTACGATCAGCCCCACCTTTTGTAATGATAATACGGTCCTTGTGGAGTGGAAGGAATTTTTCAACTAAATCTTCAGCATGTGTCACCCAGTCTCCATGAACTCCGACTACAATTTTTTCAATACTTGGTTCTAAGACAAATTTTTCAATTGTATGGATTAGAATTGGGCGATCTCCCAACTCAAGAAATTGTTTGGGTAAATTACTGATACCCATACGCGTGCCGGTTCCACCTGCTAAAATTCCAGCGTAAATCATATTGATTCTCCTTTGGTTTGTTTTAAAAACTCATTCTTTAGTATTATATCATAATCTAGCACTATCTTGAAATAAATACTAGTTCTCTCTAGTTAGAAACTGATGATGAGAGCATTTCATGCATTGAACATTTAAAACTAATCCTTGCATTATTAACTCTCGGTTAATATAGAGTTCTTCAGAATAATATAGAAAGCTTAAAGAAACCTTAAACCATTGGTTGATATATATATAGCAATCCTGAAATTTTAATTAGACTTTTCCAATTAAAATTGTTAAAATAAAATGGAAAATAAAAGAAAAGGAAGCTAACTACCGCCATGATGAATATGCAAAACATGATGCGTCAAGCTCAAAAACTTCAAAAACAAATGGAGCAAAGCCAAGCTGAATTGGCTGCCACAGAATTTGTTGGGACTTCTGCTCAAAACCTCGTAACTGCTACCTTAACAGGTGATAAAAAAGTTGTAAAAATTGATTTTGATCCCGCAGTTGTGGATGCTGAAGACATTGAAACTCTTTCAGATATGACTGTTCAAGCTCTCAATGCTGCGCTCGAACAAATTGATGAAACTACTAAGAAGAAACTTGGAGCATTTGCTGGTAAGTTACCATTTTAATTAGATTATCAAAAATAGGCTGGTACACAGCCTATTTTAATTTATGTTAATAAGCAAAGAACTCAGTTGCTTTATTTAGCAATAAGTCACTATATTCAGGATCTTCCTGAGCAGTTTCTAGTTCTTCTTTTATTTTTTCCAAGTCATCCGTAATTATTCCGTCAACACCTAGGTGAAAAGACTTATTAAAAGATTCGGAACTATTGATTGTCCATACATAGAGTTTTTGATCAGTATTCCATAGTTTCGTGACAAAATATTCATCCAAAGTAGAGTACTCCATTGTGTAGCCTGTCGCAACCGTTCTAGGAAAAACAGAATTGTAGGGAAGGATAAGATAGATTGGAATATTCTTATCATACTGAGTTACTTTCTCAACAACATGGTAATCCAAGGATTGCATTTGATGACCATAAACCTTAATTTTTGCAGCATACTTTTCGAGAAAATGTTCCATCATCTGCGGGCTATCTTTGTGGCTGGTCTTAATTTCAATGAGTAGTTTCTGATGCAGTTCATTTGCGCGAGTTAGATAATCATCGAAACTTGAAATCTTTGTATCATAACCATTCTCATGAATGTCAATCTGCTTTAACTCTTCTAAGGTCAAATCTTGTGGTGTTTTATTGATACCAGCTAATCCTCTAAGATTAGCATCATGCATCATGACAAATTGTCCATCCTTTGTTTCCTGGATATCCATCTCGATTAAATCTGGTTTTAATTGAGATGTTTTTTCTAGGGATTGAATGGTATTTTGTACACCATTGCCATTTGATACACCACGGTGTGAAATCACAAGTGGTGGATTGACTACAGGAGCTTCTAGATAATTATAGCCTTCAATCGCAAAGAAGATACATGCACACACCATGACACCCCACCTCATGATATGGTCCTTCTCGCGTCTTGGCATAATATCAAGTTCTTCTCCTGTTAAAAAGGACGTAAATTTTACAAGGAAATAGGTTAATGCCATATAGTGGAAATTCTTGATAAGAACAAAATTCAAAATAGCTAGAACCAGAGACTCTCTCTGAGTAAGGCTATCCACTATATACTGAGTAGATAATATTGGGATGAGAGGAAGATAGAAGAATAGATTGGTTTTTACAATAATTAAGAATAAATGCCAGGCGTAAAACCAAAAGTGATCTTTAGTTTTATCCAAACTATAAATGATTGCTTCCTTAACCGTCATCTTTTCATAAAAGACCTTGGGCAGAGTGAATATCAAGCGAACTGAAACATAGAAGAATAAGAGTGATAAGATAATAATGGCTACCCACCACATCCAGTACTTATCTTCCATGTAGGTTTGAATAAACTCTGGAATTACGATTTTATTGAAATAATAAATCTTAAATATCTTCCTGATAAAAGGAAATAGCATTGCTACAAATAAAAAGATAAACAGAGCTTTTGAAATAGTCATTTTTTTCATAAAAGCAAGGCTTTCACGAAATACTTTTCGACTATATTCTATAAGAGTCCTTTTTTCATGATATAGGAGGTGGCGAGCTCCAATAAAGAGGATACTAAGTTGAAAATAGGCTACCAGCAGATTGATGGCTATTAAGATTACGAAGCCAAGACTGACTATGGGGGCGTTTTTTATAATCTCAAAAATATTGTTGTAGGAAATAAACAAATATCCAGTCTGACTTAGTAAAAATCCAGCTATCACTGAGTTTAATGGCAACCAGATATAGTCAACCAACATAAAAATTAGAAAGAATAGAAAGAGGATTTTATCTAGATTAAGGTAAATCTTTTTAAAACCCAATTTTTTCGGTTTTTCAGGTTTCATAAAAACTCCTAATCAAAAAGTTTTGATAAATCCAAAGCACCAAATGGATTCGAATTGAGACTGCTTTGAGAATTGAGTAACAGTCTACTCTCATCTGACTCCAGAAAAGCTTCATACACTCGAGCAGTCATACGAGCATCCTCTAGACTATTATGAGATTGCCCTTTAAAACTCAGAAAATTAGCCACAGTTTGTAATTTTAGATTAGCAATTCCATGAAGATCAGAACTACGTCGCTCCAGTGCTTCATTATAGACATCAACTTGATATTGATGACTATAGTCAAATCCATGCTCTAGTAGAATTGGTAAATCACTTTTTTCTGCATTATAACCAATTAGAGGCAAGTTACCAACAAAAACTTGAAATTTATGCAGAACTTCTTCTACCTTTGGTGCACCTTTCAATGTCTCTGAAGTAATCCCCGTCAAACCATTAATAAAACTCTTCAAAGGAACATCAGTGTAGACATAAGAGTCAAATGCTCCTACTTCTTCACCTTCTTTAAAATGCACTGCTGATACTTGAATCAAATGAGTCTTATCCTGGTGTTTGTTGAATTCTAAGTCAAAGGAGATATAATCTCTTAATGTTTCCATCTTATCATTCCTTATTGATTTGTAAAAAGAAACCACCTGGTCTAATCATAGAAACCAAGCAGTTTTTTCTTATTTGCCAAATAAGCGAGCAAAGAAGCCTTTCTTCGATGCTTGAACTTCTTGCTTAGCTTGATCCAACTCCAGCTGAAGAGTTTCTTGGTCCTTCATAGCTTGAAGGGTTAACTGTTGTTGTTGGTCCAATTGCTTATCTTTTTCAGCGATTTGGCGGTCTTTAACACGCATCTGTTCATCTTTTTCAGCCAGTTGCTTGTCTTTTGCTTTCAGTTGTTCATAAAGACGGATGATTTCAGCGTTCTTTTCATCAACAAGAATTTCCATGAGTTCTCGTTGCTTAACTTCATCACTAACTGGTTCATCTTCAAAGATAGTCTTTTTGTAGATTTCTTCAAGTTTGATCAATCCACTACGGGTAACAACAGTGACACCTTTGTCGTTTTTTGTAATATCTTCTTCAGGTAATTCTTTGACACGATTATTGATTGCTTGTCGGGATAGCCCCAAGACCTCAGCAATCTCACTCACAGTCATTTCAATACTCATAATATCCTCTATTTTTCTCTAGCTTTTCTTAAATTAAATCTTATCATAAGTAATTCAAACCGTCAAATAACACTGTATTTTCAATGGTTTTTTAAGAT
>NZ_JADMUH010000019.1 GCF_015546995.1 Streptococcus infantis
TAAAATATTTGCCGGATTCAATTTTTTTTGCTATAATTTGAAAATACCCTGAAAGGAGACATCACATGAAGAAAAAAATTCTAGCTTGTTTGCTAATTTTATTTCCTATTCTTTCACTAGGACTAGCAAAAGCTGACACAGAAAAAACGAAGTATGTTATCGCCAGTGACTCATCTTTTGCGCCATTTGTTTTCCAGGATTCGAGCAATCAATACACTGGTATCGATATGGATCTAATCAAGGCAATCGCTGAAGACCAAGGTTTTGAAATCGAGATTACCAATCCAGGTTTTGACGCTGCTATTAACGCAGTCCAATCTGGACAAGCAGACGGTATCATTGCAGGTATGTCAGCGACTGATGCTCGTAAAGAAACTTTTGATTTCTCTGATTCTTACTATACAGCAAATACTATTCTTGGTGTTAAAGAATCAAGTACCATTTCTTCTTATGAAGATTTGAACGGTAAGACTGTAGGTGTGAAAAATGGTACTGCTTCACAAACCTTCCTAACAGAGAATCAAAGCAAGTACGGTTACAAAATCAAAACTTTTTCAGATGCTGCTTCTATGTATGATAGTTTAAATACCGGTTCAATAGATGCCGTTATGGACGACGAACCTGTTATTAAATATTCTATCAGTCAAGGACAAAAGTTAAAAACACCAATCGCAGGTACTCCAATCGGTGAAACTGCTTTTGCAGTAAAAAAGGGAAGCAATCCAGAATTGCTAGAGAAATTCAACAAAGGGCTTGCAAACCTTAAGGCAAATGGAGAATTCCAAAAAATCCTTGATAAGTATCTAGCTAGCGATTCTACTACTACAAGTTCAACCGCAGATGAAACAACTGTCTGGGGCTTGTTGAAAAACAACTACAAACAACTTCTCAGCGGACTTGGAATTACCCTCTCATTAGCCCTTATTTCATTTGTAATTGCGATTTTCATTGGAATTATCTTCGGTATTTTTAGTGTCAGTCCATATAAATCACTTCGTTTGATTTCAGAGATTTTCGTTGACGTTATCCGTGGTATTCCATTGATGATTCTCGCAGCCTTCATTTTCTGGGGAATTCCTAACTTTATCGAATCCCTCACAGGTCAACAAAGTCCAATCAATGACTTTGTCGCTGGTACAATTGCTCTCTCCCTAAACTCAGCTGCCTACATCGCTGAGATTGTTCGTGGTGGTATCAAGGCAGTTCCTGTTGGACAAATGGAAGCCAGTCGAAGTCTTGGTATTTCATATGGAAAAACCATGCGTAAGATTGTCTTGCCACAAGCAACCAAGCTAATGCTTCCAAACTTTGTCAACCAATTTGTTATCGCTCTTAAAGATACAACAATCGTATCTGCAATCGGTCTAGTAGAACTCTTCCAAACTGGTAAGATTATCATTGCTCGTAACTACCAAAGTTTTAAAATGTATGCAATTCTCGCAGTCTTTTACCTTGTGATTATCACTCTTCTAACTAGATTAGCGAAACGCTTAGAAAAGAGGATTCAATAATGGCAAAATTAAAAATTGACGTTCATAACTTACATAAACAATATGGTAAAAACAAAGTCCTTAAAGGAATTTCAGCGAAATTCTATGAAGGAGATGTTGTTTGTATCATTGGACCTTCTGGTTCAGGTAAGTCAACTTTCTTGCGTAGCTTAAATCTCCTCGAAGAAGGAACAAAAGGAAGCATCACAGTTAACGGCTATGATTTGACGGATAAATCTACCAACGTAGACCATGTTCGTGAAAATATCGGAATGGTGTTCCAGCACTTCAATCTCTTTCCACATATGACCGTATTGGAAAATATCACTTTCGCTCCTGTAGAACATAAGTTAATGACTAAGGCTGAAGCAGAAAAATTGGGTATGGAACTCCTTGAAAAAGTTGGGCTTGCTGACAAGGCCAATGCCAATCCTGAAAGTTTATCCGGTGGTCAAAAACAACGTGTGGCTATCGCTCGCGGTTTAGCAATGAACCCTGATATCATGCTCTTTGACGAGCCAACTTCTGCCCTTGACCCTGAGATGGTCGGTGATGTTCTGAACGTCATGAAAGAGTTGGCTGAACAAGGCATGACCATGATTATCGTAACCCACGAAATGGGATTTGCTCGTAAGGTTGCCAATCGAGTTATCTTTACAGCAGACGGTGAATTCCTAGAAGATGGGACACCTGATCAAATCTTTGACAACCCACAACACCCTCGTCTAAAAGAATTTTTAGACAAGGTCCTCAACGCTTAAAAAACTGCAAGGTTTCCCTTGCAGTTTTTTCTCACTTGTATTTGAATTTTGGATTTTTTAGAAAATTATGATAAAATAAAGGGTATGAAAATGGGGATTCCTCATGCCTAGGATATCTAGGAAAGTAAATAGAAATTAGGTAGCTGGATGTCATCTAAAGTTATTGTTACAATTTTTGGTGCTAGTGGAGATTTGGCTAAACGCAAGCTCTACCCTTCACTCTTTAGACTTTATAAATCAGGTAATCTTTCTGATCATTTTGCTGTTATTGGAACTGCTCGTAGACCTTGGAGTAAGGAATATTTCGAATCTGTTGTTGTCGAATCTATTTTAGACTTGGCAGATAGCGCAGAAGAGGCTCAAGCATTTGCGAGTCATTTTTACTATCAAAGTCACGATGTTAATGACACTGAGCACTACATCGAATTACGTAAACTTCAGGCTGAATTAAACGAAAAATATCAGACTGAGCACAACAAACTCTTCTTCCTCTCAATGGCACCTCAGTTCTTTGGTACCATCGCCAAACACCTCAAGTCTGAGCAAATCGTTGACGGTAAGGGCTTCGAACGTTTGATTGTTGAGAAACCTTTCGGTACAGACTATGAAACTGCAAGCAAACTAAACGAAGAGCTCCTAGCTACTTTTAACGAAGAGCAAATCTATCGTATCGACCACTATCTTGGTAAGGAAATGATTCAAAGCATATTTGCCATTCGTTTTGCTAATATGATTTTTGAAAATGTTTGGAATCGTGAACACATAGATAATGTGCAAATTACCTTTGCAGAACGTCTAGGTGTTGAAGAGCGTGGTGGCTACTATGATGAGTCTGGTGCCCTTCGAGACATGGTTCAAAACCACACACTTCAGCTTCTGTCACTCCTTGCTATGGATAAGCCTGCAAGCTTTACAAAGGATGACATTCGCGCAGAGAAAATCAAGGTCTTCAAGAACCTTTACCACCCTACAGATGAGGAACTTAAAGAGTACTTCATCCGTGGGCAATACCGTTCTGGTAAAGTTGATGGCATGAAATACATTTCTTACCGCAGCGAACCAAATGTCAACCCAGAATCAATGACAGAAACCTTCGCTTCAGGTGCCTTCTTTGTAGATACCGATCGTTTCCGTGATGTACCTTTCTTCTTCCGTACAGGTAAACGCCTAACTGAAAAAGGAACACACGTAAACATCGTCTTCAAACAAATGGATTCAATCTTTGGAGAACCACTAGCACCGAATGTGCTTACCATCTACATCCAACCGACGGAAGGATTCTCTCTTAGCCTTAACGGTAAAGAAGTTGGAGAAGAGTTCAAACTTGCACATAATTCGCTTGACTACAGAACTGATGCGACTGCAACAGGTGCTTCACCAGATCCATATGAAAAACTGATCTACGATGTTTTGAACAATAACTCAACAAACTTTAGCCACTGGGATGAAGTGAGTGCATCATGGAAATTGATTGACCGTATCGAGAAGTTGTGGGCTGATAATGGTGCTCCTCTTCATGACTACAAGGCTGGTAGCATGGGACCTCAGGCTAGTTTTGATCTCCTTGAAAAATACGGAGCCAAATGGACATGGCAACCAGATATCGCCTATCGTAAAGATGGTCGTTTAGAATAATCAAAAACATCCTGCAAGAATTCTTGCAGGATTTTCTTTTATATCAAACCTTCTAGAAGGCCCTTCATAAAGTTTTCAGAGTTAAACTCACCGATATCATCGATTTTTTCACCAAAACCAATTAGCTTAACAGGGATATTGAGTTCCTCACGGATAGCAAGAACAACCCCACCTCGGGCAGTTCCATCAATCTTGGTTAAGACAATCCCTGTAACAGGAGTAATTTTTGAGAATTCTTTAGCTTGTACAAGAGCGTTTTGCCCAGTTGACGCATCAAGAGCTAGGAAGGTTTCATGAGGTGCTTCTGGCACTACGCGTTTGATGATACGACCAATCTTTTCCAATTCTGCCATTAAGTTTTCTTTGTTTTGCAGACGGCCAGCTGTATCAATCATGAGAATATCAATACCTTCTGCTACTGCTCGTTCCATCCCATCAAAGACAACACTAGCTGGATCTGCCTTCTCAGGACCAGTAACGACAGGAACATCTACACGACGCCCCCATTCTGCTAATTGAGCAACCGCACCCGCACGGAAGGTATCAGCAGCAACAAGCATAACCTTTTTACCAGCTTGTTTGTAGCGATGTGCCAATTTACCGATTGATGTTGTCTTTCCGACACCATTAACACCTACAAAGAGCATGACAGTCAAACCATCTTGAAAATTAATGCTTTCGTTGTAGTTGCCATCCTTCTCATACAACTCCACCAATTTTTCGATGATAACACGACGAAGTGCTTCAGGTTTCTTAGCATTTTCTAGCTTAGCTTCATAACGCAATTCTTCCGTAAGATTTGAAGCCACCTGGACACCAACGTCACTCATGATGAGTAGTTCTTCAAGTTCTTCAAAAAAATCTTCATCAACTGATCGGAAATTAGCGAAGAAGGCATTTAAACGGGCACCAAATCCCGTACGAGTTTTCTTGAGACTGCGGTCATATTTTTCCTGTACAGTCTCTTGCACTTGACGAGTTTCTTCGATTGCTTGGTTTGCTTCCTCTTCAAACTCTGTTTCTGCTTCGTCAGATTGAGGCTGAACAATTTCTTCCTCGTCACTATCGTTTGAAGGAATCTCTTCAACATGAGTCGATTCCTCTTGAGGACTATCTGCCTCTTGGACTTGATTTAACTCTTTTTGAGAAACCTTCACTTCGTCAACTGGTTCGACAATAGTTTCTTCGTCAACATCTGCTTCAGATAAGTTTTCATCATTTTCTTCGGCTACGACAGTCCCATCTTGCTCTTTGACTTCGATATTTTCAGATTCTAGCGTCTCAGTTTGCTGGCTATCATCCGATAAATCAATGTTTTCTAGAGCTTCTTTGACAACATCTTCAATTTTAGGTTCTTCTATTTTTCCAAATAAACGGTCAAATAATCCCATTCTTTAGTTCTCCTTCAGTACATATTTTTCAATTGCCCAGGCGACAGCTTCTTCGTCATTAGTCATTGGTGTTACCACATTTGCCACCGCCTTAACTGCTGGTACAGCATTTTGCATAGCGACACCGAGACCGGCCCACTCAATCATCGAAAGGTCATTAGCTTCATCTCCACAAGCCATGACTTGACTTCGTTCAATTCCCAGGTGTTCAATCAGTTTAGATAATCCTGTCGCCTTATGAACATTCTTTGGTGACCATTCTAGCAAGAGTTCACGTGATTTAAAAATTTCATATTGATCGAATAATTCTGGTGAAATCTTTTGAATAGCCGCATCCAAAGGTTCCTGAGGAAAGGCAGTCACACATTTATTGTATGTTACCTGACTAGACAAATCTTCAAAAGCAATTGGAACAAAAGTTAGAGCCGGGTTAAACTGAGCATATAAACTTTCTTGGTCAGACCGAATCTGGTAAACTATTCCTTCTGAAATTGCATCTAAAGGAATGCCTAGTTTATCAGTTTCCTCGTAAATACGTGTCACATCATCAATTGAAAAGACTGTCTTATCAAGAATCTCACCTGTATTTTTCTGAACCAATCCACCGTTGAATGTGATAGTATACTCGTCATCATGGCCGTCTGTTCCAAGCTCTTTAAGGAAGAAATCCATAGCCTTGAGAGGACGTCCAGTTGTTAGGACTACTTTGACACCCTGTTCACGCGCAGCCTTTAAAGTCGCCTTGGTACGATCAGTCAATTTCTTGTCTGTCGTCAGCAAAGTCCCATCTAAGTCTAGGGCAATTAATTTAATATCTGCCATTACAATCCCTCCATATAAGCGATAACTGATTGGTCCTTATGGTGACCGATAACTGTTTCGGCAAGTTCTAGAATTTCTGGGCGAGCATTTTCAGGTGCGACTGGGTGCCCTACAACTTGCATCATGTGAAGGTCATTGAGATTGTCACCGAAGGCCATCACTTGGTCCATATCCAGATTTAACTTCTTAGCCAATTCGACAATCGCAACTCCCTTGTCCACATAATCAAGGACAATATCAATGGATTCAAAACCTGTCGTCATTGCCTTAACACCAGGCACATGTTCATTGACCCAAGCTTCGCCAACTTCTACTGTCTCTTCTGTAAAGTTGGTTGTGAATTTAAAAATCTCATCGGTGATATCTTCAAGTTTGGCTACTTTTTGAATATTCTCATTGTAATGATGACTAAACATGAGATAGGTTTCATCTACAGTATCTAAAACATAGCAAGCTTTCTTACCAGTCAAGAGCATCTTCTTTTCATCAAAATAAGGTGAAGTCTTTAGCTTTTCAAATGTTGATAAGTAAAAATCTCTAGGCATGGTCGCTTCATAGAGGTCTTGTCCATGAAAACGAACCAGACTCCCATTTTCAGCAATGAAAATAATCTCATCTTTGACATCCGCAAAATGTTTTTCAAGCGACAAAAGACCGCGGCCAGAAGCTACAGCAAAGTAAATCCCTTTTTCTTTATAAGAATGGAGAAGCTTTTTTAAGCGCTCCATATCAAATTGGCCAGCTTCATCCAAAAAAGTCCCGTCCATATCAGTTGCGACTAGTTTAATCATAAATCTTTCTCTTCTCCAGTTATAAATCTATCTTCTATTATACCATAGAAAAAGTAAAAAAGACGTGCAGGATTGACACGTCCTTGTATTCTATAAATCTATCTATAGAGCCAGTCGTTATTAAAAATATAAGCCCCTCTCCACACTTTCCTGAATCAAATCTTCCGTTAGTTTCCATAATTCTTCTGATTCACTTTTTATAAACTTTTTCTTTTCTAATACCATGTCTGCACTGATATTATCAGGGTTATAATTTAATTGTGACACCTCTAAGTGATTTATCAGTGGTACCAATGCATCGATTACTCTTGCATATCTTGCTTCAGCACTCTGTCCTTTTTCAAATTCCAACCACAAATTTTTCATATTCAAATATTTCTCTTCTGGAAGGAGGCTCATTGTTTTTTCTATAGATTCTAACTCTCTATCATGAGAATGAATCTTTTTTTCATCATCAAAAACCCAAGTATCTCCGGCATAAATCTCACCTAAATCATGAATCAATAACATAGAAATAACTTTTTCTATTTTTAACTTTTCAGGATAATAATCTTGAAGAACTATAGCAGCTATAGCACCTTGCCAAGAATGCTCGGCACTATTTTCAAATCTTCCGTCAAGGGTTCTATTAAATCTGGTTACTGACTTTAACTTCTCTATTTCTTTAATAAAATCGACTGAATTCTTTAAATTACTCATTGTAGCTCCTATCTTATTTAAAATTTTAGATATAATACCAAAAAATATTAATTTCATCAAATATTTCCCGTATTTGCAAAAATAAAACAGCGCCTAATCCATACGAGATTAGACGCTTGATTAAACTTGTAATTTATAAAATATTTATCAATCGAGTGATTGAACTTTCCTACCATCAATCAATTCCAAGTCTTTTTATCCATATTTGGCAAAGAGAGCTTAAACTTAATAATACAGAGTCGAATCATAAAACCAACAATTGAGAGAATGATAAAAGCAGTGATTCTTGGAAAGTGAAGGACAAAGGCCAACCAGTAATAAATAACGCCAATTACAAAAGATAGAAGGGCATAGATGTCCTCTTTTAGAACACTTGGAACTTCATTAATCAAGAGATCTCGGATGATACCTCCGCCAGCACCTGTTAAACAGGCCAAAATCCCTGCAGACATCAAGTTCAATTTACTATCAGCTAAGGCGGTAGCTCCAATCAAGGAAAAGATGATTAAGCCAATCGAATCAAAGATAAGATAAGCTTCTCTCAGCCACTTATAGAATTTTTTTTCTTGACTAGCATTGGCTTGTTTTGATGTCACAAAGGCATACATAATAATAGCTACTAGAATAGAGACATAAATCGGTCCAGGATCTGCGAGAGCGGAGGGAAAACGACTGATAATAGAATCTCTTAAAATACCCCCACCTACTGCTGTTACAATTGCCAATAAACTAATTCCAAAAATATCTAAACGTTTACCAAATCCTTTGATGGCTCCTGACGCCGCAAAGGCTATAGTCCCAATATAATTACAAATCATTAGGAATAGGTCAAAATCCATATAAGCTCCTCAATTTATTTTTGTAACCTTTCTGACTTCTTGAAGGTCATTCTCCATGCTCTAGTTTGAAATGTTATATTGAAAACAAACTAAGCATCCATATCTTCTAAATCTTTTAGTTTAACAGAGACAATCTTAGAAACACCAGATTCTTGCATGGTTACCCCATAAATAGAGTCTGCGGCTGCCATGGTTCCCTTACGGTGGGTAACAACGATAAACTGGCTATCCTTGTCAAATCGGTTAAGATAATCTCCAAAGCGTTTAACGTTAGCTTCATCGAGTGCAGCCTCTACTTCATCCAAAATAACAAATGGAATGGTCTTGACACGAATGATTGAGAAAAGCAGAGCCAAAGCTGACAAGGCTTTCTCTCCACCACTCATAAGGTTGAGAGATTGGATTTTCTTACCTGGTGGTTGCACAGAGATTTCGACACCTGCTGTCAATAAATCTCCCTCGGTAAGGATTAGGTCCGCTTGACCACCACCAAACATCTGCTTGAAGGTCACCTTGAAGGATTCACGAATAGCTTCAAAGGTTGATTTAAATCGTTCCTTCACTTCATCGTTCATCTCTGTAATGGTTTCAAGAAGAAGATTTTTAGCAGAAAGAATGTCATCACGCTGACTATTTAAGAATTCCAAGCGTTCGTGAACTTCGTCAAACTGTTCAATAGCATCCAAATTGACTGGACCAAGTGAACGGATAGATTTTTCTAAATCCTTGACCTCTTGTTCAGCGACAGCCAAATCTTCTAACGGATTGGCTTGTTCTAACGCTTCAGTATAACTAATCTGGTATTCTTCAGTCAGTTGACCTTGAAGATAGCGAAGGCGGTCCGTAATCTTCTCTTTGGTTGCTTCTGCACGTGTTTGCTTACGAATCCATTCTTCATTTTGCTGACGAGCTTGTTCTAAATGACTGGCAATATCATCCAATTGACCTTCAATATCATCCAGCTCAAACTGCTTGCGAATAAGCCCTTGTTGAATTTCTTCCTTCTGACTCTTAGCTTCTGTTTCCTGCTTGGTCAAAAGTTCCGTATCAACCTTTTCAAGATTGTCTACCTTTTCTTGGAGAAGGCGTTCGATTTCATCTTGCTCCATATCAAGGTATTCAAGCTCTTTGTTAATCCGTTCAATATCCGCAACTTCGTAACGTTTTCGCCCTATCATTTCTGTTTTGAGCAGACGTTCTTGAGAAAGTTTTTCCTGTAAGTTTTGGTAACGTTCCTGAATCGCATTTTTATTGGACTTGATTTCTTCAATCTCAGACTCCAGTTTTTGCTTTTCAGTTGAAATAACTGAAAGACGTTCTTGGCATTTTTCTTTTTCAGTTTGCCAATCTTCACCTCTTAGATTGTTTAATTCTTTTTCCTGAAGTTCTAAAAGTGTTTCGAGTTCTTCGACTTGTTGGCAAGTTTGTTGATAAGCCAGGTATAAGCCTTGCTCCTCTATTCGAGCTTGCTCTCCTTGAGACTTAATAGTCTCCAAAGTTTGACTGAGTGCTGCCAAGCCTTCTTGAACTGACTTCAGATTATCTTCCTCTTGACGCAGAAGATTTTCTTCTTGAGCAATCTCTTTTTGCAACTGTTCTAATTCAGGCTTTATAAAAATGCTGTTATTTTGACGATTTGCACCACCAGCATAAGAACCACCTGTTCGCAATTCTGTACCATCTAGCGTTACCATTCGAACCTGATAATGTACCTTGCGGGCCGCATCACGCGCATGCTCTACCGTATCAAAGATTGCTGTTGTAGCAAGCAAGTTTTTAAAAATAGCTTCATGCTTGGCATCAAAAGTAACCAATTCGTCTGCCATGCCAAGAAAACCTGGACTTACAGCAATCACATCTTGGTTCTGACCAGAAATGCTACGAGCCTTGATGGTTGTCAAAGGTAGGAAAGTCGCACGACCAGCTCGATTTCGTTTAAGGAAGTCGATAGCCTTAGTCGCAGCCTGTTCATCTTCAACGATGATATGTTGACTACTTGCTCCGAGGGCAATTTCAAGAGCTGTTTGATAACGAACATCAAAGGTTAAATGTTCACTGACCGCTCCGACAATACCGCCCAGGCGATTTTTTTCTTGTAGAACACTCTTAACACCCGCATAGAAATTACTATGGTTTTTAAGAATGTTTTCCAGACTTTGCGCCTTGGCCTGCTTGTTTTTCAGATTATCCAAACGGTCAAAAAGTTGACTTTGCTGACTTTGATAAGCCTGCTTTTGTTCTTCTTCCTGTTTAGCATTCGTCTGATAGCCAGCAAGCAAGGTCTGTACTTTTTCTTTTGCTGATTTTAAATCAGCCTCTTGTTCACTAGCCTTAGATTTAGCAGAAGCTAATTGTTCCTTCAAGGACTCCAATTGTTCTTCTTGCTTTTGAGTCTGTTGGCGACTATTTTCAAGATCATTTTCAATCCGTGTCAACTGGTTAGAGACATCCGCTTCTTCCTGCAAGAAAGCTACGAAACGCTCGCGCAGTTGCTCAATCATCTGATCAGGATCATCAGAAAAAGCTAACAACTCGGCTTCTAAACGATTGAGTTCCTTGGTATTGACTGCTAGATTTTCTTCTAACTGACTGAGATTTGTTTCTTTTTCTTCCTTCTCTTGAATAAGTGCATTTCTCTTTTCATCCAAACTAGCTAAACGAGCTTGAGCCTCTTGTTGATTGAGAGCAACCTGCTCTGTCTCCAGTTTAGACAAGGCCAATTTCCGTTCTAAATCACTGATTAGAGCTGTCAAATCCATCAAACTAGTTTGATCTTTAGCCATCTCCGCTTGTAAATCTTGTCTCTGCTTCTTAAGAGATTGATTTTCAAGTTCTAGTGACTCGCGTTTTTGATAATAACTAGTCAACAGTTCTTGGACTTGGTTTAATTCTTCTTCTGTTAGATCCAATTCAGCCTTATTGGCTTGAATTTGTGCAACCAAAACATCCAAGTAGATAGCTTTACGTTGACCGTCTAGTTCTATAAATTTGCGTGCAGTTGCTGCTTGCTTCTCCAATGGTTTGATTTGATTATCCAACTCATAGATGATATCTTCCAAGCGGTCTAAATTGTCTTGAGTTTGTTGCAGTTTACTTTCTGTCTCTTTGCGACGAGTTTTATATTTTAAAACTCCAGCCGCTTCTTCAAAGATAGCGCGACGCTCCTCAGGTTTGGAGTTAAAGATTTCTTCGACCTTCCCTTGGGAAATAATAGAGAAGGAATCGCGCCCAAGTCCGGTATCTAAGAAAAGATCATGAATATCACGAAGACGGACTTTTTTCCCATCAATCTTGTATTCACTATCCCCAGTACGATAGATATGACGCTCCACCTTGATTTCCTGTCCTGCATCCTTGATGAAACCGTCCTGGTTATCTAGAGTAACAACTACAGAAGCATAGTTTAATGGTTTTCTACTTTCTGTCCCTGCAAAGATAACATCTGGCATCTTCCCACCACGAAGACTTTTGACACTGGATTCCCCAAGAGCCCAGCGTAAACTTTCTGTGATGTTTGATTTTCCAGAACCATTAGGTCCTACAACTGCTGTTACTCCTTGGTCAAAAACTACCTTGGTTTTGTCAGCGAAGGACTTAAACCCCTGAATCTCAATTTCTTTTAAATACATGAATCCAGTCCTTCCTCAACTGCATTTTTAGCGGCTTCTTGTTCGGCCAATTTTTTAGATCGTCCTTGGCCCCTACCTAAACTTTGACCCTCGACAAGAACTTCAACCTCAAACATCTTATCGTGGGCAGGTCCGATCTCTGAAATGACCTGATAACGAATATCAACATCACCATTGACTTGGAGTAATTCTTGGAGGTGAGTCTTGTAGTCTTTAATCATCTCAAAATCACCAGCCTCTACCTTCGGTATCATGACCTGGTAGATAAACTCCTTTACCGTAAGTAGATTCTTATCTAAAAGCAGGGCACCCAAAAAGGCTTCGAAAGCATCTCCCAAGATGGTATCTCGATTACGGCCTCCAGATTTTTCCTCTCCCTTTCCTAGCTTGATAAACTGATCAAACTGGCAGTCACGGGCAAAACCAGCCAAACTCTCTTCACGTACAATCATGGCACGGAGTTTAGACAGGTCACCTTCTGGTTTTTTAGGATATTTTTTGTACAGATATTCTGAAATCAATAATTGCAGAACAGCGTCTCCTAAAAATTCCAAGCGTTCATTGTGTGAAATTTTTAAGAGGCGGTGCTCATTGGCATAACTAGTATGAGTAAAAGCTGTTTCAAGTAATTGTTTATCTGAAAAAACAAGCCCAAAACGTTGCTCTAACACGGTTTCTAATTCTTTCATAAGAACCTCTTTCTAAAACATTATAATACACTCCATTATACCAAAAAATACAATCATAGTCAGAAAATAACCGTTAAAAGTCCTTTTTCTGACTTGTGTTTAATATCAATCCATCACTAGCAGTTCAGACTATTTTTTGGTATAATAAATCTTATGGAAATTGAAAAAACCAATCGAATGAATGCTCTGTTTGAATTTTATGCAGCCCTTTTGACTGATAAGCAGATGAACTATATCGAGCTTTACTATGCAGACGACTATAGTTTAGCTGAAATTGCAGAAGAGTTCGGTGTCAGTCGTCAGGCTGTTTATGATAATATCAAACGTACAGAAAAGATTCTGGAAGATTATGAGATGAAGCTTCATATGTACTCTGATTACATTGTCCGCAGTCAGATTTTTGATCAGATCATTGAGCGCTATCCAGAAGATGCTTTTCTACAAGAGCAAGTTGAGATTTTAACAAGTATTGACAATCGGGAGTAATCATGGGCAGTCTAGTTAATTATCAAGGAATACCTTGCAAACTATTAGCCGCAGAGGAACCATTTCCTACTCGACTACAGATTATCTCGCCCAATGATATCTCCAAAGCTATGCAAATAGGTTTTAGCTGTTGGGGATATCCAAATGAAATCATGAAAGAAGTCACACCTGAAGAACTAGAGTGTTTGCAACATTTCGGACGATTTCCACTGAATTGAATAAATAGGAGAAAAATATGGCATTTGAAAATTTAACAGAACGTTTGCAGAACGTCTTTAAAAATCTACGTAAAAAAGGAAAAATCACCGAGAGTGATATCCAAGAAGCAACCAAGGAAATCCGTCTGGCTCTTTTAGAAGCCGACGTTGCTTTGCCTGTAGTTAAGGATTTTATCAAAAAAATTCGTGAACGCGCGGTCGGGCATGAAGTCATTGATACCCTCAATCCAGCTCAACAAATCATCAAGATTGTTAATGAGGAGTTAACAGAAATTCTTGGTTCTGATACCGCTGAGATTATCAAGTCTCCTAAGATTCCTACAATCATCATGATGGTTGGTTTGCAGGGTGCTGGTAAAACAACTTTTGCTGGAAAATTAGCTAACAAACTTAAAAAGGAAGAGGATGCTCGTCCTCTGATGATTGCGGCCGACATCTATCGTCCTGCAGCTATTGACCAGCTTAAAACACTGGGACAACAAATTGATGTTCCTGTCTTTGCTCTTGGCACTGAAGTTCCTGCGGTTGAGATTGTTCGCCAAGGTTTGGAGCAAGCTAAAGCCAACCATAACGACTATGTCTTAATTGATACAGCCGGACGTTTACAAATCGACGAACTTCTCATGAACGAGCTCCGTGATGTTAAAGCTCTTGCTCAACCAAATGAAATCCTTCTCGTCATCGATGCCATGATTGGTCAAGAAGCTGCAAACGTTGCGCGTGAATTTAACGCTCAATTAGAAGTTACCGGTGTCATCCTTACCAAGATTGACGGGGATACTCGTGGTGGTGCGGCCCTTTCTGTTCGTCACATCACTGGAAAACCAATCAAATTCACTGGTACTGGTGAAAAGATTACTGATATTGAAACCTTCCACCCTGACCGTATGGCCAGCCGTATTCTCGGTATGGGAGATATGCTGACTCTGATTGAGAAAGCTTCCCAAGAATACGATGAGCAAAAAGCCCTTGAAATGGCTGAAAAGATGCGAGAAAACACCTTTGATTTCAATGATTTCATCGATCAATTGGATCAGGTGCAAAATATGGGGCCAATGGAAGATTTGCTCAAGATGATTCCTGGTATGGCCAACAATCCTGCCCTTCAAAATATGAAGGTGGATGAAAAACAGATTGCTCGCAAACGTGCCATCGTCTCATCTATGACTCCAGAAGAACGTGAAAATCCAGATTTGCTCACTCCAAGCCGTCGTCGTCGTATTGCAGCTGGTTCTGGTAATACCTTTATCGATGTCAACAAGTTCATCAAAGACTTTAACCAAGCTAAACAACTCATGCAAGGTGTCATGTCTGGTGACATGAACAAGATGATGAAGCAAATGGGTATTAACCCTAACAACCTTCCTAAAAATATGCCTGGTGGCATGGATATGTCAGCCCTTGAAGGTATGATGGGACAAGGTGGTATGCCGGATATGTCTGCTCTTGGAGGAGCCGGAATGCCTGATATGAGCCAGATGCTTGGTGGAGGTCTCAAGGGTAAAATCGGTGAATTTGCTATGAAGCAATCCATGAAACGCATGGCCAACAAAATGAAAAAAGCTAAGAAAAAACGCAAATAAAAAAAGGACTCAATTGAGTCCTTTTTTAGTTTTCTCGAAGTTTCTCTAAAGTCTCTTTAAAGATAGCGGGAATATCAGCAGTAAATTCCAGAGTTTCCCCAGTTCTTGGATGGGTAAATCCTAGCGTCTTGGCATGGAGAAATTGCCCATGTCCCTTTAGGGTTTTACGAGGACCGTATACCTCATCACCAGCGACAGGATGACCGATATAAGCCATGTGCACACGGATCTGATGAGTTCGGCCTGTTTCCAGTTGTAATTCCAGTAAGGTATAATCACCAAAGCGTTCTAAGACTTGGAAACGTGTCACTGCTGGTTTTCCTTTAGCAGTCACAGCTTGTTTCTTGCGGTCTTTTTCACTACGACCAATCGGCGCCTCAATGACACCACGGTCATTTGGAAGATTACCGTGAACAATGGCCCAATATTTTCGAAGAGACTTTTTATCCTTCAATTCTTGAGCAAGTGCTAAATGCGCTTCATCATTTTTAGCAACCATAAGAAGCCCAGATGTGTCCTTATCGATACGATGGACAATTCCTGGACGCAGCACACCATTGATTCCTGATAAGTCTTTGATATGATACATAAGGGCATTCACCAAGGTACCACTGGTATGCCCAGCGCTTGGATGAACAACCATACCTTGAGGTTTGTTGACTACTGCTACATCCTCATCTTGATAAATGATTTCTAAAGGAATATCTTCAGCTACATACTCTAAAACCTCTGGTTCGGGAACTTGATAGGTGATGACATCCCCCTCTTGGACCGTATACTTGGCTTTCTTAACCTGGCCGTTGACCAAGACTTGACCAGACTTGATTTGTTCATTGGCAAGACTACGAGACAATTCTGTCAAATCTGACAAAGCCTTATCTAGGCGTATCCCGCCTCTTTCAATTTTAATTTCCATTCATTTCCTCTTTTAGCATTGCAAGCAATAACACAATGACCCCTACTGTCAGATAACTATCAGCCACATTGAATATGGCAAAATTGATAAAGTCTAAGTGAAACATATCCACGACAAATCCTTGGCTAATGCGATCAATGAAATTTCCCAAACCACCTGCAATAATTAGAACCAATCCAAAGACTGTCCAGACGGAATCTTCTATATGCTTGTGCAAATACCAGATAGCCCCTGCCATAACTACTAGAGTAATCACCGCAAAAAACCACTGTTGATCTTGTAGCATGGAAAAGGCAGCCCCCCTATTTTGCAGATAGGTTAAACTAACTAGATTTGGGATCCATGATTTGATTTCACCAAGAGCAATATTCTGAACGACATAAGCCTTTACCAATTGATCTAAAACAATCAAGGCTGCTATAATCCCTGCTACTATTCCTCTTTTCTTCATGCTTTCCTCTTTTGATCAAAATACTCTTGCATGACCTCTACAAATAAAGTCCCTGCTTGACTCAAGTCTACTTCTTCACGTTTCACATAAACCATGCGATTATTGAGATTATCATTTAGTGGAATAACGGTGATCCCGTTAACGCTATCGCTATCTAAGAATCCAGAACCAGTCGCATAAGCATTTGTTCTTTCAAGAATTCCATTTAAAGTAGCGCGATCTGTTACGTTAAACATCTGAGAGCTGGCACTTGTATCCACAAAGTTTTCTGAGTAATAGAGATATTCATCCTTCTCTTGTGTGAAACGAACTGTTGGCAAATCAACTAAATCTTCCATGACCAACTCTTTTTTCTTAGCTAAGGGGTGACCTTCACGTAGATAGATATGCGTCTGGAAAGGAATCAACTCAATCACTTCAAGGCCTAACTTTTCAACCCGTTGCATGATACCCTTTTGGTTTTGATTGTTGAGGTAGATAATCCCAATCTCACTATGACCTTGGGCTACTTCATCCAAAATCTGAACAGTTGTAGATTCAAAAATACGGAAATTTTTATAGTCTGGATACCTTTGAGAAAAAGTTGTGATAGTCGGTGGCAAGAAATCATAGTGCTGGCTAGCTATTGAAAACTCATCCTTTTCCTCTTCAGGATTGGCATACTGGTTCTGGAAAATATCAAATCCTTTAACCAACTCTTGTGCCTTTTCATAAAATTCCATCCCACGGCGAGTAAGAAAGGTACCCGAACTAGTTCTGCGGAAAATCTTGAATCCTAGCTCTTTCTCCAGATCTCTTACAGAAATAGATAAACTGGGTTGGCTAACGTACATTTTCTCAGCAGCTTCACGAAAAGTACCACTATTTGCAATAGCAACAACGTAGCGTAATTGTTGAATATTCATGATTTCTCCTTCGTTTTCTATCTTATCATTATACCATAAATCAAGCCTATCCAACAAAGGAAAATCATGAGACAGTTACTTCTAAAAAATGCAAACAAAAAAACACCTTTTAAGGTAGATAAAATTCTAACCAAAAGGTGTTAGTGTTACTATTATTTAGCTGCTGCGTAAAGCTCGTCTACTTTGTTCCAGTTGATAACTGAGAAGAAAGCTTTGATGTAGTCAGGACGAACGTTGCGGTATTTCACGTAGTAGGCATGTTCCCAAACGTCCAAGCCCAAGATTGGTTTTTTACCTTCTGAGATTGGTGTATCTTGGTTTGCTGTTGAAGTTACTTCAAGTTTACCTTCTTTGTTAACAACCAACCATGCCCATCCAGAGCCAAAACGAGTTGTTGCTGCTGCAGTGAAAGCTGCTTGGAATTCTTCGAATGAACCAAAAGCTGCATCGATTGCTGCTGCAAGGTCTGCTGAAGGAGCTGTTTTTTCAGGAGTCATCAATTCCCAGAAAAGAGCGTGGTTCAAGTGGCCACCACCGTTGTTGATAAGCGCTTGGCGGATATCAGCTGGGATAGATTCTACGTCAGCAAGCAATGCTTCAAGGTCTTCACCAATTTCAGGGTGTTTTTCAAGAGCTGCGTTTGCGTTGTTGACATATGTTTGGTGATGTTTGTCATGGTGCAAGTGCATTGTTTCAGCATCAATGTATGGTTCCAAGGCGTCGTAAGCGTATGGAAGATCTGGTAAGATAATAGCCATCTGTAATACCTCTTTTTCTTTTTATATAAAAATGATAACGCAAACAACCTGTTTTTTCAAGTTATTTGCTCAATTTGATTGGCTCGCAATCTGCAATAAAGCCTTCTCAAACAAGTACCCTTTTTCGTAAACACCAGTCTTAATTTGATAATCTGCCTGAATGAGATAACGAATAGAATCTTGTAGAAAATTCAGGGACAATCCTCGCGTGTCACGAAGGGCAAATTTGATTTGATAGGGATTCGGATTGCGACCAAGATAGTGACCCAAACTGCTGACCATCTGAGATTCTGTCTGACCAGACTCTTGCAATATTTTTACCTGTGTATAGAGTCTAAACTGTCCCAGCATAATGGCAATCAGCTTAATCTCATCTTCACCCTGTAAGGTCAAATCTTTAACTAAATCTCTCGCCTGATCAATTTTCTTAGTTAATATTAATTGGGTCAAATCAAAAATATTATCCTGCAAAGTCTTTGGAATTGCTTCAACAATATCTTCTTCTGTTATCAGACCACTATCCTTATAAGACAGTAAGAAGAGCAGGTTTTTCTGAATTTCACTGAATTGAAAACTAGATTTGATAAGCAACTGTTCAAAGGAATTTCCATCAAAAGTAAGTCCTTGTTCCTGAGTCCACTTTTGAAAATAGGCTCGCAACTCTTGCTCTTTAGGATCGATGGCTTCGAAAACCTTCGCATCCCGCTTGAGCAATTTGACCAAACGTCTCTTACTATCCAACTTCCCTTCAGCAAAAATGACTAGTTTACTTGAAGGTAAAGGATTTTCCAGATAGTCTTCAAAAGACTTAAGCTCATCATCAGTTAGATAGCGTTTTTTAGCTGTCGTTATATCGACAAAATGATCTAAAATAACAATTTTTTCATCCGCAAAGAAAGGAAGACTAACTAGCTCTAGTTCCAAGCTTTTGTAGTCTACTTCTTTCATGTCAAAATAAGCAAAGTTCAAATCTGCAGGATCGTAGCCGATTTGCTTGAGAACCTGTGTTTTCATGACGTCATACTGACCTTGATCAGCCCCTGTAAACAGGGTCAAACTAGGTAAATTTGATAGGGATAGCTTTCGGCTTTCTTCTATGGCTAGCATCTATTCTCCTTTCTTTATAGTTTCGCTTTTATTTAATCAATATAATGTAATTTACCACGGAAATCATCTAGGCTTTGATATCCTTTTTCCACCATAATTTCTTTGAGTTCCTTGGTAATACGCTCAAAAGCACCTACTCCTTCTTTATGAAGAGTAGTTCCTACCTGCACCATGCTAGCACCACATAGGATATGTTCAAAAGCATCACGCCCCGTTAATACTCCACCAGTTCCAATGATTTGAATTTGAGGATTTAAGCGTTGATAAAAGGCATGGACATTGGCAAGGGCAGTTGGTTTAATGTATTCTCCACCAATTCCACCAAAGCCATTCTTAGGACGAATCACGACCGACTCATCTTGAATATAAAGACCATTTCCAATAGAGTTGACACAATTGACAAATTTGAGTGGGTATTTGTTAAAAATAGCTGCCGCTTGATCAAAATGTACAATATCAAAGTAAGGTGGAAGCTTAATCCCAAGAGGTTTTGTAAAATACTCAAAAACTTCTGACAAGATACGGTCTGTTGTTTCAAAATCATAGGCAATCTGAGGCTTACCTGGAACATTTGGGCATGAGAGATTGAGCTCGGTTAAACCACGAAAATCACTTTCTTGAACCTTCTTCAAGATGGTATGAGTTTCCTCTGGAGACATTCCAACTAAAGATAGAAAGAAGGTACGATTTGGCTCCTTTTCTTGCAATTCCAAAAGGTAGTTCAAGTAATAGTCTAAACCATTATTTGGTAGACCCATAGAGTTAATAGAACCAAGTGGAACGTCTTGATAGCGAGGTTCAGGATTTCCCTGACGAAATTCCAAGGTTGCTGTTTTAGTGACAAAGGTTCCTGCTGCTGAATTTTTGACACCTTCCAACTCCTCAATGGTCATACAAGCAACTCCTGCTGCATTCATCAAGCAATTATCAAACTCAAAACCAGCAATCTGTGTTTTCGTTGATACCATGATTCTATTCCTCCAAAATCCATTATTTCTTTATTATTATACCATACTTTGGCAGGAGCCTTTTAATAAAACTAACCCTATAAAAAGGTTTCTAATTCAACTAATAAAACTAGCTTATTCAAATTGAAAGAATTTTTAGAAAATTTATGTTTTTTTCTTTACACTGAAAATTTTTTCTGCTATAATGTCTCATGTAATAAAATATGACAACAAAAAAAGGAGAACGATATGACATCTGCTAAAGAATATATCCAAAGCGTGTTTGAAACTGTAAAAGCTCGTAACGGGCATGAGGCTGAATTTCTCCAGGCGGTTGAAGAATTCTTCAGTACTTTGGAACCTGTCTTTGAAAAACACTCTGAGTATATTGAAGAAAACATCTTGGCACGTATCACTGAGCCAGAGCGCGTAATTTCTTTCCGTGTTCCTTGGGTTGACCGTGATGGAAAAGTTCAAGTTAACCGTGGTTACCGTGTTCAATTCAACTCAGCTGTTGGACCATACAAAGGCGGACTTCGTTTCCACCCAACTGTAAACCAAGGGATTTTGAAATTCCTCGGCTTCGAACAAATCTTTAAAAACGTTTTGACTGGACTTCCAATCGGTGGAGGTAAAGGTGGATCCGACTTCGATCCTAAAGGCAAAACTGATGCTGAAGTGATGCGCTTCTGCCAAAGCTTCATGACTGAATTGCAAAAATACATCGGACCTTCTCTTGACGTACCTGCTGGTGATATCGGTGTCGGCGGACGTGAAATTGGTTACCTTTACGGACAATACAAACGCCTCAACCAATTTGATTCTGGTGTCTTGACAGGTAAACCTCTTGGATTTGGTGGTAGCCTGATTCGTCCAGAAGCAACTGGTTACGGTTTGGTCTACTATACTCAAGAAATGTTGAAAGCTCACAATGATAGCTTCGCTGGTAAGAAAGTTGTTGTATCTGGTTCTGGTAACGTTGCTCAATATGCAGTCCAAAAAGCAACTGAACTTGGTGCAACTGTTATCTCAGTATCTGACTCAAATGGTTATGTGATTGATGAAAACGGAATCGACTTTGACCTTCTTACAGATGTGAAAAACAACCGTCGTGCTCGTTTGACTGAATACGCTGCAGAAAAACCAACTGCTACTTACCATGAAGGTTCTGTATGGACTTACTCAGGCAACTACGACATTGCCCTTCCATGTGCGACTCAAAATGAAATTGACGGTGATGCTGCAAAACGTTTGGTAGCTCAAGGTGTGAAAGTTGTCTCTGAAGGAGCAAACATGCCAAGTAACTTGGAAGCTATCCATGTTTACAAAGAAAATGGTGTCCTTTACGGACCTGCAAAAGCTGCCAATGCTGGTGGTGTTGCTGTATCTGCCCTTGAAATGAGCCAAAACAGTCTTCGTCTTTCATGGACTCGCGAAGAAGTGGATACTCGTCTTCAAGGTATCATGACAAATATCTTCAATACTGCTAAAACAACTGCAGAAACTTACGGTCTTGGTACTGATTACCTTGCAGGTGCCAATATTGCGGCCTTTGAAAATGTAGCAAACGCTATGATTGCCCAAGGTTTGGTTTAATTCCTAGTAACTATATAACTCCTCACATCTCCTGTGAGGAGTTTTTCTTATCCACAGAAAAAGACCTATCCGAGTGGATAGATCTTTATTTTCTTACAATTTACCTGCTACGGCATCCAACAATTCTTGGATCTTGGCTTGGTTGCTTCCTCCTGCCATGGCCATGTCTGGTTTCCCACCACCACGTCCATCAACGATTGGAGCCAATTCTTTAACCAAGTTACCTGCATGGATGTCTTTTGTCTTGCTGGCTACAAGAAGGTTGACCTTGTCACCGATGGCTGCGACAAGAACAAGCACATCAGAGTAGTCTTTTTGCTTCCAGTTATCCGCAAAGGTGCGAAGAGCACCTGCATCTGAAACAGAAACTTGACTAGCAATGTAACGGTGACCATTTGCTTCTTGAACATTCTTGAAGATATCGCCTGCGGCTGCAGCTGCAGCTTTTTCCTTCAATTCTGTATTTTCTTTTTGCAATTGACGGAGTTGTTCTTGAAGTCCTTCAACCTTGTGAGGCACTTCCTTGAGTTGAGGGGCTTTCAAGGTTGCTGCGACTGCTTTCAGTGTATCTTCTTGTTCACGATAGGCTTCGAAAGCTTCCTTACCAGTCACTGCCAAGATACGACGAGTTCCTGATCCGATACCTTCTTCCTTGACAATCTTGAAGAGACCGATTTCAGAAGTGTTACCTACGTGAGTACCACCACAAAGTTCAACTGAGTAGTCACCAATGGTCACAACACGGACTTCCTTACCGTATTTCTCCCCAAAGAGGGCCATAGCTCCCATTTCTTTGGCTGTTTCGATGTCTGTCTCAACAGTCTTAACTGCGATGGCTTCCCAGATCTTCTCATTGACTTGTTGCTCAATAGCACGCAATTCTTCTGGAGTCACAGCTTGGAAATGGGTGAAGTCAAAGCGAAGGAATTCTACTTCGTTGAGTGAGCCTGCTTGAGTAGCGTGATGTCCAAGGATATTGTGAAGAGCCGCATGGAGCAAGTGAGTGGCTGTGTGGTTCTTCATGACACGGTGACGACGATTGCTATCGATGGCCAAAGTGTATTCTTGGTTCAAAGCAAGCGGTGCAAGAACTTCAACAGTATGAAGAGCTTGTCCATTCGGTGCTTTTTGAACGTCTGTCACTGTCGCTACGACGTTACCTGCAGCATCCAAGATTTGACCGTGGTCTGCAACCTGTCCACCCATTTCAGCGTAGAATGGAGTTTCTGCAAAGATAAGTGAAGCAGTTCCTTCTGATACACTTTCTACTTCAGCATTGTCCGCTACGATAGCCACCAACTTAGAAGGCAATTGGCTAGCATTGTAGTTGAAGACACTCTCAACTGTAATGTTTTGAAGGGTTTCATTTTGCATACCCATTGAGCCACCTTTGACAGCTGACGCACGCGCACGTTCTTGTTGCTCTTTCATGGCAGCTTCAAAACCTTCACGATCAACTGTCATTCCAGCTTCTTCAGCGATTTCTTCTGTCAACTCTACTGGGAATCCGTATGTATCGTAGAGTTTGAAAACATCTTGTCCAGCGATAACCGTTTGGCCTTTTTCTTTCAAGTCTGCTACGATAGTTTCTGCAAAGTGTTGACCTGAGTGAAGAGTGCGGGCAAATGACTCTTCCTCGCTCTTGACAATTTTTTCGATAAAGTCACGTTTTTCGAGCACTTCTGGGTAGTAGCTTTCCATGATTTTTCCAACAGTTGGAACGAGTTTGTAAAGGAAAGGCTCATTGATACCCAATTTTTGACCATGCATAGAGGCACGACGGAGCAAACGACGAAGGACATAACCACGACCTTCATTTCCTGGAAGGGCACCATCACCGATAGCAAATGAAAGAGAACGGATGTGGTCAGCGATGACCTTGAAGCTCATGTTGTCGCCATCTTGGTCATAAACCTTACCAGATAACTTCTCAACTTCGCGAATGATAGGCATAAATAGGTCTGTTTCAAAGTTGGTCTTAGCACCTTGGATAACAGCTACCAAACGCTCCAAACCAGCGCCCGTATCAATGTTCTTGTGTGGCAATTCCTTGTATTCGCTACGTGGTACAGCAGGGTCAGCGTTAAATTGTGACAAGACGATGTTCCAGATTTCGATATAACGATCGTTTTCGATATCTTCTGCGAGAAGGCGAATACCAATATTTTCTGGGTCAAAGGCTTCCCCACGGTCAAAGAAGATTTCTGTATCTGGTCCAGAAGGTCCCGCACCGATTTCCCAGAAGTTGTCTTCGATTGGAATCAAGTGACTTGGATCCACGCCCACTTCAATCCAGCGGTTGTATGAATCTGTGTCATCTGGATAGTAAGTCATGTAGAGTTTGTCTTTAGGGAAGTCAAACCATTCAGGACTTGTCAAAAGTTCATAAGCCCAAGTAATGGCTTCGTCACGGAAGTAATCTCCAATTGAGAAGTTTCCCAACATTTCAAACATGGTATGGTGACGCGCCGTCTTCCCTACGTTTTCAATATCGTTGGTACGGATAGCCTTTTGCGCATTGGTAATCCGTGGGTTTTCAGGGATAATAGTTCCATCAAAATATTTTTTAAGAGTGGCTACCCCAGAGTTAATCCACAAAAGTGTTGGGTCGTTTACTGGAACCAAGCTAACTGATGGTTCTACTGAGTGACCTTTGGTCGCCCAGAAATCAAGCCACATTTGGCGGACTTGTGCACTAGATAATTGTTTCATTTGTATCTCCTTTTTACTAATTTGAGTCTCTTTCTAGCATTTCTACATAGTCGATAGCGACACAGAGGGAAATGACTAGGTCTGCATAAGATTCGTCATAGACGGTTACGGTATAGGTAGAGGTTAAATGGAAGAGTTCCTTGGCGATTTCCGCAATCACTTGATCACGGTCATCCAGAAGTTTAAAGTTTAAATCCCAGATATTCCCCTCAATGCGAAGACCTAGGTTGTCAAATTCATACTTATCTCTAAAGAAAGTCAACTTCTTTCGGATATAAAAACTATCTCCATTACTGAGTTGAATCTCAAAGCGTGGCATGAAGGTCAACATTTCTTTACTAATCTCACTAACCTGTTCACCAGAATTATCAAAAATGGTAAAGGTCTTAGGAATCTTAAAAAATGAACCTTCAACCTGATAGGCGACATTGCCAATCTCATCCTTGATATCAAAGCGTTCACCACCTAGGCGAAATTTTTGTTTGACAAGAAATCTTCTCATAAGTACCTCCAAAAATAAAAGACAAATTCATATCACGAAGGGCGAAAAACCGCGGTACCACCTTCATTCAATGAACTTGTCATTCTTGATTCTTATGCAATTGTTACAATCGAGTAGCATGATTTTCTATCTTAGATGGCTCGCAGCACCGCCATTTCTCTGGACTAAGATGGAGAGAAAATCAATTCTCAACATTCCTATTATATCGTTTTGATAGAGATTCGTCAAGGTTAATGGCAATGAATCATAAATTTAGCTTTAAATCTCTTAATTTACCTAGAGTTGCCTTGTGATGTTTGAGTAGTTTTGGGCTTATATATTGAAATTTTAATTCGTGTATTGTTCAAATCTACACCTTCACCTGGTTTTGGACTTTGGCTAACTACAGTCTCTTCAGCAGTTCCTTCTGGAGCTGTGGAGACTTCTACCACTTCAATATTAGCCTCTTTTACACCTACTATCTGAATCAAGTTATTCTTGGTAAATTCAAGGCTTGATCCAATATAACTTGGCATAGGAACTCTTGTTACCTTCTTGGCAACGGTCAAAGTAATCTCCGTCGCCTTACTAAGATCATAAGTGGTTCCTTCTGGCAGACTTTGTTTCATAACAAGACCTGCCTCTGTTTCACTTGATTCTTCTTCTACAATCTTAATAAGATTTTCAGGAACTTTTTTCTCCTTGAGCTCAGCAACCACATCTATTGATTTTCGGCCAATAAAGTTTCCAATATATACTTTTGTAGCTTGTGGTCTAGTAGTGGGAGATGTTGTTGATCTTTGTTTATCTTGAGATTTACTAGTACTAGGTGAACTTGTGGTTGTTGTACTAGTCGAGGTTTCTGAAGTAGTTGGTTGAGTTGAATGATTATTACTGTTATGAGTATAAGATGATTTAGACTTGGTCATACCTATAAAAAAAGTTCCAATTATCACTAATAAAAGTAAGCTTATAGCTATTCCGAAAAGCCACTTTATTCTACTTATTTTTTGTCTACGACGCTCTAATATTTCATTCTGTTCTATTTCTTCCTGTTGTTTTAATTGAAATTGCTCCGCAGCCAAACGTTGTCGTTCTATTTCTCTCTCTTTCTCAAGTAAATACTCATCATATTCAGCTTCTGCTTCTGCTAGAAGTATCTGTACCCTAACTCTCTCGTCTTCTGATTCAGCTTTAGCCCACAGTTTTTTTAAATCAAATATATTATCTTTATATTGTTGCTCTATACGTAATTCTAACTCTCTTTGATGACGAGATTCTTCATCCCATTGCCTCTGGCGTTCTAACTCATTTCTCTCTTTTAATGTTTCTTGTTGTTCTCGAGCAAGACGATTTTGTTCATCTAGTGCTGCCTGTTGCTTTTGGTTAGAAAACTGCTGTTCCCATCTCTGCTGTTCCAACAAGTTATTTTGTCTTTTTAGCTCTTGATTCAATTCTTCTTCTCGACGAGCTTTTTCCCAATCATTCAAATTATTCATAGCCTCTCCTAATTTGCATTATAACCATGTTCTTTAGATTTTAATACTTCTTTCCACCAGGATTCACGTTTTAAAACAAACTTATCATCTATTTTTCCGTTATAGTTTTCCAGTACAGAGTATTGAAAATTTTCTTTAACGTAATTCAATCCATGTTTTTCAACTAAAATCCTAAGTTCTTTATTACCACCATGTCCATTATCCACATAGGATTGCCAACGTTGTAAAAGCATACCATAGTTTGAAGTTGCTGAGCCTACATATAATTTACCATTCTGCTTATCCGTAATAAGATAAACAGCTTTTTGATTTTCTAAAGCGGTTATCCAATCTTTTTTTCTCAAACGTAAAATCAATTCTAATTCTTTGTAAGATAAAGAAATATTATCATATCCCGGAAATTCTTCTCCTCCAAATGAATCTGATAACAATTGCTCTATCACAAGTTTTTCCTTACAAGTTGTATACTTTAGAACTGAACCTCTAGATTCTTTTCTGTACCGAATAATTAGACGACCAAAAAGGGCTGAATATTCCTTTAGTTCAATTCCTTCATAATTTTGTCCTCCAGTAACAAAAAGTTCCTTACTCACTTCTTTTATAGTAGTTAATAACCATTTGTTATTATCAATCTTAATGAAATTTACGACAATATCTCCAACATTGAAATATCGCTTATTTGTTCTCCAAAATAAGTTGTAGTTATTAATTATTTCTTCGTCTCTCAAATAGGTCTGAATTGGATTTTCACCCGTCCAATTATTAAATTTCACCTTGAATTTTCTCTGATTTTGCTCACTTATATTCAAAATATCGTTTAACTTTATATCCATAACAAACTCTCACCCATAATATTTGCTTAACTTTACATCTCTCATATATTATTATACAGAAAGGTGTAGTTATGGTCAAACTTTAATAAGTTTGATTTATTAATTTCATCATAAAAAACGAACCAGCTTGACTGGTTCGTTTTGTTTTATATACTCCTACTTCCGATACATCTTAAACTGTAGGAAGAGGTCACTGTAGATTCCTGTCCATTTATGGTCAAATTTTTCATAAACTTCGAGGTGTTTCATAGTATCTGCATCTGGATAGAAGGACTTGTCCTCTTTTGTCTCCTCAGGGAGCATTTCCTTAGCAGCATTGTTTGGTGTTGAATAACCGACATACTCTGCATTTTTCAGAGCATTTTCAGGCTTCAACATGAAGTTGATAAAGGCATAGGCTGCATCCTGGTTCTTAACTGTCTTTGGTATCACCATATTGTCAAACCAGAGGTTACTTGCTTCTGACGGTACGACATATTTGAGGTTAGGATTCTTTTCCAACATCTGGCTGGCTTCCCCTGAGAAGGTCACACCGATAGCAGCATTGTTCTGAATCATGTAACCCTTCATCTCATCGGCTACAATTGCCTTGATATTAGGAGTCAGCTCATACAGTTTGTCAACCGTTTGTAACAGTTGTTGAGGATCTTTTGAGTTGAGGCTATAGCCTAGTGAGTTAAGACCTAAACCAAGAACTTCACGCGCCCCATCAAAGAGCATAATCGAATCCTTGTATTCTGGTTTCCAGAGGTCGTCCCAATGTTCAGGCGCTTCTTCCACCATGGTTTCATTGTATACAATTCCCAAAGTTCCCCAGAAGTATGGGATAGAGTACTGGTTATTTGGATCAAAAGACTGGTTGAGAAATTCTGGACCAATATTCTCAATTCCCTCAATTTTACTATAATCCAGTGGAACTAAAAGGTCTTCATCCTTCATTTTGTTAATCATGTACTCACTTGGGATGGCAATATCATAGGTTGTCCCACCCTGCTTGATTTTCGTGTACATGGCTTCGTTGGAGTCAAAGGTCTCATACTGAACTTGAATTCCTGTTTCTTCTGTAAATTTCTCTAGAAGTTCAGGGTCGATATAGTCTCCCCAGTTGTAGATGACCAATTTTTGACTATCACGGCTATTGATTTTACTATCAAGATGGTAAGAAATTCCCCACAAGACGAGGATAATCGCTAAAATTCCTGCTAAAAATGAATAGAGTCGTTTCATGCTTTCTCCTCCTTCTCACGTGAAATGAAGTAATATCCAACTACTAGGATAATACTAAAGAGAAAGACCAAGGCTGAAAGAGCATTGATTTCAAGCGAAATTCCCTTACGAGCCCGAGAGTAGATCTCAACTGAGAGGGTTGAAAAACCATTCCCCGTTACAAAGAAAGTCACGGCAAAGTCATCTAGGGAATAGGTGAAAGCCATAAAGTAACCTGCGATGATAGACGGCGTTAAGTAAGGAAGCATGATTTCTTTAAACATCTGGAACTGACTAGCCCCAAGGTCATAGGCTGCATGAATCATATCTCCATTCATCTCTTTCAATCGTGGCAAGACCATGAGCACTACGATTGGAATCGAGAATGCTACATGACTGGAAAGTACCGTCAGAAAGCCAAGTGAAAACTTGAGTTGGGTAAAGAGAATCAAGAAACTGGCACCAATCATAACGTCAGGAGCAACCATCAAAATGTTATTAAGTGATAGAAAGGCTTCTTGGTATTTTTTGCGTGATTGGTAAATATAGATAGCACCGAAAGTCCCAATAACAGTCGCAATCAAGGCTGATAGAAAGGCTAGTAAAAAGGTTTGAACCAAGATAAGCATGAGCCTTCCATCACCAAACATGGTTTCAAAGTGAGTCCAGCTAAAACCTGTAAAGCTGTTCATATCATCCCCGGCATTGAAGGCATAGCCAATCAGGTAAAAGATTGGCAAATAAAGGACGATAAAGACAAAGGCTAGGTAAATATTCGATAATTTTTTCATCGTTCTCTCCTTTCCTTAGTCACCCACATGGTGATAAACATGGTCAGGATAAGAACAACACCGATAGTTGACCCCATACCATAGTTGTCATTGGTCAAGAAGTTCTGCTCGATGGCAGTCCCCAAAGTAATCACTCGGTTCCCCCCAATCAAACGTGTCAACATGAAGAGACTCAAACTTGGGATAAAGACAGATTGAACTCCGCTTCGCACCCCGTTCATAGACAGAGGGAAGATGACATGACGGAAGGTTTCCCACTTGGTTGCACCAAGGTCATAGCTGGCATTGATGAGATTGTTATCCATATCATCCAAAACATTGAAGATGGGCAAAATCATAAATGGAAGCTCGATATAGCTTGCGACAAAGATAAATGAGAAATCTGTAAATAGCAACTGCTGAGAACCAATTCCGATGAATTCTAGAAATTGATTAATAGAGCCATTTTGACCAAAAATTCCGATAAAGGCATATGCCTTAAGGAGAAGGTTGATCCAGGTTGGCAAGATGATTAGCATGAGCCAGAGTTGACGGTGTTTGAGACGAGTCAAAAAGAGGGCTGTTGGATAACTGATAAGAAGCGTCACCAGAGTCACAATCCCAGCATAAAGAACAGAGTTAAAACTCATTTTGAGATAGGTCAAGTTTTGTGACGCAAAATAGGATTTATAGTTTTCTAAACTAAACTGGCCTTCGATGTTGAAAAATGATTGTCCAAAAATCAAGACCAAGGGTGCCAATACAAAGAGTGCAATCCAAAGCATGTAGGGCACTACAAAGAGTTTAGAGGTTGTTTTCTTCATCTCTTTCCTCCTCGATAGCGTTTATCAAACCTGCTTCATGCTCTTCGATTTCTACGTACTCTTCGATACGAGCATCGAACTCTTCTTCTGTTTCATTGAGACGCATGATGTGGATGTCTTCTGGTTCAAAGTCCAGACCGATTTCCTCACCAACGATGGCCTTACGAGTCGAGTGAATCATCCATTCGTTACCGAGTTCATCATAGGCGATAATCTCATAGTGAACCCCACGGAAGAGTTGCGTATCGACTTTAACTTGAAGTTTTCCTTCTTCTGGAAGAGTAATGCGCAAGTCCTCTGGACGAATGACGACTTCGACAGGCTCGTTTGGCTTCATCCCACCATCGACCGCTTCAAATCGTTTGCCATTGAACTCGACCAAATAGTCCTCAATCATGGTCCCTGGCAAGATATTTGATTCACCGATGAAGGTGGCTACAAAGTGGTTGATAGGCTCGTCGTAGATGTCAACTGGTGTCCCAGACTGAACAATCTCACCGTCATTCATGACAAAAATCCAGTCACTCATGGCCAAGGCTTCTTCCTGATCGTGAGTAACAAAGACAAAGGTGATGCCCAAGCGTTGTTGCAGTTCACGTAGTTCGTACTGCATGTCTGTCCGCAACTTCAAGTCAAGTGCTGACAAAGGCTCATCCAAGAGCACCACACGAGGCTGGTTGATAATCGCACGCGCAATAGCTACACGCTGACGTTGTCCTCCAGATAATCTACGGATAGAACGTTTTTCATATCCTTCAAGCTGTACCATCTTGAGAACTTCTAAGACACGGTTTTCGATTTCTTTTTTATCGACCTTGCGTAATCGCAATGGAAAGGCAACATTTTCAAAGACATTCATATGCGGGAACAAGGCGTAAGATTGGAAGACCGTGTGAACATCGCGCTTATTGGTCGGGATGTCATTGATACGAACACCGTCTAGCAAAATATCACCCGTCGTTGCATCCAACAAACCGGCGATAATATTTAGAATGGTTGATTTTCCTGAACCAGAAGCTCCTAGCAGTGTATAAAATTTTCCTTCTTCCAACTCAAAGTTAATATCCTTGAGAACCTTAGTGTCACTATCTTCAAAAACTTTAGAAACGTTTCTGAATTCGATAATTGGCTTTTTCAATTCCTCTAAATTCCTTTTTCTTCGTAAATTAACAGATTGGGACCTTGTTAAATGCTAGCAATAACTGTAAGGAATTGACCCAAACCATATCTAGCGATAAAATCCCAATCTTTGTATAATGTGTAATAATAATGTTATTCGTGCTCACCCAAGATACGAACTTCTCGCTCTAAGGTAACACCTGAATGTTCTTTAACTTTGTCAATGACAGACTCAATTAAGTCTTCATAATCTCGAGCAGTCCCATCAGCCACGTTTATCATAAAGCCTGCATGTTTTTCTGAGACTTCGACACCACCGATACGGTAGCCCTTCAAACCAGCTTCTGAAATCAATTGCCCTGCAAAATGCCCGACTGGACGTTTAAAGACAGAACCACATGATGGATATTCCAAAGGTTGTTTGAGTTCTCGAAGGTGGGTCAAACGTTCCATTTCTTGATTAATAGTCTCATAATTCCCTGGAGATAGTGCAAATTTAGCTGATAAGACTACTGCTCCAGAATCTTGAATAGCTGAATGACGATAACCAAAGGCTAAATCCTTAGCTGATAAAGTCACGATTTCCCCATCCTTGGTCAATACTTTGCAAGACTGCAAAATATGAGCAATCTCACCTCCATAAGCACCAGCGTTCATAAAGACAGCTCCACCGACGCTTCCTGGAATTCCACAGGCAAACTCAAAACCAGTCAAGCTATGGCGTAGAGCAATACGAGTGGTCTCAATCAAGTTAGCACCTGCTTCTGCTTCAATGGTGTAACCATCGACCGAAACATTGTTGAGCTTGTCACACATAATGACAAAGCCACGAATTCCGCCTTCTCGGACAATAATATTACTGGCATTTCCAAGAACCATCCATGGGATATTTTCTTGATTAGCGAACTTAACCACACGGGCCATCTCATAATGATTGCGAGGAAAAGCTAAGTAATCTGCCTTCCCTCCGACTTTGGTATAGGTATAAGTTTTTAATGGCTCATCGAATCGAATATCAATTCCTTCTAATGTTTCTTTTAATTTATCTAGTACTGTCATATCTCTCATCCTTTTATAAAATCCATTCTATTATACCATTTTTAGCGATTTTTTTCGACGATTTGAAAAGCTTTTTTATTCACACAAGTAAAAAAGAGGTCAGACCTCTTTTGCATGATTATTCTTTATACAAGATGGTTTTTGTAAAGTATACAAATAGAACAACTTCCATTGCTAACAATCCTTCAACAAGAAGCGGATTTGAAATCCAACCAACCTGAGATAGACTCGGAGCCAGATCAAAGAAGGCATGTAAACCATAAGCAGTTACTAGATAAATCCAATTCTTTTGACGAACTGCTTGATAGACCCAGAAAGAGAAACCGATTTGCATAATAAGAGCAAGCACACGCTCAACACCTAGTAAATAAACCTGCCAAGCAGATAGAGATTGAACTGTTTCGAGAGTAGTTTTCGGAAGGAGATTTGCCAAATCTGGATTTGAAGACTCTAATAACGAAAAGAGAATCAAAAGACTAATCAAGCTTCCCATTCCGAGGTAGAGCAATTCCAAGCCACCATGACCAAGTCCATAGGCGAGGGCATCCGAATCTTCCAAAGCTCTCTTCTTCTCTAACCATTTAAAGAAGACAAGTCGAGCCGTTTCTTCAAAGAGAGCTGCCATAGCAATTCCATAAAGGACATATAAAAAAGGGTGCTCCTGCATAAGCGAAATGGTTCCATCCTTTTGTGGATGAAGAACTATAAGGTGAACAATTTTCTCCAGTACTTGAGATGAGACAAAAAATGCAACTGCCCCAAGTCCTAAAACTGAAAGGTTAATCTTGTACTTCTTTTTTGAGAACCAAATGGTAGCTATGAGAAATACAAATAAAGCTATCATTGTGATTATTACATGAATTTTCATACTTTTCTCCTTTTATTCAGCCTGATCGATATCTTTTTTCATCTCATCAACATTAAACTTAGCAAAGAGGTACTGACGATCCTGGACAGGGAAACGTTGATCCAACTGATCGACAGCTCCAACCTCTACGATTCCTTCCTTGATGACAAAGTCCATGACGTGACCACCAAAGGTTAGGTCATCTGAAATAAAGTGCAAATGGTAGCCTGCGACACTGACACCATGGAAAATTTCAGGTGTCCAGAATCCAACGATAGTCCCAGAGACATTTTCGCAACTATATTCAGGCTGATGAGTCGCAACCTCAGCAAATTTCGTTTCGCTTGTCGATTTTGGAATCATGCGAACATGCATGTGTTTAAAATCACCATGAATCTTAATCGAACGGAAAAGATTTTCTCCATCATAGTAGGACTCAATACGTTTTTCTAGTTCCTGATCAGTCATTTCAAAACGCTGGCGGAAAATAACTTCTGCCTGGTGGGGTACAACTGCTGCATAGGGAATCAGCGCATCTGGCGACACTTCAACGATTTCAGGTTTCTCACCTGAACCCTTAGCTTGATAGGCTTTACCATCTAAGACAATTAACTCCCCATCGATAGAATCTAGGGTTCCTAGCCCTAAATCTCCATGTTCAAGTAACTCACCAACTGTCATGGTCCCGCCGTAAAGTCCTGCCATCAAGGCTCCCAAAGTATTATATTGGAATAATTTAACTGGTTCTTGCACCTTTATCATCTCACTCTTCTTTGAAAATTTTACTTACTAAGTATATCACATTTCTTCTTAGAATTGAACGTTGGAAAGCCTTTTAACATTGCCAAACGTCTAAAAAAAAGGTACAATGTAACAAAATCATGAGAGGTCTGGGATGAAGCAAGAAAGCAAGTATGAACAAGTCGTTCACTATCTAAAAGAAGAGATTGAATCAGGAAAACTTCAAACAGGAAGTCGTCTACCTTCTATCCGAAAACTCAGTCAAGACTTCCACTGCAGTAAAGATACTGTGCAGCGTGCACTTTTGGAACTCCGATACGAGAAATACATTTACTCCAAACCTCAAAGTGGCTATTATGTTTTAGAACAACAAGCTAGCCACGAAGACCTCGTTATCTCGGTCAATGACGAGCATGCTGCTGCCTATGATGATTTTCGTCTTTGTGTCAATGAAAGCTTGATCGGTCGAGAAAATTATCTCTACAACTACTATGAACACCAAGAGGGGTTGGAAGAATTACGAAAGTCTGTTCATAAACTACTGTTTGACCAAGCTATCTATAGTAAACCCGATCAATTAGTCATGACAACTGGAACCCAGCAAGCACTGTTTATTCTTTCTCAAATTGACTTTCCAGGTAAGGGCCAAGAAATACTGGTCGAACAACCAACCTATCACCGAATGAACCAACTTCTGCTGGCTCAAAATATTCCCTATCAAACCATTGAACGTCGGGTGGATAGCATTGACCTGAAAGAACTTGAGAAACATTTTCAAAGTGGTAACATTAAATTTTTCTACACCATTCCTCGATTCCACTATCCGCTGGGTCATTCATATTCTGAAGAGGAGAAACTTGCTATCCTTGATCTAGCAGCCAAATATCAAATTTATATCGTTGAAGATGATTATCTAGGGGATCTAGATCCTAAAATGGGACAAACCTTTCATTATCTAGATCAAAATGATTTGGTTATCTACATTAAGTCTTTTTCAACAAGTATTTTCCCTGCACTTCGAATCACTGCTCTCATACTTCCAAATCCTATTAAAGGGCCTTTTGTGGCCTATAAAAACATTCTGGACTATGATAACAACCTCATTATGCAAAAGGCTTTATCACTCTATATTGATAGTCAACTCTTTGAAAAAAATAGAGTAGCAAGATTGGCACTGCAAGAGAAAAGTCAAGACTTCATTCATAAGCTATTAAAATCTTATCCCCTTTCCCTACCAAACTATCCTCTCCATGATGGACTTTTACTTGATCTCAGGAACTATCCTAAGATTGCAAGCCTCAAACATAGCTCTTTAAATCTAGACTTTTTCGAATCGTCCTACATTGAGACTTGCCCTTATCAATTTGCTAAGGTTCCTTTAGAAAATCTTGAAACAACATTAAATTACTTAAAAACAGAGAGTGGGACAGAAATCGGTAATTCGTTAGAATTCGATTTCGTCGTCCCACCTCCGCACAGTTGAGTAAGGCTGTAAAAGCTGATGAAATCAGCGTAGTAGAGCCCACTCAACCACTGCGTCTTGCTTGATAATCCAATGACAATTGAGAGGCTAGGACTTTTGTCCCAGCCTCTGTTATTTTTTATTGCTCTACTTCTGTTAGCTTGGCAGCTTTTTCAAGATATGTTTGATAAGTACCGTCATCTTTCAGTTTTTGAATAACCTTATCAACTACTTCCTTCAAATCTGAATTGCCTTTCTTGATAGCAACTGCATTTTCTTCGCCTTCTTTCATAGTTAAGCTTACTGTTGCGACAGCCAAGTCAGCATTTTTTGTTGCATAGCTGAGGGCTACTGGCTCATCCATATGAACAGCATCAACCTTACCTGATTGAAGTTCATTAACAGCTTCACCCATATTTGTCAATGAAGTCAACTGCGCTTTAGGAAGTTGCTCTTTGACCATAGATTCAGGGACAGTTCCTTTTTGAGCTGCAATATTTGCACTTACTAGAGAATCCAAATCTTTGTATTTTTCAAGATCAGTTTTTCTGATTAGGAAGCTAATTTTGTTTTCATAGTAAGGAATTGAGAAATCAAAGACTTCTTTTCTTTCTTCAGTTGCACTGATTCCCGCAATGGCCAGATCTGCTTTCCCTGTTTGAAGGCTGGTCAAGACATTATCAAAACTCATGCTTGAAACTTCCAATTTCACTCCAAGTTCGTCAGCGATAGCTTGTGCCATATCAATATCAGCACCGACGACTTGGTTCTTGCCATCCACAAGTGCTTGAAACTCAAATGGTGCATAGTCTGGGCTAGTTGCGACCACTAATTTGCCTTTTTGTTTGATTGCCTCTACTGCAGACTGTGAGTTTGAGCTAGACGATTGGCAAGCAACTAAAAAGAAACTTGCAAGAAAACTACATAAGACAAATATCCATTTTTTTAATTTCATAAATAAACAACCTCTCTGTCAATTTTGTATAATTATAACTCAGCAAACCTCATTTGTCAAGTATAAATCT
>NZ_JADMUH010000001.1 GCF_015546995.1 Streptococcus infantis
CCTATTAGTCTAAAAAATTTAAAAATTTTAAACTCTGTCAAGTTTTTTTCTTGACACCTCTCAGAAATCTGCTATAATAGAACATGTGCTAAATAGCTTAGCTATTTCACCGAACTAAAAAATAAAAGAAAAGAGATATTAAAAATGGCAGTTAAAATCCGTTTGACTCGTATGGGTTCTAAGAAAAAACCTTTCTACCGTATTAACGTTGCAGATTCACGTTCACCACGTGATGGACGTTTCATCGAAACAGTTGGAACTTACAACCCACTTGTTGAAGAAAACCAAGTAACTTTGAAAGAAGACCGCGTTCTTGCATGGTTGGCTGATGGAGCTCAACCTTCAGATACAGTTCGCAACATCCTTTCAAAAGAAGGCGTATTGAAAAAATTCCACGATTCTAAATTCTCTAAATAAGTTTAAAGTAGGTTGACAGATGGATACGATTGAAAATCTCATTATTGCAATTGTGAAACCTTTGATTTCACAACCAGATGCCTTAACTATCAAGATTGAAGATACACCGGAATTTTTGGAATATCATTTGGATCTTGACCAGAGCGATGTGGGTCGTGTAATCGGTCGTAAGGGTCGCACTATCTCTGCGATAAGAACGATTGTCTACTCTGTCCCAACTGAAGACAAAAAAGTAAGAATCGTTATTGATGAAAAATAAGAAAAGCGGGACGAGGTCTCGCTTTTTTTGCAAGGAGAAGGATATGAAGGATTTAACAGTTAGACAACTAGAGGGATACTTACTTGACCATTATCAACAATCTAGAACAGAAGAAGGACTTTTTATAAAACTAGTTGAAGAAGTTGGAGAAGTCGCTGAGGTTTTAAATGGACGTTCAGGTAGAAAAGAGGGTGTCCAAGATTCAAACGAGGAATTGGCAAAGGAGTTGGCAGATATCATTCACTACACAGTGGCAATTGCAGCTATCAACGATATTGACCTAACGAAGACCATTTTTGAAAAAGATAAAAAGGCATCCATCAAGTATCAGCATAAACAAGATTTGGAAGGATTTTTGAAAGGAGATTTGAGAAATAATGGACACTGATTATTTTCTAAAAATAGATTGGGCAATGTATATTGATTGGTTATTGCGAATTGTACAGATTTTGACGTTTATCGGTGTAATTTTAAAAATTAGTTTCCAGAATAAAGCATATATCAATAATATTGAAATTCAGGCAATTAAACCAATCGAATTTGATTCCTTACATACAAGATTTCATCATATTTATGAGTTTAAACATGATGAAAATGATAAACATTATCACCATTTGATTTTTTATCCAAAGGAAGTTGATATTGAAATTGTAGAATTTTATTCTTTAGCCTATGATTCAAAAAGTAATCGATTAGTTGTTAACGATAAACTGCATACAGTTAAAAATTTAAAGAATTATACATGTCTATTGATTCATACAAATTTACCTGAGAATATACCTAGTTTAAGGATGAAATGGAAGACAAGTCAGGGTCAAATCGGGGAGTATACATTTTATAGTAATATGTATAACGGGAATATAAATATTTCTTCTTTCAAATATAAATTAACATTAAAGAGGAAACTACTAGCACTTTTGGGATTATAGCTGATTTTTCTCCAACTTGAGAAAATCCCTGTAACATGATAAAATAAAGGGAGAAATAGATACAGGAGATCAGATGAACTATTTTAACGTTGGAAAAATTGTCAATACTCAGGGCTTGCAGGGTGAGATGCGAGTCTTGTCAGTGACAGATTTTACTGAAGAACGCTTTAAAAAAGGGGCAGAACTTGCCTTATTTGATGAAAAAGATCAATTTGTGCGAACAGTGGTTATTGCTAGCCATCGTAAGCACAAAAACTTCGATATCATCAAGTTCAAGGATATGTACCATATCAATGACATTGAAAAATACAAGGGTTACAGTCTAAAGGTTGCTGAGGAGAATCTCAATGATCTTGATGATGGTGAGTTTTACTACCACGAGATTATCGGTTTAGAAGTCTATGAGGGAGATAACTTGATTGGAACCATCAAGGAAATCCTTCAACCAGGTGCCAATGATGTTTGGGTAGTTAAACGAAAAGGTAAACATGACTTACTCTTGCCTTATATCCCGCCGGTTGTACTGAATGTGGATATTCCAAATAATCGTGTGGATGTAGAACTCTTAGAAGGGTTAGACGATGAAGATTGATATTTTAACCCTCTTTCCTGAAATGTTCTCACCCTTAGAGCATTCTATCGTTGGAAAAGCACGTGAAAAAGGACTCTTAGATATCCAATATCATAATTTTCGTGAATATGCGGAGAAGGCGCGTCATGTAGATGATGAACCCTATGGTGGTGGTCAAGGAATGTTGCTCCGAGCACAACCCATCTTTGATGCCTTCGATGCCATTGAAAAAAAGAACCCGCGCGTGATTCTCTTAGACCCAGCTGGTAAGCAGTTTGACCAGGCCTATGCGGAAGATTTGGCTAAGGAAGAAGAACTCATTTTTATCTGTGGTCACTACGAAGGGTATGACGAACGAATTAAGACTCTGGTGACGGATGAGATCTCGTTAGGAGATTATGTCTTGACTGGTGGAGAACTAGCAGCAATGACTATGATTGATGCGACGGTTCGCTTGATTCCAGAAGTTATCGGAAAGGAAACTAGTCATCAAGATGACAGTTTCTCATCTGGACTCCTAGAATATCCTCAGTACACAAGACCTTATGATTTTCGTGGTATGGTAGTCCCAGATGTTCTCATGAGTGGCCACCATGAAAATATCCGTCAATGGCGTCTCTATGAGAGTCTGAAGAAAACCTACCAACGCAGACCTGATTTGCTGGAACATTATCAGTTGACAGCAGAAGAAGAGAAAATGTTAGCAAAAATAAAAGAAAATAACAATTAAAAGGAGAAAACTATGCAAGTAATTAAACGTGATGGACAAGTCGCTGATTTTGATCCAGATAAAATCTACCAAGCTATCCTCAAGGCAGCTCAAACAGTCTATGTATTGACGGACGATTTGCGCCAAAATCTAGCTCAAGTTACTAAAAAGGTTGTTTTGGATTTGGAAGAAGCAAAAGTAGAACGTGCAACTATCAGTATGATCCAATCAATGGTTGAGCACCGCTTACTAGGTGCAGGATATATCACTATTGCAGAACACTATATCTCTTACCGTTTGCAACGTGATTTGGAGAGAAGTGGTTACGGCGACCACATCGCTGTTCACCTTCATTTTGAACAAATTCGTTAATAGAAAAAGAGTGAGATGATAAAAGCATCTCACTCTTTCTTAAATCTTCTTTTTTGGGCCGTTTGGATAGTAGAGGGAACGAAAGTTACCCTTCGAATATCCGACACTCGAATAATACGGCTGACGTTTTTGGCGAAATTTTTAACAATAATTTGTTGGCGGTCAGTATCATACTTGATAATATCGCCTGTAAAACTCGTTTCCGCAAAGATGATATGTACAGCCTTTTTTTGGGCTAGGGCTTCTTCAAGTCTAGCAATTAGGGAATCGCTTTTTTCAGGAATGGAATCTTCATGTCCATTGACAAAATCATGGACTTTTTGCAAAGCCTGTTTTAATAAATCTTTCATTCCGGCCTCCCTTCTTTACATCATTATATAAAAATTTTATGAAATCTACAAGATTTTTCGAATAATCAATTGAGAACAAAAAGGAGAAGAACATGGCAGAATTTACATTTGAAATCGAAGAACACTTACTTACTCTATCTGAAAATGAAAAAGGATGGACCAAAGAAATCAATCGTGTCAGCTTTAATGGTGCACCGGCGAAGTTTGACATTCGTAGCTGGAGTCCTGACCACACCAAGATGGGGAAAGGAATCACCCTCTCAAACGAAGAGTTTCAAGTCATGGTGGATGCTTTTAAGAATCAATAAACTTTCATCTAAGATTAATTAAAAAGAGGCTAGGGAAATTCCCGGCCTTTTTTATTTGCTTGAAAAATAAGCTTGTGTACGGAGACGTTGGAGTAGTGGTCGGCTGATGAAGCTAATGGCTACAATTTTGGCAAGATCAGGTATGATAAAGGGAATAACACCTACAGCCAGTGCTTTATCAAAAGGCATTCCAGCTAAGAAGTGGAGACTGAGAATACCACCGACAAAAACAAGTGAATCTCCCAAGAGATTTGCAAAGAAAATACGTAGGACTCCACTATTGGTATGAATGAGATAGGAAGCAAGCCCTGCATAGACAAGGTCGAACCAAAGATAACCAGCGCTTGGTCCAACTAAAACATGAAATCCAGCTCCACCGTTAGCAAAGACCGGAAGGCCAATTGCTCCAAGTAAGAGATAGAGTCCGACAGAGAGAACAGCTTCCCTTGGTCTAAATACAGTAGCGATGAGTCCAATAGCAAAGTTTTGCAGAGTGAAAGGAACTGGACCAATGGGAATACTAATCTGGGCTAATACTGCAATAAGAGCAGCCCCGATAGCTGGGATAGCGTAAATGTGTGCTTTTTTCAAAATAGTTAACCTCTTCTATAAATTATAGTAACTATTATACCGGATGATATATAAATGTCAACTTATTTTAAAATAAAAGGTTACAAATCTGTAACGGCCGATTTAAAGTAAAAAAGAGACCAAGGGGTCTCTCTTTTCTTTTAACGCATGGTTACAAATTCTTCTGAGCCAGTTGGGTGGATAGCGACAGTAGCATCAAAGTCAGCTTTTGTAGCTCCCATCTTGATAGCAACTGCGAAACCTTGAATCATTTCGTCAACTCCGTAGCCAATTCCATGAAGTCCTACTACCTTTTCGTCTGCACCAGCTGTTACGAGCTTGAAGCGAGCTTCTTGACGGTGACTAGTAACGGCAGAATACATAGATGCAAATTTTGAAGTATAGACTTTAACGTTTTCTTGGCCGTACTCTTTGATAGCTTCTTCCTCAGTCAGACCGACTGTTCCGATTGCTGGGTGTGAGAAAACTACAGTTGGAATAGTCGTGTAGTCCATTTTAGCATTGGTTTTACCGTTGAAAAGTCTCTCGGATAGGGTACGACCAGCCTTGATAGCGACAGGAGTTAGTTCCTTTTCACCTGTGACATCTCCAAGAGCGTAGATTCCGTCAACGACTGTGTTCTGGTATTCATCAACCTGGATAAAGCCGCGTTCATTGAGGGTGACACCAGCTTTTTCGAGTTGAAGTCCTTTAACATTTGGACGACGACCAGTTGCCCAGATAACTTGACTGGCAGTATGAGTGCTGCCATCTTCGAAATGAATGGTAATACCTTCTTCGGTTTCTTCAAGTTTAGCAGGAACCTTATGGGTGTGGAGGTTTAGTCCTGTATTTTCCATTTCTTGAACTAGACTCTCAACGATATAGCTATCAAATCCACGTAGAGGACGTTCACGGCGTACGAAAAGATCAGTCTTTACACCAAGTGTATGGAGTACACCAGCTAATTCTACAGCAATGTAACCAGCACCTAGAATAGCTACCGATTCAGGCAACTCTTCCCAGGCGAAGACATCATCTGAGCTACCACCTAGTTCAGCACCAGGAATAGCAGGAATATGAGGATGAGCTCCAGTCGCAATCACAATATGCTTAGCGTGGATCAACTCACCATTAACGCTGACAGTATGAGGATCAATGAACTCGGCACGTCCTTCAATCAAATCAACTCCGTTGCGCTTGAAGCTTCCATCGTAAGAAGAACGAGCACGGTCAATATAGGCTTCACGATTCTTACGAAGAGTTGCATAATCAAATTCGTTCCCAGTATTTGTGAATCCATAGTCAGGTCCATATTTGTGGATACTCTCTGCAATTTGGGCTCCATACCACATGATTTTTTTAGGGACACAGCCCTGGTTGACACAAGTTCCACCTAATTTCTTTTCCTCAATAACTGCCGCCTTAGCACCATGTTCACCAGCACGATTCATGGTAGCAATTCCCCCGCTACCTCCTCCGATGGCGATAATATCATATTCTCTCATAAGAAAGCTCCTTTAGTTGTTTTCTAGTCATATTCTATCTTTTTTTGAAAGTCAATGCAAAAATCTGCTACGCTTAAATTTCTTAAGAAAATGCTTGCAAAAATAAAAAAGAAGTTGTATTATATAACTAACACAACAATAAAAGATTTGGCAATTATTTTTGGATGGTCAGAAAGCAATTGTCCATTTTTATGACTTGTGCTATAATCTTAATATATGTTTATAAAAGAGGTATGATATGAAAAAGAAGTCAAAAGCTAAAAAATGGCCCCTATTTACAGCTATCGGAGTTACGTCAGTTCTTGTAGTAGGAGCAGCTGCTGTCCTTCTATTGAGACAACCAAATCAAGCTGCAACACAAGATGAAACTGCAAAAATCGTTCTTGCCAAAGAGGGATCAGTGGCTTCATCGGTTCTCTTATCTGGTACCGTAACAGCTCAAAATGAGCAATATGTTTATTATGACGCTAGTAAAGGTGACTTGGATGAGGTTTCGGTCTCTGTAGGAGATAAGGTAAGTGAAGGCCAAGCACTTGTTAAGTATAGTAGTACTGAAGCTCAGGCTGCCTATGATGCTGCCAGTCGTGCAGTTGCGAAAGCTGACCGTCATATCAATGAATTGAATGAGGCTCGAAATACTGCTGCAGCAACACCTGTGCTCCCTCAAGCTGGGATTGAAGGCGCTACGGACCAAACCCAAGCACAATCTTCTACATCAGCTACAGCTTCTATCGATTCACAAATCAGTGATGCGCGTGATGTTCGTGCAGATGCAGCAGCGCAACTTGAAAAAGCCCAGGCACAGTTGGATGCCGCTACAGTTTTGAGTATAGTAGAAGGTACAGTTGTCGAAGTCAATCGCAATGTTTCAAAATCTCCAACAGGAAATAGCCAAGTATTGGTACATATCGTTAGTAACGACAACTTGCAGGTCAAGGGAGAACTTTCTGAGTACAACCTTGCTAATCTATCTGTAGGCCAAGAAGTTACCTTTACTTCTAAGGTTTATCCAGATAAAACTTGGAATGGTAAGATTAGCTATATTTCAAATTATCCAAAGAACAGTAGCGAAGCAAGTAGTAGCTTAGCTGGTTCAAACACAGGTTCTAAATACCCATATACGGTCGATGTAACTAGTGAAATTGGCGATTTGAAACAAGGTTTTTCTGTCAGTGTCGAAGTGAAAAGTATGAGTAAAGCATTGCTTGTTCCTATTACAAGTATCGTCATGGAAGAAGATAAAAACTATGTTTGGATTCTTGATGAAAATCAAAAGGCCAAAAAGGTTGAAGTTGGATTGGGCAATGCAGATGCAGAAAACCAAGAAATCACATCTGGTCTGACAGATGGAGCAAAAGTCATCAGTAATCCGACAGCTTCCTTGCAAGAAGGAAAAGAGGTGAAGACTGATGAAGCAACTAATTAGCCTCAAAAATATCTGCCGTAGTTATCGAAATGGTGATCAAGAGCTTCAAGTTCTCAAAAACATTAACCTTGAAGTTCACGAGGGAGAATTCGTGGCTATCATGGGACCATCTGGTTCTGGTAAGTCCACCCTCATGAATACCATTGGAATGTTGGATACCCCTACAAGTGGTCAGTATTTTCTAGATGGAAAAGAAGTAGCTGGTTTGGGTGAGAAACAATTAGCCAAGGTACGAAATCAAGAAATTGGCTTTGTCTTTCAGCAATTCTTTCTCTTGTCCAAAATGAATGCTCTCCAGAATGTCGAACTTCCCTTGATTTATGCGGGAGTTTCAGCTTCAAAACGTCGCAAATTAGCAGAAGAGTATCTGGAAAAGGTTGAACTGACTGAACGTAGCCATCATTTACCTTCGGAGTTGTCTGGGGGGCAGAAACAAAGGGTGGCCATAGCGCGTGCACTCGTTAACAATCCTTCTATCATCTTGGCAGATGAACCTACTGGAGCCTTGGATACCAAAACAGGAAATCAGATCATGCAACTCTTGGTTGAATTGAACAAAGAAGGAAAAACCATCATTATGGTAACGCATGAGCCTGAAATTGCCGCCTATGCGAAGCGTCAAATCGTCATCCGAGATGGTGTCATTTCGTCTGACAGTGCCCAAGTAGAAAAGGAGGAAAACTAAGATGCAGAATCTGAAATTTGCCTTTTCATCTATAATGGCTCACAAGATGCGCTCCTTCTTGACCATGATTGGTATTATCATCGGTGTTTCCTCAGTTGTCGTAATCATGGCCTTGGGTGACTCTATGTCTCGTCAGGTCAATAAAAACATGACCAAGTCCCAGAAAGACATTCATGTCTTTTTCTCACCTACTAAGAGTAAGGACGGTTCCTTTACACAAAGACAATCTGCACTGACCTTGTCTGGCGGTCAAGAAGAAGTTTTTGTTGAACCACCAAAACCTCAAGAAGCTTGGGTTAAGGAAGCTGCAAAGCTTAAGGGAGTAGATAGTTATTACGTAACCAACTCAGCCAATGTGACCTTGACTTATAAGGATAAAAAGGTCGAACACGCTAACATGACAGGTGGGAATGTCACCTATATGGATGCGGTCGAAAATGAAATCATTGCAGGTCGTGGACTTAAAGCACAAGATTATAAAGATTTTGCAAGTGTAATCATTTTAGATGAAGAACTTGCCAATAGCCTTTTTGGTTCAGCAAAAGAAGCCCTCAACCAAATTGTTGAAGTAAATGAAATCAGTTACCGTGTTATTGGTGTTTATGCAAGTAAAGAAGCTAAGGCTGCGAAAACATTTGGAGTCGGAGGACTACCAATTACGACCAATATTTCCTTAGCAGCTAATTTTAACACAGACGAGATTTCAAATATTGTCTTCCGTGTCAATGATACTAGCTTGACTCAGACTTTGGGTCCAGAGTTGGCAAGAAGAATGACAGAGATTGCGGGGCTTCAACAAGGGGAATATCAAGTTGCAGATGCGTCTGCTGCCTTCCAAGAAGTACAACAACTCTTCGGCTTTATAACAACGATAATTAGTGCTATTGCTGGGATTTCTCTCTTTGTCGGTGGTACTGGTGTTATGAATATCATGCTTGTTTCGGTGACAGAGCGTACCCGTGAGATTGGTCTACGCAAAGCACTAGGAGCCACACGTGGTAATATTCTAGTTCAGTTCTTGATTGAATCCATGATTTTGACCTTGTTAGGTGGTATCATCGGCCTTGTACTTGCTGCAGGGGTGACCATGCTTGCAGGCGTATTACTTCAAAACATGATTGCAGGAATCGAAGTTGGTGTATCCATCCCAATCGCTCTCTTTAGTCTAGCGGTCTCAGCTAGTATCGGTATGATATTCGGCGTTCTACCAGCCAATAAAGCCTCTAAGCTCGATCCAATCGAAGCTCTTCGCTATGAATAATTTAAAAGATAAAAAACGAGATGGACATTTGTCTGTCTTGTTTTTGTATGGATTTCTCTATCGAAAATCACTAAAAATGTGGTATAATGAAGTGTTAGAAAAACAGGTTTCATTAGCCTGGAAAGGAAATATTATGTCTGAAAAGAATTTTTATATTACAACACCGATTTACTATCCATCTGGTAAACTTCATATCGGTTCTGCCTACACAACTATCGCATGTGATGTCTTAGCACGTTACAAACGCCTGATGGGCTACGATGTCTTTTATCTGACTGGTCTTGATGAGCATGGTCAAAAGATTCAACAAAAAGCAGAAGAAGCTGGCATCACGCCTCAAGCCTATGTTGACGGAATGGCAGTTGGTGTTAAAGAACTCTGGCAATTACTGGATATCTCATATGATAAATTTATCCGTACAACTGATGACTACCATGAAAAAGTGGTAGCGCAAGTTTTTGAACGCTTGCTTGCTCAAGATGACATCTACCTAGGTGAATATTCTGGCTGGTATTCAGTATCCGATGAGGAATTCTTTACAGAAAGCCAGCTTGCGGAAGTTTTCCGTGACGAAGCTGGAAATGTGACGGGTGGTATCGCTCCATCAGGTCACGAGGTTGAATGGGTTTCAGAAGAGTCATACTTCCTTCGCCTCAGCAAATACCAAGACCGCTTGGTCGAATTTTTCAAATCACATCCTGACTTCATCACTCCAGATGGTCGCCTTAATGAAATGTTGCGTAACTTCATTGAGCCAGGTTTGGAAGACTTAGCAGTATCTCGTACAACCTTTACCTGGGGTGTACCAGTCCCATCAAATCCAAAACACGTTGTCTATGTATGGATCGATGCCCTTCTTAACTATGTGACTGCTCTTGGTTATGGTCAAGATGAACACGGTAACTTTGATAAGTTCTGGAATGGAACAGTCTTCCAAATGGTTGGGAAAGACATCCTTCGTTTCCACTCCATCTACTGGCCAATCCTTCTTATGATGTTGGATGTTAAATTACCTGACCGCTTGATTGCTCATGGTTGGTTTGTCATGAAAGACGGCAAGATGTCTAAGTCTAAAGGGAATGTCGTTTATCCTGAAATGTTGGTAGAGCGCTATGGCCTCGATCCACTTCGTTACTACCTCATGCGTAGCCTTCCAGTCGGTTCAGATGGCACCTTCACTCCAGAGGACTATGTAGGGCGCATCAACTATGAATTGGCAAACGACCTTGGAAACCTCCTCAACCGTACGGTTTCAATGATTAACAAGTACTTTGATGGTCAAATCCCTGTCTATGTAGAAGGTGTAACAGACTTTGACAATGAACTTGCTCAAGTGGCAGAACAATCAATCGCTGACTACAATACCTACATGGAAGCAGTTGACTATCCACGTGCACTTGAAGCAGTCTGGACTCTTATCTCACGTACCAATAAATACATCGATGAGACAGCTCCATGGGTACTGGCTAAGGACGAAGCGCAACGTGACCAATTGGCAAGTGTGATGAGCCACTTGGCAGCTAGCCTTCGTGTCGTAGCTCACTTGATTGATCCATTTATGATGGAGACCAGTCGTGCAGTCTTGACACAACTTGGTCTAGCAGAAGTTTCTAGCCTTGAAAACTTGAGCCTGGCTGATTTCCCTGCAGGTGTAACAGTAGTTGCTAAGGGAACACCAATCTTCCCACGTCTGGATATGGAAGAAGAAATCGCCTATATCAAGGAACAAATGGAAGGCAACAAGCCTGCCGTCGAAAAAGAGTGGAACCCAGACGAAGTTGAACTCAAACTTAACAAGGAAGAAATTAAGTTTGAAGACTTTGACAAGGTTGAAATACGTGTCGCTGAAGTAAAAGAAGTGTCTAAAGTGGAAGGTTCTGATAAGTTGCTTCAATTCCGGTTGGATGCTGGTGATGGTGAAGACCGTCAAATCCTTTCTGGTATTGCAAAATACTATCCAAACGAACAAGAATTGGTCGGCAAGAAAGTCCAAATCGTTGCCAACCTCAAACCACGTAAGATGATGAAAAAATATGTCAGCCAAGGGATGATTCTCTCAGCTGAACATGATGGCAAATTAACCCTTCTCACAGTTGATCCAGCTGTACCAAACGGAAGTGTGATTGGCTAAGATTTAAAAAGAACCAGTTTAAACTGGTTCTTTTCTTTTGTAATGTAGTAGTTGATAAAAGTGCCATTCTACTTTATAATGAATGAAAACGGAGGAAATTGCCATGAAATACATTCCATTTAGTCAAGAGAAAAGAGAATTGTCCGAAATCGTTCTAGGCATGATGCGAATCAGTGACAAGTCGGTTAAAGAGGTTGAGGACTTGGTTGAAACAGCCCTATCTGTAGGAATCAATGCCTTTGACTTGGCAGATATCTATGGTGGAGGTCGTTGCGAAGAATTACTGGGTCAAGTGTTAAACAATCGTCCTGACCTTCGTGAAAAGATGTGGATCCAGTCCAAGTGTGGCATTCGCATAGAAGAATTTACCTATTTTGATTTTTCAAAAGATTATATTTTAGAATCAGTAGACGGGATTCTAAAAAGATTGCAGGTTGATTATCTAGATAGCTTGCTTCTCCATCGTCCAGACGCTTTGATGGAAGCTGATCAAGTTGCTCAAGCCTTTGAAATTCTACACACATCAGGTAAAGTTCGAGACTTCGGTGTGTCCAATCAAAATCCTATGATGATGGAATTACTGAAGAAAGAGGTCAAACAACCTTTATCTATCAATCAATTACAACTAAGCGCAGCTTTCACGCCAGGATTTGCATCAGGTTTCCATGTCAATATGGAAGGTGATAAGGCAGCTTTGCGTGATGGTAGCATCTTTGAATACTGCAAATTAAACGACATGGTTATTCAGGCCTGGTCAGTCTTGCAGTTCGGATATTTCAAAGGGAATTTTGTCGGCAATGAGAAGTTCCAACAACTAAACCAAGTCCTAAATCGATTAGCCTTAAAATACGGTGTGAGCCCTTCAGCTATTGCTATCGCTTGGGTGTTACGCTATCCAGCTAAGATGCAAGCAGTAGTAGGAACAACTAACCCTAAACATTTGATAGAAGCCAGCCAAGCAAGTCATGTCAACCTGACTCGAAAGGAATGGTATGAGATTTACCTCGCAGCAGGGAATGATTTGCCATAGGAAAAAATGCATTTTAAGAAATCACAGTCAAAAAGCCGTTGGAAAACGGTTTTTTGTTATAATGAAATTAAGATTTATAGATAACAAAGGAGAAAAACATGACATTCGAAGAAATCCTGCCTGGACTAAAGGCAAAAAAGAAATATGTGCGTACTGGCTGGGGAGGAGCTGAAAACTATGTCCAGCTTTTTGATACCATCGAGCAAAATGGAGTGGCTCTGGAAGTGACACCTTATTTCCTCATTAACGTGTCTGGTGAAGGCGAAGGCTTTTCCATGTGGAGTCCAACTCCTTGTGATGTCTTAGCGACAGACTGGGTGGAAGTACATGACTAAACGTGTACTGATTACAGGTGTGAGCTCAGGGATTGGTCTGGCTCAAGCTCGACTCTTTTTAGAAAAAGGTTATCAGGTTTTTGGAGTGGATCAGGGTGAAAATCCTGCCTTACAAGGTGACTTTCGCTTTCTACAACGTGATTTAACACTTGACTTAGAACCAATTTTTGACTGGTGCCCTCAGGTAGATGTCTTGTGCAATACAGCGGGAGTATTGGATGATTACAAACCGCTTCTTGAGCAAAGCGCTCAGGAGATTCAGGAAATCTTTGAGATCAACTATGTGACTCCGGTAGAGCTGACACGGCATTATCTGACTAAAATGTTGGAGAAGAAGCGAGGGATCATCATCAATATGTGTTCCATTGCTTCAAGTCTAGCAGGCGGAGGTGGGCACGCCTATACCTCTTCTAAACATGCCTTAGCAGGATTTACCAAGCAATTAGCTTTAGACTATGCTGAAGCTGGTATTCAGGTTTTTGGCATTGCTCCTGGTGCAGTTAAGACTGGTATGACAGCAGCTGACTTTGAGCTAGGTGGACTAGCTGACTGGGTAGCCAGTGAAACACCTATCAAACGCTGGATTGAGCCAGAGGAAGTGGCAGAAGTCAGCCTCTTTTTAGCAAGCGGAAAGGCAAGCGCCATGCAGGGACAGATTCTGACTATTGATGGTGGTTGGTCTTTGAAGTAATATAGTTGATACTCAGTGAATATGTGGAGGTGAACTATGAAAAGAGATGAGTTTGGATTTATCTTGCCCAATCTCTACTATCAGTTTTTAACGGAGTGGAAAGAGATTGACCCCTATGAAGTTGGAGATTCAGGCATCTGTTTGTATGCCAAGGAGGATCTTCAAGAGCGTAATGAGACTTATCAGATTGAGGAAGTAGAGCCAGATTACTTTATGATTGGACAGGAAGGTGATTTGGCCTACTTTATTAAGAAAAATGCAGATGATTGCATTTATGAAAATGACTTGGGTGCTTTAGGATCCTTAGAAATGCAAAAAGTAGCTGCAAACGTCTATGACTTTATTGATAAGGTATTGGAAGAAAAATTGTAGAAAACTGAAGGGAGTAATCATGTTTAGGATGCTTGATGAAGATTCACCGATTTCAAAAGAAGACCTTTTACAATTTGAGGAGATTCTTGGAAAGAAATTGCCAAAAACTATGTTGGACTTTTATCTCAAGCACAACGGTGGCCAGCCCCAAGTAATGGGTGTCCACGATGGACATCATCTCTTTCCTTTTAATTCCTTTAATTCACTTGATGAGATGAGGAAGTCTATGAAATGGTTTGACGATGAGGTTGTGCCTGAAGGATTTAAGGCAACAGACCTTCTCCATTTCGCCTATGATCCTGGATCTGGTAACTATGCTCTTTCTCTAAAGCCAGAGGACTATGGAAAGGTTTACTTCTATGTTCTAGAAGAAAAAGCTGAGATCTATGGTCAATGGCCATCTTTTGAGGATTTTTTGAATTCCTTTGTTGAAGAGTGAGACGAAAAAGGAGAAGGGATGCGGAAACACCAAGAACTTTCACTAGAGCAGATCATCGAGCAGGTGCGCGTGGACAAGTTTTTTTCAGATGATTTTTGCCTCTATGGCAAGGAGGATGGAGAACTGGCACTAGAAAGGCTCTATTGGGTATCAGATTATCCGGATATCGTGGAAGACCGTGATGTCTACCCGGCTGATGTAGCGGAGCAAGATCTCCAGCTAGTCTACTATGGAGAGCAGTTGTTTGATGTTCTCTCGGTTGCACTTGAGGAAAAACCAAATGCAAGTCACCAAGACTTGGTTGATGCTTTAAATTATTATAATCGGTACGATATCTTTATGAACTTTGAAAGCTAGTAAGCATACTAGATTTATGCAGTTTCATTGATAATTAACAAATACAACAAGGAGTTAAGAAATGATAGATTATGAAAACATAAATGAAAAAATTGCCCCTTTTAGCCTGCTTGTATATTATGAGGATCCTCAAAATGTTCGAGGGTCGCTCATTTATTACCCTGATGGAGAATACAGACAGGAAGTGTTTGACACTCGAGAAGAGGAGGGATTTGAAGGAAATGGCTACGATTGGGCATCCTTGGCTTTGGTATTTTTGGAGGAAAAAATGCCTGAATTAAGCGATACTATCGACTTTGATCCTGAAGGAAGTATGTTTTGCGCCTATTCTTCCAAGGTGGACGCCTTGGCTAAATTCGCTTTAGAATTTAAAGAATTTTGCGATGATATTGAAGCTATGAAAGACTTGTTCAGTCGAGCAGAGTTGGATTAGTTGACTAAAATCTCTTTAAATTTTTTTAAAAAAGAATAGAAAGGATTTCAGATGAAGCTATCAGAAGTAGTTGAGCTAGTGGAAAATAATCCAGACCTACATCCCTATTTAGATAAAATATTAAAAAAGAATAAGAAGACCCAAGTTAGCTATCTCGAATCACTGAATCGTCTGGCCTATTTACTTTATCTGGATGGTCAAGAGGAAATGGCTAAGGAATTATTAGATAGGATCATACAAGTTCCATTTGAAGGGAATTATAACACTTGGACCTTTGTTGATAGCGCTCTGGTTTTATTGGCCTATCTGGAAAGAGAGGCAGAAAATCAGGTACTCGTCTATAAAAAACTCCTTTTATCTCCATTAGAACAGGGGGAGGAATCCACTCAAAAAATTAGAAGGAGAGTTCATCAGAGATTTTTGAATGGTGATAGCTTGGAGCAAAAGCTTGCAAAAATCGAGCAGGCACCAAGCCCTGAATCAGAAATGGAACGTCGTCTGCTATACCTGACTGATTTATTAAAGATTCACCTTTTTATTGATGAGTCAACGTGTGAAGAGACAGATATCCAAGCAAAAATCGAAGAGAATATGGAGATACTAAAGAAGTATATCCAGGAGCATGAAATCTATAGCCTCTTTCCTTTTAAAGGATAAGGTGAGTTAGCAATCTTGGACTTTTAGAAAAGAGTAGAATATGGAAATCAAAAATCACTTTGGTGTCTATGGCATTTGCTTTGAAAATGGGAAATTGCTCTGCATTGAGAAAACGAGAGGACCTTATCAACATCGTTTTGATCTACCGGGTGGTAGTCAGGAAGTTGGTGAGGGACTGACTGAAACCCTCAAGAGAGAAGTTCTGGAAGAGACGGGTTACATGCTTAGCCGGTATTCAAATCCTAGGGTTTATGACGTGCTGGTTCAAGAAGAAGGGAAAGACTTCGCAGTACACCATATCATGGCCTTTTATGATATCGTACTCGATTTCGAAGGCTCTCAAAAGTCGATTCCTCATGAAGTTCTTGATGGAAGTAATGATTCAGCAAATGCCATTTGGCTTCCTCTTGAGCAGATTACCGAAGAAAATGCGTCGCCTTTAGTATTAAAAGTGAAGGCAGAGTTACGAGGATTTCCAGAATTAGAACTGACAAGCTATAAGAATTGGAAAGTAAAAGAAAAGAAGGAGAAAAAATGACACCTCAAGAAATGTGGAATGCCTACAAGCAAATTAACCCCTCGATCGGAGATGAAATCGATGCTTGGGCTTTTGGAGTAGAAGCTGATCTCTTGGCAGATTTGGTGTTAAAAGGTGAAAAGACGGCAACTGCATCAGCCTATGATCTTTATGCAGTTGATAACGACCCCCTGCCACAAGAAGGGACCTTTGATATTATTTTAGACAGTCAAGATCAAGCTGTCTGCATTGTCGAAGTCACAAAGGTTTCTGTTCAGCCTTTCCATCAAGTGTCAGCCGACCATGCCTACAAGGAAGGTGAGGGTGATAAATCTCTGGCCTATTGGCGTCAAGTTCATGAGGAGGTTTTCACCGAGTGGATGAGCGAGGCCGAACTGACTTTTACACCTGACAGCAAGGTTGTTTTAGAAGAATTTCGCAAGGTCTACCCTTTGTAGACAACTAGAAGGAAGAAAGTTTTGGAAATCATTATCCAAAGCTTTTTTTGACTTTAAATGATAAAACAAGCAAACAAAAAGCGGACAATCATGTCCGCTTTTTTGAATCTAGCAAGTGAAGTTCTGGATAAAGTATATCAAAGATGTTTATCTTTTGAATCCCTATTCATATCACTTCTACATTGGTTGATTATTTTTTACGATAATGTAAAACTGTTCCTACAGCTACGATAAGCATTGCAACACCAGCAACAGAAACAATTAGGCTATTACGTTCACCAGTGTTCGGAAGTCCTGGTTTGTCCCCAGTTGTTGAAACTGTTGTAGGTTCTCCAGTAGTTGTAGTGGTTGTTGAACCATTAGCTTCAGGAGTTGTTGTTTTCGAAGTTGAAGCTGTTGTATCTGCAGTTGGAGCTGTTGTATCTGCAGTTGGAGCTGTTGTCTCTGAAGTTGAACTTTCAGTAGTTGTAGTTGTTGTAGAGCTTGATTCTTCACTACTATTTTGACTAGTTGGCTCTTCAGTAGTTGTAGTAGTTGAAGTTGAAGTCTTAGGCTCTTCAGTCGTAGTTGTAGTGGATGAAGTTGTAGACTCAGGAGTCGTAGTTGTAGACTCAGGAGTCGTAGTTGTAGTAGATGAAGTTGTAGACTCAGGAGTCGTAGTTGTAGTAGATGAAGTTGTAGACTCAGGAGTCGTAGTTGTAGTAGATGAAGTTGTAGACTCAGGAGTCATAGTTGTAATAGATGAAGTTGTAGACTCAGGAGTCGTAGTTGTAGTGGATGAAGTCGTAGACTCAGTAGTTGTAGTAGTAGATGTAGTCGTTGTTGAAGTTGTTACGTCACTATTGTAGACTTGTGCATCTGCTGAAGCAGCTTTGTTAACCCAAGTGTTTTCTTTGGCTACAGCTGTTTTGTGTTGATCACTTGTAAGAGAAGCAACGTTTGTTACGCTCTTGATTTGATCAGCATGTTGTAGAAGTGTTTGATATGATAGGGTAATTTCGTCTGTAGATGCAACTTTAAATTGGTCGCTGACCTTAGTCAAATCAAGTTTAAATCCATGTTCTGTCCACTCAATGTATGGTTCTAATGCAAGACCAGACATTGATACTCCGTTGACAACTAGAGTTTTACCATTGACTTTCAAGTCAAATGATGCTGGAAGGTAAGTTCCACCTTTGAAGTATTGAGACACATCTTGACCTTTAGCAGATTTAATACGGCTATAATCAAGTGCAGGAAGGTTAGGCATTTGGTCAGTAAAGACGATGCTTGAAGCGGCTTCTTTCTTGTCAACAGCATTGTTTACTGAGATGTGCCAGAACAAGAAACCATCAGTAGTCTTATCAGTTACTTCTAGGGTATCTCTCCAGTCTGGAATTCCTGTAGGTCCCCAAATTTTTTGAGCGTGTTGCAAGTTAGTGTTATCTGTACCACCAGAATTATACTTCTTAATCGGAAGTAGGACTGGTACTGGACCTTGTCCAGAACGTCTGACAATTGCAGATTCTGAACCGATTTTAATGGAGCGTTCTTGGTCTTGACCAGTGGTGTTATCTCCATCCCATTTATACCAGAATGATACGTTTCCTTCAGCCCCTTTATTTCCTCCTTTTACAAAGGTAATAGTCAGAGTCTTACCGTCATCTGATACTTTTCCTGTTGCAATTTCTTCGCCACTAGCGTTTTTCATTGAGCTAAAAGCGGAAGAAGCAAACTTAACGTCCTCTGGCATAGAAATTGTGAATGTATCACCGACTTCTACGCCACCGTCAATTTCCCAGTGATATGAAATCTTTTCGCCTTCAGTTGTCACTTGAGAAATTTTCACTTGGCTGGTTAATTCTTTTGCTTGCGTTCTATATGCACCGATAGAAATTAGAAGTGCAAGGGCCGCAAACGCAGAAAAAACAGCAAAAAATAACTTTTTCATTGTTCCTCCTTTTTATAGTTTTTATAGTTGATATACCAAACAAGGCAATTTTATCACTAACATATTAAGCGGTCAAATAATACGACTTAATAATTTTTATAAAACATCTTTAGAGTAATGAAGAAATGAAAATATTGTAAAAATCATTTCAATCCTTCTTTCTATTTAAAAATATGATAAAATAGGTATGTTTGAACTAGAGCATTCGCTCAGAAATTTAGAATAGGAGAATATGATGCAAGCAGTAGAACATTATATCGAAAAATTTGTTCCTGAACATTATGATTTATTTTTAGACTTGAGTCGTGAGACCAAGACGTTTTCAGGAAAAGTAACCATTACTGGTCAAGCTAAAAGTGACCGTATTTCCCTTCACCAAAAAGACTTGGAAATTGCTTCAGTTGAAGTAGCAGGACAAGATCGTACATTCACAGTTGATAATGAAAACGAAGCTCTTCATATCGAACTTACAGAAGCAGGTTCAGTTGAATTGGTTATTGCTTTTTCAGGTAAAATCACAGACAACATGACAGGAATCTATCCATCATACTACACAGTTGATGGAGTTAAGAAGGAAGTCTTGTCTACACAGTTTGAGAGCCACTTTGCCCGTGAAGCCTTCCCATGTGTGGATGAGCCAGAAGCGAAAGCAACCTTTGACCTAGCTCTTCGTTTTGACCAAGCAGAAGGCGAACTTGCCTTGTCAAACATGCCAGAAATCGATGTTGAAAACCGCAAAGAAACTGGCATCTGGAAGTTTGAAACTACACCTCGTATGTCTTCTTACTTGCTAGCTTTCGTAGCTGGTGATTTGCAAGGGGTAACTGCTACAACTAAAAATGGTACCTTGGTAGGTGTATACTCAACCAAGGCACATCCACTTTCAAACCTTGATTTCTCACTAGATATCGCTGTTCGTTCTATCGAATTTTACGAAGACTATTACGGAGTCAAGTATCCAATCCCTCAATCTCTTCACATCGCCCTTCCTGACTTCTCAGCTGGTGCTATGGAAAACTGGGGTCTTGTAACCTACCGTGAAGTCTACTTGGTTGTGGATGAGAACTCTACCTTTGCCAGCCGTCAACAAGTAGCCCTCGTCATTGCCCACGAGCTTGCTCACCAATGGTTCGGTAATCTCGTAACTATGAAGTGGTGGGATGACCTTTGGCTCAATGAAAGTTTCGCTAACATGATGGAATATGTTTGTGTAGATGCCATCGAGCCAAGTTGGAATATCTTTGAGGACTTCCAAACAAGTGGTGTTCCTTCAGCTCTAAAACGTGATGCGACTGATGGTGTTCAGTCAGTTCACGTAGAAGTAAGCCATCCAGATGAAATCAATACTCTTTTTGACCCTGCAATCGTTTATGCTAAGGGTAGCCGTCTCATGCACATGCTTCGTCGTTGGCTAGGAGATGCTGATTTTGCTAAAGGTTTAGGTGCCTACTTTGAAAAACACCAATATGGAAATACTATTGGTCGTGACTTATGGAACGCTCTTGGCCAAGCATCAGGTCGTGATGTGGCAGCCTTTATGGATTCTTGGTTGGAGCAGCCTGGTTATCCAGTTTTGACTGCTACAGTTGAAAATGATGTTTTGAAGATCTCACAAAAACAATTCTTCATCGGTGAGCACGAAGACAAGAATCGTCTATGGGTAGTACCGCTTAACAGTAACTGGAAAGGTTTGCCAGATACTCTTGAAACTGAAAGCATTGAGATTCCTGGATATGCTGCTTTGCTTGCTGAAAATAAAACAGCTCTTCGACTCAACACCGAAAACACAGCACACTACATTACAGACTATCAAGGTCAATTACTTGATGCTATCCTTTCAGAATTAGTAGAACTTGATAATACAAGCAAACTTCAAATCGTTCAAGAACGTCGTTTGCTTGCTGAAGCTGGTCACATTTCATTTGCGGACTTGCTTCCAGTTGTGGGTCAATTGGCACAAGAAGAATCTTACCTAGTTGTTGCAGCGGTTTCTCAAGTTATTTCAGCCCTAGAACGCTTTATCGATGAAGGAACTGAAACTGAAAAAGCCTTTAAAGCACTTGTTGCGAAACTTGCTCGTTACAACTATGAACGCCTTGGATTTGAAGCAAAAGACGGAGAAGCTGATGAGGATGAATTGGTTCGTCAATTGACAATTTCTATGATGATTCGCTCAAATGATGAGGGGGCCAGCCAAGTTGCTAGTCAAATCTTTGCAGCTCATAAGGATAATCTTGCAGGACTCCCAGCGGCTATCCGCTCACAAGTTCTCATCAATGAAATGAAACATCATGAGACCAAAGACTTGGTGGCTCTATACCTTGACCTCTATACAAATGCTACAGATGCAGTCTTTAAACGCCAGTTGGCTGCTGCTCTATCATATAGTACAGATGCAGAAAATATCCAAACGCTTCTTGCAACTTGGAAGGATAAATTTATCGTCAAACCACAAGACCTTGCATTGTGGTACCTCCACTTCCTTGGACACAAGGTCACTCAAGAAACAGCTTGGACATGGGCGCGTGAAAACTGGGATTGGGTTAAGGGAGCTCTTGGTGGAGACATGAGCTTTGATCGATTCGTCATCTACCCTTCTAATATCTTTAAAACTGAAGAACGCTTGGCAGAATATAAAGCCTTCTTTGAACCACAAGTTTCTGACCTAGCACTTAGCCGTAATATCCGCATGGGTATCAAGGATATCGCAGCTCGCGTTGAATTGATTAAACGTGAAAAAGCAGCAGTTGAAGCAGCAGTTGCAGAATATGGCAAGGCTTAAAAACTTCTTGACTAAATAGTATATAAAAACTCAACTTTCTCTTAGAAAAACAAGGAAAGTTGAGTTTTTTTTAAGATATTTTTGCTATAATGGATATAATAAGGAGGAATTTTTGATGATTAAAATTCTATTAGTGGAAGATGACCTAGGCCTGTCAAATTCAGTCTTTGATTTTTTGGATGATTTTGCAGATGTTATGCAGGTATTTGATGGCGAAGAAGGTCTCTACGAGGCTGAAAGTGGCGTCTATGACTTGATTCTATTGGACTTGATGTTACCAGAAAAAAATGGTTTCCAAGTCTTAAAAGAACTACGTGAAAAAGGTGTTTCGACTCCTGTTCTCATCATGACAGCCAAGGAAAGTCTTGATGACAAAGGACATGGGTTTGAGCTGGGAGCAGATGATTATTTAACCAAACCATTTTATCTAGAAGAACTCAAGATGCGTATTCAGGCCCTCCTCAAACGCTCAGGGAAATTTAACGAAAATACCTTAACGTACGGTGATTTGACAGTCAATCTATCTACTAATGAAGTTAAGGTTCAAGATGCCTCTGTTGAGCTGCTTGGGAAAGAATTTGAACTATTGGTCTATTTCCTCCAAAACCAAAATGTCATCTTACCAAAAACCCAAATCTTTGACCGTTTATGGGGATTTGACAGTGACACAACCATTTCCGTTGTAGAAGTTTATGTATCAAAAGTTCGTAAGAAATTGAAAGGTTCAGCTTTTGCTGAAAATCTCCAAACTTTGCGTAGTGTTGGGTATATTTTAAAACATGTTTAAGAAATTAAAAAAGAATTGGTACGCAGAAGATTTTAGCTACTTTATCCGTAATTTTGGTGTGTTCACCCTAATTTTCTCTGCAATGACCTTGATTATCCTGCAGGTTATGCACTCCAGTCTCTACACATCAGTGGATGAGAAACTGCTATCTCTCAGCAACAATCCTCAGGACATCATTCAATTGGCGGTCAATCGTGCAACTGAAGACGTAAAGGATTTAGATAGTGGCAATGTCGCTCCAGCATCTGATAAAAAACCAAATGTAAGTTCCAATACTGAAGTAATTTTGCTAGATTCAAATTTGAATCAATTAGTGACTGGCAATCGCTTTTTGGGATTAGACAGAATAACTTTCAATAAAAAGGATTTAAACCATATCCGACAACTTCATGTTGTGAATAGCTACGGCCAGGATGAGATTTATCGGGTGGTCTTAACGGAAATGAATATTGATTCTGTTTCGACTAATATTAAGTATGCTGCTATCCTGATTAACACAAGCCAACTAGAGCAAATTAGTCAAAACCACGAGCAGTTAATCGTGGTGGTGATGGCAAGTTTTTGGATTCTATCTATCTTAGCCAGTCTCTATCTTGCACGTGTCAGTGTTAAACCCTTACTTGAAAGTATGCAAAAGCAGAAAAGTTTTGTGGAAAATGCCAGTCATGAATTACGGACTCCGTTGGCAGTTCTTCAGAACCGTCTGGAAACTCTTTTTAGAAAACCAGAGGCGACCATTATGGAGTCAAGTGAGAGTATCGCTTCTAGTTTAGAAGAAGTTCGAAATATGAAATTTCTAACAACTAACCTTCTCAATCTGGCACGTAGAGATGATGGAATCAAGCCTGAGTTTGGAGAGGTAGAGCCAGACTTCTTTAATACAACCTTTACTAACTATGAGATGATTGCGTCCGAGAATAATCGTGTCTTTCGTTTCCAAAATCGTGTTCATCGCACCATTATCACAGATAAACTCCTCCTCAAGCAATTGATGACGATTCTATTTGACAATGCGGTCAAGTATACAGAAGAAGAAGGAGATATATATTTTGAGATTTCAACGAAAGAACGAAGCCTCTACCTAACGGTAGCTGATAATGGAATCGGTATTTCTGCAGCCGATAAAAAGAAAATCTTTGATCGTTTTTATCGCGTGGATAAGGCACGTACACGGCAAAAGGGTGGTTTCGGTTTAGGCTTATCTTTAGCTAAGCAGATCGTCGATGCCTTAAAAGGCTCTATCAGTGTGAAAGATAACAAACCTAACGGAACAATTTTTGAAGTCAAGATTGCTATCACAACACCATCAAAACGAAAGAATAAATAAAAAAACCTTCGATTCATCGAAGGTTTTTATTTGAATTTTTTCTTGATAAAAGTGCGCTGAAATTGTAAAGCTACAAGACTGAGGCCGATAGCCAAAGCAAATGATAAAACAGTGTTCAATTTAAGCGATAAGAACATAAAACTAAAGATAGCTAAAAAGACACAGAAGCAAGCAATGTTTACAAAAAATAGGACTTCCTTTACACTAGCAACAGAAGTATTTTCTGGGATATAATCTTGAAACTGAGCAGTTTTTATACTTTCTTGTTCAAACTCATACGGGTGTAGTTTTCTTGCGGGCATATTTCTCTCCTTAACAGTACATTACTATTTTATCATTTTTTAAAGAGAGAATTATTACAGGATTGTTACAAATTGCATAAAATCTGTTATCAAGGCCAATTTCGGTTTTCTTGACATGCTGAAGGGAAAATGATAGGATGAGTAAACCGTTTAAACTTTATTATTTTTCTCTTATTTCAATGAGGGAAAATTTGATGGTTGAAACGAATAAAAATCATACACAGATGCAAATAAATTCAATTTTGAAGTAAGGACAGGATTCTTTTAAATTGATTCTAGTTGTTCATGACGAGATAGTTTTCTATCTTTAGTGCTATGGTAAAGAGGAGATTTGTTCCCTCGACAACAGAATACTTAAAGGAGATTGGCATGTATCTTGCTATCAAAGAAATTTTACAGAATAAACTGCGTTACAGTTTAATTCTAACAACCATTTTTCTCATTGCTTTTATGGTCTTTTTTATGACCAGTTTGGCTCTCGGGCTTGTTCGAAATAACAGGGCTGCTATTGATAATTGGCAAGCAACAGGAGTTGTGCTATCCGATTATGCAAATGATAATTTGACTGCATCCTTTATACCAGAAAAAGACTACAAAGATGAAGTGTCTGGGGATGCTGTTCCCCTAAGCTACATGTTTGCGGTAACAAACCTTGTTAATAGTAGTGACAAGATGAATGTCTCTATTTTTGGTCAAGAGTGGGACAGTTTTATCTCGCCAACCTTGATTGAAGGGCGTTACCCAGAAAATGACCAAGAAGTGGTAGTGGATCAGTCTTTTGAAAATTACGGCATCAAACTCGGGGATGCTATTCAACTCAACGGAAGTGAGACAAGTTTTAAGATTGTAGGTTTGACCAGAGAAAATAAATTTTTCACGGAACCTGTTGTCTTTACAAGTTTAACAACGTATTGGGATTTACAAGGAATAACAAAAGGCAATCGTTCGATCTCTGCATTGGTATTGCAAAATGATGTAGAAGTGACTGGCGATGGCTTGAAGCAGATTTCTATTCAAAAAATGATTTCTAAAATTCCTGGCTATACCCCTCAGGTCAATGTATTCTCAGGAATGATTCTAGCTATGATTGTCATTACAGGTCTGATTGTAGGAATTTTTATCTACATCATTACCATTCAAAAATTAGCCCTCTATGGAATTATGCGAGCGCAAGGGATTCAGATAAAATCCATCGTATGGTCCCTTTTCTGCCAAATCTTTCTCTTATCTGGTTTGGGTATAGGATTGGCTTTATTAGCCATTTGGGCTGTCATTTTAGTCTTACCTGCAACCTTCTTTTTCTACCCTAGTTGGTTGGCATACTTTGTGTTAAGCCTGCTCATTTGCTTGATGGCACTACTAGGTGGCGTCATTTCGCTTCCGCGTCTACTTAAAGTAGATCCAATTACAGCGATTGCAGAATGATAAGGAGGATGATATGACGACATTAATTAAGATGATTCAAGTGACAAAAACTTATGGCGAAGGAAATATGAAAGTTACAGCTCTTCATGAGACCAATTTTCAACTAAACGCTGGGGAGTTTGTAGCAATTGTAGGGCCTTCTGGATCAGGTAAAACAACCTTTTTAACGACTCTAGGCCAACTTCAGGAAGCTTCAAGAGGAAGATTCTAGTAAAGGGAAAAGAGACTGGGCATTTATCTGAAAAAGAAAAAACGGATTTGCGCTTTAGTGAATTTGGTTTTATCCTCCAGGCTTCAAATCTGATTCCCTTTTTAACAGTTAAGGAGCAATTAGATTTAATTGACCGTTTGGATAAAAAGAAATCTATAAAAAGTGACCGACAAGAGTTGTTAAGTTTGTTGGACTTGGAAAAGGTTCAAAATCACTATCCCAAAGCTCTCTCAGGAGGAGAGCGTCAACGAGCTGCAATTGCTAGAGCCCTATACAATAATCCGAGCATTGTACTTGCAGATGAGCCAACAGCTAGCCTAGATACACAACGTGCTTACCAGGTTACAGATATGCTGGCTTCAATTGCCCATGAGCAAGGCAGGGGAGTTGTCATGATTACGCATGATACTCGCTTGCTAGATAAGGTTGACCGTATTTATGTGATGAATGACGGACGACTTGTTGAAAAGACACAAGCATAAATCTAAAAAGTGAACTGCCATTGATGCGATTCACTTTTTTTGAATTTTCGCATCATAAGATACACTTTTCTATATAGCTGATTTTTTGGAAATGTGGTATAATTTTCTCTATGGAAAAGATTATCATTACAGCAACTGCTGAAAGTATTGAACAAGTAAAACAGCTACTCGAAGCTGGTGTCGACCGTATTTATGTTGGTGAGAAAGATTTTGGTCTTCGTTTGCCAACTACCTTTAGCCATGAAGAATTGCGTGAAATCGCAGAGCTCGTCCATGATGCAGGTAAGGAATTAATCGTTGCGGTCAATGCCCTCATGCACCAAGATATGATGGACCGTATCAAGCCTTTCTTGGATTTTCTAGAGGAAATTAAAGCTGACTATATCACTGTTGGAGATGCAGGGGTATTTTATGTGGTCAACCGTGATGGCTATTCTTTTAAAACCATCTATGATGCATCAACCATGGTCACAAGCAGTCGTCAGATTAACTTCTGGGGTCAAAAAGCAGGGGCATCAGAAGCTGTTTTGGCGCGTGAAATCCCGTCTGCAGAACTTTTCAAAATGCCTGAAATTTTGGAAATTCCTGCTGAAGTCTTAGTCTATGGTGCTAGTGTTATCCATCATTCTAAGCGTCCACTCTTGCAAAACTACTACAATTTCACACAAATTGATGATGAAAAATCTCGTCAACGTGATTTGTTCTTGGCTGAGCCTAGTGATCCAGAGAGTCATTACTCTATTTTTGAAGACAATCATGGAACTCATATCTTTGCTAACAATGACCTAGATTTGATGACCAAGTTGACAGAATTGGTAGAACATGGTTTCACTCATTGGAAGCTTGAAGGTCTTTATACACCTGGCCAAAACTTTGTAGAAATCGCAAAACTTTTTATCCAAGCGCGTAACTTGATTCAAGATGGCAAGTTTACACATGACCAAGCCTTCTTGCTCGATGAAGAAGTTCGTAAGCTTCATCCTAAAAATCGTTTCCTTGATACTGGATTTTACGACTATGACCCTGATATGGTTAAATAAGAATCAAAAACCCGAAATAAAATGTTCGGGTTTTTCTGATATTTGGATGAATTTGAAGCGTATTCATGATATAATGGAAGTAGCTCTATTTGGAGGTGTATAAGTGGAAAATCTGAAAAAAATGGCAGGGATTAAAGCTGCCGAGTTCGTCAAAGATGGTATGGTTGTCGGGCTTGGAACAGGCTCTACTGCCTACTATTTCGTAGAAGAAATAGGTCGTCGTATCAAGGAAGAAGGCCTACAGATTACAGCTGTAACGACTTCTAGTGTAACTAGCAAGCAAGCAGAAGGACTCAATATTCCTCTTAAGTCTATTGACCAAGTGGACTTTGTTGACCTGACAGTCGATGGTGCGGATGAAGTAGATAGTCAGTTTAATGGCATTAAAGGTGGTGGAGGTGCCCTTCTCATGGAGAAGGTAGTAGCAACTCCATCTAAAGAATATATCTGGGTCGTTGATGAAAGTAAATTAGTCGAAAAACTGGGAACTTTTAAATTACCAGTAGAGGTTGTTCAGTACGGTGCCGAACAAGTCTTTCGTCGATTTGAGCGTGCTGGCTATAAACCGAGCTTCCGTGAAAAGGATGGCCAACGTTTTGTGACGGATATGCAGAACTTTATCATTGACCTCGCCTTGGAAGTGATTGAAGACCCAATTGCTCTTGGACAAGAATTGGATCATGTCGTTGGTGTCGTCGAGCACGGCTTGTTTAACCAAATGGTGGATAAGGTCATCGTGGCTGGACAAAATGGCGTTCAGATTTTAACTTCAACAAAAGCAAAATAATTAAAACAATAAGGAGAAACACTATGCCAAAATTTAATCGTATTCATTTGGTAGTACTGGATTCTGTGGGAATCGGTGCAGCACCAGATGCTAATAACTTTGTCAATGCTGGTGTTCCTGATGGTGCATCAGACACGCTTGGACACATTTCAAAATCAGTAGGTTTAAATGTACCAAATATGGCAAAACTTGGTCTTGGGAACATTCCTCGCGAGACACCATTGAAGACAGTTCCAGCTGAGAGCAATCCAACTGGTTACGCGACTAAGTTAGAAGAAGTTTCTCTCGGGAAAGATACCATGACCGGTCACTGGGAAATCATGGGTCTTAATATTACAGAACCGTTTGATACTTTCTGGAATGGATTCCCAGAAGAAATCTTGACAAAAATCGAAGAATTCTCAGGTCGCAAGGTCATCCGCGAAGCCAACAAACCATACTCAGGAACAGCTGTCATCGATGACTTTGGACCACGCCAAATGGAAACTGGCGAGTTGATTATCTATACATCAGCTGACCCAGTTCTTCAAATCGCTGCCCACGAAGACATCATTCCTTTGGATGAACTCTACCGTATCTGTGAATACGCTCGTTCGATCACTTTGGAACGTCCAGCTCTTCTAGGTCGTATCATTGCTCGTCCTTACGTTGGTGAGCCTGGAAACTTCACTCGTACGGCCAACCGTCGTGACTTGGCTGTTTCACCATTTGCTCCAACTGTTTTGGACAAATTGAATGAAGCAGGTATCGATACATATGCGGTTGGTAAGATTAACGATATCTTCAACGGTGCTGGTATCAACCACGATATGGGCCATAACAAATCAAATAGCCACGGTATAGATACCTTGATTAAGACCATGGGACTTCCTGAATTCCAAGAAGGCTTCTCATTTACCAACTTGGTAGACTTTGATGCTCTTTACGGACACCGTCGTAATCCACATGGTTACCGTGATTGTTTGCATGAGTTCGATGAGCGCTTGCCAGAAATTATGGCAGCAATGAGAGAAGACGATCTTCTTTTGATTACTGCTGACCACGGAAATGACCCAACCTATGCTGGTACTGACCATACTCGTGAATATATTCCACTTTTGGCATATAGTCCATCCTTTAAAGGCAATGGATTAATTCCAGTTGGACACTTCGCCGACATATCAGCAACAATTGCGGATAACTTTGGCGTTGAAACTGCCATGATTGGTGAAAGTTTCTTAGATAAATTAGTTTAAGATGATTCGTTACGCTCTACTTGTTAGAGGTATTAATGTCGGTGGAAAGAATAAGGTTGTCATGGCTCAGCTATGTCAAGAATTGACGGAGCTGAGATTAGAGAATGTTGAAACCTACATCAATAGTGGCAATATTTTCTTTGACACAAATATGGCTAGAATTCAGTTAGTTGAGGATTTAAAGGGATTCTTTGAAAGACTTTATCCATTTATTCAGAATTTTTCCTTGCTGAGTCTTGAAGACTATGAAGAGGAGCTTAGAAATCTTCCCGATTGGTGGAACCATGAGATGGCTCGAAAGGATGTGCTCTTTTACACTGAGGGCGTGGATGTGGATCAAGTCATCGAGAAAGTGAACAGTTTGGAACTGGTCGATGAAGTGCTTCATTTTGGGAAATTAGGGATCTTCTGGGGTAAATTGTCAGAAGCTAGCTACTCTAAAACAGCCTATCACAAGCACTTGCTTAAGATGCCTTTCTATCACAATATTACCATTCGTAACGCTAATACCTTTGACAAAATTGGTCAATTTTTAAACATAAAAAAGGAGATAGACAATGACATTATTAGCAAAAATCAATGAAACAGCAACATTTTTGAAGGGCAAAGGAATCGAAGCTCCTGAGTTCGGTTTGATCCTTGGTTCAGGTCTTGGAGAATTGGCCGAAGAAATCGAAAATGCAGTCGTTGTAGACTACGCTGAAATTCCAAACTGGGGTCAATCCACAGTAGTCGGACATGCTGGTAAATTGGTTTATGGTAATCTTGCTGGACGTAAAGTCTTGGCTCTTCAAGGTCGTTTCCACTTCTACGAGGGAAATCCTCTTGAAGTCGTGACTTTCCCTGTCCGTGTTATGAAAGTCTTGGGCTGCGAAGGAGTGCTTGTAACCAACGCTGCTGGAGGTATCGGCTTCGGTCCTGGTACCTTGATGGCTATTACTGACCACATCAACATGACTGGTCAAAACCCATTGATTGGTGAAAACTTGGATGACTTTGGTCCACGTTTCCCTGATATGTCGAAAGCTTACACTCCAGAATACCGTGAGACTGCTCATCAAGTAGCAGACAAATTGGGCATTAAACTGGATGATGGGGTTTATATCGGTGTGACAGGTCCAACTTATGAAACTCCAGCTGAAATCCGTGCCTATAAGACATTGGGAGCAGATGCAGTTGGTATGTCCACTGTTCCTGAAGTTATTGTGGCAGCCCACTCAGGCTTGAAAGTTCTCGGTATTTCATGTATCACTAACCATGCTGCTGGTTTCCAAGAAGAACTCAACCACGAAGAAGTTGTAGAAGTGACAGAACGCGTCAAAGGCGACTTCAAAGGATTGCTGAAAGCGATTCTTGCTGAATTATAATCATGGTACATGAGTTGAGGAGTAGTCTTCAGAAGATCCCGAATAACCTCAAATTAGTCTTAGCGGTTATCATGCTAGGGCTAGTTTCGGGTATATTTGGAATTTTGCTCCATTATATTTTAGAGCTGGTTGAAGAGATTGCTTTTGGTCAGACAGAGCATAACACTGGATTCTTGACAGATGGGGTCGCCTCATCACGAAAAGGCTTCAGTTTAATCATCGTGGGTGTCAGTTCTGCCTTGGTCTGGTATTTCTTGCAAAGAAAAGCAAAGATTTTTTCCATCAAAGCGCAGATGAAAGATGAAACATCACAATACAAACTTCATTTTTTAAAACAGCTAGTTCATTCAATTTGGCAGATTATTGCGGTTGGAGGAGGGGCACCTATCGGTAAGGAAGCTGCGCCGCGGGAGATTGGAGCTTTATTTGCAAGACCTATTGCCAATATTTTTTCTCTCTCCGTGAAGGACCAAATCTTTCTCATTGCCTGTGGAGCTAGTGCGGGTTTAGCGGCTGTCTATCAGGTTCCATTAACGAGTGTGTTTTTCGTTTTTGAAACTTTGGGAATTGCTTTATCTGTCAAACGTTTTTTCTTGGTCGGTCTGACTACATATGTATCAGCCTTTACAGCAGGCTTTGTTGTTTCAGATCATGCTCTCTACCAGATTCCAGCCATGACTTGGCCACTAGGTGATATGTGGCTTGTTCCCTTATTAGTTCTTTTTCTGACTCCACTCGCTTGGCTTTTTAGTCGCTTCAACAAACAAGTTTCTTCAAAGAGAATAAAGGACAAGCGGATACTATATACTCTGCCTGTAACATTCCTTTTCCATGTTGGATTGGCTAGCCATTTGCCTCATCTACTTGGTAATGGGCGTATGATGGCTCAGGAGATTTTAAACGGCAGTAATGCCAAGATGGTAATTCTCTTATTTGTCTTGAAAGCCTTGGTCGTTTTAGTTACCCTTTGGGCAGGTGCCTATGGCGGTACCTTGACCCCATCTTTTGCCTTAGGGATAGCAGGAGCTGCACTCCTGACCATGATTTTAGGTAATGGCAACCAGCCAGCAGTCTTACTATTAGGTTCGGTTTGCTTTTTAGCTGTGACCTTGAAGGCACCCCTGTCTGCAACTGGATTGGTAATGGGGTTCACTGGTCAATCATTAGAGGCTATACCTTTTCTTTTGGTGACTGCTTACTTGGCATTTGGTTTTGCTAAAATGCTGGACCGAATCCCTTGGGAGAAATACTTACGACCAAAGACAAGGATAAAAGAAAATTAATAAGAATACTCTAGTTTTTCTAATCCAAAGTATATTTTAAATTTATAATCAATATCATTTAATAAAGAAAGGCAGAGCATGTGTTCAGATTTGAACACGAGCGGAAAGCTCGGAAAATAGATAATCTGACTGAGAAATCAGGATTTCTCGTCAGATTCCTAATTTTCAGTCGCTTTCTGGTCGCTCTTTGTATCATAAACTATGTCTATCCATATTGCTGCTAAGCAAGGTGAAATTGCTGATAAAATTCTTCTTCCTGGAGATCCTCTTCGTGCGAAATTTATCGCTGAGAATTTCCTTGAAGATGCTGTTTGCTTTAACGAAGTCCGTAACATGTTTGGTTACACAGGTACTTACAAAGGTCACCGTGTATCTGTTATGGGAACAGGAATGGGGATGCCATCCATCTCTATTTATGCGCGCGAGTTGATTGTCGACTACGGAGTAAAGAAATTGATCCGTGTGGGAACGGCTGGTTCTTTGAATGAGGATGTTCACGTCCGTGAATTGGTCTTGGCTCAAGCAGCTGCAACCAACTCAAACATCATCCGCAACGATTGGCCTCAATACGATTTCCCACAAATCGCTAGCTTTGATCTTTTAGATAAGGCTTATCATATTGCCAAAGACCTTGGTATGACTACTCACGTCGGAAATGTCTTGTCATCAGACGTTTTCTATTCAAACTATGGTGAAAAGAACATCGAGCTTGGTAAATGGGGTGTGAAAGCTGTAGAAATGGAAGCAGCAGCTCTTTACTATCTTGCTGCCCAACACCACGTCGATGCTTTAGCTATCATGACCATTTCTGATAGCTTGGTTAATCCAGAAGAGGACACTACAGCAGAAGAACGTCAAAACACCTTCACTGATATGATGAAGGTTGGTCTAGAGACTTTAATTGCAGAATAAGAAAAAAGGTTTCCTTAATAAGAAACCTCTTTTTTATGAAGAAAGCCATCTAGTTCTTTTTGATTAGTGATTATGGTTACCTTGTCAGCATAGTCTGAACAGATCTGTTGATAATGGTCTTTGTGAGAAGAGTTACGTCCATCCCAAAGAATCCAGCGGATAAACTCCCAGTCAAAACGTTCAGGACAACCATCTGCCATACTTTCTCTAACTTTTCCTCTGTATCTTAGATAGCGTTTAAAGGCTCTTGCTAAACAATTCCATGCTGAGAAGTTTAAAAAGATAATCTGATCAGCTTGCACCATTCTTTCCTCATAGCAACACCAGCTATAGTTGCCGTCGATAACCCAATCCTCATGTTTAGAAAGGAAAGTCTTCATCTCCTTTAACATCCAATCACGATCGCTATCTTGCCACCCAGGCTGAAATTGCAATCGGTCTATATGGAGTTTAGGAATGGAGTAGTAGTTGGAAAGTTTTTCTGCCAGAGTAGATTTACCTGAGCCTGAATATCCTATAATAGCAATTTTCATGATAACCTCCAGAAAAATGTGTACAAAAAAAAGCTCCGAAGAGCTCATTTTGTATCCAGTTAAAGATTAACCAAGTTTAGCTGCAAGACGTGCTTTATCACGGTTAGCTTTATTCTTGTGGATCAAACCTTTAGTTTCTGCTTTATCGATGGCTGAGCTAGCAGCACGGTAAAGTTCTTCAGATGGGTTTGCTTCAAAAGCTTTGATAGCAGTACGCATAGCTGATTTTTGAGCTGAGTTCTTTTCGTTTTGTTTAACGTTCAATTCAGCGCGTTTGATAGCTGATTTAATGTTTGCCAATGTTCTTACCTCCATATTTACTAACTATACCATTATATCTGAAAACTATTATTTTGACAAGGGGAAATCACTTTTTTAAATAAATTTCATCAATTTCATGATTTTTAGATTTATGAAGAATGACTTCAGCCCGATTTCTGGTCGGTTCGATGTAGTTTTGTAGATTGGTCAAATTAATACTTGTCCAAACCTGATGGGCAAAATCTTTGACTTCACTAATTGGTTGCTGGGTGAAACGATAGTAATAGTTGTTTGGATCATCTTGTGCAAAGCTAAGGAGTTTCAAGAAACGGTCCAAATACCAGCTCTCGATATCCTCAACTGCAGCATCTACATAGATTGAAAAATCGAAGAAGTCTGTAATATAAAGACGGCTGTTATGTGGTGTTTGAAAGACGTTGATACCCTCTACGATGACAAAATCCGCTGCTTGGACTCTTTGTGTTTTATCAGGTACGATATCGTAGATTTCGTGAGAATAAACGGGAATATCTACATCCTGCCCGTTTTTAAGTTGATCAAGGAAATCGAGCAAGCTTTCCATATCATAACTCTCAGGGAAACCTTTTCGATTTAGGATATTTCGCTCATTTAAGATACTGTTGGGATACAGAAATCCATCAGTTGTCACTAATTCAACACTTGCTTCTGGAAAAATACGGGAAAGCAAAATTTGTAAGAGTCGGCTAGTAGTTGATTTGCCAACAGCGACACTACCTGAAATTCCGATAATAAATGGCTGATTTTTACTCTCCCTTTGGAGGAAAATCCCTTTTGAAAAGGCTAGGTCTTCTTTGGAGCGTTTGTAAATTTGAATCAGATGAGCTAGCGGCAGGTAAATATCAGTTACATCTTGGAGACTAATCTGGTCATTAAAACTCTTAATCGAATCCAATTCCTCCTCGGTTAAAGGAGGTGTAGTTTTACGATGTAAAGATTGCCAAGTTCCGCGACTGATTTTTTCATAATGTATAAATTCGTTGGTCATAAAATTTCCTCGTTTGATACCTCAGTATACCATAATTTACAAAGAAAGACATCTGAATCATTTGAGAAAAAGCGCTCTCTTTGTTAGAATAGAAGTAGAATAAACATCAAAAGAGGTGGTGTTATAAGACTAGTGGTGAGTGATAAAATTCTAAAACTGACTAGCTTACTAGCAGTGATTCTGTGGTTATCTCCGACTTTGATTGAGTTTACCGTTAGTTTAGGAAGTCAAACCTTTAGCTGGTCTGCCTTTGTCTTGTTGTTCTTGCTACCAATTATTGGTTTTATCTACTTGATTCTCGCCATTTTAACAAGAAAATGGTGGCTTTTCTTGTTTGGTCTAGCCTGTATTTTTTCCTTTGCTATCACTATGGCATTGGGTTCTTACTTGCTCGGTCCTTAAAAGGAAATTCAACTTATATTATTTTTCAATAAATCGATGGCAAAGAAAAGCCTTTGTTGTCATGTAAACGATTTACAATTAACTTATTTATGTGGTAAAATGAAACTATGAGTAAAATGTATTATGCAGAAAATCCAGATGCAGCCCATGATGTTCATGAACTTAGAGTTGACCTACTTGGGCAAAAGATGACCTTTTTGACAGATGCTGGTGTCTTTAGTAAAAAAATGATTGATTTCGGAAGTCAGTTATTGTTAAGATGTCTAGATGTCGAAAAAGATGAAAAAATCCTTGATGTTGGTTGTGGCTATGGTCCCATCGGCTTGTCTTTGGTTAAAGCTTATGGTGCCCAAGCGACCATGGTGGATATCAATAATCGTGCCCTGGATTTAGCCCAGCAAAATGCAGTAAAAAACAATGTTCAAGCGACTATCTTCCAGTCCAATATTTATGAGCAGGTAGAAGGTCAATTCGATCATGTTATTTCGAATCCGCCCATTCGTGCAGGCAAGCAGGTCGTTCATGAAATCATCGAGAACAGTATTGATTATCTTAAGGATGGTGGAGATTTGACCATTGTCATCCAAAAGAAACAGGGAGCTCCTAGTGCTAAAAACAAGATGGAAGAAGTCTTTGGTAATTGTGAGGTCGTGAAGAAAGACAAGGGATATTATATCCTTAGAAGTGTGAAAGAATGAGAGCAGTAGATCTAATCCAGAAAAAAAGAGACGGTCAAGAACTGACCTCAAGTGAAATCAAATGGCTGGTAGAAGGCTATGTAGCTGGAACTGTTCCAGATTATCAAATGTCTGCTTTTGCTATGGCTGTTTATTTTAAAGGCATGACCACACGTGAGATTTCTGATTTGACTATGAACATGGTCAAGACAGGTCAGGAATTTGATTTATCCGCTATTGAAGGTATAAAGGTCGATAAACACTCTACCGGGGGAGTAGGAGATAAGGTTACCTTGATTTTAGCTCCATTAGTCGCTAGTTTTGACGTACCAGTTGCCAAGATGAGTGGTAGAGGTCTGGGGCACACCGGAGGTACTATCGATAAATTAGAATCTATCAAAGGTTTTCAAGTCGAACGCAGTCAGGATGACTTTATCAAACAGGTTCAGGATATCGGGGTTTCAGTTATTGGTCAATCTGACCAACTAGTCAAAGCGGATAAGTTGCTCTATGCACTACGTGATGTGACAGCAACAGTTGATACTATTCCACTGATTGCTAGTTCTGTCATGAGTAAAAAGATTGCAGCTGGAGCGGATGCTATTTTGCTTGATGTTACTGTCGGTGAAGGTGCCTTTATGAAGACAGTCGACGAAGCGCGTGAACTAGCTCAAACCATGGTGAATCTCGGGAAAGCTGTTGGTCGCAAGACAGTAGCAGTCATTACGGATATGAGTCAACCTTTGGGACGTGCCATTGGGAATCGCTTGGAAATTCTAGAAGCTCTGGAAATTCTTCAAGGTAAAGGCCGTCAAGATATTAGCCACTTTATCTGTGAGTTAGCCCAGATTATGCTTTCTCTGGCAAATGTTGAAAAAACAGTCGAGGAAGTAAGGCAACATCTTGAAAATGGTCAGGCGCTTAAGAAGTTCGAAGAGATGGTTGCCGCTCAAGGTGGAGATTTAGAAGATCTTTATCGACCTGTAACTGCTGATCATGTGGTAGAAATTCCTGCTCAGGAAGATGGTGTTATTGAGGCACTGCCAGCCATGGAGTTAGGTCTTTTCGCTATGAGATTAGGTGCTGGTCGTGCAGTCAAAACAGATGCTCTTGATTATGAGACAGGAATTGTTTTTGAGAAGAAAGTTGGAGAATCAGTCAAAAAAGGTGAAATTGTCGCAAAAGTATATGCAAATGGCAAAATTTCTCCGGAACTAGTTACAGATTTCCAAAAATATGTTAAAATTAAAATAAGTGATGAAACGCTTAAAACGCGTGAAATCATCGAAATCATCTCCTAATTTAAGGAAAATCCGAAATGAAATTAAATAAATACATTGATCATACGCTTTTAAAGCAAGATGCGACCGAACAACAAATCGATCGTTTGCTATCTGAAGCAAGAGAGTACGATTTTGCCAGTGTTTGTGTGAATCCTTGCTGGGTTTCTCATGCAAAAGCTGGTCTAACAGATACTTATGTCAAGGTTTGTACAGTTGTAGGTTTTCCTCTTGGAGCTACAACTTCAGCTGTCAAAGCCTATGAAACCAAAGAAGCCATCCAAAACGGTGCTGACGAAATTGATATGGTTATCAACGTTGGAGCGCTTAAGTCCGGGAATGCTGACTTGGTCGAATCAGATATTCGAGCAGTTGTTGAAGCAAGTGGAGACAAATTGGTTAAGGTTATTATCGAGGCTTGTTTGTTAACGGATGAAGAAAAAGTTCTGGCTTGCCAACTTGCTCAAAAAGCTGGTGCAGACTTTGTCAAGACTTCTACAGGTTTCTCAACAGGTGGAGCAACTTTGCCAGATGTTCAATTAATGCGTCAGACAGTTGGACCTGATGTGGGGGTCAAAGCAGCTGGGGGAGCTCGTTCTTATGCAGATGCAGTTGCCTTTGTTGAAGCAGGAGCTACTCGTATTGGAACATCTTCTGGTGTTGCAATCTTAAAAGGAGAATTAGCTGATGGCGACTACTGAGTTGATTGAATTAGCAATTGAAACTAGTAAGAAAGCTTACGTTCCCTACTCACATTTTCCGATTGGCGCTGTTTTGGTAGCCAAGGACGGAAGTATCTATACAGGGGTTAACATTGAAAATGCTAGCTACCCCTTGACCAACTGTGGCGAAAGAACTGCAATCTTTAAGGCGGTCTCTGAAGGACAACGAGACTTTTCAGAATTGATTGTCTATGGTCAAACTGAAAAACCAATTTCGCCTTGCGGTGCTTGTCGGCAAGTTATGGTCGAATTTTTTAAACCAGATCTAAAGGTGACTCTAGTCGCCAAAGATAAAACGACGGTCGAGATGACGGTCGGGGAATTACTTCCATATTCTTTTACAGACTTGCAATAGTCTGTGTCACTCTCTGAGTGGCAAGGGTCCTCGTGACCAATCAATTCATACTTGCAACTTAGTTGCGCATCTTATTTAGGAGGTTCAGTAATGAACAAGAAACAATGGCTAGGCCTTGGTCTAGTTGCAGTAGCAGCATTTGGACTTGCTGCATGTGGCAATCGCTCTTCTCGTAACGCAGCTTCATCTTCTTCTGATGTGAAGACTAAAGCAGCTATCGTTACAGATACTGGTGGTGTTGATGATAAATCATTTAACCAATCAGCTTGGGAAGGTCTTCAAGCTTGGGGTAAAGAACACAACCTTTCAAAAGACAATGGTTACACTTACTTCCAATCAACAAGTGAAGCTGACTACGCTAACAACTTGAACCAAGCAGCTGGAAGCTACAACTTGATTTTCGGTGTTGGTTTTGCTCTTCACAACGCTGTTGAAGAAGCAGCAAAAGAACATTCAGATAAAAACTATGTTTTGATTGACGATGTGATTAAAGATCAAAAGAACGTTGCTAGCGTTACTTTCGCAGACAACGAAGCAGCTTACCTTGCAGGTGTTGCAGCTGCTAAAACTACAAAAACTAAACAAGTTGGTTTTGTAGGTGGTATGGAATCTGAAGTTATTTCTCGTTTCGCAGCTGGTTTTAAAGCTGGTGTTGAGTCAGTTGACCCATCTATCAAGGTTCAAGTAGACTATGCTGGATCATTTGGTGATGCGGCTAAAGGTAAAACAATCGCTGCAGCTCAATACGCTGCAGGTGCAGACGTTATTTACCAAGCAGCTGGTGGTACTGGAGCAGGTGTCTTCTCTGAAGCTAAATCATTGAACGAAAGTAAAAATGAAGACGAAAAAGTTTGGGTTATCGGTGTAGACCGTGACCAAGTTGATGAAGGTAAATACACTTCTAAAGACGGTAAAGAAGCTAACTTCGTGCTTGCTTCTACATTGAAACAAGTTGGAACAACAGTTCAAGATATCTCAAACAAGACTGAAAAAGGTGAATTCCCTGGCGGTCAAGTTATCGTTTACTCATTGAAGGATAAAGGTGTTGACTTGGCAGTGACAAACCTTTCTGAAGAAGGTAAAAAAGCTGTTGAAGATGCAAAAGCTAAAATCCTTGATGGTAGCATCAAAGTTCCTGAAAAATAATTGAAGGAAGTCATTTCTTAGGAAGCGGCCAGTGGCCGCTTCTTTAAGAATTGAGACAAATGGTTTTGTCTCAATAGAGCTTGCTAAGTTTCTTTAGTAGGTTTTATTGAAACAAAATAAAACTCTGAAAGGAAGAGCACATGGCACACGAAAATGTCATTGAAATGCGTGAAATTACCAAAGTTTTTGGTGAATTTGTCGCTAACGACAAGATTAACCTTGAACTTCGTAAAGGTGAAATTCATGCACTTTTAGGAGAAAATGGAGCTGGTAAGTCCACTCTTATGAACATGCTAGCGGGGCTTCTAGAACCAACTAGTGGTGAAATTGTGGTCAACGGTCAAGTTGTAAAGCTAGATTCGCCATCAAAAGCGGCTAGCTTAGGAATTGGGATGGTCCACCAACACTTTATGTTGGTAGAAGCTTTCACTGTTGCTGAAAATATCATTTTGGGGAGTGAATTGACCAAAAATGGTGTGCTAGATATTGCTCGTGCAACTCGAGAAATCAATGAGTTGTCTGAACGTTATGGCCTTGCTGTGAATCCTTCTGCCAAAGTTGCAGACATCTCTGTCGGCGCTCAACAACGTGTTGAAATCCTAAAGACACTTTATCGTGGAGCTGATATTCTTATCTTTGACGAACCTACTGCTGTTTTGACGCCATCAGAAATTGATGAGTTGATGGCTATCATGAAGAACTTGGTTAAAGAAGGTAAATCAATTGTCTTGATTACCCATAAGTTGGATGAGATTCGTGCTGTATCAGATCGTGTTACAGTTATCCGTCGTGGTAAATCTATTGAAACAGTTGAGATTGCTGGTGCGACTAATGCTGACTTAGCTGAGATGATGGTAGGACGTTCTGTTTCCTTTAAAACTGAGAAACAGGAAGCTCAACCTAAAGAAGTTATTCTGTCTATTAAAGACCTAGTAGTAAACGAAAACCGTGGTGTTCCTGCAGTTAAAAATCTCTCACTCGATGTTCGAGCTGGTGAGATTGTCGGAATTGCCGGTATTGATGGAAATGGTCAATCTGAATTAATCCAAGCTATCACTGGTCTTCGTAAGATTGAGTCTGGTAGCGTGGAGTTGAAAGGCCAGTCTATCGTAGGTTTACACCCTCGTCAAATTACAGAAATGAGTGTAGGCCACGTTCCAGAAGATCGTCACCGTGATGGTTTAGTTTTAGAAATGATGATTTCTGAAAATATCGCTCTTCAAACCTACTATAAGGAACCTCTTAGCAAGAAGGGAATCTTAAACTACACCAATATCATCGGGTACGCTAAACAGTTAATGCAAGAATTCGATGTGCGTGCTGCTAGTGAGATTGTTCCAGCCTCAGCTCTTTCTGGAGGAAATCAACAAAAAGCAATTATCGCTCGAGAAGTCGATCGAAATCCTGATCTCCTCATCGTCAGTCAACCTACTCGTGGTTTGGACGTCGGTGCCATTGAGTACATTCACAAACGCTTGATTCAAGAACGTGATAATGGGAAAGCTGTCCTTGTAGTCAGCTTTGAACTTGATGAGATTCTAAATGTCTCTGATAGAATTGCTGTTATCCACGATGGTAAGATTCAAGGGATTGTAACACCAGAAACAACCAACAAGCAAGAGCTTGGTGTCTTGATGGCTGGTGGTGAATTGGAAAAGGAGAAGAGTGATGTCTAAAAAATTACAACAAATTTCGGTTCCTTTGATTTCTGTTATTTTAGGAATTCTACTCGGAGCCATCGTCATGTGGATTTTCGGCTACGATGCTATCTGGGGCTATGAAGAATTATTCTACACAGCATTTGGTAGTGTTCGTGGAATCGGTGAAATCTTCCGTGCTATGGGACCTTTAATTCTGATTGCCCTTGGATTTGCAGTTGCAAGTCGTGCTGGTTTCTTTAACGTTGGTCTTCCAGGACAAGCTCTCGCAGGTTGGGTTATGAGTGGCTGGTTCGCTCTCTCTTTCCCAGATTTGCCACGACCATTGATGATTCTTGCGACGATTGTAATTGCCTTAGTTGCAGGAGGGATCGTTGGTGCTATTCCTGGTATCTTAAGAGCCTACCTTGGGACATCTGAAGTTATTGTAACCATCATGATGAACTACATTGTTCTTTATGTGGGCAATGCCTTTATTCATCACTTCCCTAAAGAAATCATGCAAAGTACTGACTCATCCATTCGAGTAAGTGCAAATGCAACTTATCAGACGCCATGGCTTGCTGAGTTAACTGGAAACTCTCGTATGAACATTGGGATTTTCTTTGCTATCATAGCAGTAGCGGTTATCTGGTTCTTGCTCAAGAAAACAACTCTTGGTTTTGAAATCCGTGCAGTTGGATTAAACCCAAATGCTTCTGAATATGCAGGTATTTCTGCAAAACGTACTATTATCCTATCGATGATTATCTCAGGTGCTCTTGCAGGACTTGGTGGCGCAGTAGAAGGACTTGGTACCTTCCAAAACGTTTATGTTCAAGGTTCATCATTAGCAATCGGATTTAACGGTATGGCAGTAAGCCTACTTGCTTCAAACTCACCAGTTGGAATTCTATTTGCAGCCTTCCTTTTCAGTGTTCTTCAAGTTGGAGCCCCTGGTATGAATGCTGCACAAGTACCATCTGAGCTTGTAAGTATCGTTACAGCCTCAATTATCCTCTTTGTCAGCGTTCACTACATCATCGAACGCTTTGTCAAACCAAGAAAACAACTTAAAGGAGGTAAATAAGGATGTCGATTACAACAATGTTAACCCTTATGGTTTCTTCGATGTTGATTTATGCAGCACCACTTATTTTCACAAGTATCGGAGGAGTTTTCTCTGAACGTGGTGGAGTTGTTAACGTTGGCCTTGAAGGAATCATGGTCATGGGTGCCTTTTCTGGAGTTGTTTTTAACCTTGAATTTGCTCAAGATTTGGGAGCATTAACTCCTTGGTTAGCTCTTCTAGTTGGTGGATTAGTCGGAGCTATCTTCTCGCTCATTCACGCAGTAGCTACAGTTCATTTCCGTGCAGACCATGTTGTCAGTGGTACTGTACTTAACTTGATGGCGCCAGCCTTGGCAGTTTTCTTGGTGAAGGTGCTTTATAATAAGGGACAAACGGATAACTTAACGCAAACTTTTGGTCGCTTTGACTTCCCGGTATTAGCTAATATCCCTGTTATCGGAGATATCTTCTTCAAGTCAACTAGTCTACTAGGTTACCTAGCAATTGCTTTCTCATTCCTAGCTTGGTTTATCCTCTTTAAGACTCGCTTTGGACTGCGCCTTCGTTCAGTTGGTGAACACCCACAAGCAGCAGATACTTTGGGTATCAATGTTTACAAGATGAGATATCTTGGAGTTGTGATTTCAGGCTTCCTTGGAGGAATCGGTGGAGCTATTTACGCTCAGTCAATCTCCGTCAACTTCTCAGTTACAACTATCGTAGGACCTGGATTTATCGCTCTTGCAGCCATGATCTTTGGTAAATGGAATCCTGTTGGTGCTATGCTTTCAAGTCTTTTCTTTGGGCTATCACAAAGTTTGGCAGTTATCGGTTCTCAGCTTCCTTTCTTGCAAGGAGTACCAGCCGTTTACTTGCAAATCGCACCATATCTCTTGACCATTGTCGTCCTAGCAGCCTTCTTTGGTAAAGCTGTTGCGCCGAAGGCAGATGGTATCAACTATATCAAGTCTAAATAACATAAAAAACGTCAGTTTCAACTGACGTTTTATTTTTTTGGTTCTTGGTGCGTTAGGTTAAGTCCCCAAGGAATGAGATTTTCTGTTTTATTTTGTATACGTTTGATATTGTCCTTGTGGCGTACAATTACTAGACTTGCAAGACCAATAATAATCACAGTAAAAAGTAGGTCATAACTAGTTAAAATAAATCCAAAGAGAGGAAACAGAAGGACTCCAATAATTGCAGCAATAGCAGCTGAAATACTAGAGAGGGAGATCATACTTCCCAGATATAGGATTCCAAAGAAAATGACTGCAAGGTAAAGGCAAAAGAGAGGAGCAAAACCAAAAATAACTCCAGCACTGGTTGCAACAGCCTTACCACCCTTGAATTTTGCAAAGATAGGGAAGGTGTGGCCAATGACTGCTAAAAGCCCAAAGACGATTGGTGAAACTCCCTGCACATGGAAGATTAGTGGAAGTAGAGTGGCCAAAGTACCTTTAAAGAAGTCAATTACAAAGGTTACCATTCCAGCTTTTTTGCCTAAGATTCGGAAGGTATTGGTCGTTCCAGTATTCCCAGATCCATGTTCTCTTAGATTGATGTTAAAGAATATTTGTCCAATCCACAAGCCTGAAGGAATTGAACCCAATAAATAAGCTAAAATTAATAATACTATTGTCATCATGCTCCTATTATACCATGAAATAGGAGAGAAACGAAACTGAATCTGTTTACTAGCTGTGACATCTGATACTTTATTAAAGTTGATAAGTTTATCATGAGTACCATTTTTATTCAAAAATAAAAGCTAAAGTTATAAAAATTCATGAAAATTTCTGAAAAACTTGATTTTGTGTTTATTTATGCTATAATAGGAACAATCATTTTTAGGAGGTGGAATATGTCTTACTTATTTGAGATATTACCTAGTTTATTGAGCGGTGCGACAATGACTTTACAAGTATTTTCACTGGTCTTACTCTTTTCAATTCCTTTAGGTATTTTGGTTGCCTTTTGCTTACAGGTCCATTGGAAACCCCTCCATTACATGATTGATGTTTATATCTGGGTGATGCGTGGGACACCATTGCTCTTGCAGTTAATCTTTATCTATTATGTTTTGCCAAGTATCGGGGTTCGACTTGATCGGGTACCAGCAGCGATTATTGCCTTTACGCTTAATTATGCAGCCTACTTTGCGGAAATATTCCGTGGAGGGATTGCAACCATTCCTCAAGGACAATATGAAGCAGCTAAGGTTTTGAAATTCAAACCTATCGATACCGTCCGCTATATTATCTTGCCACAAGTAACCAAGATTGTTTTACCAAGTGTATTTAACGAGGTTATGAGTTTGGTTAAAGATACTTCTTTGGTCTATGCACTCGGTATTTCAGATTTAATCCTAGCTAGTCGTACTGCAGCCAATCGTGATGCGAGTTTGATTCCAATGTTTTTAGCAGGAGCTATCTATCTTCTCATGATTGGTATTGTTACGATTATAGCTAAGAAACTTGAGAAAAAGTTTAGCTACTATAGATAGGAGGTTATCCATGTTAGAGTTAAAAAATATCAGCAAAAAATTTGGAAAAAAAGAAATTTTATCCAATTTCAGTTTAACAATTCCTGAAAAGCAGATTTTGGCTATTGTTGGACCTTCTGGTGGTGGGAAGACTACCTTGCTCAGAATGTTGGCTGGACTTGAAACCATTGATTCAGGTGAGATTTTTTATAATGGAGAATCCTTACCTTTGGATGAACTTGAAAAGCGTCACTTGTTAGGTTTTGTGTTTCAAGATTTTCAGCTTTTTCCTCACTTATCCGTTATGGATAACTTGATTTTGTCACCCATCAAAACTATGGGAATGTCTGAAGCAGATGCCAAGAAGAAGGCGGTCGACTTATTAACTCGTCTAGGACTCGAAGCTCATGCAGATGCCTATCCATACTCATTATCTGGTGGTCAAAAGCAACGGGTTGCCTTAGCACGCGCTATGATGATAGATCCTGAAGTGATTGGGTATGACGAACCAACTTCGGCCCTTGACCCTGAGTTGCGTCTCGAGGTTGAAAAACTGATTCTACAAAATCGAGAATTAGGCATGACTCAGATTGTTGTGACTCACGATCTCCAGTTTGCAGAGAATATTGCTGACCAGATTCTCAAAGTAGAGCCTAAGTAGGAGGTATCTATGAATCGAAAGAAAATCAGCCTTGTTTTGGTATTCTTTCTGGCTTTTTTCCTAGTAGGATGTACGCAAAAAGCTAGTGATCCCAAAGTTGATAATTGGGATAAATACCAAGAACAGGGTACAATTACCATCGGGTTTGACAATACCTTTGTTCCCATGGGCTTTGAAGAAAAGAATGGGCAATATGCTGGATTTGACATTGATTTAGCACAGGCTGTTTCTGAGAAACTTGGTTTCAAGGTACAGTTTCAACCCATTGATTGGGATATGAAGGAAACAGAACTTCAAAACGGCACCATTGATGCTATCTGGAATGGATATTCCGCAACAGATGAACGCCGTGAGAAGGTTGCTTTTAGCATCCCTTACATGGAAAATCAGCAGGTTCTTGTCTCTAAGAAATCACAAAATATCCAAACAGTGTCTGATATGACAGGTAAGATTTTGGGTGCTCAGGCAGGTTCTTCTGGCTATCTAGACTTTGAAGCTCAGCCTGAACTCTTGAAAAATATCGTAAAAGATCGAAAGGCTAACCAGTATCAAAGTTTTAATGAAGCCTTGATTGACCTGCAAAATGATCGGATTGATGCCCTTTTAATTGACCGTGTGTATGCCAACTATTATCTTAAAACTGAAGGGATATTAGACCAGTATGAGATTTTCCCAGCTGGTTTTGAGAGTGAATCCTTTGCAGTTGGAGTGAGACCGGCTGATAAGACCTTACTAGAAAATTTAAATAAAGCTTTTAAGGAACTCTATCAAGAAGGGAAATTCCAAGAAATCAGCCAGAAATGGTTTGGTGAAGACGTGGCTACAAGCCAAATTAAAGGAAAAGAAAACTAAGATGTATATCTTGGTTTATTTTTTTGGTGAAGATGGACGATTTTTTGCTAAAAAGGACTTGTGAATAGGCTTTTTAACTAGAAAATTTTGCAAAATCCTTCGAAAACCTGTAAAATAGAAAAGATGAATAAATAGGAGGTTCCTTGTGTCAAAAAAGGAAATCAATATTAACAATTATAATGATGATGCCATTCAAGTGCTAGAAGGGTTGGATGCGGTCCGAAAACGTCCAGGGATGTATATCGGATCGACCGATGGTGCAGGTCTCCATCACCTAGTCTGGGAAATCGTCGATAATGCGGTCGATGAGGCCTTGTCTGGATTTGGTGACCGTATCGATGTGACCATTAATAAAGACGGAAGTTTAACGGTTCAAGACCACGGACGTGGAATGCCGACTGGAATGCACGCTATGGGAATTCCAACGGTTGAGGTTATCTTTACCATCCTTCACGCCGGAGGAAAATTCGGTCAGGGTGGTTATAAGACATCAGGAGGTCTCCACGGAGTTGGATCTTCTGTCGTCAATGCCCTCTCTAGTTGGTTAGAGGTAGAAATTACTCGTGATGGAGCAGTTTATAGACAACGTTTTGAAAATGGAGGCAAGCCAGTAACAACTCTTGAAAAGGTTGGAACGGCACCTAAGTCAAAAACAGGTACCAAAGTGACCTTCATGCCAGATGCCAGTATCTTTTCTACGACAGACTTCAAGTACAATACCATTTCAGAGCGTCTCAATGAGTCAGCATTTCTCTTGAAGAATGTAACCTTGTCATTAACGGACAAGCGAACAGATGAAGCAATCGAGTTCCATTATGAGAACGGGGTACAAGACTTTGTTTCCTACCTCAACGAAGACAAGGAAACCTTGACGCCAGTCCTTTACTTTGAAGGGGAAGACAATGGTTTCCAAGTAGAAGTAGCCCTCCAGTACAATGATGGATTTTCAGATAACATCTTATCCTTTGTCAATAACGTCCGTACCAAGGATGGTGGAACGCATGAGACAGGACTCAAGTCAGCCATTACCAAGGTTATGAATGACTATGCACGTAAGACGGGGCTTCTCAAGGAAAAAGATAAAAATCTTGAAGGGTCAGATTACCGTGAAGGATTGTCAGCTGTTCTTTCTATCTTGGTTCCTGAAGAACATTTGCAATTTGAAGGACAGACTAAGGACAAACTAGGAAGTCCACTAGCTCGTCCAATCGTTGATAGTATTGTTGCTGAAAAACTGACCTTCTTCCTTATGGAAAATGGGGAACTAGCTTCAAATCTGATTCGTAAAGCTATCAAGGCTCGTGACGCTCGTGAAGCAGCACGTAAGGCACGTGATGAGAGCCGAAATGGCAAAAAGAATAAGAAAGACAAGGGCTTGCTTTCTGGGAAATTAACCCCAGCCCAGTCTAAAAATCCAGCTAAGAATGAACTCTACCTAGTCGAGGGTGATTCTGCCGGTGGATCTGCCAAACAAGGACGTGATCGTAAGTTCCAGGCTATTTTGCCTCTTCGTGGTAAGGTCATCAATACAGCCAAGGCCAAGATGGCAGATATCCTCAAAAACGAAGAAATCAATACCATGATTTATACCATCGGTGCTGGTGTTGGGGCAGATTTCTCCCTTGAAGATGCTAACTATGACAAGATCATTATCATGACTGATGCGGACACCGATGGTGCCCACATTCAAACCCTTCTCTTAACCTTCTTTTATCGCTACATGCGTCCACTAGTCGAGGCAGGACATGTCTATATCGCCCTTCCTCCTCTTTACAAGATGTCCAAAGGTAAAGGAAAGAAAGAAGAAGTGGCTTACGCTTGGACGGATGGTGAACTGGAAGAACTTCGTAAGCAATTCGGTAAAGGTGCTACCCTTCAACGCTACAAGGGGCTTGGTGAGATGAATGCGGACCAACTTTGGGAAACAACCATGAACCCAGAAACTCGAACTCTCATTCGTGTTACGATTGAAGACTTAGCACGCGCAGAACGTCGCGTCAATGTCCTCATGGGTGATAAGGTCGAACCACGTCGTAAGTGGATTGAAGATAATGTCAAGTTTACGCTGGAAGAAGCGACTGTGTTTTAAAATTAGGATATAAATACAAATGGAGGACAAGATATGTCTGAAAATCTAAGTGAAGAGCAAGTTAAAGAAGCTCTTGAAAGTGGCTATGCGCAATCTGAGGCCCTATTAAACGATAAAGATGAATTAGATGATTTTTTGTACCGTTTGGAGCAAAAAATTAAAGAGATGCCATTTGTTGGTAAGAAATTTACAATGATCCCAGTCATGATTTCTTTAGTGAAAAATTATGCTCAAGGGAAATACACAACGGTTCCTTATGGAACTATTTTAGCCGTTTTAAGCGCACTTATTTATTTCCTTTCCCCAATTGACATTATTCCAGATTTTATTCCGTTAGCAGGCTACTTGGATGATATGGCTGTTGTAGGACTTTGTATGAATATGGTCAGCATTGATATCGAAAATTATGAAAAATGGCGTCAAGCTCAAGGGTTAATTTAATTAGATTTTCCTTCTTAATGATCTTGGCTTTCTAAAAGAGGTGTACATCATGATTAGTTTATTGTCCGATACTCCTTTTCTTGTGATTGTCCTGGTACTAGGCGCAGTTACGTATATGATTGCTAAACCAGGAAAACCTGAGAAAATTCGCTTTCTTGAATTTTTACTATTAACTATAGTAACCACAGGTGTCTTTTTATTTGATAATCCTTTAAGGTCTAATCCTTATGCAGGTTTGCTCTTCTATGTTTTTGATTTTTATATTTTCACACCAGTGAGCCTTGCTTTTGGATTCACAGCTATTTATAAGAGCAATAAACATATCAAACATTATCCTAGTGGTTACTCAAAATTTCTTAAGATAAATGCCTGGTTTTTAGAAATATTTTCAGTTATTAACTTCCTCTTTTTAATGCTGACGGAAGAAATGGGAATTCTATTTCTATTACCACTTTTTGGAATCAGTTCTATCATTCAATTTATAGTCGGAGAACTTGAAAGAAAAAGAGTTCAGAAACTTCTTAAGCAAAGAAATGAAGATGCTGTTATTCAGAACATAGAGACCACTGAGGAAGAACCACATGAGAACTGACCAGGAAATGCTTGAACTGATTTTAGGAACAGCTAAAAAGTTACAGGTTGATGCTGTGGCACTATCTGGTTCACGTACTGATACAAAAGCACCAAAAGATGAGTTTCAAGATTACGACGTGGTCTATGTCGTGGACGATTTAGATAATCTGACGAATGACCTTTCTTGGTTGGACCAGTTTGGAAAACGTATTATTGAGCAAGAAGTCATTCTTGGTCACCGTTGTCTTTATCTCATGCTCTTTGAAGATGGCAATCGGATCGATTTGACCCTCTGTCCTAAAGATCACATCAACGAGTGGGTGGATAGTGAGGCAGGATTCACAGTTTTAGTGGATGAGAAGGGTTCGTTTGAGTCTTATTCTCCTAGTCCTCAGCGTTTCTGGATACATCCAGCTAGTGAGACGGATTTTGAAAAATCCTGTAATGAATTTTGGTGTGTGTCAGCCTACGTGGTCAAAGGAATTTGTCGTAAGCAAGTCATCTATACGACGGACCACCTCAAAACCATCCGCAGCCGCTACAAAAAACGCAAACCTGCTATGAAGGTAACGGAAGCAGTGGGGAGTGTTAATTAAGTCTGACAGATTTGGAGGAATAGAAGATGATTATCAGACCTGCAAGCAGAAAAGATTGTCAAGCTATTTATAACCTTTATCAAAGTGAAAAATGGCTTTCTTTTACAGAGGAAAAAGTGACATCTCTATTTTCAACAATCTTGTCTCATTACTTGGTGCTTGAAGAGGACCAGAAAATCCTTGGCTTTGTCCGTTATCTGACGGATGAAGTGATGACGACCTTTTTAGCTGAAATAATTATTGATAAATCCCACCGCAGAAAAGGACTGGGACAGCAGCTGATTGAGGAGATCCACAAAAAATATCCTTTGACACGGATTGAATTAATATCTGAAGCAGATGGATTTTATCGGTCAATAAGTTTTAAGCCTGTTGGTACAGGATTTAGAAAATCTGAATGAAAGGAGACAGCCAATGACGCTTGACAACAAACTAGGTCTGACAGATTCGCTTGAACTAGCCAAGATGGTTATGCGATGGAGGCTGCCCAAGCCTGTCTAGACTTTGTTTTTCAGCAATCTAGCTTGTCATAAGTTTACTCTTTTACATCCTTACTCAATCAACTTTTGCAAAAAGTCATGCAAAAACTGAGCATGGAATTTGTCAAAGAATTTGATAATGAAAAAGTTCCAGCAGACAGTCCGCTTTATAGAGATGTCCTCTACAGAATCAAGAGTCTCCACTAAAAAGGCAGGTATTCCCATGAAAACTGAAACTGAGATGTTTGATGTGATTTTGCAAACTGCAAAAGTGCTACAGGTCGATGCAGTTGCCATGTCCGGCTCGCGGACAAACCCAAAGGCTCCCAAGGACGAGTTCCAAGACTATGATGTTGTTTATCTTGTTGAGAACTTTGAAGAACTAATTTCAGATTTATCTTGGCTGGACCAGTTCGGTAAACGCGTCATTGAGCAAGAGGTTACTCTTGGACATCGACGTCTTTATCTTATGCTTTTCGAAGATGGGAATCGCATTGATTTAACCCTCTGTCCTAAAGATCACATCAACGAGTGGGTGGATAGTGAGGCAGGATTCACAGTTTTAGTAGATGAGAAGGATTTGTTTGAGTCTTATTCTCCCAGTCCTCAGCGTTTCTGGATAAGCCCAGCTAGTAAGACGGATTTTGAAAAAGCCTGCAATGAATTTTGGTGGGTGTCAGCCTACGTGGTCAAAGGAATTTGTCGTAAGCAAGTCATCTATGCGACGGACCATCTCTACGGTATTTGTCAGCAAGAATTGTTAAAAGTATTGGCTTGGCAGGTCGCAAGAAATAGAGGATTAGTCGACATCGGTAAGAACTACAAGTACCTCTTCAAATACTTTCCAATTGAGAAGGAGAAGGAATTCTCTGCTCTTCTTGATTTCTCAAGTTTAGACAAAATCACTCAGTCTTTATTTGCTACCATGCAACTTTTCCATCAAGAAGCTCAAAGTCTTGCTCAAAAGATGGGATTTAAGTATGAAAAAGAAGTGGCTGAGAAGATGATTGAGTATGCTGAGGAAAACCTTCTAAATCACTAAGAAAATAAAGAACACATTCAAAACTTTAAACTACAGAGAGGATAGTTTGGTTCTATAAAGTAACTGAAATCCTTTTCTATAAAATCTACTCTACATTCTTTGAAAGGAGTTGAACACGCCCTAAATGCTGTGTGAAAAAGATAAATTCTCTTGTGAGCATCGCTCACGGTAAGAATTTCCTATTTTCACTTTGCATTTTACGGGCTTTGTATCCTATATGAGTAATATCCAAAATATGTCCTTAGAGGACATCATGGGAGAGCGCTTTGGTCGCTACTCCAAGTACATCATTCAAGACCGGGCTTTACCAGACATTAGGGATGGATTGAAGCCGGTTCAACGCCGTATTCTTTATTCGATGAATAAGGATGGCAATACTTTTGATAAGAGCTACCGTAAGTCTGCCAAGTCTGTCGGGAACATCATGGGTAATTTCCACCCACACGGAGATTCTTCTATCTATGACGCCATGGTTCGTATGTCTCAGGACTGGAAGAACCGTGAGATTCTAGTTGAAATGCACGGAAACAACGGTTCCATGGACGGAGATCCACCTGCAGCAATGCGTTATACGGAAGCTCGTTTATCAGAGATTGCTGGTTATCTTCTTCAGGATATCGAGAAAAAGACAGTTCCCTTTGCTTGGAACTTTGACGATACCGAGAAAGAGCCAACAGTCTTGCCAGCGGCTTTTCCAAACCTTTTGGTCAATGGGTCAACTGGTATTTCAGCTGGTTATGCCACAGATATTCCACCACATAATTTGGCAGAGGTTATCGATGCGACAGTCTATATGATTGATCACCCAACTGCTAAGGTTGAAAAGCTCATGGAATTCTTGCCTGGGCCAGACTTTCCTACAGGAGCGATCATCCAAGGTCGTGACGAGATCAAAAAGGCCTATGAAACTGGTAAGGGTCGCGTGGTCGTTCGTTCCAAGACTGAAATTGAGAAGTTAAAAGGTGGTAAGGAACAAATCGTTATCACTGAGATTCCCTATGAGATTAATAAGGCTAACTTAGTCAAGAAAATTGATGAAGTTCGTGTCAATAACAAGGTAGCAGGAATTGCTGAGGTTCGAGATGAGTCTGACCGTGACGGTCTTCGCATTGCTATCGAACTCAAGAAAGATGCGAACACAGAGCTTGTTCTCAACTATCTTTTCAAGTATACAGACTTGCAAATCAACTACAACTTCAACATGGTTGCGATTGACAATTTTACCCCTCGTCAGGTTGGAATTGTACCTATCTTATCTAGCTATATTGCTCACCGTCGTGAAGTCATCTTGGCACGTTCTCGCTTTGACAAGGAAAAGGCTGAAAAACGTCTCCATATCGTAGAAGGTTTGATTCGTGTTATCTCTATCTTAGATGAAGTCATTGCTCTTATCCGTGCTTCTGAGAACAAGGCTGATGCCAAAGAGAACCTCAAGGTCAGTTATGACTTTACTGAAGAGCAGGCTGAAGCTATCGTTACCTTGCAACTCTACCGTTTGACCAATACAGACGTGGTTGTCTTGCAGGAAGAAGAAGCAGAACTTCGTGAAAAAATTGCTATGCTTGCAGCTATTATTGGTGACGAACGAACTATGTACAATCTCATGAAGAAGGAACTTCGTGAAGTTAAGAAGAAATTTGCGACACCTCGTTTGAGTGCTTTAGAAGATACAGCAAACGTAATTGAGATTGATACAGCTAGCCTTATCGCTGAGGAAGATACTTATGTCAGTGTGACCAAGGCAGGCTATATCAAGCGTACCAGCCCACGTTCCTTTGCTGCGTCAACGCTAGAGGAAATTGGTAAACGTGATGATGATCGATTACTCTTTGTTCAATCTGTCAAGACAACTCAACATCTCTTAATATTTACAACACTAGGAAATGTTATCTATAGACCAGTCCACGAGTTGGCAGATATTCGTTGGAAGGATATTGGGGAGCACTTGAGTCAAACGATTACCAACTTTGAAACCAATGAAGAAGTACTTTACGTAGAAGTTGTGGATCAGTTTGATGATGCGACGACCTACTTTGCAGCGACTCGCCTTGGGCAGATTAAGCGTGTCGAACGAAAAGAATTCTCTCCATGGAGAACCTATCGTTCTAAATCGGTCAAATATGCCAAGTTGAAAGATGAGACTGACCAGATTATGGCTGTTGCACCAATCAAACTTGATGATGTTTTGTTGATTAGTAAAAATGGATATGCCCTTCGCTTTAATATCGAAGAGGTTCCAGTTGTTGGAGCCAAGGCTGCAGGTGTTAAAGCTATGAATCTGAAAGCAGATGATGAGCTTCAAGCTGCCTTTATCTGCAATACTTCATCTTTCTATCTGTTAACGCAACGTGGAAGCTTGAAACGTGTATCAACTGAGGAAATTCCAGCAACCAGTCGTGCTAAGCGTGGTCTTCAAGTTCTGAGAGAATTGAAGAGTAAACCACATCGCGTCTTCTTGGCCGGTGCAGTTTCTGAACAAGGATTTATCGGAGATCTCTTTAGCACCGAAGTGGAAGACGGAGAACAAACTCTTGTTATCCAATCAAATAATGGAACGATTTACGAATCAATCCTACAAGATTTGAATTTATCAGAGCGCACAAGTAATGGAAGTTTTATCTCAGATACTATTTCAGACGAGGAAGTTTTCGATGCCTACCTCAAAGAAGTCTTTAAAGAAGACAAAGAAAATTAAAAATCAGTCCTAGTGACTGATTTTTTAGAAGTAAAATTTTCAGAAAATTACAAATAATACTTGAATTTTTAGGAGAATAGTGTAGAATAGAACTTAAAGCCTGATTAGAATAAAGGAGAAATGGATGACAGTTACAATCGATTGGGAAAATCTCGGTTTTTCCTATATGAAACTACCTTATCGTTATATCGCTTATTTTAAAGATGGACAATGGACTCAAGGAGAATTAACAGAAGATGCAACCTTGCATATTTCAGAATCATCTCCAAGTCTTCACTATGGACAGCAAGCATTTGAAGGATTGAAAGCCTATCGTACCAAGGATGGCAGTATTCAACTCTTCCGTCCAGATGAAAATGCTAAACGTCTGCAACGTACTTGTGATCGTCTTTTGATGCCCCAAGTGCCAACAGAAATGTTTGTAGAGGCGTGTAAAGCAGTTGTCCGTGCCAATGAAGAATACGTACCCCCTTATGGAACTGGTGGAACCCTCTACCTCCGTCCGCTCTTGATTGGTGTCGGAGATATCATTGGTGTAAAACCAGCAGAGGAGTATATTTTCACCATCTTTGCCATGCCAGTTGGAAATTACTTTAAAGGTGGTTTGGTTCCAACAAACTTCTTGATTCAAGACGAGTATGACCGTGCTGCACCAAATGGAACAGGAGCTGCCAAGGTCGGTGGTAACTATGCAGCCAGTCTTTTACCAGGAAAAATGGCTAAATCCCGTCATTTCTCAGATGTTATTTATCTAGATCCCTCAACCCACACCAAGATTGAAGAAGTCGGTTCAGCAAACTTCTTTGGGATTACAGCTGATAATGAGTTTGTAACGCCATTGAGTCCGTCAATTTTGCCATCGATTACCAAGTACTCATTACTTTACTTGGCAGAGCATCGATTGGGCTTGAAACCTGTTGAGGGGGATGTATCAATTGATAGTCTGGATCGATTTGTAGAAGCAGGTGCCTGTGGAACTGCAGCAGTCATCTCTCCAATTGGAGGAATCCAACACGGTGACGACTTCCATGTTTTCTACAGTGAGACTGAGGTTGGCCCAGTGACTCGTAAACTATACGATGAATTGACAGGTATCCAATTTGGTGACATTGAAGCACCAGAAGGCTGGATTGTAAAAGTAGATTAAACATTATTAAAGGAGATCTTTATGAAAACGAAAAAGTGGATGTTAACAGCAGGAGTTGTCCTGAGTACAGCAGTTCTTCTTGTGGCTTGTGGTAAAGCTGACAAGGAAGCAGACGCACCTACAACCTTCTCTTACGTCTATGGAGTAGACCCATCATCTTTGGACTACAGTATCGCAACTCGTACTTCAACAACAGATATCATTGGTAACGTTGTTGATGGTTTGTTGGAAAATGACGAATACGGAAATTTGGTTCCATCTCTAGCTGAGGATTGGAGCGTCTCACAAGACGGTTTGACTTATACTTATAAACTTCGAAAAGGGGTTAAATGGTATACTTCAGAGGGTGAAGAATACGCTGAAGTAACTGCACATGACTTTGTTACTGGGTTGAAACACGTAGCAGATGGCAAATCAGACGGTGTCACTCTTATTCAAAACTCCATCAAGGGCTTGAATGAATATATGACTGGTGAGACTAACGACTTCTCAACAGTTGGGGTTAAGGCGTTGGACGATTACACAGTCCAGTATACTCTTAATGCACCTGAAAGTTTCTGGAATTCAAAAGTAACTTCAGCAACTATGTTGCCGGTAAACGAGGAATTTTTCAAAGCTTCTGGTAAGAACTACGGAGCAGTAAGTCCATCTGGTATTCTTTATAACGGTCCATATATCTTGAAGACATTGACTTCAAAATCGTTAATCGAATACGAAAAGAATCCAAATTATTGGGATAAAGAAAAGGTTAAAATTGAGAAAGTAAAATTGACCTATTATGATGGTTCTGACCAAGAATCATTGATCCGTAGCTTCTCTTCAGGTGTTTATACAACAGCTCGTATCTTCCCAAGTAGTTCAAACTTTGCTTCTACTTTAGAGCAATACGGAGATAAAATCACATACAGTCCACAGGATTCAACTAGTTACTACTTTACCTTTAACGTAAACCGTCAATCTTATAATAAGACTGCGAAGACAAGTGAAGAACAGAAAACTTCTACAAAAGAAGCAATGTTGAACAAGGACTTCCGTCAAGCAATCAACTTTGCCTTCAACCGTCATTCATATGCTGCACAGCTTAACGGTGAAGATGGTGCGGATAAGATTATTCGTAACAGCCTAGTTCCAGATAACTTTGTACAATCTGGTGGTAAAAACTTTGGTGATATTGCTCAAGCAGAATTGGTCAACTATGGAGACCAATGGAAAGGTGTTGAACTTGTAGACGGAAAAGATACTATCTACAATCCTGACAAAGCTAAGGCTTCATTTGACAAAGCTAAGAAAGAATTGGAAGCAAAAGGTGTAACCTTCCCAATTCACTTGGATGTTCCAGTTGAACAGACAGATACAATTGCCGTTCAACAAAGCAATTCCTTTAAACAATCAATCGAGTCAACTCTTGGTTCTGAAAATGTCGTGATCGATGTTCTTCAGATGACTGACAATGAAAAGGAAAGTATTACATCACAAGCACGTGTTCCTGCTCAGAAAGACTATGACTTGAATAGTACAGGTTGGGCTCCAAGCTACCAAGACCCAGCAAGTTATCTTAATATCATGGATCCTAAGACTGGTTCTGCTATGAAACACCTTGGTATTACGAAAGGTAAAGACAAGGAAGTTGTAGCTCAACTTGGTCTGGACGAATATAAGAAACTCTTGGATGATGCAGTTTCTGAGACAAACGATTTAGACAAGAGATATGAAAAATATGCTAAAGCTCAAGCTTGGCTCACTGATAGCTCTCTCTTGATGCCAACAGCTTCATCAGGTGGTTCACCAGTTGTCAGCAACGTTGTTCCATTCTCTAAACCTTACTCACAAGTAGGTATCAAGGGTGATCCATATATCTTCAAGGGAATGAAATTGCAAAAAGAGATTGTATCTGCTAAAGAATATCAAGCAGCTCTTGAAAAATGGCAAAAAGAAAAATTGGAATCAAACAGTAAATACCAAAAAGAGCTAGAAAGTCATGTCAAATAAAACAGACTAGAATTTTTGGAATAAAGGGGCCTATATGGAATGGATTAAACTAATAGGAATAGTTATCATTGTGATTGGTTTTATCTATAAGTTAGATACCATTGCAACGGTAGTCTTAGCTAGTTTAGTTACAGCTCTAGTTTCTGGGGTTTCTCTTGTTGAATTCTTGGAAATTTTGGGAAAAGAATTTAGTAATCAACGAGTTCTGACGATTTTTATGGTAACCTTGCCCCTGGTAGGATTATCTGAAACTTTTGGCCTCAAGCAACGGTCGATTGACTTGATTCAAAGGATAAAGGGGCTGACCGTAGGAAGTTTTTATACCGTTTATTTCTTTTTTCGGGAACTTGACAGCTTCTTTGCCATTCGTATCGGAGGACATCCGCAGTTTGTAAGACCCTTGGTTCAACCCATGGGACAGGCAGCAGCAGAGTCACAATTAGGTAGAAAATTAACAGAGCAGGAAAGCGAAGCGCTAAAAGCGCGTGCAGCAGCAAATGATAATTTTGCAAATTTCTTTGCTCAGAATACTTTCGTTGGTGCAGGTGGTGTCCTCTTAGTCGGGGGCACTCTGGACCAATTGGGTTATGAAAGTAATTATGCAGGGATCGCTTCGGCTTCTCTCATTGTTGCAGGAGTTGCCTTGCTTGTGGTAGGGCTGTACAATTACTTATTTGATAGAAAATTGCTAGCGAATAAGCTTAGTAAAGGAAAAGAAGAATGACCGAACTAGCAAGACAGTTATTAGAGTTGACCTATATTGTGATTGGTTGTCAATTTCTTCATACGGCCTATTGTAGCTATAAAGACAAAACAAACCCAGTTCGATATGGAACAGCTGGGTTTTGGGCTTTATTGGGAATCAGTTTTATTGGTGGTTCCTATTTACCATCGATCTTGATTGGTGTTATTGTAGTGCTATTGGCCCTACTAACGCTCTTTAAACAGGTTCGTATCGGAACCTTGCCGTCTCTGGATGAAGTCAAGGCAAAATTTGAAGCTAAACGACTAAAGAATAAAATTTTTATTCCGGTCATGCTGATGGCTTTGATTGCTTTGGTATTAGCAAAAGTGATTCCCGAGTTTAGTAAGATTGCTATCAGCCTTGCAGCATTTTTCGCAACCCTCTCTCTCCTTTTGATTACTAAGAGTTCTCCTAAAAGCTTGTTAGTAGAAAACATTCGCATGGTTCAGCAAGTCTCAACTAGTGGTATTGTTCCCCAACTTTTAGGAGCTTTGGGAGCGATTTTTACCGTAGCTGGAGTTGGAGATTTGATTTCTCACTTGATAAGCGGTATAGTTCCTTCGGGCAGTCGGTTGATGGGTGTAGTGGCTTATGTATTGGGAATGGTTCTATTTTCAATGATTATGGGAAATGCCTTTGCGGCCTTTACTGTCATTACTGCTGGAATTGGTGTTCCCTTTGTATTTTCCTTGGGAGCAGATCCAATCGTGGCGGGTGCTCTTGCTATGACAGCAGGTTGTTGTGGGACTCTATTAACACCAATGGCTGCTAATTTCAATACTCTACCTGTAGCCCTTTTGGATATGAAAGATCCAAATGGCGTTATCAAAGCGCAAGTAGGAGTAGCTATTGTCATGATTATCATACATGTATTTCTGATGTACTTTTTAGCATTTTAGTAAAGGAAATAGAATGAAAATATTAGTTACAGGATTTGATCCTTTTGGTGGTGAACAGGTTAATCCAGCTCTGGAAGCAGTTAAATCATTACCGTCTGAAATCAATGGTGCAGAGCTTCATTGGGTAGAGATTCCAACAGTCTTTTATAAATCAGCAGAGGTTTTAGAAGCAGAAATAAATCGATACCATCCAGATGTTGTGCTTTGCATTGGACAAGCAGGAGGAAGAGCGAGTTTAACTCCTGAGAGAGTTGCTATAAATCAAGATGATGCTAGAATTCCAGATAACCAAGGAAATCAACCGATTGACACTCCCATTCGCCTTGATGGAGAAGCCGCCTATTTTAGCACACTCCCTATCAAAGCAATGGTACAAGCCATAAAAGAAGAAGGGCTACCTGCTTCAGTATCCAATACAGCTGGAACCTTTGTTTGCAATCATCTGATGTATCAGGTTCTCTACTTAGCGGATAAGAAATTTCCCAATATGAGAGCAGGATTTATGCATATTCCCTATATGACAGAACAAGTGGTAAATAAGCCTAATACTGCATCCATGTGCTTAAGAGATATTGTCCGAGGCATCGAAGCTGCTATTGGTGCTATCGTGGACCATAAAGATAAAGATTTGAAGTTGGTCGGAGGGACGACTCACTAATGATTCAATTTTCAAATTAAAAAATATTCCTTAAACTCTCTGTCAAGATAAGCTTGATAGAGAGTTTTTTCTTGCTAGATTAGGGAATTTCTTGTAAAATAGAAAAAGTGAAAAGAGGTATGGTATGAGCAAAAAAGATAAAAAAATTGAGATTCAATTATCAGATGCTAAAGTAGCAGTTGGAAAAGATAAGTACGCTGGTTACACATTAACAATTGGTAAAAAGTTAATCGGTGAAATTGCCGAACTAGATGACCAATTTGCAATCATAAAGAATGGAAATGTCGATAGTTTTTACAAGAATCTTGAAAAAGCTGTGGAAATATTGATTGAGAACTATAATTTAGCAAAATAATGCTTGTTTTTTGCAAATTTTCATGATATAATAGTTTTCGTTGATTGTCGGAGAGATAGCGAAGAGGCTAAACGCGGCGGACTGTAAATCCGCTCCTTCGGGTTCGGGGGTTCGAATCCCTCTCTCTCCATATCATCAATGGGGTATAGCCAAGCGGTAAGGCAAGGGACTTTGACTCCCTCATGCGTTGGTTCGAATCCAGCTACCCCAGTTCTTAGGTAATAAATTCAAGATAAAAAGAAAAATATCTTAGGGTATTTTATTTTTATAATTGAAAGACGTTCGAGATGTTCATGTCGTTGCGGGTGCTTAGGAAAAAAATTATAAGTATGTCAAGTTAAAAAACTTGATTGTTGGAGGATTTTTTAGATGAATGAATTTGAAGATTTGCTAAATAGCGTTAGCCAAGTTGAACCTGGTGATGTTGTTAGTGCTGAAGTATTGACAGTTGATGCTAATCAAGCTAACGTTGCAATCTCTGGAACTGGTGTTGAAGGTGTCTTGACTCTTCGCGAATTGACAAACGATCGCGATGCAGATATCAATGACTTTGTAAAAGTAGGTGAAGTATTTGATGTTCTTGTACTTCGTCAAGTAGTTGGTAAAGATACTGATACAGTAACATACCTTGTATCTAAAAAACGCCTTGAAGCTCGCAAAGCATGGGACAAACTTGTAGGACGCGAAGAAGAAGTTGTTACAGTTAAAGGAACTCGCGCTGTTAAAGGTGGACTTTCAGTAGAATTTGAAGGTTTGCGTGGATTTATCCCAGCTTCAATGTTGGATACTCGTTTCGTACGTAACACTGAGCGTTTTGTAGGTCAAGAATTTGAAGCTAAAATCAAAGAAGTTGACCCTAAAGAAAACCGCTTCATCCTTTCACGCCGTGAAGTTGTAGAAGCAGCAACTGCTGCAGCTCGTGCTGAAGTATTCGGTAAATTGGCTGTTGGTGATGTTGTAACTGGTAAAGTTGCACGTATCACAAGCTTCGGTGCTTTCATCGACCTTGGTGGTGTTGATGGATTGGTTCACTTGACTGAATTGTCTCACGAACGTAACGTTTCACCAAAATCAGTTGTAACTGTTGGTGAAGAAGTTGAAGTGAAAATCCTTGATCTTAACGAAGAAGAAGGACGTGTATCACTTTCACTTAAAGCAACAACACCTGGACCATGGGATGGCGTTGAGCAAAAATTAGCTAAAGGTGACGTTGTAGAAGGAACAGTTAAACGTTTAACTGACTTCGGTGCATTTGTTGAAGTATTGCCAGGTATCGATGGACTTGTTCACGTATCACAAATTTCACACAAACGTATTGAAAATCCAAAAGAAGCTCTTACAGTTGGTCAAGAAGTTACTGTTAAAGTTCTTGATGTTAATGCTGATGCAGAACGCGTTTCACTTTCTATCAAAGCTCTTGAAGAACGTCCAGCTCAAGAAGAAGGACAAAACGAAGAAAAACGTGCTCCACGTCCACGTCGTCCAAAACGTCAAGAAAAACGTGACTTTGAACTTCCTGAAACTCAAACAGGATTCTCAATGGCTGACCTGTTTGGAGACATCGAACTTTAATCAATCAGAACTAATTATAAATCCTTTGTTGTAAAACAAGGGATTTTTCTTTTTTCAACTAGTATTTTTTGATATAATGGATTTATGTTACATTCCGAAAAAGAATCAATTTACCAAATTGTAAATGAACAACTCTCTAGTCTTTTAGAAGGTGAAACCAATGTGTTGGCTAATCTTTCAAATGCCAGTGCTCTCTTAAAAATGAACTTTCCTCGTACTGTCTTTGCAGGTTTCTATTTATATGACGGGAATGAGCTTATTTTAGGCCCTTTTCAGGGTGGAGTCTCATGTGTTAGAATTGCGCTCGGAAAAGGAGTTTGTGGTGAGTCAGCGGCTAGCCGTCAAACAGTTATCGTTGGTGATGTCAAGACTTATCCAAATTATATTTCTTGTGATAGTAGTGCTCGTAGCGAGATCGTACTTCCAATGGTAAAAAATGGACAGCTTCTGGCTGTATTAGATTTAGACTCATCTCATGTCGATGACTATGATGAAATGGATCAACGCTATTTAGAAGAGTTTGTGTCCATTTTACTAGATAAGACAGAATGGAAATTTTCAATGTTTGAGGAGAAGGCATAATGTATCAGGCGCTTTATCGAAAATATAGAAGTCAAAATTTTTCACAGTTAGTGGGCCAGGAAGTTGTTGCTCGAACCCTTAAACAGGCTGTGGAACAGGATAAGATTAGTCATGCCTACCTATTTTCAGGGCCTCGTGGAACTGGTAAGACTAGTGTGGCTAAGATTTTTGCTAAGGCTATGAACTGCCCTAATCAAGTTGGGGGAGAACCTTGTAATAACTGTTATATCTGCCAAGCTGTTACGGATGGAAGTTTAGAAGACGTTATCGAAATGGATGCTGCTTCTAATAATGGTGTTGATGAAATTCGTGATATTCGTGATAAATCAACCTATGCTCCAAGTATAGCTCAGTATAAGGTTTATATCATTGATGAGGTTCATATGCTTTCGACTGGTGCCTTTAATGCTCTTTTGAAAACACTGGAAGAACCAACTCCAAATGTAGTCTTTATTTTGGCAACGACTGAGCTTCATAAAATTCCTGCAACGATTTTGTCTCGTGTTCAACGATTTGAGTTCAAGTCCATTAAGACTCAGGATATTCGAGATCATATCTTCCAGATTTTAGAAAAAGAAGGGATTGATTACGAAACAGAAGCTGTTGAAATTATTGCTCGCCGAGCTGAGGGTGGTATGCGGGATGCCTTGTCAATTCTAGACCAGGCATTAAGCTTAACCCAAGAAGCAACATTGACAACTGCAGTCTCAGAAGAAATCACTGGTACCATTAGTTTAAGTGCCTTGGATCATTACGTAGCTGCTTTAGCTCAGAAGGATGTACCAGGAGCCCTTCAAAATCTTGATTTGATTTTTGAGAATGGAAAGAGCATGACACGTTTTGTAGTCGATTTGCTGCAATATCTACGTGATATCTTAATTGTCCAAGCAGGCGGAGAAAATACACATCATAGTGATGCATTTGAGAGAAACGTAGCTCTTCCGCAGGATGTCTTGTTTGAGATGATTAGTCTTGCTACTAGAAGTCTAGCTGATATTAAGGCTAGCCTACAACCTAAAATTTATGCCGAAATGATGACTATTCGTTTAGCAGAAATTGATTCTCAACCAGAACTTTCAGGTGAGGTGGCTGAGGAATTGTCTTCTCTTCGAGAAGAAGTTGCACGATTGAAACAAGCTCTTGCCAATGTTGGTTCTAATCCCAAACAAACTGTTTCTACACCAAGTCGTCCGACTAACACTAAGTCATTCTATCGTGTAGACCGAAATAAGGTGCAGTCTATTCTTCAAGAAGCAGTAGAAAATCCAGACTTAGCCCGTCAAAACTTAATCCGTCTTCAGAATGCTTGGGGAGAAGTCATTGAAAGCTTATCTGGTCCAGATAAGGCACTCTTAGCTGGTTCTCAACCAGTTGCTGCTAATGAACGTCATGCGATTTTGGCTTTTGAATCGAATTTCAATGCTGGTCAAACCATGAAACGAGACAATCTTAACACCATGTTTGGTAATATTCTTAGTCGTGCCGCTGGATTTTCTCCAGAGATTCTTGCTATTTCTATGGAAGAATGGAAGGAAGTTCGAGCTGCATTTTCAAGCAGAGCTAAAGGTTCTCAAGAACAAGTCAATAAGGAAGAACCCGAAGAGTCCATACTTCCTCAAGGCTTTGAATTTTTAGCAGATAAAGTGACCATAGCTGAAGATTAAAGGGAATTGGTGGTAAAAGACTATGAACAGACAACAATTTATTATCATGGCCTTCTTTACTGCTGCTGAGACTTATTTCTTTAATGAATCCATCATGGAGCAACGGTATATCGTGGCCTTGCTTTGGGCTATTTTGATCCTGAGAAATTTTCGCGTGAGTTATATCATGGGTAAAATTGTGAGCGCTATAGATGATCATTTTCAAGGGAAAAAGTAGCTCCTAGCTTCTAGACAAAATCAAAGCCTTTTAGGCTTTTTTTTGTTATACTATTAAGGTATATTTATTGACATTTTACTGTGTTTTTCTAGGGATTTAAAAAGGTTAAATTTCAGGTAAATACAGTAAAAAGGATGAAAAGAAAGGAACAATCATGTCAGTATTAGAGATCAAAGATCTTCACGTTGAAATTGAAGGAAAAGAAATTTTAAAAGGGGTCAATCTGACTCTTAAAACAGGAGAAATTGCAGCTATCATGGGACCAAATGGTACCGGTAAGTCTACTCTTTCAGCTGCTATTATGGGGAACCCAAACTATGAAGTCACTAAAGGTGAAGTCTTGTTTGACGGTGTAAACATCCTTGAATTGGAAGTGGATGAGCGTGCGCGTATGGGACTTTTCCTTGCCATGCAATATCCATCAGAAATTCCTGGGATTACCAATGCTGAGTTTCTTCGTGCAGCTATGAATGCTGGTAAAGAAGATGATGAGAAGATTTCAGTTCGTGAATTTATCACTAAGTTAGACGAAAAAATGGAATTGCTCAACATGAAAGAAGAAATGGCAGAGCGTTACCTCAACGAAGGTTTCTCAGGTGGTGAGAAAAAACGTAACGAGATTCTTCAACTCTTGATGTTGGAACCAACTTTTGCCCTCTTAGATGAGATTGACTCTGGTCTTGATATTGACGCCCTTAAAGTTGTCTCTAAAGGTGTAAATGCTATGCGTGGTGAAGGTTTTGGTGCTATGATCATTACTCACTACCAACGTCTTTTGAACTATATCACACCAGATGTGGTACACGTTATGATGGAAGGTCGTGTTGTTCTTTCTGGTGGTCCAGAATTGGCTGCACGCTTGGAACGTGAAGGATACGCGAAACTAGCTGAAGAACTTGGCTATGACTACAAGGAAGAATTGTAATTCCCTCGTATCTTTTAGGAGAAGTAAATGACTAAAGAAACTATTAGACTTTTTTCAGAAATGCACGCTGAACCAAGCTGGTTGTCAGACCTCCGTCAAAAAGCTTTTGATAAGATTGAGAGTTTGGAATTGCCAGTCATTGAGCGTGTCAAATTTCACCGTTGGAATCTTGGTGATGGTACCATCACGGAAAGTGAACCATCAGCAAATATTCCTGATTTCACTGCTTTAGATAATCACTTGAAATTGGTGCAGGTTGGAACTCAAACTGTTTTCGAACAAATTCCAGTTGAGTTGGCTGAACAAGGAGTGGTCTTTACAGACTTCCATTCGGCTTTAGAAGAAATTCCAGAACTCGTAGAAGAATTTTTCATGTCATCAGTAAAATACGACGATGACAAATTGGCAGCCTACCACACAGCTTACTTTAACAGTGGTGCTGTTCTCTATATTCCAGACAATGTCGAAATCACAGAACCAATCGAAGGAATTTTCTACCAAGACAGTGATAGTGATGTGCCATTTAACAAGCACATTCTGATCATTGCAGGTAAAAACTCTAAAATCAGCTACCTCGAACGTTTAGAATCACGCGGTGAGGGTAGTGCTAAGGCGACTGCTAATATCACAGTTGAAGTGATTGCACGTTCTGGTGCTCAAGTGAAGTTTGCGGCGATTGACCGTCTTGGTGAGAATGTCACTGCCTATATTAGCCGCCGTGGTAAATTGGGCAACGATGCAAGTATTGACTGGGCTATCGGTGTCATGAACGAAGGAAATGTTGTCGCTGACTTTGATAGTGACCTACTTGGAAATGGTAGCCATGCAGACCTCAAGGTCGTAGCTCTTTCAAGTGGTCGTCAGGTGCAAGGGATTGATACTCGAGTAACTAACTATGGTTGCAACTCTATCGGTAATATCCTTCAACATGGGGTTATCCTTGAAAAAGCAACTTTGACTTTCAATGGTATTGGCCACATCATCAAGGGTGCTAAGGGAGCAGATGCCCAACAAGAAAGCCGTGTTCTCATGCTTTCAGACCAAGCGCGTTCCGATGCCAACCCAATTCTTTTGATTGATGAAAATGATGTCACTGCAGGTCACGCGGCTTCTATTGGTCAAGTTGATCCAGAAGACATGTACTACCTCATGAGCCGTGGCTTGGATAAGGCAACTGCAGAGCGTTTGGTTGTCCGTGGTTTCCTTGGATCTGTTATCGTTGAGATTCCAGTCAAAGAAGTTCGTGATGAAATGATTGCGACGATCGAAGAAAAATTGTCAAAACGCTAAGGGGAAGCCTATGTTAGATGCAGAAGCTATTCGCAAGGATTTTCCAATTTTAGATCAGATTGTTAATGACGAACCTCTGGTTTATTTGGATAATGCTGCGACGACACAAAAACCACTAGCTGTTCTGAAAGCCATTAACCGCTACTATGAACAGGACAATGCCAATGTCCACCGAGGTGTTCACACCTTGGCAGAGCGTGCAACAGCATCTTATGAAGCTGCTCGCGAAACCATTCGCAAGTTCATCAACGCAGGTTCGACAAAGGAAGTACTCTTCACTAGAGGAACTACGACCAGTCTTAACTGGGTGGCGCGTTTTGCTGAGGAAATCTTGACTGAGGGAGATCAGGTCTTGATTTCTGTCATGGAACACCATTCCAATATTATTCCATGGCAGGAAGCTTGCCGAAAGACTGGGGCAGAGCTTGTTTATGTCTATCTAAAAGATGGAGCTCTGGATATGGATGACTTGCGTTCTAAATTGACTGACAAAGTCAAATTTGTTTCACTAGCTCATGCATCAAACGTTCTTGGAGTGGTTAATCCTATCAAAGAAATCACACAAATGGCTCACCAAGTTGGAGCCATCATGGTGGTAGATGGTGCTCAATCTACGCCTCATATGAAGATTGATGTACAGGATTTGGATGTGGATTTCTTTGCCTTTTCAGGTCACAAGATGGCTGGTCCGACTGGTATTGGCGTCCTTTACGGTAAAGAAAAGTATCTAGAGCAAATGTCGCCTGTCGAGTTCGGTGGCGAGATGATTGATTTTGTTTACGAGCAATCTGCTAGCTGGAAGGAGTTACCTTGGAAATTCGAGGCAGGAACTCCCAATATGGCTGGTGCTATTGGACTTGCAGCTGCCGTGGATTATCTTGAAAAGATTGGCATGGATGCCATTGAAACCCATGAACAGGAATTGATTGCATACGTCTTTCCAAAATTGCAGGCAATTGAAGGTTTGACCATTTACGGTTCGCAAGATTTGGCTCAACGTTCAGGTGTCATTGCCTTTAACCTAGGTGACCTTCATCCTCACGACCTTGCAACTGCTCTGGATTATGAGGGAGTAGCAGTTCGTGCGGGTCACCATTGTGCTCAACCCTTGCTCCAGTATTTGGACGTTCCAGCAACAGCTCGCGCTAGTTTTTATATCTACAACACCAAGGCAGATTGCGACAAGCTGGTCGATGCCTTACAAAAGACAAAGGAGTTTTTCAATGGCACTTTCTAAACTAGATAGCCTTTATATGGCAGTGGTAGCAGACCATTCGAAAAATCCCCATCACCAAGGGAAATTAGAAGATGCTGAGCAAATCAGCCTCAATAATCCAACCTGCGGGGATGTGATTAATCTCTCTGTTAAGTTTGACGCAGAGGACCGTTTGGAAGATATCGCTTTTCTAAACTCTGGTTGTACCATTTCAACTGCCTCTGCTAGTATGATGACGGATGCTGTTTTGGGCAAGACCAAGCAAGAAATTTTAGAACTTGCGACCATTTTTTCTGAAATGGTTCAAGGTCAAAAGGATGAGCGTCAAGATCAACTTGGAGATGCAGCTTTCTTGTCAGGAGTTGCCAAATTCCCTCAACGAATCAAATGCGCAACCCTAGCTTGGAACGCCCTTAAAAAAACAATTGAAGATCAAGAAAATAAATAAGACAAGCTTTCTTTGTCTTATAAATCATTAGAAATAAAGAATGAAAGAAAGGATATTATGGCTGAAGAAAGAGTAGAACCAAAACCAATTGACCTTGGTGAATATAAATTTGGTTTCCATGACGATGTAGAGCCTGTCCTATCGACAGGAAAAGGATTGAATGAAGATGTCATTCGTGAACTATCAGCAGCTAAGGGAGAACCTGAGTGGATGTTGGAATTTCGTTTGAAATCTTATGAAACCTTCAAAAAAATGCCCATGCAAACTTGGGGAGCAGACTTGTCAGAGATTGATTTTGATGACTTGATTTACTACCAAAAACCATCTGATAAACCAGCCCGTTCTTGGGATGACGTTCCTGAAAAAATCAAAGAAACCTTTGAACGGATCGGGATTCCTGAAGCTGAACGTGCCTATCTAGCCGGAGCTTCTGCCCAGTATGAGTCAGAAGTAGTTTACCATAATATGAAGGAAGAATTTGAGAAGTTAGGAATTATCTTTACAGATACAGATTCTGCCCTCAAGGAATACCCAGATTTGTTTAAGCAATACTTTGCTAAGTTGGTACCGCCAACAGATAACAAGTTGGCTGCCCTCAACTCAGCAGTATGGTCTGGTGGAACCTTTATCTATGTACCAAAAGGTGTCAAGGTAGATATTCCACTTCAAACCTACTTCCGTATCAACAATGAAAATACTGGTCAGTTTGAACGTACCTTGATTATCGTTGATGAGGGAGCAAGTGTCCACTACGTAGAAGGATGTACAGCACCAACATATTCAAGCAACAGCTTGCATGCTGCTATTGTAGAAATCTTTGCTTTGGACGGAGCTTATATGCGTTATACGACTATTCAAAACTGGTCTGACAACGTCTATAACTTGGTAACCAAACGTGCTAAAGCTTTGAAAGATGCGACAGTTGAGTGGATTGATGGAAACTTAGGTGCCAAAACAACTATGAAATATCCATCTGTTTACCTTGATGGAGAAGGTGCGCGTGGAACTATGCTTTCGATTGCCTTTGCCAATGCAGGGCAACACCAGGATACTGGTGCTAAGATGATCCACAATGCTCCACATACGAGCTCGTCTATCGTCTCTAAATCTATCGCTAAAGGTGGAGGAAAGGTTGACTACCGTGGACAAGTGACTTTCAACAAGAACTCTAAGAAATCTGTTTCTCACATCGAGTGTGATACCATTATCATGGATGACTTGTCAGCATCAGATACTATTCCATTTAATGAAATCCACAACTCGCAAGTAGCTTTGGAACACGAAGCCAAAGTATCTAAGATTTCAGAAGAACAACTCTATTACCTTATGAGTCGTGGCTTGTCAGAGACTGAAGCAACTGAGATGATTGTCATGGGATTTGTAGAGCCCTTCACCAAAGAACTTCCAATGGAGTATGCAGTTGAGCTTAACCGCTTGATTAGCTATGAAATGGAAGGGTCAGTTGGATAATCATTATGAATAAAAACTGAGCAAATATTACATTTGTTCAGTTTTTTTGATAATATCTTATAAATATTCACAAAACACATTATTTGTGGTAAAATAAAACAATTATTGTTAGTGGAGATCAAGAATGAATATTTTTAGAACAAAAGACTTCAGTCTAAGTAAAACAGAAATGCATCGTCATTTGAAATTAGGGGATTTAATTCTCTTGGGAATTGGTGCCATGGTAGGAACAGGTATCTTTACTATTACAGGAACAGCTGCAGCAACATTAGCGGGTCCTGCCCTTGTTGTATCTATCGTAATTTCAGCTATCTGTGTTTCCTTATCGGCGCTCTTTTTTGCAGAATTTGCTTCTCGTGTTCCAGCAACTGGTGGTGCATATAGTTATTTATATGTGGTTTTGGGAGAATTTCCAGCTTGGATAGCTGGTTGGCTAACTATCATGGAATTTATGACAGCAGTCTCTGGTGTAGCTTCAGGTTGGGCTGCTTACTTTAAAGGTTTGCTTAGCCACTACGGAATTTCCTTGCCACAAGCCTTGAATGGAACTTTTAATCCTGATCATGGTACTTATATTGATCTTTTGCCAATTTTAGTGATTATGCTTGTTACAGCTGTCGTCCTCATGAATTCGAAAACAGCACTTCGCTTCAATTCGATTCTTGTCGTTTTAAAATTTTCTGCTCTTGCTTTATTCATCTTAGTTGGAATCTGGTATATCAAACCTGAGAACTGGTCAGACTTTGCTCCATTTGGTTTTGGGCAGATTTATGGTGGAAGCACAGGGATTATGGCAGGTGCTTCACTCATGTTCTTTGGATTTCTGGGTTTCGAGTCTATTTCCATGGCTGTTGATGAAATTCAAAATCCACAGAAGAACATTCCAAGGGGAATAGTTTTATCCCTGGTTATCGTAACTATCTTATATGCTTTAGTTACTTTGGTATTAACAGGTATCGTTCACTATAGTAAGCTCAATGTTGATGATGCAGTGGCTTTTGCTCTTAGAAGTATTGGTATTGGTTGGGCGGCTAATTATGTCTCACTCGTTGCAATTTTTACTTTGATTACGGTATGTATTTCCATGACCTACGCCTTGTCTCGAATGATTTATAGTTTGGCTCGTGATGGGTTGTTGCCTAAGACTTTTAAAGAAGTGACCAAGACAAGTCGTGTTCCAAAGAATGCGACCATCTTAACAGGTCTTGTTTCAGCGATTGCAGCCGGAATCTTTCCTCTATCAAGTATTGCAGCCTTCCTCAATATCTGTACTTTAGCCTATCTTATTCTCTTAGCTTATGGGATTATCAAGCTAAGAAAAGACAAGGGAGAGCCTAAAGAGGGAGAATTTAAAACACCCTTGGTTCCTTTTCTACCAATCTTATCGATTTTGATTTGTCTGTCCTTTATGCTTCAATATACTCTTGAAACTTGGATAGCATTTGTATTAGCACTAGTAGTAGGAGTTATTATTTACTTTACTTATGGCTATAAAAACTCTACACTATCAAAAAATCAATAAAGAAAAAATCGCGATTTTTCGCGATTTTTTTATAATTTTTCATTTACAAATCGAACGAAACGATTCCACCATACTTTTAAGAAGAAGGCTTTCTCAACATTCTTTTCAGCGACCATTTCAAAGGTTGGTTTGTCAGTGGTGATATAACCTTGACCGACTAAGTCTTTGTCATCGTAAGTCAGATGTCCAACGACTGTACCTGCTTCAAGTGGTGCAGTATGCTCAGTACTATCAGGTGTGTAAGTAACAGATGACTGTGCTCGACTACCGAGACGTTGAACAATTTTTATATCTTCTTTAGCGACTGCTGTAACCGTATCTTGCTTCCCGTCATAAACTGGAGATTTGCTATCTTGGTAGCTTTCTCCTTGATTGACGATTGTTTGAAGAGAGAAATTGGATGAGATATAATCTAAAAGAGCTGAAGTTGCTGTGAAACGAGCGTAGGGATTGGTATCTTGGTTGTCAGCGTTAAGGACAACTGTAATGATACGCATGCCTTTTTCTACAGTCGTACCTACGAAGGATGCTCCAGCTTTATCAGTCGTACCAGTTTTAAGGCCATCAACACCACCACGATAGGCAGGTAATCCCTCTAACATATAGTTTGTAGAATGAATAGTCATCCCTGCAAAAGTAGAAGAAGGTTTCTTGGTGATTTCTAGAACCTGAGGGTATTTGAGGATAAGATTACGAGCGACAATCGCAACATCATAGGCACTCAGTTTGTTTTCATCATCTTTCTTAGAGCCAGGATAGATATTATCTCCAAGAGTTTCATTATTTAGACCAGTTGTATTGACGAGGGTAGCATCTTGAATCCCCCATTCAAGAAGTTTAGCCTTCATCATATCAACAAAGTCTTTTTCTGATCCGGCAACCTTTTCTGCCAACGCGATAGCTGCACTATTGGCACTAGATACCAATGTTGCTTCTAACAACTCTTCAACAGTATAGTTACGAGCTTCCATAGGAACGTTACTTGCTTCGGAGTTAGTCGTGAGCTGGTAAGGATAATCAGATATTTCTACCGGAGTGGAAAGAGTGATTTTACCTTGTTCTAGGGCCTCATATACCAAGTAAACAGTTAGCAACTTACTGATAGAGGCAATCTCTACAGGTTGAGTAGCATCTTTTTCATATAAAATCTTACCAGTATTAGCTTCAACAGCGATGGCGTGTTTTGCAGCAACATCAAAATCCTGAGCAAATACAGTTGTAGTCGAACCAAATGAAATAAGTGTTAGTATTGTTAAAAATATTTTCTTCATAGTAATTGTATTCTATCATAAAGACAAAAAATATTCTTGTTTTTATAATGTAGGTTATCAATCTTTTTCGAAATATGGTAAAATAGGAAAAAGAGGAGGTGGCTTATGTTTCGGAGAAATAAATTATTCTTCTGGACCACTGAGATATTATTAATAACCTTAATCTTCTACTTATGGAGAGAAATGGGTGCTATTATTACACCATTTGTAAGTGTCGTAAATACAATCATGATTCCCTTTTTATTAGGAGGATTTCTCTACTACTTAACAAATCCAATCGTTATCTTTTTAGAGAAAGAGTGTAAAATCAACCGAATTATTGGGATTTTGTTAACACTTTGTGCTCTCTTCGGGTCCATAGTGATAGCTGTCGTATATCTCTTACCGATTTTAATCAATCAGTTGAGTAGTTTGATCAATTCCAGCCAAGGCATCTATGGTCGACTCCAAGATTTGGTGATAGAATTATCAAAATACCCTGCTTTCCAAGAACTTGATATTCAACAAACAATTCAACAATTAAATCTTTCTTACGTTGATATTTTACAAAATATCTTAAATAGTGTGACAAATAGTGTAGGAAGTGTTCTTTCAGCTCTAGTAAGCACTGTTTTAATTATTATTATGACACCAGTTTTCTTGATTTACTTCCTTCTAGATGGGCATAAATTTTTGCCGATGCTAGAAAGAACTATTTTAAAACGAGACAAACTTAATATATCTGGTTTAATAACAAACTTGAATGCGACGATTTCCCGTTACATAAGTGGAGTATCAATCGATGCATTCATTATCGGGTGTTTGGCTTTTATCGGTTATAGTGTGATTGGCTTAAAATATGCATTAGTTTTTGCTATTTTCTCAGGTTTAGCGAATCTGATTCCTTATGTTGGACCGAGTATTGGATTAATCCCGATGATTATTTCAAATCTGTTTACGGATCCTCAAAAGATGATAATAGCAGTTATCTATATGCTGATTATCCAACAAGTAGATGGGAATATCCTATACCCTCGAATTGTGGGTGGTGTCATGAAGGTTCATCCGATTACAATTCTCGTCCTATTATTGTTGTCAAGTAATATCTACGGTGTCGTTGGTATGATTGTTGCCGTTCCTACCTACTCGATTCTCAAAGAAATATCCAAATTCCTAGTTCGACTTTATGAAAAACATAAAGAAGTACAAGAAAAATAAAGATTTTCAAAAAGAAACAGATTCATCTGTTTCTTTTTTTATCTTTTATCAATAAATCGAGTACCGAGAAGAAGAATAAGAATAATTCACAAAATCTTTGTAAAACACTTGCAATTTAGCTAAAATTTGATAAAATAGTAAGGAAAGTTAGACTGTATTGCCTACTGTCTATCTATAAAATATATTTTATTGGAGGCTTTTACTCAAATGGCAAAAGAAAAATACGATCGTAGTAAACCACACGTTAACATTGGTACTATCGGACACGTTGACCACGGTAAAACTACCCTAACTGCAGCTATCACAACTGTTTTGGCACGTCGCTTGCCTTCAGCAGTTAACCAACCTAAAGACTATGCGTCTATCGATGCTGCTCCAGAAGAACGCGAACGCGGTATCACAATCAACACTGCGCACGTTGAGTACGAAACTGAAAAACGTCACTATGCTCACATCGACGCTCCAGGACACGCGGACTACGTTAAAAACATGATCACTGGTGCCGCTCAAATGGACGGAGCTATCCTTGTAGTAGCTTCAACTGACGGACCAATGCCACAAACTCGTGAGCACATCCTTCTTTCACGTCAGGTTGGTGTTAAACACCTTATCGTCTTCATGAACAAGATCGACTTGGTTGACGACGAAGAATTGCTTGAATTGGTTGAAATGGAAATCCGTGACCTTCTTTCAGAATACGACTTCCCAGGTGACGATCTTCCAGTTATCCAAGGTTCAGCTCTTAAAGCTCTTGAAGGTGACTCTAAATACGAAGATATCATCATGGAATTGATGAACACTGTTGATGAGTACATTCCAGAACCAGAACGTGACACTGACAAACCATTGCTTCTTCCAGTCGAGGACGTATTCTCAATCACTGGACGTGGTACAGTTGCTTCAGGACGTATCGACCGTGGTACTGTTCGTGTCAACGACGAAATCGAAATCGTTGGTATCAAAGAAGAAACTTCAAAAGCAGTTGTTACTGGTGTTGAAATGTTCCGTAAACAACTTGACGAAGGTCTTGCAGGAGATAACGTAGGTGTCCTTCTTCGTGGTGTTCAACGTGACGAAATCGAACGTGGACAAGTTATCGCTAAACCAGGTTCAATCAACCCACACAGAAAATTCAAAGGTGAAGTTTACATCCTTACTAAAGAAGAAGGTGGACGTCACACTCCATTCTTCAACAACTACCGCCCACAATTCTACTTCCGTACTACTGACGTTACAGGTTCAATCGAACTTCCAGCAGGTACTGAAATGGTAATGCCAGGTGATAACGTGACAATCGACGTTGAGTTGATCCACCCAATCGCCGTAGAACAAGGTACTACATTCTCTATCCGTGAGGGTGGACGTACTGTTGGTTCAGGTATGGTTACAGAAATCGAAGCTTAATTCGATTTAGTTCCCAGAAGAACAATTATTTAAGTCAGACATTAAAAGAATCTTGCTATGCAAGGTTCTTTTTTCTAGCTATACGAAGGCAAAATAAGACAGTATGGTAGTTGATTACGAATATAGAAACTTAATTAAATAATTATCTACTTTATTAACGAATGTATATCCTAGTTTTTCAGAATAAATTTTTATTAGGTTAAAAAGCTTTTCACAAATGCCTCTTTTTTTGATAAAATAGAAGGAAGAAAAAAAGAAATGAGTTCGTCATGTCAAAAGGATTTTTAGTCTCTCTAGAGGGGCCAGAGGGAGCTGGGAAAACGAGTGTGCTTGAAGCTATCCTTCCTGTGTTAGAAGAAAAAAATATTGAGGTTTTAACAACACGTGAACCAGGTGGAGTATTGATTGGTGAGAAGATTCGAGAAGTTATTTTAGATCCTAGTCATACTCAAATGGATGCCAAGACAGAGCTTCTACTCTATATTGCTAGTCGTAGACAACACCTAGTGGAAAAGGTCTTACCAGCACTTGCAGCAGGGAAACTGGTCATCATGGATCGTTTTATTGATAGTTCCGTTGCTTATCAAGGTTTTGGTCGTGGTTTAGATATTGAAGCTATTGATTGGCTCAATCAATTTGCGACAGATGGTCTTAAACCAGATTTGACACTTTATTTTGATATTGAAGTGGAGAAGGGGCTTGAACGAATCGCGGCAAACAGTAATCGTGAAGTCAACCGTTTGGACTTGGAAGGCTTAGACTTGCACAGAAAAGTTCGTCAAGGATATCTTTCCCTTCTTGAAAAAGAAGGTGAACGCATTGCAAAAATCGATGCCAGTTTACCACTAGATCAAGTGATTGAAAATACTAAGCAAGTCTTGTTTGACAGAATGGGGCTGACAGAATGAATCAAGAGCAATTAAAAGCTTGTCAACCTCAGCAATTTGAGCGTTTTGTTCACATTTTAGAGCAAAGACAGCTGAATCATGCCTATCTCTTTTCAGGTTATTTCGGAAGCATGGAGATGGCCTTATTTCTGTCTAAGAGTTTGTTCTGTACAGAAAAAAAGGGTGTCTTGCCTTGCGAGTCTTGTCGAAACTGTAAGTTGATTAATCAAGAAGAATTTCCAGATGTAACCATTATTCGTCCGATGAATCAAATCATTAAAACGGAACGAATCCGAGAATTAGTTGGCCAGTTTTCTCAATCAGGAATCGAAAATCAACGTCAGGTTTTTATCATTGAACAAGCTGAAAAAATGCATGTTAACGCGGCTAACTCGCTACTTAAGGTTATTGAGGAACCTCAGAGTGAAATCTATATTTTCTTTTTAACCAATGATCAAGAGCAGATGTTACCAACTATTCGAAGTCGGACTCAAATTTTCCAATTTAAGAAGCAAGTCGAAAGCCTTAGGAATCAACTTGAACAAGCAGGATTGGTCAAAAATAAGGCAAGACTTTTAGCGGAGTTTAGCCAATCACAAGCAGAAGCTGAAAAGCTGACCAATCAAACAAGTTTTTGGACTTTAGTTGAAGAATGTGAGCGATTCTATACTTGGTTAGATGCTGGAAAAAAGGAATCTTATTTACAGGTCTCAAAATTAGCTAGCTTAGCAGATGACAAAGAAAAACAAGACCAAGTCTTTAGAATTTTAGAAGTTTTAGCAGGCCAAGAGATTCAAAAAAATGCAGCACGTACAATATTGCAAAACCTTCTCGAAGCCAGAAAAATGTGGAAAGCAAATGTGTCTTTCCAGAATTCTTTGGAATACCTAGTTTTACAATAAAATGAACATGAAAACAGAAAAAGAAAGGGCTGTTCATGAACAAGAAAGAATTATTTGATGCCTTAGATGATTTTTCTCAACAGTTGTTGGCAACCTTGGCAGATGTCGAAGCTATCAAAAAAGATCTCAAGAGTGTTGTAGAAGAGAATACAGCTCTTCGTTTAGAGAACGATAAATTGAGAGAGCGCTTGAATGAGGAAGAAGAAACAGCTCCAACTAAGACCAAGCATGTTAGAGAAAACGTGAGCCGAATCTATGACGACGGTTTTCATGTGTGTCGCGATTTTTACGGTCAACGTCGTGAACAAGATGCAGAATGTATGTTTTGTGATGAATTGTTGTTTAGGGAGTAAGCATGCAGATTCAAAAAAGTTTTAAAGGTCAGTCACCTTATGGTAAGTTATATCTTGTCGCAACTCCAATTGGAAATTTAGAGGATATGACCTTTCGTGCTATTCAAACTTTAAAAGAAGTGGACTGGATTGCTGCTGAGGATACTCGTAATACTGGTCTATTGCTTAAGCATTTCGATATTTCAACCAAACAAATCAGTTTTCATGAGCACAATGCCAAGGAAAAGATTCCTGATTTGATTGATTTGTTGAAACAAGGACAAAATATCGCTCAGGTATCGGATGCAGGTCTACCTAGCATTTCTGACCCAGGTCATGATTTGGTCAAGGCGGCAATTGAAGAGGATATTGCGGTTGTCACAGTTCCAGGTGCTAGCGCAGGAATTTCTGCCTTGATTGCCAGTGGTTTAGCACCCCAACCTCATATTTTTTATGGATTTTTACCTCGAAAATCGGGACAACAAAAGCAATTTTTCGAATCAAAAAAAGATTATCCAGAAACCCAGATTTTCTATGAATCGCCTCACCGTGTGTCTGATACGTTGGAAAATTTGTTAGCAGTTTATGGTAATCGTTCAGTGGTTCTAGTTCGAGAATTGACTAAGATTTATGAAGAATACCAACGGGGGAAAATCACTGAGTTGCTTGAAAGTATCTCTGAAACACCGCTCAAGGGTGAGTGCCTTCTCATCGTAGAAGGTGCTAGTCAAGAAGTAGAAGATAAGGATGAAGAAGATTTATTCTCTGAAATACAAAATCGTATCCAACAAGGTGTTAAGAAAAATCAAGCCATTAAGGAAGTCGCTAAAATTTATCAGTGGAATAAAAGCCAGCTCTACGCAGCATATCATGAATGGGAAGAGAATCAATCGGATGACTAAACAGGGAAGTTTGCCTTCTTCCCTTTTTTTGTTATACTAGTAAAAGAAAAATTAGAAAGATTTGTGGGTGTCAAACAGTCAAGTAGCTTGTTTTGATATGAACTTAGGTTCCACCCAAAGAGGTATTAGTGTCATGTCTCAATCTTATATCAATGTTATCGGTGCTGGTTTAGCAGGTTCTGAAGCAGCTAACCAAATCGCAGAGCGTGGTATTCCGGTTAAACTCTATGAAATGCGTGGTGTCAAATCAACACCTCAGCATAAAACAGATAATTTTGCAGAATTAGTGTGTTCCAACTCATTACGAGGGGATGCTCTTACAAATGCTGTTGGGCTCCTCAAGGAAGAAATGCGTCGCCTAGGTTCTATTATCTTGGAATCAGCAGAAGCAACCCGTGTTCCTGCAGGTGGAGCGCTTGCGGTTGATCGTGATGGTTTCTCTCAAATGGTCACTGAAAAAATTGCTAATCATCCATTGATTGAAGTGGTACGCGATGAAATTACAGAATTGCCAACAGATGCTATTACAGTTGTAGCAACTGGTCCCTTGACTAGTGATGCCCTTGCTGAGAAAATTCATGCACTCAATGGAGGAGATGGTTTTTATTTCTACGATGCTGCAGCGCCCATTGTGGATGTCAATACAATCGATATGAACAAGGTTTATCTCAAATCTCGATATGATAAGGGAGAAGCGGCCTACCTTAATGCTCCAATGACCAAACAAGAGTTTATGGATTTCCATGAAGCCTTAGTTAATGCAGAAGAAGCTCCGTTGAATTCTTTTGAAAAAGAAAAATATTTTGAAGGGTGTATGCCCATTGAAGTCATGGCCAAACGTGGCATCAAAACTATGCTCTATGGTCCTATGAAACCAGTTGGTCTAGAATATCCAGAAGATTACAAGGGACCTCGTGATGGAGACTTTAAAACTCCTTATGCAGTCGTTCAGCTTCGTCAGGATAATGCGGCTGGAAGTCTCTACAATATCGTGGGATTCCAGACTCACCTCAAATGGGGAGAGCAGAAGCGTGTCTTCCAAATGATTCCAGGTCTTGAAAACGCCGAGTTTGTCCGTTATGGCGTTATGCACCGCAATTCCTACATGGACTCTCCAAATCTCCTTGAGCAGACTTATCGTTCTAAGAAACAGCCAAATCTTTTCTTCGCTGGGCAAATGACAGGTGTGGAAGGATATGTTGAATCAGCAGCTTCAGGGTTAGTAGCAGGTATTAACGCAGCTCGTCTTTTCAAGGGAGAAAGCGAAGCTATTTTCCCAGAGACAACTGCAATCGGAAGTTTAGCTCATTATATCACCCATGCTGATAGCAAACACTTCCAACCTATGAATGTCAACTTCGGTATTATCAAGGAATTAGAAGGTGAACGAATCCGTGATAAAAAGACTCGTTATGAGAAAATCGCGGAACGTGCCTTGTCTGATTTAGAGAAATTTTTATCTGTCTAATTTTTTTGAAAGAATCGCTCATGATACTATAAAAATCTTTCAAATTGTGATAAAATAGGTAGGATGAAAAAAGGAGAGAGAAAATGGTAGAACCTAAGTATAAACGTATCTTAATCAAGCTATCTGGTGAAGCCCTTGCTGGCGAACGTGGTGTCGGGATTGATATCAAAACTGTTCAAAGTATGGCCCAAGAAATCAAGGAAGTTCACGAGCTAGGAATTGAAATTGCCTTGGTTATCGGTGGTGGAAACCTTTGGCGTGGAGAACCTGCAGCAGAAGCTGGTATGGATCGTGTTCAAGCGGATTACACTGGAATGCTTGGGACAGTCATGAATGCTCTTGTGATGGCAGATTCATTGCAACAAGTAGGGGTTGATACTCGCGTACAAACAGCTATTGCCATGCAACAAGTAGCGGAGCCTTATATTCGTGGACGTGCCCTTCGCCACCTTGAAAAAGGACGTATCGTTATCTTTGGTGCAGGAATTGGTTCACCTTACTTCTCTACAGATACAACAGCAGCTCTTCGTGCAGCTGAAATTGAAGCAGACGCTATTTTGATGGCTAAGAATGGTGTAGACGGTGTCTACAATGCTGATCCTAAGAAAGATAAAACTGCTGTTAAATTTGAAGAATTGACTCACCGTGATGTCATTAATAAAGGACTCCGTATCATGGATTCAACAGCTTCAACTCTATCTATGGATAACGATATTGACTTGGTAGTCTTTAATATGAACCAACCTGGTAATATCAAACGTGTTGTATTTGGTGAAAATATCGGAACAACTGTTTCAAATAATATCGAAGAAAAGGAATAAGAAAAATTATGGCTAACGCAATTGTAGAAAAAGCTAAAGAGAGAATGACTCAATCTCACCACTCACTTGCTCGTGAATTTGGTGGTATTCGCGCAGGTCGTGCAAACGCAAGCTTGCTGGACCGTATTACTGTTGAATACTATGGTGTCGAAACACCTCTGAACCAAATCGCTTCTATCACAATTCCTGAAGCGCGTGTTTTGTTGGTAACACCATTTGATAAATCTTCATTGAAGGATATCGAGCGTGCTTTGAACGCTTCAGACCTTGGTATTACACCAGCTAACGATGGTTCTGTTATTCGCTTGGTTATCCCAGCTCTTACAGAAGAAACTCGTCGCGATCTAGCTAAAGAAGTGAAAAAAGTTGGTGAAAATGCTAAAGTTGCTATCCGTAATATCCGTCGTGATGCTATGGATGAAGCTAAGAAACAAGAAAAAGCTAAAGAAATCACTGAAGATGAATTGAAGACTCTTGAAAAAGATATTCAAAAAGCGACAGACGATGCTGTTAAACACATCGACGACATGACTGCCAATAAAGAAAAAGAAATCTTGGAAGTCTAAGAAATAAACAGAAAAACTCAGTTGGCATTGCTGGCTGAGTTTTATTCGAAAGAAGGAAACATGAATACAAATCTTGCAAGTTTTATCGTTGGACTTATCATCGATGAAAATGACCGTTTTTACTTTGTTCAAAAGGATGGTCAAACATACGCTCTTGCTAAGGAAGAAGGTCAGCATGCGGTTGGTGATACGGTCAAAGGTTTTGCTTACACAGACATGAAGCAAAAACTTCGCTTGACAACTCAAGAAGTGACTGCAACTCAAGATCAATTTGGCTGGGGTACAGTAACAGAGGTTCGTAAGGATTTGGGTGTTTTTGTTGATACAGGACTTCCTGATAAGGAAATCGTTGTGTCACTTGATATCCTGCCTGAACTCAAAGAGCTCTGGCCTAAGAAGGGCGATAAACTTTATGTTCGTCTAGAAGTAGACAAGAAAGACCGTATCTGGGGAGTTTTGGCTTATCAGGAAGACTTCCAACGTTTAGCACGTCCAGCATACAACAACATGCAAAATCAGAACTGGCCAGCAATCGTTTATCGTCTTAAGTTATCAGGAACTTTTGTCTACCTACCAGAAAACAACATGCTTGGATTTATCCATCCAAGTGAGCGCTATGCAGAGCCACGTTTGGGGCAAGTGTTAGATGCGCGTGTCATTGGTTTCCGTGAAGTTGACCGAACTCTTAATCTATCACTAAAACCTCGCTCTTTTGAGATGTTAGAAAATGATGCACAAATGATTTTGACTTACTTGGAAAGTAATGGTGGATTTATGACCTTAAATGATAAATCTTCACCAGATGACATTAAAGCAACTTTTGGTATCTCAAAAGGTCAGTTTAAAAAAGCGCTTGGTGGTTTAATGAAAGCTGGAAAGATTAAACAAGACCAATTTGGTACAGAGTTAATTTAGGGAGGCTTATGAGAAAATCATTTTATACTTGGCTTATGACAGAGCGTAATCCTAAAAGTCATAGTCCCAAAGCAATTTTAGCGGATCTTGCCTTTGAGGAGTCAGCCTTCCCAAAACATACGGATGATTTCGATCAAGTGAGTCGATTTTTAGAAGAACATGCTAGTTTTTCCTTTAATATGGGAGACTTCGATCGTATCTGGCAAGAATATTTAGAACATTAAAGATACCATAGGTGTTAAGGATAGCAATTTCTAATTGCCTTTGCTATAATAAAAAGAAATTAAAGAGTTAGAGAGGTTCTTTATTTGAAGGAACATTCAATAGACATTCAGTTAAGTCATCCAGATGACCTGTTTCATCTTTTTGGTTCCAATGAACGCCATCTTCGCTTGATGGAGGATGAGTTAGATGTTATCATCCATGCTCGTACAGAGATTGTACAAATCTTGGGAGAGGAGTCTTCTTGTGAAGAAGCACGGCAAGTAATTCAAGCCTTGATGGTCTTGGTTAATCGTGGCATGACTGTCGGAACTCCGGATGTGGTGACAGCCATCAATATGGTTAGAAACAATGAAATCGATAAGTTTGTTGCCCTCTATGAAGAAGAGATTATCAAAGACAATACTGGTAAGCCGATACGTGTAAAGACACTGGGTCAAAAACTTTATGTAGATAGTGTTAAGAACCATGATGTTACCTTCGGGATTGGGCCAGCGGGGACAGGAAAAACTTTCCTCGCAGTGACCTTGGCTGTTACAGCTCTCAAACGTGGCCAAGTCAAGCGTATTATCCTGACTCGTCCAGCAGTAGAAGCTGGAGAAAGCCTAGGATTTCTACCTGGTGATTTGAAAGAAAAGGTAGATCCTTATCTTCGACCAGTCTATGATGCTTTATATCAGATCTTAGGGAAAGACCAAACAACTCGTCTCATGGAGCGAGAAATTATTGAGATTGCCCCTTTGGCCTATATGCGTGGACGAACCTTGGATGATGCCTTTGTTATTTTGGATGAAGCCCAAAATACAACCATCATGCAGATGAAGATGTTCTTGACACGTCTTGGATTTAATTCAAAAATGATTGTCAATGGCGATATTAGCCAGATTGACCTACCTCGGAACGTCAAGTCAGGTCTGATTGATGCCCAGGAAAAACTTAAGAACATTCACCAGATTGACTTCGTTCATTTTTCAGCCAAGGATGTGGTTCGCCATCCAGTCGTTGCTCAGATTATTAGAGCCTATGAACCTCGACCTGCCAAAGCTGAAGAAAATCAAGAAGAAACAGAATAAAGAAAAAGAGCAGTTGAAAAACTGCTCTTATTTTTTTTGAATTTCTTATTAAACAAGCTCACTAATAGGTGTATAGTCACGTTCTAAACCTTCAGCAACTGGTTGACTAGTCAATTGACCTTGGTAAGTTGTAACCCCTTCACGCAAACCAGCATCTTCAAGGATTGCTTTCTTAAATCCTTTTCCTGCCAAGGCTTCGATATATGGAAGAGTCACATTTGTAAGGGCGATAGTAGAAGTACGAGCAACTGCTCCAGGAATGTTGGCAACCGCATAGTGAAGGACACCGTGTTTTTCATAGACAGGCTCATCATGGGTTGTCACACGGTCAGCTGTTGCAATAACACCACCTTGGTCTACAGCAACGTCCACGATAACAGAACCAGGACGCATTTGTTGAACCATGTCATCTGTCACTAATTTTGGAGCTTTAGCACCAGGAATCAATACTGCACCGATAACAACGTCTGCTTCACGCACACTTACTTCAATATTAAATGGGTTAGACATCAAAGTTTGGATTTGGTGACCAAAGACATCTTCAAGTACAGAAAGGCGCTTAGCGCTGATATCAAGAATAGTTACTTGAGCTCCCAAACCAAGAGCGATACGAGCTGCGTGTGTACCAACGACACCACCACCGATAATGGTTACTTTTCCTTTTGGTACACCTGGGACACCACCCAATAGAACTCCAGAACCACCAGCTTGTTTCGTCAAGAAGTGAGCTCCGATTTGGACAGCCATTCGACCTGCAACCTCACTCATTGGAACCAATAGAGGAAGTTGACCTTCAGTATCGCGTACAGTTTCATAAGCAACACCAGTTGTTTTAGCTGCAAGCATAGCATCAGCTAATTCTGGAGCAGCTGCCATATGCAAGTAGGTGAAAAGAAGTAAGTCTTCACGCAAGAATTGATATTCACTAGCAAGTGGCTCTTTTACTTTAACAACTAACTCTGCAGCCCAAGCTTCAGCAGCTGTTGCTACAATCTCAGCTCCTTGCTTTTCATAGTCCGCATCAGCAAAACCAGATCCAAGTCCAGCATTTGTTTCGATGAGGACACGGTGACCACGACCAACAAGACTCTGTACACCAGCAGGTGTCAAAGCAACACGATTTTCATTATTTTTAATTTCCTTTGGAATTCCAATTAACATAGAGATTAGCTCCTTATTTAACATTTAGGTTCTTATACGAAATCATCACGGGAAGAACCCAGTCTTTTCTTGTGATGTTCTTATTTTATATGAAACCGCTATAAATTGCAAGAAAAACTTGTAAACCTATTTCTTTTATGTTATTCTTTTACCAACCTATTTTAGGAGGTGAAATCATGGAATCACTATTTATCAAACTAGCTAAGCATCTCGTTATCGAAACAGAGCGCTTAGTACTTAGACCTGTAACACTTGATGATGCAGAAGCCATGTTTGAGTATGCTTCAGATAAAGAAACTACGCGCTACACTTTTCCAACCAATCAAAGTCTAGAGGAAACAAAGAATAACATTGCCCAGTTTTATCTAGCCAATCCATTGGGTCGATGGGGAATTGAATTAAAAAGTACAGGAGAGTTTATCGGAACCATTGACCTGCACAAGATCGATACTGTTCTTAAGAAGGCAGCCATTGGGTATATTATCAATCAAAAATATTGGAATCAAGGTTTGACAACTGAAGCCAATCGAGCTGTAATTGAACTGGCTTTTGAAAAGATAGGAATGAATAAGTTAGATGCCTTTCATGATAAGGATAATCCCGCATCAGGAAAGGTCATGGAGAAATCAGGAATGCGTTTCTCTCACGAAGAACCACATGCTAGAATGGATAAAAATGAACCTGGAAGATTCGTAACAGATGTCCATTATATCTTGACCAAGGAAGATTATTTTGCAAATAAGTAAGCAGTTGAAAAGATTTTTCAGCTGTTTTTTCTTTCTCTTACGAATAGGATAAGAGAGGAGAAATTATGGAAGAACTTATTGAGAAAATCAAAGAATATAAAATCATTGTTATCTGTGCTATTTTGGGTTTAGTCTTGGGTGGATTTTTTCTCCTAAAGCCAGTCGCTCAAACACCGGCTAAGGAAAGCAATTTGCAAACAGAAGTTACAACTGTTTCAAAGGATTCGACGGAGGAAAAGGAAGATAAAAATCAGAAGGAAGAAGTGGTGGAGCAGGATCTGATTACTGTCGATGTCAAAGGTGCTGTCAAATCACCAGGAATCTATGATTTGCCAGTTGGAAGTCGGATCAATGATGCTGTTCAAAAAGCTGGTGGACTGACAGATAATGCTGATAGTAAGTCTATCAATCTTGCCCAGAGAATTAGTGACGAAGCGCTTGTCTATGTTCCAACTAAGGAAGAAGCTACCAGTCAAGAGGCGCATTCAAATGCTTCCAACACCAAAGGAAATAAGAAAGTCAATCTTAATAAAGCCAGTTTAGAAGAACTTAAACAAGTCAAGGGGTTGGGAGCCAAACGTGCTCAGGATATCATCGACCATCGTGAGTCCAACGGTAAGTTTAAGTCAGTTGATGAGCTCAAAAAGGTTTCTGGTATTGGTGCAAAAACGATAGAAAAGTTAAAAGAGTATGTCACAGTGGATTAGTCGATTTCCCATCCCAAAAATCTATCTCAGTTTTCTTTTATTATGGCTCTACTATGCTATCTTTTCAGCGAGCTTTTTAGCACTTTTGGGCTTTGTCTTTTTACTGCTCTGCCTCTTTTTTCAATTTCCATGGAAGACTGTGGTCAAGGTTCTCTTTATTTGTGGACTATTTGGAAGTTGGTTTATATTTCAAAAATGGCAGCAAGAAGAAGCGAGTCAACATCTTGTTGACTCCGTTAATACGGTACGAATCTTGCCTGATACGATCAAGGTCAATGGAGATAGTTTATCCTTTCGTGGGAAGGCTGATGGCAGACTCTTTCAGGTCTATTATAAATTCCAGTCAGAGGCTGAGAAGGAAAGGTTTAAAGAGTTATCTGAACTGCATGAGATAGTAGTAAAAGGAAAGCTAGCTATTCCTCAAGGAGCAAATAATTTTGCTGGATTTGATTATCGAAACTATCTCAAAACACAGGGGATTTATCAGACCTTAACGATATCGGAAATTGTCGAATTAAAGCAAATTTCTAGTTGGGATATAGGAGAAAATCTATCCAGTTTGCGAAGAAAAGCAGTTGTCTGGATAAAAAGGAATTTTCCTGACCCCATGCGTAATTATATGACAGGTCTTTTATTAGGGCACTTGGACACAGATTTTGAGGAAATGAATGAACTCTATTCCAGTCTAGGGATTATTCACCTTTTTGCTCTGTCAGGAATGCAGGTCGGTTTCTTCATGGATGCTTTTAAAAAGTCACTCTTACGATTGGGTTTGACGCAAGAGAAGTTCAAATGGCTTGCCTATCCCTTTTCTTTGGTCTATGCAGGTTTGACAGGGTTCTCAGCCTCTGTTATTCGTAGTCTCTTACAAAAACTTTTGGCTCAACATGGCTTCAAGGGGCTGGATAACTTTGCTTTGACGGTCCTTGTCTTGTTTATTGTGATGCCGAATTTCTTCCTAACTGCTGGTGGAGTGCTCTCCTGTGCCTATGCCTTTATCCTGACCATGACTGGTGAAGAAGTAGCAGGGATAAAAGGTCTGGTGAGAGAAAGTTTCATTATTTCCTTAGGAATTCTGCCAATTTTATCATTCTATTTTTCTGAATTTCAACCTTGGTCCATACTCTTAACCTTTGTTTTTTCTTTTTTATTTGATATGGTCTTGCTACCACTTTTATCAATGCTCTTCTGTCTTTCATGGATATATCCTATTACCCAGTTTAACTTTCTCTTTGAATGGCTAGAGAACATCATACGCTATGTTTCTCAGCTATCTACTAGACCCTTTATTTTTGGTCAACCGAGTCTTTGGGTTCTGGTATGTCTATTAGTCTCTTTGGCGCTGATTTATGATTATCGTAAAAATTTGAAGAAAACACCTTTGCTTATCCTATTTATCGTTTTACTTTTCTTAGTAACCAAACATCCACTGGAAAATGAAATCACAGTCCTAGACATGGAGCAGGGACGAAGCATTTTTCTAAGAGACATGACAGGAAAAACAATATTACTGGATGTCGGTGAAAAGTTAGCAGTTGAGAAAAAAGAAGCTTGGCAGGAGAAAGTCACCTCGAGCATTGCCAAACGGAGTTTAATTCCCTATCTGAAAAGTCGAGGAGTGGCAAAGATTGATCAGCTTGTTTTAACGGATAGTGAACCTAAGCAACTAGACCATCTACTAGAAATTAGTAAAGCCTTCAATCTTGGAGAGATTCTAGTAACTGAAGAAACTCTATCTAAAAGAGAATTTATGGATAAATTAGAGGAAAGTAACTTGAAAGTACGTCCTCTTAAAACAGGAGAGCAGTTATTTATTTTTGGGAGTAGTTTGGAAGTAATCGAAAATCAAAACAGGGATAGTAAAGCCTCAATAGCAATGTATGGAAAGCTACTAAATCAAACTTTTCTAGTCACTGGAAATATAGAGGAGAAGTTCTTAGCAAGCTCTTATCCAAAACTCCAAGCAGATGTAGTGATAACTCATCAGCAAGCATCGAAGAAAAAGACAGATGTCGAAGTCTTCGAAATCTTTCAGCCTAAAATCACTGTCATTTCAGTAGACAAGAAGAAAAAATTTAAAGAAAAAAATGGGGAGAATAACCAAGAATTTGGGAATTCGATTTACAAAACGGATCAAAAGGGGGCCATTCGTTTTAAAGGTTGGGGTGCTTGGCAAATAGAAACAGTTCGCTGAGCTTAGCTTTTCAAGAAAATTAAAATTGTCTAAACAATCAATCAAAACTTGATTTTAGAACCTTTTTGCTATAAAATGGTAAAGATTAGTGTCAAACTTTTATATTGCAAATAGGAGAAAACATGACAAAAACTTTGAAACGTCCTGAGGTTCTATCACCTGCAGGAACACTTGAAAAACTAAAAGTAGCTGTTCAATATGGAGCAGATGCTGTCTTTATCGGTGGTCAGGCCTATGGTCTTCGTAGCCGTGCAGGGAACTTTACTTTCGAACAAATGGAAGAAGGAGTACAGTTCGCGGCTAAGTATGGAGCTAAGGTATATGTGGCTGCTAATATGGTCATGCACGAAGGAAACGAAGAAGGGGCCGGCGAATGGTTCCGTAAATTACGTGATATTGGGATTGCAGCGGTTATCGTCTCAGATCCAGCCTTGATCATGATTGCAGCAACAGAAGCACCAGGGCTTGAAATCCACCTTTCAACACAAGCAAGTGCGACTAACTACGAAACCCTAGAATTCTGGAAAGAACTTGGCTTGACTCGTGTCGTTTTGGCGCGTGAGGTTTCTATGGAAGAATTGGCAGAGATTCGCAAACGTACCGATGTTGAGATTGAAGCCTTCGTTCATGGAGCTATGTGTATCTCATACTCTGGTCGTTGTACTCTTTCTAACCATATGAGCATGCGTGACGCCAACCGTGGTGGATGTTCACAATCTTGTCGTTGGAAATATGACCTTTACGATATGCCGTTCGGTAAGGAACGTAAGAGTCTCAAGGGAGAAATTCCTGAAGAATTCTCTATGTCTGCGGTTGATATGTCTATGATTGACCATATCCCAGATATGATTGAAAATGGTGTGGATAGTTTGAAGATTGAGGGCCGTATGAAGTCTATCCACTATGTTTCAACAGTAACAAACTGCTACAAGGCTGCTGTTGATGCCTATCTTGAGAGCCCTGAAAAGTTTGAAGCTATTAAGCAAGACTTGATTGATGAAATGTGGAAGGTTGCCCAACGTGAGTTGGCTACAGGTTTCTACTACGGAACACCATCTGAAAATGAGCAACTTTTCGGAGCTCGTCGTAAGATTCCAGAATACAAGTTTGTTGCAGAAGTAGTAGCTTATGATGATGCGACTCAGACAGCAACCATTCGCCAACGCAACGTTATCAACGAAGGTGACCAAGTTGAATTCTACGGTCCAGGTTTCCGTCATTTTGAGACTTATATAGAAGACCTTCACGATGCTAAAGGAAATAAAATCGATCGTGCCCCAAATCCAATGGAACTTTTGACTATCAAGGTTCCTCAACCAGTAGAAGCTGGTGACATGGTACGTGCTTTGAAAGAAGGTCTCATCAATCTTTACAAAGAAGATGGAACAAGCGTCACAGTTCGTGCCTAGATAAGGAAAAAGAATGGTTCAAGCTCATGGCTTACTAGTAGATCATGAAAGCAGATGTGTTCATTACCATAGTGACAAAGATATCGTAGCACTTCAGTGCTATGATTGTAAGAAATACTACGCCTGTTATCAGTGTCACAATGCTATAGAAGCACATACATTTTGTCCTTATCCTTTAAATCTGAAAGAGGATAGACCCATCTTATGTGGATCCTGCGGGAATACACTAACGTATGTCGAGTATACCGAGAAGGGAACTTGTCCATTTTGTAAAGCTGCATTTAATCCAGCTTGTCAAAATCATCACTCAATTTATTTCAGATAAAAACTGACAAATCCGAGTTGTAAAACTCGGATTTTTGTTTTCAGAAAACATAGAAAGATAGTAAAAGGTTCGTGAAAGGTTCGTGAAAAGGGAATAAAATTTTCTATATAATTGTCTTGAAAATCGTAAAATTGGAAATAAATGATTCAAAACGCTTCCATTCCTAGTAAAAAGTTGACAAAAGCAAATTTTAGGACTAAACTAGGGAGGTAAATTTAATTTAAAAAAGGAGAATTCGTCATGAATTTAACATTTTTCGGACTTTGTCTTGCCTGTATGGGTGTATCTCTTGCAGAAGGATTTTTGATGAACGGTTTGTTCAAATCTGCAGCACGCCAACCAGATATCATCCCACAATTGCGTAGTTTGATGATCATGGGGATTGCCTTTATCGAAGGAACATTCTTTGTAACCTTGGCGATGTCATTTGTCATTAAATAGACAACTCTATTTAGAAATGGAGGTGTCAAACCATGGAAGAAAGTTTGAATCCAACCGTTAATATTGGACCAATATCCTTTGATTTGACCCTGCTTGCCATGTCTCTTGTAACTGTTTTGATGGTTTTTGCCTTTGTCTACTGGGCAAGTCGTGAAATGACCATCCGTCCAAAGGGCAAACAAAATGCTCTTGAGATGATTTATGACTTTGTGATTGGTTTTACCAAACCAAACATTGGAGAATCATACATTAAGGATTATTCCTTGTTTCTGTTTTCTCTATTTCTGTTTATCTTGGTTGCCAACAATATTGGCTTAATGGCAAAAGTACAAACAACAAACGGTTATAACTTGTGGACTTCCCCAACAGCTAACCTTGGATACGATTTATCCCTCTCATTATTGATCACTTTGATCGCCCATGTAGAAGGAGTTCGTCGTAGAGGCGTTAAAGAATATTTGAGAGCATTTGTTACACCTGGCTTTATGACTCCGATGAACATTTTAGAAGAGTTCACCAATTTTGCTTCCTTGGCGATTCGGATCTACGGAAATATTTTTGCCGGTGAGGTCTTAGCTGGATTGCTATTGACCTTGTCACAAAATGCTTTGTATTGGTATCCTTTTGCCTTTATCGCAAACATGTTATGGACAGCCTTTTCAATTTTCATTTCATGTATTCAGGCTTATGTATTTACCATGTTGTCATCAATGTACATTGGTAAAAAAATAAATGAAGGGGAAGAGTAAGTAGAGGAGGATTAGAAGATGGATTTAACTATTAGTACCATTATCGGTGACTTTATTCTTATCGCTGGTTCCTTCCTTTTATTGATCTTTTTAGTGAAGAAATATGCTTGGGGAAATATTTCCAGCATCTTAGATGAACGTGCTGAAAAGATTTCTTCAGATATTGATGGTGCCGAAGAAGCCCGTAAAAAGGCTGAGGAACTAGCTAGCAAACGTGAAGCTGAGTTAGCAGGAAGCCGTACCGAAGCTAAAACTATTATCGAGAATGCAAAGGAAACAGCTGAGAAAAGTAAAGCTGATATTTTGGCCGAAGCTAAACTTGAAGCAGGGCGCTTAAAAGAAAAAGCCAACCAAGAAATTGCTCAAAATAAAGCTGAAGCTTTACAAAGCGTTAAGGGAGATGTAGCTGATTTAACAATTAGTCTAGCTGGAAAAATCATCTCTCAAAACCTTGACAGTCAGGCCCATAAAGAACTCATTGATCAGTATATCGATCAGCTAGGAGAAGCTTAATGGACAAAAAGACTCTAAAGGTAATTGAAAAATACAGCATGCCTTTTGTCCAATTAGTGATTGAAAAAGGAGAAGAAGATTCTATTTTTTCAGACTTGTCTCAAATCAAGCAAGTAGCTGAAGAAACAGGCTTACCTTCTTTTTTAGCTCAGGTGGCAGTAGATGAGTCGGATAAAGAAAAAACGGTTCGTTTTTTCCAGGACTCTGTGTCACCTTTAGTACAAAACTTTATCGAGGTTCTACTTTACAATCACAGATCAAACCTGTTTTATGATGTGATTGTAGATTGCTTGAATCGTCTTGAAAAAGAAACCAATCGTTTTGAAGTGACTATTTTGTCTGCACATACTTTGACTGATGAACAGAAAGAACGACTAGTTCCTCTAATCGAGAAAAAGATGTCTCTAAAAGTTCGTAGCATTAAGGAAAAAATCGACGATAGTTTAATCGGTGGTTTTGTTATTTTTGCCAATCACAAGACAATTGATGTGAGTATTAAGCAACAACTTAAAGTTGTTAAGGAAAATTTGAAATAGAAAGTGGTGTTCTTTTGGCAATTAACGCACAAGAAATCAGCGCTTTAATTAAGCAACAAATTGAAAATTTCAAACCCAATTTTGATGTGACTGAAACAGGTGTTGTAACCTACATCGGTGACGGGATTGCGCGTGCACATGGACTCGAAAACGCCATGAGCGGTGAGCTGTTGATTTTTGAAAATGGCTCTTATGGTATGGCGCAAAACTTGGAATCAACAGACGTCGGTATTATCATCCTTGGGGACTTTACAGATATTCGTGAAGGCGATACAATTCGTCGTACAGGGAAAATCATGGAAGTTCCAGTTGGTGATAGCTTGATTGGACGTGTTGTCGATCCACTTGGTCGTCCTGTAGACGGACTTGGTCCAATCAACACAGATAAAACTCGTCCAGTTGAAGCACCAGCTCCTGGTGTTATGCAACGTAAGTCTGTATCAGAACCATTGCAAACTGGTTTGAAAGCTATTGACGCCCTTGTTCCAATCGGTCGTGGCCAACGTGAGTTGATCATCGGTGACCGTCAAACAGGGAAAACAACTATCGCTATTGACGCTATCTTGAACCAAAAAGGTCAAGATATGATTTGTATCTATGTAGCGATTGGACAAAAAGAATCAACAGTTCGTACACAAGTAGAAACACTTCGTCAGTACGGTGCCTTGGATTACACAATCGTTGTGACAGCCTCAGCTTCACAACCTTCACCATTGCTTTTCCTTGCACCTTATGCAGGGGTTGCTATGGCGGAAGAGTTCATGTACCAAGGGAAGCATGTGTTGATCGTTTATGATGACTTATCTAAACAAGCGGTAGCTTATCGTGAACTTTCTCTCTTGCTTCGTCGTCCTCCAGGTCGTGAAGCCTTCCCAGGGGATGTCTTCTACCTTCATAGCCGTCTACTTGAGCGTTCTGCTAAGGTTTCAGATGAGCTTGGTGGTGGATCTATCACGGCTCTTCCATTTATCGAGACCCAAGCTGGAGATATCTCAGCTTATATCGCCACAAACGTAATCTCTATTACGGATGGACAAATCTTCCTAAGTGATAGTCTCTTTAATGCGGGTATTCGTCCGGCTATTGATGCAGGTTCTTCTGTATCTCGTGTTGGTGGTTCTGCTCAGATTAAAGCCATGAAGAAGGTTGCTGGTACTCTTCGTATCGACCTTGCTTCATACCGAGAGTTGGAAGCCTTCACCAAATTTGGTTCAGACTTGGATGCAGCTACACAGGCTAAATTGAACCGTGGTCGTCGTACTGTAGAAGTATTGAAACAACCAGTTCATAAACCATTACCTGTTGAGAAACAAGTAACCATTCTGTATGCCTTGACTCATGGATTCTTGGATACAATATCAGTTGATGATATTGTTCGTTTCGAGGAAGAGTTTCATGCCTTCTTTGATGCCCAACATCCTGAGATTTTGGCAACTATTCGTGAAACAAAAGACTTGCCAGAAGAAGTAGTCTTGGATGCTGCGATTACCGAGTTTCTCAATCAATCCAGCTTCCAATAAGAATAGAGGTGTCAGATGGCAGTATCTCTAAATGATATTAAAACAAAAATCGCCTCAACGAAAAATACTAGTCAAATTACTAACGCCATGCAGATGGTTTCTGCAGCTAAGTTAGGTCGTTCTGAAGAAGCTGCACGCAACTTCCAGATTTATGCTCAAAAAGTCCGTAAACTCCTTACAGATATCCTTCACGGTGATGGTGCTGGCGGATCAACGAATCCAATGTTGATTAGTCGCCCTGTCAAAAAAACAGGCTATATCGTCATTACATCTGACCGTGGTCTTGTTGGAGGCTATAACTCTTCAATCTTGAAGGCTGTCATGGAACTGCAACAAGAATACCATCCATCAGGTGATGATTTCGAAGTCATCTGTATCGGTGGTATGGGAGCAGACTTCTTTAAAGCTCGTGGTATTCAGCCAATTTATGAATTGCGTGGTCTAGCCAGTCAACCAAGCTTCGATGAAGTTCATAAGATTATTTCAAAAACCATTGAAATGTATCAAAATGAACTTTTCGATGAGCTCTATGTTTGCTACAACCACCACGTGAACACACTGACAAGTCAAATGCGTGTGGAGCAGATGCTTCCAATTGTCGACTTGGACCCAAATGAAGCAGATGAAAACTACAGCTTGACATTTGAGCTTGAAACAAGTCGTGAAGAAATCTTGGATCAACTATTGCCACAGTTTGCAGAAAGTATGATTTACGGTGCTATTATTGATGCCAAGACAGCTGAAAATGCTGCTGGGATGACAGCTATGCAGACAGCGACAGATAATGCTAAAAAAGTGATTAATGATTTGACAATTCAGTATAACCGTGCCAGACAGGCGGCGATTACACAAGAAATTACAGAAATCGTAGCAGGAGCTAGTGCTTTAGAATAGGCTCTAGTCCAGCTCGTATGAAAATGAACTTATACTCAATGAAAATCAAAGAGTAAACTAGGAAGCTAGCCGCAGGCTGTACTTGAGTACGGTAAGGCGACGCTGACGTGGTTTGAAGAGATTTTCGAAGAGTATTAGGACCTAGTTGAGCTAGGAACCGACAGTATCTTATACAGAATAGGAGAAGTAGATGAGTTCAGGTAAAATTGCTCAGGTTATCGGTCCCGTTGTAGACGTCATGTTTGCAGCAGGTGAGAAACTACCAGAGATTAATAATGCACTTGTCGTCTACAAAAATGACGAAAGAAAAACAAAAATCGTCCTTGAAGTAGCCTTGGAGTTGGGAGATGGTATGATTCGTACCATCGCTATGGAATCAACTGATGGCTTGACCCGTGGTTTGGAAGTATTGGACACAGGTCGTCCAATCTCAGTACCAGTTGGGAAAGAAACTCTAGGACGTGTCTTCAACGTTTTGGGAGATACCATTGACTTGGAAGCTCCTTTTGGTGAAGATGCAGAGCGTCAGCCAATTCATAAAAAAGCACCAACTTTTGATGAATTGTCTACCTCTTCAGAAATTCTAGAAACAGGGATCAAGGTTATCGACCTTCTTGCTCCTTACCTTAAAGGTGGTAAGGTCGGACTCTTCGGTGGTGCCGGAGTTGGTAAGACCGTTTTGATCCAAGAATTGATTCACAACATCGCCCAAGAACACGGTGGGATTTCAGTATTTACTGGTGTTGGGGAACGTACTCGTGAAGGGAACGACCTCTACTGGGAAATGAAAGAATCAGGCGTTATCGAAAAAACAGCCATGGTATTTGGTCAGATGAATGAGCCACCAGGAGCACGTATGCGTGTTGCCCTTACTGGTTTGACAATCGCTGAATACTTCCGTGATGTAGAAGGTCAAGACGTTCTTCTCTTCATTGACAACATTTTCCGTTTCACACAAGCTGGTTCAGAAGTATCTGCCCTTTTGGGTCGTATGCCTTCAGCCGTTGGTTATCAACCAACCCTCGCAACAGAAATGGGTCAATTGCAAGAACGTATCACGTCAACTAAGAAGGGTTCTGTAACCTCTATCCAGGCTATCTATGTGCCAGCGGATGACTATACTGACCCAGCGCCAGCCACAGCCTTCGCTCACTTGGACTCAACAACTAACTTGGAACGTAAATTGGTTCAATTGGGGATTTACCCAGCCGTTGACCCACTTGCTTCCAGCTCACGTGCCTTGGCACCTGAAATTGTTGGAGAAGAGCACTATGCAGTAGCTGCAGAAGTGAAACGTGTGCTTCAACGTTACCATGAGTTGCAAGATATCATCGCCATCCTTGGTATGGATGAACTTTCTGATGAAGAAAAGACTTTGGTTGCTCGTGCACGCCGTATTCAGTTCTTCTTGTCACAAAACTTCAACGTTGCGGAACAATTTACAGGTCAACCAGGATCTTATGTTCCAGTAGCTGAAACTGTTCGTGGCTTCAAGGAAATTCTCGACGGTAAACACGATCACCTTCCAGAAGATGCCTTCCGTGGAGTAGGTTCAATCGAAGATGTTATTGCTAAGGCTGAAAAAATGGGATTTTAAGAGGTGATCTATGGCACATTTAACTGTCCAGATCGTGACACCAGATGGCCTCGTCTATGATCACCATGCCAGCTTTGTATCGGTACGAACTCTGGATGGTGAGATGGGGATCTTGCCACGACATGAAAATATGATTGCGGTTCTAGCAGTTGATGAAGTAAAAGTTAAACGCATCGATGATGATACTCATGTGAACTGGATTGCGGTAAACGGAGGAATTATTGAGATTGCTAATAATGTCATTACCATTATTGCTGACTCAGCTGAACGTGCGCGCGATATTGATGTTAGTCGTGCAGAACGTGCTAAACTTCGTGCAGAACGTGAAATCGAAGAAGCACAAGACAAACACTTAATCGACCAAGAGCGCCGTGCTAAAATTGCATTGCAACGTGCTATTAACCGTATCAATGTCGGAAATAAATTATAAAATAAAAAATGAACTTGTTAAATCAAGTTCATTTTTTATTATTTCTTATTTAGTGAAACTTATGCAGACTGCTTCAGGAACGTGAAATTCATTAGAGAGCTCTGCCAGTCTACCAGTTTCAGGATTGCGCTTAAAGACAGTCGCGTTATCAGAATCCTGGTGAACAGCGATAAGGAATTCTTGGTCAGGCGACAAATCAAAATCACGTGGATTTTTCCCATTGGTTGGAACAATCTCTAATAATTCCAAGCTTCCATCTGCTAAAATGGTATAAACAGCGATAGAATCATGGCCTCGATTAGAAGCGTAGAGGAATTTGCCATCTTTAGAAAGACGAATAGCCGCAGTACCATTAAAGCCACTATAGTCATCTGGTAAGGTTGAAATGACCTGCATTTGTTCAAATTCTCCAACACCATCGTAAATCAATACTTCAATCGTACTATTGAGTTCACAGATGAGATAAGCAATTTTGTAGTGGTGATGGAAAACAAGGTGACGAGCACCCGCACCAGGATTACAATTATAAGTTGCTAGTTTAGTCAACTTTCCTTCTAGATTGACATCATAGGTAGTGACTTCGTCAGTACCCAAGTCACAAGTTACCAAATATTGGTCTGGTGTTAAATCGGTGTAGTGTACGTGGGGAGAAGCTTGGTTTTCATGTGGACCATGGCCAGTGTGTTGAACTTTGTCTGCCAATTCAAGACAGCCATCTTCTTTACGTTTATAGACTAGAACTTGACCTTTATGATAGTTAGCGGCATAGACTAGACTCCGTGTCTCATCGACTGCAACATAGCAGTGAGGAGCACCTTCTTCAACGACGTGATTCAGGAGGACACCATCAGTTTTGTATGCTGCGATTCCACCTTTGTCCTCATGGCTTCCGACAGTATAGAGATGCTGATGCTGATCAAAGGCTAGGTAGGTTGGACTTGGCTCGGTTGCAAATAGTTCTAGATTTGAGAGTTTGCCAGTCTCAGTATCAAAATCAGCCTTGTAAATCCCTTGAGAAATACGTCGTGTATAGGTTCCAAAATATACTATTTCTTTCATATTCATACCTCTAGAAAAAGATAATTCAATTATAACATAAAAAGGCCTGCTTGATGAAAAATCTAAGTCAGAAAAAACAGCTCTTCCCTTGTGAAGAAGACAAATTTATCCCTTGCTAAAAGACTATAAAATACCCTTATTTTTCTTAAAACATGGTATAATGTTAGGACAAAGGAAAGGAAGAAAAAATGGAACAAAAAGAGAAACACTTTACCTTATCTTGGTTTTTTAAATGGTTTTTAGACAATAAAGCGATCACTGTTTTCTTGGTGACCTTGTTATTAGGTCTCAATATTTTTATTCTCAGTAAAATTAGCTTTTTATTTTTCCCGGTTATAGACTTTTTATCAGTAGTGATGTTGCCGGTTATCTTATCGGGTCTACTTTTTTACCTCTTAAATCCACTAGTAGATCTGATGGAGAAGTACAAGATTAACCGTGTCTTAGCCATTAGTATTATCTTTATCGTTATTGCCATTCTCTTGATTATTGGACTAGCTGTTGCAATTCCAAACCTTCAACGTCAAGTAGTAATTTTTGCGCAAAATGTCCCAAGTTATCTCGAGGATGCTGATAGAGTCATTAATGACCTTGTAACCAAGCGTTTGCCAGATGACTTTAGACCCCAACTGGAGCAAGTTTTAGCTAATTTTTCAACACAAGCAACTGCTTGGGCAAGTAATATTTCTTCTAAGGCTGTTAACTGGGTGAGTGCTCTTATTAGTGGAACGTCACAGGTCATTGTCGCTCTGATCATCATGCCATTTATGCTCTTTTATCTCCTTCGAGATGGAAAAGGACTTAGAGACTATATTACTCAATTCTTACCAAATAAATTGAGAGAACCAGTTGGTAAGGTTCTTTCGGAAGTCAATCAACAACTTTCCAATTATGTTCGAGGGCAAATTACAGTGGCTGTAATCGTCGCCATCATGTTTATTATCTTATTCAAGATTATAGGACTTCGTTATGCTGTTACTTTAGGTATTACAGCCGGTTTTCTCAATTTAGTTCCTTATCTAGGTAGTTTTCTTGCAATGATTCCAGCCCTTGTTTTGGGTTTGATTGCTGGTCCTGTCATGCTCTTAAAAGTTATTATCGTTTTCATTGTAGAGCAAACTATTGAAGGACGTTTTGTTTCTCCACTGATTTTGGGTAGTCAATTAAATATTCACCCAATTACCATTCTTTTTGTACTATTAACTTCAGGATCCATGTTTGGTATTTGGGGTGTATTGCTAGGTATTCCAATCTACGCTTCCGCAAAAGTAGTCATCTCAGAAATTTTTGATTGGTACAAAGAAATTAGTGGACTTTATGAACCGGTAGAGGAGACTGATAGTGAACAATAGTCAACAAATGCTCGAAGCTTTAGAACAACAAGATTTATCAAAAGCAGAATCTTTTTTCCAAAAAGCCCTAGAAGAAGATTCAGATGAAGTTCTTCTTGAACTTGCTGCATATCTCGAAGGGATTGGTTTCTTCCCACAAGCTGCACAAATCTATGAGAAACTAGCACCGAAATTTCCAGAAGTCTACATCAATTTAGCTGCAATAGCTGGTGAGGATGGACTTATCGAAGAAGCTTTTGATTATTTAGAGAAGATTGGTCCGGAAAGTGAATGGTACGTATCAGCTCTTGCCTTAAAAGCAGATTTATATCAGATGGAAGGATTGACAGATGTTGCGCGTGAGAAGCTCTTAGAAGCTCGTAGCTACTCTGATGACCCTCTCCTAATATTTGGACTAGCTGAACTAGATAGCGAGCTAGAAAACGATTTAGAAGCCATTAAAGGCTATGCTCAATTAGATAATCGTGCTATCTATGATCAAACAGGAATTTCGACCTATCAGAGAATTGGTCTTGCTTATGCACGTTTAGGTAAGTTTGAATCTGCGATAGAATTTTTAGAAAAAGCCTTAGAATTAGAATATGATGACCAAACAGCCTTTGAGCTTGCAAGTCTCTATTTTGACCAAGAAGACTACCAGAAAGCCGTACTATACTTTAAACAGCTAGACACTATTTCCCCAGATTTTGAGGGTTATGAATATGGTTATAGTCAAGCCCTTCATAAAGAGCATCAGACAGAAGAGGCTCTTAAAATAGCTCAACAGGGCTTGTCAAAAAATCCTTTTGAAACTCGGCTCTTACTCCTTGCATCTCAGCTATCTTATGAGTTGCATCAACCTGAGCAAGCAGAAGCTTATCTGATTCAAGCACAAGAAAATGCTGATGACCAGGAAGAAATTTTGCTACGCTTAGCTACCATCTACCAAGAACAAGAAAGATACGAAGATATTCTAGCTTTAGCAGTCTATGAACCTGAAAACCTCTTGACTAAATGGATGATTGCTCGAAGCTATCAAGAGACTGAAGAATTGGATGTAGCCTATAATCTCTATAAGGAACTTGCTACTGAACTCAAGGATAATCCAGAGTTTTTGGAACAGTTTATTTATTTGTTAAGAGAGTTAGGTAAGCTAGAAGAAGCAAAAGACTACATTCAATCCTATCTACATTTAGTACCCGATGATTTACAAATGCAAGATTTGTATGATTATTTATCTTAAGTACAAAAGATAATCACCAAGCAATGGTGATTTTCTTTTTTAATTAAAAAGAAGTATAAATTGCTTTAAATTTAGGTGGATTGAGTATGAACTTTTAGTATTTTTTTGATATAATTGATATAGTTAAGTTGAATAATTAAAATTCATGAAATAGAAAGATTTGAAATATGACAAAAGTAAAAATTGTAACGGACTCTTCTGTTACTATTGAACCAGAAGTAGTCAAAGAATTCGATATTACTGTCGTTCCACTATCAGTAATGATTGATAGTGTCCTTTATTCGGATGCAGATCTTGAAGAAGGAGAATTTCTTCGCTTGATGAAAGCTAGTAAAAATCTTCCTAAGACTAGTCAACCACCAGTTGGACTCTTTGCAGAGATTTTTGAAGACTTGGGCAAGGATGGTAGTCAGATTTTGGCAATCCATATGTCTCACGCTTTATCAGGAACAGTAGAAGCGGCTCGTCAAGGTGCAAGTCTATCAACAGCAGATGTCACTGTTATAGATAGTTCATTTACGGATCAGGCCTTGAAGTTCCAAGTTGTAGAAGCTGCTAAACTAGCTCAAGAAGGGAAAGACCTTGAAACTATTCTAGCCCATGTAGAGGACGTAAAAAAGAACACAGAACTCTACATCGGTGTGTCTACTTTGGAAAATCTTGTAAAAGGTGGTCGCATTGGTCGTGTTACAGGTTTACTGAGCTCCCTTCTTAATATTCGAGTTGTTATGCAAATGAAGGACCATGAACTTCAACCGATTGTGAAGGGACGTGGTGCCAAAACCTTTAAGAAATGGTTGGATGAGTTAGTAGCCACTCTAGCAGATAGATCAGTAGCTGAGATTGGTATTTCTTATGCAGGTACAAATGAATGGGCAAATGAGATGAAAGCTGTTCTACAACCTTATGTTGAGAAGCCGATTTCAGTCCTTGAAACGGGCTCAATTATCCAAACTCACACCGGAGAAAACGCCTGGGCAATCTTAATTCGATATAATTCCTAAAAAAATTGAGAAAAATCAATAAAAACGTGTTTTTGACTTGACCTAAAAGGAAATTTAGGTTATGATTATAAGTGTTAATTAGAAATAATTTTGGAGGATTCATTAACATGGCAAACAAACAAGATTTGATCGCTAAAGTAGCAGAAGCTACAGAATTGACTAAGAAAGATTCAGCAGCAGCAGTTGACGCTGTATTCGCAGCTGTAACTGAATTCCTTTCAGCTGGTGAAAAAGTTCAATTGATCGGTTTTGGTAACTTCGAAGTTCGTAAACGTGCAGCTCGTAAAGGTCGCAACCCACAAACTGGTAAAGAAATCAAAATCAAAGCTTCTAAAGTTCCAGCATTCAAAGCTGGTAAAGCTCTTAAAGAAGCAGTTAAATAATGATTTTATAAAAAGCCCGTCATATCAAGCATTTGAGCTTGCGTGACAGGCTTTTTTTGTGTATAAAGAAAAAAAGTAGCAGGAGATATTAGAATTGAACGTTTAGTAGCTTGTATTAAAAAATTTTCAATGATTACTAGAAGTGAAAGAAAGAAAAAAACAACTCCGAATCGGAGTTGTTTTCGTTCAACCTTATGCAAGTGATGCGGTTGATTATTTGAGACCGTATTTTTTGTTGAAACGATCCACGCGTCCATCTGCTTGAGTGAACTTTTGACGTCCAGTGTAGAATGGGTGTGAGTCTGATGAAATTTCCACACGGATCAATGGGTAAGTTTCGCCTTCGAACTCAACTGTTTCGCTAGAGCGTTTTGTTGAACCGCTAAGGAATTTGTAACCAGTAGTTGTGTCCATGAAGACAACTGGGCGATATTCTGGATGGATATCTTTTTTCATTTTGCAATATTTCCTTTCTGCCATGGTCTCTTTGCGAGCCATAGATTGTTACCATACTAGTCTATCAGATTATCAGAAGTTTGGCAAGACTTTTTATCTATTTTTCAGTAAGTTTTTCAATTTTTGGTAGATGAGCTCATTCTCTTCTAAACTATAAGAATTTGCTCCGCTAGCAAGAGGGTGCCCACCGCCATCATGTTCTTTTGCAACACCATTGATAGGGACAAATTTACTACGTAGACGTACACGATAGTGACCGTCTGCTTGTTCCACAAAGATTCCCCAAAGGCTAACAGTATCGATACGACCTGGAGCCCCAACGATAGCAGCTGTTTCAGCATCAGTAACGTCGTATTTCTTCAAGATTTCTTGAGTAAGAATGACACGAGCAGCTCCATTTTCATCAACCTCTAAGTGATCATAGACATAACCTTGGAGTTTGGCGATTTTAAAGCTCATAGTATCCATTTTACGTGTCAATTCGGCGTAGTCAAAGTTGTGTTCTCTGAGTTGACTTGCTACTCGAAGTGTTCGTACAGAAGTAGACGGATAAAGGAAACGGCCTGTGTCGCCAATAATTCCAGCACAGAGCATTTTTGCAGCATAGTCGGATAATTCAAGATTAGTCGCTTCAGCAAAGAGCGCAATCATCTCACTGGCACTGCTAGAGTTGGTATCTACCCAAACAAGATCTCCATAGACTTCGTCATTTGGATGGTGGTCAATCTTAATAATAGTCTCAGCCTTAGTGTATCGTTTATCATCAATACGTGCAGTGTTTGCTGTGTCACAGATAATCGCAAGTGCACCTTGATAGTCTGTGTCATCTACTTGATCCATTTCAGCTAACCAAGTTAAGGTTGGTTCGTTAAAACCCACGGCTTTGATAGTTTTTTCAGGAAAATGATGCTCAAGCAATGCTTTTAATCCTACCTGGCTTCCTAAGGCGTCTGGATCTGGTTTCATATGACGGTGAATAATAATAGTATCGTATGCTTTAATTTTTTCTAAAATTTGGTGACAAATTTCCATAATGAACCTCAATTCTTTCTCATTTCATTGTAGCACAAGAATTTTTATTTTTAAAATGAAAAATCTGTGATATAATGGAGGAAGATTAATTGAGGAGGACCTTATGGCATTAGCAAAAATTGTATTTGCCAGTATGACCGGTAATACTGAAGAAATCGCAGATATTGTAGCAGATAAATTAAGAGAATGTGGTTTAGATGTCGATGTTGATGAGTGTACAACAGTTGATGCTTCTGACTTTTTAGAAGCAGACATCGCCATTGTGGCAACTTATACTTATGGTGATGGAGAATTACCAGACGAAATGATGGACTTCTACGAAGACCTAGCAGACCTCAACTTGAGCGGTAAAATCTATGGTGTAGTCGGATCAGGTGATACTTTCTACGATGAATTCTGTAAAGCTGTTGATGACTTCGACCGAGTATTTATCGCTACTGGAGCTGAAAAGGGTTCAGAGTGCGTCAAAGTAGACCTATCTGCAGAAGAAGAAGATATTGAACGTTTGGAGCAATTCGCAGAAGAATTAGCTGCTAAAGTTGGATAATATAATGTTGCACTGATTGGGTAAGTCAGTGCAGTTTTTATTAACCAGGATTAGGATTTTACTAGCCTATTTAGTGCTTTTTTGGTACAATAATTCAAATAAAAAGGAGACTCAATGGATTTAGATATTATTAGACAAGAAATTGATCAAATTGATGACCAAATCGTAAGACTCTTAGAAGAAAGAATGCATCTAGTTGAGGGTGTAGTTGCTTATAAAAAGTCTACAGGAAAACCAATCTTGGATACTAAAAGAGAAGAAGCCATTTTTGAGAAAGTCAGAAATCGCGTCAGCAATAAAAAATACGAAGAAACGATTGTTGTAACTTTTTCAGACATTCTCAAACGTTCACGTGATTATCAGGATAAAACAATCAAATGAAAAAAGAAAAATTTTACCCTTTAGGAATCTTTCTAGCTGGTATGCTGGGAGGAATTATGCGTTTTCAGATTTCGAGATGGTTGCCATCTAGTCCAGACTTCCCTTGGGGAACACTAGTAGTCAACTATTTTGGGATTTTCTGCTTAGTCTATCTTGTGAAAGGTTATCTGGTTTCTAAAGGAAGTAGTAAAGGTGTCGTTCTAGCGCTTGGAACTGGGTTCTGTGGTGGATTAACGACATTTTCTAGTCTTATACTAGACGCTGTGAAAATGCTGGACACAGGACGATACATTAGCTTGCTTGTGTACCTAGTTTTAAGTGTCGGCGGAGGACTTTTATTGGCCTATTGTCTAGGGAGGAAGAAATGGTAGTATTTTATCTAGCACTTGCTTGTGGACTAGGTGCCCTTGTGCGTTATTTCTTTTCTCGCTATAATCAAAGGTCAATAATGCCACTAGGAACTCTTATTGCCAATCTAATCGGTTGTTTTTTGATCGGTTTATTCTACAATCATGTGGAGTCTAAAGAAGTCTATCTTATTCTTGCAACTGGTTTTTGTGGTGGCTTGACCACGTTTTCAACCTTGAATGATGAACTCCAAAGACTGCTCAATGACAAGAAGACATTTTATAGTTATTTACTTGTGACTTACTTGGGTGGTTTGCTTGCGATTTTTTTGGGAATTTTGCTTTAAATTTCTTTACTTTTTCTAGGAAATTTGATAAACTGTATCTTGTGTGTAATGGACGCACAAAAATACAGTTTATCCGCTGAGGAAGTTTCCTCAAGATTGACAAAGATAGGAGAATAAAATGAATCCATTAATCCAAAGCTTGACTGAAGGTCAACTTCGTACAGATATCCCTTCATTCCGTCCTGGTGACACTGTTCGTGTACACGCGAAAGTTGTCGAAGGTAACCGTGAACGTATCCAGATTTTTGAAGGTGTTGTTATTGCACGTAAAGGTGCTGGCATCTCAGAAAACTACACAGTTCGTAAAATCTCTAACGGTGTAGGTGTTGAACGTATCTTCCCAATCCACACTCCACGTGTTGAAAAGATCGAAGTTGTTCGTTACGGTAAAGTACGTCGTGCGAAATTGTACTACTTGCGTGCTCTTCAAGGTAAGGCAGCTCGTATCAAAGAAATCCGTCGTTAATTCGATGAACAAAAACTCTGCTCATACGGCAGGGTTTTTCTCTAGCTCCCTTAGTTCAATGGATATAACAACTCCCTCCTAAGGAGTAGTTGCAGGTTCGATTCCTGCAGGGGGCAGAACAAGAAACAAAAACACTGGATAACCAGTGTTTTTTCTTTGAACAAATTTTGAACCATTCATAAGATATCCATGGTGTGGTATAATGGACATAGAAAGTCTAGGAGAAAGAGATGAAAAAAGGCTTATTAATCGGCTGCTTATCCGTAGTTGTCCCAATTGTAATACTTATAATCCTTAGTCCTATTTTTGCAATGCTAGACATGTGGGGGGTATTTGCATATGTAAGTAAGACAGAAATCAAGCAAGCTGTACATCGTTCTTATAAGAACTACGGTCTTAAAGGTCAGTTTGAGTTAGAAAAATACGAAAAAAACTATACAAGTGTAGGAGGATTTGTAATCCATGGTACTTACACTGAAAATATAGATGGTAAAACTTATCAAGCTAATTCCCGTTTTGAATACTATACTCGTCCTTCTGAAAAAGAAACGTATAGAAAGACTGATGCGGAAGTAGATTATAAACAAAACAAAAAAATTTATCAAGTTTTTCCAGAATTAGCTTATTTAGGAATTGAGATTAGTCCAGGCACCAGCGAATTTTTAAAAACATTGGAGACATCAATAACAGATCCTAAAATGACCTATTTGAAGTATGAAGGGATCAGTTTTCAATTTAACAGTAAAAATGGCAACATGTATCTTTATGATGAAATATTAGAGGAAAATCAAAGAAATGGACAAGCATTACAAGGGATGTATCCCATGGATGCTCAATATCTTTTCCAAAAAGATATTTTTATACCAGAATTTCAATTTCGATACTACACTCCAGAAGACAAGAAGGATCAGTTATATGATGCTTATCTTAAAGACCTTGAATCGCAGATGAAAGAATTTTTTAACAATCAACCCCTTCCAAGCGGTCTTTATGCTGTAAAGATTGATAGATATGAAGGGGATAAACTTGTCAATAATAGCGGTGGATACCATGTTAGGATTGAAAACCGTCAAGTTGTGGAGTTTATCAAAGATTTACAGCAGGAGTCACTGTACTAATGCTTTTCAGCTGTATAGAGTTTAGAGAAAAGAGGTAATATGTCAGATGTCCCAAGAAGAATACCTTCGACTAAAAAAAGAATATAAAATTCGACTAGTATTAGTAATAGTTCTATTCGTATTATTTTCTATCCTAAGTATCTTGCTCATCATAAATCTCAATAGATTTATCCCACTAGGCGTGACAGCCATGGCTACAGTTGTGCCATTTAACCATTTTTTACTCGTTCTACTTTGGGAAGAGAAAAAAGCGATTGAAGCAGAGCATCCTGAATGGAAGGACCTTAGTACAAGTGGAGCTAGGGTCCCTTCGTCAGAAATGAGTAAACGGAATTTGGCAGCTATTGGAAGTATCATTGCTTTGTTCTTATCGTTTGCTTTACTCTATAGGCCTGCTAAGGTATACCAGAAGGTACCTACTGCCGATGAACTAAAGAACCTTCCCAAGATTGAGAACAATGGCATTACTAAACTAGATAATAAGAAAATTCCAAAAATAAAAAGTGAATCAGAAGAATAATCTGTAATTAAAATACCCCAGGAGTTAGACTTTTTCTCTAACTTCTGGGGTACTTTTTTATATGTTAATCATGTTACAAGACCCAAGTTCGAATGGCATGGGCAACGCCTGATTCATCATTTGTTTTGGTGATGTATTTGGCGATTTTTTTGAGTTCTGGGTTTCCGTTTTCCATAACAACGGGGTTTCCAACGACTTCGAGCATGGCGCGATCATTTTCTTCGTCACCGATCGCCATAGTTTCATCTTTGCTTAATCCAAGTTTCTCAGCTAGGTGCGTGATAGCAGATCCCTTGTCTACATCCTTTTTAAGGAGTTCTAGGTAAAATGGAGCAGATTTGTTGATGGAGTATCGCTCGTAAAAATCTGCTGGAATCTTTTCAATAGCAGCATCGAGAATCTCAGGTTCGTCGATAAACATACATTTGACGATTTCTTTATCAGCCATCTCTTCAGGTGTACGATAAAAAATTGGCATGCTGACGAGAGTTGACTCGTGTACGGTATATTTTCCGATATTGCGATTGGCAGTGTAGATGCCGTCCTTGGTAATAGCATGCATATGGACTCCCAGTTTACGACTGAGAAATTCCATATCCAGATAGTCCTCGTAAGTCAAGGATTCGCTGATAATCTCATGGCCATTAGCGGTTTCTTGGACAAGGGCACCGTTGAAGGTCACAACATAGTCACCTTCATCTCTCAACTGCAAGTCGTCAAGGAGTTTGGCAACACCAGCGATGGGGCGTCCTGTTGCAATAACAACCTTGACTCCAGCAGCTTTGGCATCTTGGATAGCTGCAAAAACTTCTGGAGTAATTTCTTTTTTGCTATTAACCAGGGTACCATCTATATCGACGGCGATTAATTTTATACTCATAAATTTCCTCTGTTATTTCTTATCTGGATTAAAATGATCATTCTCAATCAGTTTTGAAAATTGTTGAATGATATTTGTGAAAATACTGTTTTGCTTTAGCATTTCTTTAGGAAAGTAGAAACGGTTGTCACCATGACGGCTTCCTGCAAGAGATTGGACGATAGGAGATAGGCTAGAAAGCTCTGCTAGTTCACCATTCTTTTGGACAATCTCGATTTGAGTTCTAGGATTTTCAGACTCTGGTCGATAAATATCGTAAGGAAGGTCAAAATTCTTGTGGATAGCAGTGTAGTAGTTGGGGTCAAAACCAATATCTTCTACTAAATTCCGCATGATTTCAAGCTGGTCTTGGTCGCACTCAGAAAAAGTAATAGATTTGAAGACCTTACGGTTGATAAAACGTTGGGAAAGATCAGCTAAAATCTTGTCTGTACTAGTCATCCAGAGTTGGAAATAGGTATTCATAACCCCGTCATCTAGTGCTAGATAGTCAGACAAGCTAACATTTTTCTCAAAAAATGGCAGTAGATGTGGGGATGTAAGGGCAAAGAAGTCCTTATTTTCAGGAAAGAGCTCCTTAGCACGTTTCAAAAGATTTTGCAGAAGGACTTCCATGGCTCTTGTAGCTGGGTGGAAATAAACCTGCATATACATCTGGTAACGACTGAGGACATAATCCTCGATGGCATGCATCCCATTACGCTGAAAGGCAATGCCATTTTCAACAGGACGAATGACACGAAGAATACGTGTCAGATCGAACTGGCCATAAAAAGCACCGGTGAAGTAGGAGTCGCGAAGGAGATAGTCCATACGGTCTGCATCAATCTGACTAGAAATGAGTTGAACCACTTGTTTGTTGGGATAAGTGTGATCGATAACGCTGGCTACATTTTTTGGAAAGTCCGGTGCAACCTGCAAAAGAACCTGATGAATCTCTGTATCAGGGCTTTGGATAATTTCCTGGGTAATGGCCTCGTGGTCGGTGTCAAAGAGATTTTCAAAAGTATGAGAGTAGGCACCGTGTCCGAGATCATGTAGAAGAGCCGCAGTCATGGTTAATAGTGACTCGTTAGAATCCCATTCCTCAGGATATTTCTCCTCAAAAATCTCAGTGATTTGACGGGCAATTTCGTAGACACCCAAACAGTGAGAAAAACGACTATGCTCTCCACCGTGGAAAGTATAGCTAGATGTCCCAAGCTGTTTGATGCGACGGAGCCGCTGAAATTCTTTGGTATTGATCAGGTCATAAATGACTTGATTATTAACGTGGATATAGTTGTGAACTGGGTCACGAAATACTTTTTCATTCATAAGACCATTATAGCAAATTCCTTGCCTTTTTGGTAAAATAGTAGGGATAAGTGAGAAGAAAGAGGAATAGTTGTGAAGATTAGAATGAGAAATACTATCAAGTTCGATGAACAATTGGAAGTAATCGACCAACTTTATGATGTTGAATTACGGGAAAAGGGCGATTTTTCCTATCTTTTGTTTTACAATGAGGAGCAAGAAAAGGTAGTTTTGAAATTTAATGGGGAGGAACTGGTCATGTCACGTTTCTCAAATCCTAAGACCATCATGCGTTTTCTGAAGGATTCTGATAGTTTAGCCTATATTCCGACACCTATAGGCATGCAGGAGTTTATTATCCAAACAAGCTACTATGAAGTTGGTGAAGAGAGGATTGAACTAGCCTATCAACTTCAGAACAAAGAAGGGGTTCCATTTGCGAACTACCGCTTAGAAATTACTTGGGGATAAGAAAAAGAGGCTGGGACAAAAGTCCTAGCCTCTCAATTGTCTTTGGATTGTCGAACAAGACGCAGTGGTTGAGTGGGCTCTACTACGCTGATTTTATCAGCTTTTACAGCCTTACTCAACTGTGCGGAGGTGGGACGACGAAATCGAATTCTAACGAATTACCGATTTCTGTCCCACTCTCATTTGATATACAGTTCCTGATTTTTCAAGACAATTTCACGTACACTTGTAAATTTCTTAAGTTTTTTAAGCTCTTCTGGATGGGTTACAAGAGTGATGACATAGCCTTGTTTACCCATGCGTCCTGTACGACCCGCACGGTGAGTGTAAGTTTCCGTGTCTCTAGGGACGTCAAAGTTAATCACGCATTCCAGGCTATCAATGTCGATACCACGAGCGAGAAGGTCTGTGGCAAGAAGTAGTGTCAGTTGATTATCTTTGAATTTTTCTAGAATAACTTTTCTAAATTTAACGTTGACATCGCTAGCTAGCGAAACTGCTAAAACATCACGATATTGTAATTTTTCCTCTGCACTTCCAAGGTCTGACAAGCTATTAAAGAAGACAAGACTACGGAAATCTTCAACCTGTGCCAGTTTACGAAGCATATCTACTCTGTGACGTTGGTCTACTTGCATGTAGAAGTGTTGAATATTGTCTAACTTTTGGTCTGATAGATCAATGATGAGCGTGTTAGGTGCAATCTTATCTTGGTCAAATTTGGTAGTGGCACTCATGTAAATAAGTTGATGGTCACGAGGTGCATAGTTGGTAATTTTTTCAACAAAATGAATTTGAGAATCATCAAGGAGTTGGTCGAATTCATCAAGAATGATTGTTTCCACATTCATCATCTTGATTTTTTTCAATTTGACGAGTTCAAAGATACGACCAGGTGTTCCAATCAGAATTTCTGGTCCTTTTTTAAGTCGTTCAATTTGGCGTTTCTGGCTCGAACCAGATAGAAATAGCTGAGCTGTTAATCCGATAGCCTCACCCCAGGTTTTAGTAACTTCAAAAATTTGTCCAGCAAGCTCGGTATTAGGTGCTAAAATCAATAATTGTTGGGCTTTTTTCTTTTGCAGTTTGAGAAGACTAGGTAGGAGATAGGCTAAAGTCTTTCCTGTTCCAGTTGGACTGACTCCAAGAAGATTTTCACCTTTTGTTATAGGCTCAAAAAGTTGAATTTGAATGGGAGTAAATTCTTGGAAGCCCAGTTGAACAATCAATTCTTGCCATTCGGTAGTTAGTTTGGTTTTCATTTTTCTGCCTCAAATCTAATGCCAGCATTCTGGCGCATGGTGTAAAGTAGGTTGTGGACGTGTGCCGCATCATCAATCCAAGATTGGTAGAGATTCAGGTCTGCTTGCTTGATCATGTTTGCAAAAGCAGCAACTTCCTCAGTCATGTTGTGAGGAGCCTGCTGGATAGGAAGTTTAACTTCATTTCCTTGATGGTCTGTGAAAATAGCTGAACTAACAAGTTCAATAGTATCAAGTGTCAGTGTTCCATCTGTCGTATAAATTTCGCAAGGAAGATTAGAAGTGATATTCTTTCCTGCTTTGATATGTACTTGATAGTCAGGATAGTAGAGCATGCCGTCACCGTTCAAATCGATACTATTATCTAGTTTCTGAGCTTGATAGGTTGCATGAGTCGGTTTTCCAAATAAGCGGATTGCTGCGTATAGAGTATAAATACCAAGATCCATAAGTGCACCACCTGCAAAACGGTCTGAGAAAACATTAGGAGTATCGCCAGCAAGTAGGTTAGGCATCTTAGAAGAGTATTTAGCGTAGTTAAAGTCTGCACCAAGAATTTGTTTGTTGGCAAGAAAGCCTTTGATTGTGGCAAAAGCATCTTCATGATAGTTACGTGCTGCTTCAAAGATAAAACATTTATTATCTTTAGCTGTTTGAACTAAATCCTGCCATTCTTGTGGTTGAGTGACGGCTGGTTTTTCAAGGATAACATGTTTTCCAGCAGATAAAGCCATCTTTGCTTGGCTAAAATGCAGGGAATTCGGACTAGCAATGTATACCACATCGAATGAATCATTAAAGAAATCATTTAACTGATCAAATAGCTTAACGCCTTGATATTGTTCAACAAACTTTTCTGCGGTTTCTATTTTTCTAGAATAGACTGCACCCAGTTGAAATTTTCCGCTAGTATGGGCAACCTCTAGAAAATGATGGCTGATTGAACTAGTTCCTATGATACCAAGTTTTAGCATAGTTACTCCTTTTCCACAAGTAATGATTGATTTCATTATATCATAGAAAGAGTCAACTAGATAAGTTAAGATAATTCTTTTGCTTTGATACTTCGAAATTTCTAGAAAAAATGGTACAATAGTTACAGTATATTTAGGAGATTAGTATGAGATTATTACCTATGAGAAAAATTTCTCGTCATTCAAAAAGATTGGCGCTTTTTTTGACTTTTTGTGCAGGCTATGTAGATGCCTATACGTTTATTGTAAGAGGGAATACCTTAGTCGCTGGGCAAACAGGGAATGTGGTATTTCTATCAGTCGGAATCGTTCAGAGAAATTTGGCTGATGCTGAAATAAAGATATTGACACTTTTATCTTTCATGTTAGGCGTTTTTTTGCTTACGATTTACAAGGAAAAACTTCGCATTGTTAAAAAACCCATTCTATCACTTGTTCCATTAGCTATTTTATCATTGATAATCGGCTTTGTTCCATTGAGTGTTGATAACATGTTTATTATTCCTCCTCTGGCTTTTTGTATGGGTCTGGTTACAACAGCTTTTGGAGAGGTTTCTGGAATTGCCTATAATAATGCCTTTATGACGGGAAATATCAAACGCACCATGTTGGCTTTTGGCGAATACGTCCGGACCAAGCATACAGCCTTTTTGATGGAAGGATTGATTTTTGTGAGCCTACTTGTTAGTTTCATTCTAGGAGTAGTATTTTCAGCTTACTTAACGATTATCTTCAACGAAAAAACAATTTTAGGTGTCCCTATCATGATGAGTATTTTTTATCTAAGTATGATTTTATCTTCTTTGCGAAAAAAGTCTAATAAAAGGCTGAATTTTGAATGAAAATACTTGTCAAAAATTTGGAATCATGCTATACTTGTAGAGTTGACTATGCACAGTCCTGTGCAACCGCACGATCATCGTTGCTTGATTCATCAAGTTTAAGTGGTTCGTCCCACGATGCTAGGCGAGTCTTCACAAAAATTCGGGGAAACCCCAAAAAATCATAGGAGGTGCATAATGAGCACATACGCAATTATCAAAACTGGCGGAAAACAAGTTAAAGTTGAAGTTGGTCAAGCAGTTTACGTTGAAAAATTGAACGTTGAAGCTGGTCAAGAAGTTACTTTTAACGAAGTTGTTCTTGTTGGTGGTGAAAACACTGTTGTCGGAACTCCGCTTGTTGCTGGAGCTACTGTAGTTGGAACTGTTGAAAAACAAGGAAAACAAAAGAAAGTTGTTACTTACAAGTACAAACCTAAAAAAGGTAGCCACCGTAAACAAGGTCACCGTCAACCATACACTAAAGTTGTCATCAACGCAATCAACGCTTAATTTTAAGGAGAACACATGATACAAGCAGTCTTTGAGAGAGCCGAAGATGGCGAGCTGAGGAGTGCGGAGATTACTGGACACGCCGAGAGTGGCGAATACGGCCTAGATGTCGTGTGTGCATCGGTTTCTACGCTTGCCGTTAACTTTATCAATTCCATTGAGAAATTTGCAGGCTATGAACCAATCTTAGAATTAAACGAAGATGAAGGTGGCTATCTGATGGTTGAAATTCCAAAAGATCTTCCTTCTCACCAGAGAGAAATGACACAATTATTTTTTGAATCATTTTTCTTAGGTATGGCAAACTTATCGGAGAACTCTTCTGAGTTCGTCCAAACCAGAGTTATCACAGAAAACTAACACGGAGGAAAACATTATGTTAAAAATGACTCTTAACAACTTGCAACTTTTCGCCCACAAAAAAGGTGGAGGTTCTACATCAAACGGACGCGATTCACAAGCTAAACGTCTTGGAGCTAAAGCAGCTGACGGACAAACTGTAACTGGTGGATCAATCCTTTACCGTCAACGTGGTACACACATCTATCCAGGTGTAAACGTTGGACGTGGTGGAGACGATACTTTGTTCGCTAAAGTTGAAGGCGTAGTACGTTTCGAACGTAAAGGTCGCGATAAGAAACAAGTTTCTGTTTACCCAATCGCAAAATAAGCATTATAAAAGGCTTTCCGAGATTTTCGGGAAGCCTTTTTTTGAATAAATTTAGCATCAGTTATTATTTAAGTTTACTTCAGAAACTGTTTTAAATCAATAAAATCTTAAGGAGCTTATTTGATTTATTATGATAGATAATAAGAAAGAAATATGGTATAATATAGGGTGAGACCTTATGAATATATATTGAAAGAGTATTTAAAAGATAATGAAAAAAATTGTCATTAACGGTGGACGCCCATTAAAGGGTGAGATAACCATTAGCGGAGCAAAAAATAGTGTAGTTGCTCTGATTCCTGCTATTATTTTATCAGATGATGTAGTTATTTTGGATTGTGTTCCAGATATCTCCGATGTCGCTAGTTTGGTTGATATTATGGAAATTATGGGTGCGAGTGTTAAGCGCTATGATGACGTTCTAGAAATTGATCCTCGTGGTGTTCAAAATAAACCAATGCCATACGGTAAGATTAACAGTCTTCGCGCATCCTATTATTTCTACGGTAGTCTTCTTGGACGTTTTGGTGAAGCAACAGTAGGTTTGCCTGGTGGATGTGACTTGGGTCCTCGTCCTATTGACTTGCACTTGAAAGCTTTTGAAGCTATGGGTGCTAAGACAACCTATGAGGGAGATAATATGAATCTCTCAACTAATGGTTCTAAGTTACAGGGTGCTAGTATTTATATGGATACTGTAAGTGTAGGAGCAACTATTAATACGATGCTTGCAGCAGTAAAAGCTCAAGGACGTACAGTCATTGAAAATGCTGCTCGAGAGCCTGAAATTATTGATGTAGCTACTTTGTTAAATAATATGGGAGCTCATATTCGTGGTGCAGGTACGGATATGATTACTATCGATGGTGTTGAATCTCTACACGGCACACGTCATCAAGTTATTCCAGATCGTATCGAAGCTGGTACTTATATTTCTTTAGCTGCTGCTGTGGGACAAGGAATTCTTATAAACAATGTACTTTATGAACACTTAGAAGGTTTTATTGCAAAACTTGAAGAAATGGGTGTTCATATGACGATTTCTGAAGATAGTATCTACGTTGAAGAACAAACAAATCTTAAGGCTGTAAATATCAAAACAGCTCCATATCCAGGATTTGCTACAGACCTTCAACAACCGATTACACCACTTTTGTTGAAAGCAGAAGGACGAGGGACACTGATTGATACCATTTATGAAAAACGTGTGAACCATGTCTTTGAATTAGCTAAAATGAACGCAGATATTACAACGACTAATGATCACATTATCTATAAGGGTGGTAATTCTTTACACGGTGCAAGTGTAAGAGCGACTGACTTACGTGCAGGTGCAGCCTTGGTTATTGCTGGATTAATGGCTGAAGGTAGAACAGAAATTACTAGTGTGGAGTTCATTTTAAGAGGCTACTCAAATATTATTGAAAAATTACGTAAGCTTGGAGCAGATATTGAGCTAATTGAAGATTAGCCATTTTGAGGAACACAATGAATATCTGGACAAAATTAGCAATGTATTCTTTCTATGAGACGGAACGTTTGTATTTCCGTCCATTCTTTTTTACGGATGTAGATGACTTTCATGCTCTAGCATCAGACCCTGAAAATCTCCAATTTATTTTTCCTACGCAAGCCAGCATTGAGGAAAGTCAATATGCTCTTGCTAACTACTTTATGAAATCACCTTTGGGAATTTGGGCGATTTGTGATAAGAAAGCACAGAAGATGATTGGAGCCATTAAGTTTGAAAAGCTGGATGAAATTCGTAAAGAAGCAGAAATTGGCTATTTTTTAAGGAAAGACTATTGGTCTCAGGGATATATGACGGAAGCAGTTACCAAATTACGCGATTTGTCTATGGATCAGTTTGAATTAAAGCAACTTTCTATTGTGACGCATTTAGAAAATAGTGCTAGTCAAAAGGTTGCACAAAAATCAGGCTTCGTTCTATATCGTCGTTTCAAGGGTAGTGATCGATATACTCGTAAGATGCGGGATTATCTAGAATTTCGCTATACAAAAGGAGAGCTAAATGAGTAAACACCAAGAAATTTTAGCTTATTTAGAAGAATTACCAGTCGGAAAACGGGTCAGTGTTCGAAGTATTTCAAATAGGCTGGGAGTGAGTGATGGTACAGCTTATCGTGCTATCAAAGAAGCTGAAAATAGAGGATTGGTTGAAACACGTCCTCGAAGTGGAACTGTCCGTGTCAAGTCCAAAAAAGTTGCCATTGAGAGATTAACCTTTGCAGAAATTGCAGAAGTCACTGGTTCAGAAGTTTTAGCTGGCCAAGCTGGTTTGGAGAGAGAATTCAGTAAATTCTCCATTGGAGCCATGACAGAAAAGAATATTCTTTCTTATCTTCATGATGGCGGTCTACTTATTGTCGGTGACAGAACACGAATCCAATTATTGGCACTTGAAAATGAAAATGCTGTCTTGGTAACAGGTGGATTTGAAGTTCATAAAGATGTTTTGGATGCTGCTAATAAGAAAAATATCCCAGTGTTACGCAGCAAACATGACACATTTACCATTGCAACCATGATTAACCGAGCTTTGTCAAATGTACAAATAAAGACAGATATTTTAACGGTTGAAAAAATCTATCGCACTTGTCATGAATATGGTTTTTTACAAGAAACGGATACTGTAAAAGATTATTTAGATTTAGTTCGTAAGAATAGAAGTAGTCGATTCCCTGTTATCAATCAGCATAAGGTTGTTGTGGGTGTCGTGACCATGCGTGATGCTGGAGATAAATCACCAGGAACTACCATTGATAAGGTCATGACAAGAACTGTCTACATGACCGGTTTAGCCACAAATATTGCTAACGTGAGCCAGAGAATGATTGCTGAAGATTTTGAAATGGTACCTGTTGTACGGAGCAATCAAACCTTGCTTGGTGTCATTACTAGACGTGATGTCATGGAAAAAATGAGTCGTTCTCAGGTCTCAACTTTACCAACCTTTTCAGAACAGATTGGACAGAAGCTATCTTATCATCATGATGAGGTTGTCATTACAGTCGAACCCTTTATGTTAGAAAAAAATGGTGTTCTGGCTAATGGTGTTCTTTCAGAAATCTTGACTCATATGACACAAGACTTGGTCGTTAATAGCGGGCGTAACCTCATCATTGAACAAATGTTGATTTACTTCTTACAGGCTGTTCAGATTGATGATGTTCTACGTATTCAAGCTAGAATAATTCATCATACGAGACGATCAGCTATTATTGATTATGACATTTATCTCAATCATCAAATTGTATCAAAAGCAAATGTAACTGTAAAAATTAATTAGAATCTAGGAGTAAACATGATTACATTAAAATCAGCTAGAGAAATCGAAGCTATGGATAAGGCAGGTGATTTTCTTGCAAGTATCCACATTGGCTTGCGTGATATCATCAAGCCAGGTGTTGATATGTGGGAAGTAGAAGAGTATGTTCGCCGTCGTTGTAAAGAAGAGAATTTCCTTCCACTGCAGATTGGTGTTGATGGAGCAATGATGGACTATCCATATGCAACCTGCTGTTCGCTCAATGACGAAGTAGCACACGCCTTCCCTCGTCATTATATCCTCAAAGAGGGTGACCTCCTAAAGGTTGATATGGTTCTTGGTGGGCCAATCGCGAAGTCTGACCTCAATGTTTCTAAACTCAATTTTAACAACGTTGAGCAGATGAAAAAATATACTCAAAACTTTACGGGTGGCTTGGCTGATTCTTGTTGGGCATACGCAGTTGGTAAACCATCAGAAGAAGTTAAAAACTTGATGGACGTGACCAAGGAAGCTATGTATAAGGGTATCGAGCAAGCTGTTGTTGGCAACCGAATTGGCGATATTGGGGCAGCGATTCAAGAATATGCTGAAAGTCGTGGATACGGTGTTGTCCGTGATCTTGTAGGACACGGTGTTGGACCAACTATGCATGAAGAGCCAATGGTTCCTAACTATGGTGTAGCTGGTCGTGGTCTCCGTCTTCGTGAAGGTATGGTTTTGACAATCGAACCTATGATCAATACAGGTGATTGGGAAATCGATACAGACATGGAGACAGGTTGGGCTCATAAAACTATCGACGGTGGTCTATCATGTCAGTATGAACACCAGTTTGTTATTACCAAGGATGGACCTGTAATCTTGACAAGTCAAGGTGAAGAAGGAACTTATTAATAAAAAAGGGAGCTGAGCTCCTTTTTTTTGTTAAAGCTGAAATCAAATTTGCGTAGCAGATATCTTACAAACGTTTTCTTTTATAGTAAAATAAAAGATGACTATATGAAAGAAGGTTCTTAATTGGAAAGTATTATATTTTTTATCTCTGTATTTTTAGCTGGTATCTTGTCATTTTTTTCTCCCTGCATATTTCCTTTGTTACCAGTCTATGCAGGTGTTTTGTTAGATGATCAAGAGCAGTCAAAAACATTTCGGTTTTTAGGTAAAGATGTTGCCTGGTCAGGATTAATTCGGACATTCTGTTTTATCGCTGGTATCTCTCTAATTTTCTTTATTCTAGGGTTTGGAGCAGGATTTCTGGGGAACTTACTCTATGCTGATTGGTTTCGTTATGTTATGGGTGGTATTATTATCATACTAGGCTTACATCAGATGGAAATCCTTCATCTACGAAAATTAGAGTTCCAAAAAACAGTAAGATTTGATCAAAAACAGTCTAGTAAATATCTATCAGCCTTTCTATTAGGTATCAGCTTCAGCTTTGGTTGGACTCCATGTATTGGTCCAGTTTTAAGTTCAGTTTTAGCATTAGCTGCCTCAGGAGGAAATGGAGCTCTTCAAGGGGCCTTATTAACCCTAGTTTATACTCTTGGAATGGCGCTTCCATTTTTAGTATTGGCTTTGGCATCAGGTCTGATTATGCCTTATTTTAGTAGAATTAAATCTCACCTACTCTTACTGAAAAGAATTGGTGGTTTACTAATTATTCTCATGGGAATTTTATTAATGTTGGGACAGTTAAATGTCTTATCTGGAATATTAGGATAAAAGGAGTTATCTATGAAAAAAACAATCTATTTTGGACTTAGTTTCTTATCTATCTTTCTTTTGATTGCTTGTGGCAAGGAAGAGAAGGAACTAAGTCAGGAAAATCAAACGACTCAAGCACAGCAGCAAGCAACGGTTAAGCAAATAGCTGTAGGAGCAGAAGCACCGGATTTCACGCTCCAATCTATGGATGGAAAAGAAGTGAAATTATCAGATTATAAAGGAAAGAAAGTTTATCTTAAATTTTGGGCTTCTTGGTGCGGACCTTGTAAAAAAAGTATGCCTGAATTAATGGAACTTGCTGCAAAAGAAGATCGTGATTTTGAAATATTATCTGTTATTGCACCCGGCCTTCAAGGCGAAAAAACGATCGACCAATTTCCAAAATGGTTTGAGGAGCAGGGCTATAAAGATATACCTGTCTTATATGACACTAAGGGAACTACATTCCAAGCCTATCAGATTCGAAGTATTCCAACTGAATACCTAATTGATTCAAATGGTAAAATTGCTAAGATTCAGTTAGGTGCAATTAGCAATGTAGATGCTGAAGCAGCTTTTGCACAAATGGATTAACGTTATAAAAAATGTCTAGACTGTTTTGTCTAGACATTTCTTTTTTTAAAATTAAATTGAGTTAGTTTTTAGAAGCAGCTTGGAATTCTGGGTTTTTCCATGCTTCATCAATAATCTCTTGCAATTCACGAGCAGAAAGTTGCATTTTTTGAGTTTCAGCGTCGTTCAATGGGATGTTAACTGGGCGAACGATACCATGCGCACCAACGATAGCTGGTTGACCGATAAAGACGTTTTCAACTCCGTATTGGCCTTCTTGGAAGACTGAAAGTGGAAGAACCGCATTTTCATCATCAAGGATAGCTTTTGTGATACGAGCAAGAGCAACTGCGATACCGTATTATGTAGCACCTTTTTTGTTGATGATTGAGTAAGCAGCGTCACGAACTGAGATGAAGAGTTCAACAAGATCCGCTTCATTCAAGTCACGGTTAGCTTGTAACCATTGTTCCAATTTAACACCGGCAACGTTAGCGTGTGACCAAACTGCAAATTCAGAGTCACCGTGCTCACCCATGATGTAGGCGTGAACTGAACGAGCATCAACACCGATAGTTTCAGCAAGTGCTTGACGGAAACGAGCTGAGTCAAGTGAAGTACCTGAACCGATAACACGTTCTTTAGGGAATCCTGAGAATTTCCAAGTTGAGTAAGTTAAAATGTCAACTGGGTTAGCGGCAACAAGGAAGATACCGTCAAATCCAGATGCAACAACTTGTTCAACAATTGATTTGTTAATAGCAAGGTTTTTACCAACAAGATCGAGACGAGTTTCACCTGGTTTTTGTGGAGCACCAGCAGTGATAACTACAAGGTCTGCATCCGCACAGTCTTCGTACTTAGCTGCATAGATTTTTTTAGGTGAAGTAAAAGCTAGCGCGTGGCTAAGGTCTTCAGCATCACCAACTGCTTTTTCAAACAATTGAGGAATTTCAATGATACCAAGTTCTTGAGCAATGCCTTGGTTAACAAGAGCAAAAGCGTAAGATGAACCTACGGCACCGTCACCAACGAGGATAACTTTTTTGTGTTGTTTAGTAACTGTCATTTGTCTAAACATCTCCTTTGTTTTTTTTCAGGGGGAACCCCTATTTGATTTCATTCTATCACTTTTGCTAAGCTTTGTCACGGATATACCTTCGGGATAAATATGTAAACGTTTTACACGTGTTGTTAGACTGTAAAATAGTCCAAACTATGGTATAATATATGTAATTACTAATAGTGAAACGAGGCATTTGTTAATGCAAGATAAAAATTTAGTGAATGTCAATCTGACCAAGGAGATGAAGACTAGCTTTATCGATTACGCCATGAGTGTAATCGTATCGCGGGCTCTTCCTGATGTTCGTGATGGGTTGAAACCTGTTCATCGTCGTATTTTGTACGGAATGAACGAATTAGGAGTTACTCCTGATAAACCTCATAAGAAATCTGCCCGTATTACAGGGGACGTAATGGGTAAATACCACCCACACGGGGACTCATCTATCTATGAAGCTATGGTTCGTATGGCTCAATGGTGGAGCTACCGCTACATGCTTGTAGATGGGCACGGTAACTTTGGTTCTATGGACGGTGATGGTGCTGCCGCGCAACGTTATACAGAAGCACGTATGAGCAAAATTGCTCTTGAAATGCTTCGCGATATCAATAAAAATACCGTTGATTTTGTTGATAACTATGATGCCAATGAACGAGAACCTGTTGTTTTACCAGCTCGTTTCCCAAATCTTTTGGTCAATGGTGCCACAGGTATTGCCGTTGGTATGGCGACCAATATTCCACCTCATAATTTGGGTGAAACCATTGATGCTGTTAAACTCGTCATGGATAATCCTGAAGTTACAACCAAAGATTTAATGGAAGTTTTGCCTGGTCCAGACTTCCCAACAGCTGCCCTAGTTATGGGTAAATCAGGTATTCATAAGGCGTATGAGACCGGTAAGGGATCTATTGTTCTTCGTTCTCGTACGGAAATTGAAGAAACTAAAACAGGTCGCGAACGGATCGTTGTTACAGAATTTCCATATATGGTTAACAAGACTAAAGTGCATGAACACATTGTACGTTTAGTTCAGGAAAAACGTATCGATGGAATTACAGCTGTTCGTGATGAATCTAACCGTGAAGGTGTTCGCTTTGTTATTGAAGTTAGACGTGATGCATCAGCTAATGTTATTTTGAACAACTTATTCAAGATGACTCAGATGCAGACTAGCTTTGGTTTTAACATGCTTGCTATCCAAAATGGTGTTCCAAAGATTTTATCGCTTCGCCAAATCTTGGATGCATACATTGAGCACCAAAAAGAAGTTGTGACTCGTCGCACTCAATTTGATAAAGAAAAAGCTGAGGCACGCGCGCATATCTTGGAAGGTTTGCTAATTGCTCTGGATCATATTGATGAAGTCATTCGTATCATCCGTGCCAGCGAAACTGACCAAGAAGCTCAAGCGGAATTGATGAGCAAGTTCAAGCTATCTGAACGTCAAAGCCAAGCAATCCTAGACATGCGTCTCCGTCGTTTGACTGGCTTGGAGCGTGATAAGATTCAATCTGAATATAATGAGTTGATTGCTTTGATTGCTGACTTAGCGGACATTCTTGCTAAACCAGAACGTGTTGCGCAAATCATCAAGGAAGAATTGGATGAAGTCAAACGCAAGTATGAAGATAAACGCCGTACTGAGTTAATGGTTGGTGAAGTCTTGACGCTTGAAGATGAAGACTTGATTGAAGAGTCTGATGTTCTTATCACTCTATCAAATAAAGGTTATATTAAACGTTTGGACCAAGACGAGTTTACTGTCCAAAAACGTGGTGGACGTGGCGTACAGGGAACAGGAGTCAAGGACGATGACTTTGTCCGTGAGTTGGTTTCTACCAGCACCCATGATCACTTGCTCTTCTTTACCAACAAAGGTCGTGTCTATCGTTTGAAAGGTTATGAAATCCCAGAATATGGTCGTACAGCCAAGGGATTGCCTGTAGTTAACCTCTTGAAACTGGATGAGGGAGAAAGCATCCAAACTATCATTAATGTCGAATCAGAACGTAGTGATGATGCATACATCTTCTTTACGACTCGAGCAGGTATTGTTAAGAGAACTAGCGTTAAAGAATTTGCCAACATTCGTCAAAATGGTCTAAAAGCCTTGAATTTGAAAGATGAGGACGAATTGATTAATGTTCTTCTTACTCAAGAAGATACTGATATCATTATCGGTACTAAGTTAGGCTATGCAGTTCGTTTCAACCAGTCATCCGTTCGTAGCATGAGTCGTAGTGCAACTGGTGTTAAAGGAGTAAATCTTCGTGAAGGCGATTCTGTAGTTGGAGCTAGAGTAATCACTGACCAAGATGAGGTTCTCATTATCACCGAAAAAGGATACGGTAAGCGTACAGTTGCCACTGAATATCCAACTAAAGGTCGTGCTGGTAAAGGTATGAAAACCGCTAATATTACCGATAAAAACGGTCAACTTGCCGGCCTACTCACAGTAAAAGGTGACGAAGACTTGATGGTCATCACAGATACTGGTGTTATGATTCGAACAAATGTTGCCAATATTTCACAAACTGGACGTTCAACTATGGGAGTAAAAGTGATGCGTCTAGATGAAAATGCTAAGATTGTAACCTTTACAACAGTTGCAGCAGCAGAGAAAGAAGAAGTTGGGACAGAAAACGAAACAGAAAGTGAAGAATAATGTCTCAAAAAAGAATAAAAAGTAAAAAAAATAAGCGTAAGAATCTGCTGATTAATATTTTGGCTGGATTTCTAATCCTTTTGTCTCTAGCTTTGATTTTTAATTCAAAGATACGTGATGTAATTATGATTTGGAATACCAATAAATATCAAGTAAGTCAGGTTTCAAAAGAGGAAATTGAGGAAAATAAAACTGCTAGTGGAAATTTTGATTTTGACTCTGTAAAATCCTTATCTTCAGAGGCAGTACTTTCTGCTCAATGGAATTCCCAACAACTTCCAGTGATTGGGGGTATTTCTATTCCAGAACTTGAAATGAATTTACCTATTTTTAAGGGGCTGGATAATGTGAACCTGTTCTATGGTGCTGGAACGATGAAAGCTAATCAGGTTATGGGGCAGGGAAATTATTCATTGGCAAGTCACCGGATTTTTACTGGTAAAGATGCAGATCAGAAGCTATTTTCACCCTTAGCACGTGCTACTAATGGAATGTTCATTTATCTAACAGATAAAGAAAAAGTTTATAAATATGAAATAGTAGAAGTTAAAAAGGTAACTCCAGATCGCATCGATGTTATTGAAGACAGAGAAGGGATTGACGAGCTGACTTTGGTAACCTGTGAAGATGCTAATGCTACAGAACGGATAATTGTTAAAGCAAATTTGAAGGAAGTTAAAGACTATTTAGAAGCTTCTCCAGAAATATTGCAATCATTTACTAAACCATATAAACAATTTTATGAATAGTAGAAGAGGTTGGGCCAAAAGAGCCCGACCTCATTTTTTATTAGCAATCAAACTTTGACGCGGTAGCTGATTGAACTTTTTGTTCGTCTTTTAGACTCCAAAAAGCTCCTAATCATCCTCGCGGGGCTGGGACTACGAAATCGAGACTTTGTCTATCGATTTCTGTCCCATCGCCTTTTCTTGTAATTTCAGAAAATAGATAGGGTAAAGACTTTTCAATTCTTTTAAAAAGTAGTATAATGTTTCTATTATAGAAATTTTTAGAAAATTCAAAAAGAGGTTTGTTATGGGATACACAGTTGCTGTTGTCGGTGCTACAGGTGCCGTTGGTGCTCAAATGATCAAAATGTTGGAAGAATCAACTCTTCCAATCGATAAAATTCGCTATCTTGCATCTGCACGTTCTGCAGGAAAGGTCTTGCAATTCAAAGGCCAAGATGTGACTATTGAAGAAACAACAGAAGAAGCTTTTGAAGGAGTTGATATTGCTCTCTTCTCAGCTGGTGGTTCAACTTCTGCAAAATACGCACCTTATGCTGTTAAAGCGGGGGCAGTAGTAGTAGATAACACTTCTTATTTCCGTCAAAATCCAGATGTGCCATTAGTCGTTCCTGAAGTAAACGCCCATGCTCTTGATGCTCACAACGGAATCATCTCTTGTCCAAACTGTTCAACTATTCAAATGATGGTTGCTCTTGAGCCTGTTCGTCAAAAATGGGGTTTGGACCGTATCATTGTATCAACTTATCAAGCAGTTTCAGGTGCCGGTATGGGAGCTATTCTTGAAACCCAACGTGAGCTTCGTGAAGTCTTAAATGATGGAGTTAACCCACGTGATGTTAAAGCAGAAATCTTACCTTCAGGTGGAGATAAGAAACACTATCCAATCGCCTTCAACGCTCTTCCGCAAATTGATGTCTTCACTGATAATGACTACACTTATGAAGAAATGAAGATGACAAACGAAACTAAGAAAATCATGGAAGACGATAGCATTGCCGTTTCAGCAACTTGCGTGCGTATTCCTGTCTTGTCAGCCCACTCTGAGTCAGTCTATATTGAAACAAAAGAAGTAGCACCAATCGATGAAGTCAAAGCTGCTATTGCTGCCTTCCCAGGTGCAGTTCTTGAAGACGATGTTGCTCACCAAATCTATCCTCAAGCAGTCAATGCTGTCGGTTCACGTGATACATTTGTCGGACGTATCCGTAAAGACTTGGATGCTGAAAAAGGGATCCACATGTGGGTGGTGTCTGATAACCTTCTTAAAGGTGCTGCTTGGAACTCAGTGCAAATTGCAGAGACTTTACATGAACGTGGTTTGGTTCGTCCAACTACAGAATTAAAATTTGAATTGAAATAGGGAGCAAAACAGAAATCAGTAACTCGAAGAGTTTGATTTCGTAGTTTTGCCCCCGCACAGTTGATTAGTAAGTACGAATGTTGCAAACATGAGTAGTTCCAATCAACCACTGCGTTATGAAACAGAAATCAGTAACTCGAAGAGTTTGATTTCTTCCTCTTATTTTATGTACAGAACAGGAGGTAAAGGCAAGTATGCCCCAGCCTCTTTCTTATATAGAGAAAGGTTTTTTCTATGTCTTATCAAGATTTAAAAGATTGTAAAATTATCACTGCTTTTATTACCCCTTTTCATGAAGATGGGTCAATAAATTTTGACGCGATTCCAAAGTTGATTGAACATTTATTGGCACACCATACTGATGGTATTCTCATGGCGGGGACGACTGCTGAGAGTCCAACCCTAACCCACGATGAAGAGTTGCAGTTGTTCGCGGCTGTACAAAAGGTTGTTAACGGCCGTGTTCCTTTAATTGCGGGTGTTGGTACTAACGATACTCGCGACTCGATCGAGTTCGTTAAAGAAGTAGCGGAGTTTGGTGGTTTTGCAGCCGGTCTAGCGATTGTACCTTACTACAATAAACCATCTCAAGAAGGTATGTACCAACACTTTAAAGCCATTGCAGACGCATCAGATTTGCCAATTATTATCTATAACATCCCAGGTCGTGTAGTTGTCGAAATGACTCCAGATACTTTACTTCGTTTGGCTGACCATCCAAATATTATCGGTGTCAAAGAATGTACTAGTCTTGCCAATATGGCCTACTTGATTGAGCATAAGCCTGAAGACTTTTTGGTATACACTGGTGAAGATGGGGATGCTTTCCATGCTATGAATCTTGGTGCTGACGGTGTAATTTCTGTTGCTTCTCATACGAATGGTGATGAAATGCATGAAATGTTCACTGCGATTGAAGAGAGTGATATGAAGAAAGCGGCATCTATTCAACGTAAATTTATTCCCAAGGTTAATGCTCTCTTCTCATACCCAAGTCCTGCACCTGTTAAGGCAGTACTCAACTATATGGGATTTGAAGCTGGTCCAACTCGCCTCCCATTGGTTCCTGCGCCTGAAGAGGATGCTAAACGCATTATCAAGGTTGTTATTGACGGAGACTACGAAGCAACTAAAGCGACTGTCACTGGAGTTCTTCGACCTGATTACTAATATAACTAAGATAAATAGAAACTTCCTAACAAGTAAAATTGTTGGGAGTTTTTTTCTTTTTCTACGAATAGTTAAATAGAGAGAGAAAAAGGAGTCGATCATGAAAATTAAGATTGATAATTTTGAAATTTATAAGCTAAAGCAAGCAGGATTAAGTAATCAGCAGGTTCTGAAAGTACTTCAATACGGAGAAATTTATGATCAGGAATTGAGTTTAGAGACAATCGCTGAAGCCTCGGAGTGTCGTAACCCAGTAGTTTTTATGGAGCGGTATCATAAGCTGACTTTTGAAAGTATGGAACGTTTAAAGAAAGATTTTGAAAAGTTCCCATCATTTTCGATTTTGGATGATGTTTATCCAATTGCACTCAGTGAAATTTACGATGCACCTGTATTGCTTTTTTATAAAGGAGATTTAAATCTCTTAAAATTACCAAAGATAGCAGTTGTAGGTAGTCGCTCTTGTAGTCAAACCGGAACCAAATCAGTCCGGAAAGTCATCGAAGAACTGGAGAATGAATTAGTTGTGGTGAGCGGACTTGCTAGAGGAATTGACACAGCAGCCCATATGTCAGTTCTTCAAACTGGTGGCAAAACGATTGCAGTGATCGGAACTGGTTTAGACGTCCATTATCCCCGCTCCAATAAACGTCTTCAAGAATATATTGGAGACAATCATTTAATACTAAGTGAGTACGGACCAGGGGAAGAACCCTTGAAATTTCACTTTCCTGCCAGAAATCGCATTATTGCAGGATTGTGTCGAGGAGTTATCGTTGCAGAAGCTAAAATGAGATCTGGTAGCTTAATCACTTGTGAGCGTGCGATGGAGGAAGGTAGAGATGTCTTTGCGATTCCAGGTTCCATTTTAGATGGACGCTCAGACGGCTGTCATCATTTGATCCAAGAAGGAGCAAAACTAGCAACATGTGGGCAGGATATTCTCGCTGAGTTTGAGTTTTAGAAATAGAATCATTTCATTTAGCAAACTTTTCTTCTATTATATGGGTGTTAAGTCTTGACAGGTTTTTAAAAATGGTTTACACTTTATAAAGTTTAATTACTTTGAGAAGGTGTGATACTGTGGTAACGGCAACCAAAAAGAAAAAATCAACAAGTAAAAAAAATCTTGTAATCGTAGAGTCGCCTGCAAAGGCTAAAACGATTGAAAAATATCTAGGACGTAATTATAAGGTTTTAGCCAGTGTCGGACATATCCGTGATTTGAAAAAGTCAAGTATGTCAGTTGACGTTGAAAATAATTACGAGCCGCAATATATCAATATTCGAGGTAAAGGTCCTCTTATTAATGATTTGAAAAAAGAAGCAAAGAAAGCCAATAAAGTCTTTCTTGCAAGTGACCCGGACCGTGAAGGAGAAGCTATTTCTTGGCATTTAGCGCATATTTTAAATCTTGACGAGAATGATACTAACCGTGTTGTTTTCAACGAGATTACCAAGGATGCGGTAAAAAATGCCTTTAAAGAACCTCGTAAAATCAATATGGATTTGGTCGATGCCCAACAGGCCCGTCGTGTTTTGGACCGTTTAGTAGGGTATTCAATTTCACCAATTCTTTGGAAAAAAGTTAAAAAAGGCTTATCGGCAGGACGTGTTCAGTCTGTTGCGCTTAAATTAATCATTGATCGTGAAAATGAAATCAATGCCTTCCAACCTGAAGAATATTGGACGATTGATGGTGTCTTTAAAAAAGGTACCAAGCAATTCCAAGCTTCTTTTTATGGAATGAATGGCAAGAAGATGAAGTTGGCTACCAATGAAGAAGTCAAAGAAGTTTTATCTCACCTTAGCAGTAAAGACTTTACTGTTGATCAAGTAGATAAAAAGGAAAGAAAGCGCAATGCTCCTCTTCCATATACAACGTCTTCTATGCAGATGGATGCTGCTAACAAGATAAATTTCCGTACTCGCAAGACTATGATGGTTGCTCAGCAACTCTATGAAGGAATCAATATTGGTACAGGTGTCCAAGGTCTGATTACCTATATGCGTACGGATTCTACTCGTATCAGTCCAGTTGCTCAGAATGAAGCTGCTAGCTACATCAATGAACGTTTTGGTAGTAAGTATTCTAAACATGGTAGCAAGGTAAAAAATGCCTCTGGCGCTCAAGACGCCCACGAAGCTATTCGTCCTTCAAGTGTCTTTAATACTCCTGAAAAAATTGCTAAGTATTTGGATAAAGACCAGCTAAAACTTTATACCCTTATCTGGAACCGCTTTGTAGCGAGTCAAATGACTGGTGCGATTTTCGATACCATGGCTGTTAAACTTTCGCAAAATGGTGTTCAATTCGCGGCAAATGGTAGTCAGGTTAAGTTTGATGGTTATTTAGCCATTTACAACGATTCTGATAAAAATAAGATGCTGCCTGATATGGAAGTAGGAGATGTGGTCAAACAGGTTAATAGCAAACCTGAACAACATTTCACACAACCACCGGCACGATATTCTGAGGCTACTTTGATTAAGACCTTGGAAGAAAACGGAGTTGGACGTCCATCTACCTATGCTCCAACCATTGAAACAATCCAAAAACGTTACTATGTAAGACTAGCATCTAAACGCTTTGAACCAACTGATTTAGGACAAGTCGTTAACAAGCTGATTGTTGAATATTTCCCAGACATTGTTAACGTGAAGTTTACCGCTGAAATGGAAGGTAAACTGGATGATGTCGAGGTTGGAAAAGAAGAGTGGCAACGGGTTATTGATGAATTTTACAAACCATTCTCTAAAGAGGTCGCTAAAGCTGAAGCAGAGATGGAAAAAATTCAAATTAAGGATGAGCCAGCTGGATTTGACTGTGAAGTTTGTGGTAGTCCTATGGTAATTAAGATTGGACGCTTCGGTAAGTTTTACGCATGTAGCAATTTCCCAGATTGTCGGCATACGCAAGCCATTGTTAAAGAAGTCGGTGTTACATGTCCAAATTGTCATCAAGGGCAAATTATCGAACGCAAAACCAAACGTAATCGTATTTTCTATGGATGCAATCGTTATCCAGAATGTGAGTTTACCTCTTGGGATAAACCTGTTGGACGTGATTGTCCTAAATGTGGTCACTTCCTCATGGAGAAAAAAATCCGTGGTGGCGGAAAACAGATTGTATGTAGCAATGGTGACTACGAAGAAGAAAAGATTAAATAAAAATAATTAGGGCTGAAATGATAATTTCAGCTCTTTTTAATTTAAACTTGACAGATTTTATCTTTTTATGCTTAACTAGAAGAAGATTATTCTTACTTAGGAGTAGATATGCGCATTATTTATCTTTGCATTGGATTCATTTCTTTAGCTTTAGCAATCGTTGGAGTTGCCTTGCCACTATTACCGACAACACCCTTCCTCTTGTTGTCAATAGCTTGTTTTTCAAAATCTTCTAAACGTTTTGAAGATTGGCTCTATCATACCAAGCTCTACCAAACTTATGTTGCGGACTTTAGAGAAACTAAGTCTATTGCGCGTGAACGGAAGAAGAAGATTATCGTATCGATTTATATTTTGATGGGCATCTCCATTTATTTTGCTCCGCTCTTACCTGTAAAAATTGCTTTAGGCTGCTTAACAGTATTTATAACCTATTATCTCTTTAAGGTAATACCAGATAAAGAATAGCTAAAAAAGTAATGATTTTCCTTGATAAAAAGTAGGGGTTACTTAAAACAATATGATATAATAATATTAAAGAAAGCTTCAAGGAGTATCAAATGATTTACGAATTTTGTGCTGAAAATGTGACCTTGCTTGAAAAAGCTATGCAGGCAGGAGCTCGCCGTATTGAGCTCTGTGATAATTTAGCGGTTGGTGGAACGACACCAAGCTACGGAGTAACCAAGGCAGCTGTTGAACTTGCATCAAACTACGACACGACTATCATGACTATGATTCGTCCACGTGGTGGTGACTTTGTTTACAATGACCTCGAGATTTCTATTATGCTCGAGGATATTCGTCTAACTGCTCAAGCAGGTAGCCAAGGGGTTGTCTTTGGTGCCTTAACAGCAGATAAGAAATTGGATAAGGCTAACCTTGAAAAGTTGATTGTTGCATCTAAAGGTATGGAGATTGTCTTCCATATGGCTTTTGACGAATTGAGCGAACAAGATCAGTTGGAAGCCATTGATTGGCTCAACCAGGTTGGTGTAACACGCATCCTCACTCGAGCTGGTGTATCTGGCGACTCGTTAGAGAAACGTTTTGCTCACTACCGCAGAGTTTTAGAACACGCTGCAGGAAAAATCGAAATTTTACCGGGTGGTGGGATTGACATGGACAACCGTCAAACCTTTATTGACCAACTGGGCGTGACACAATTACATGGAACTAAGGTTGTCTTTTAAAAAATAGAAAGGAACTGCTAGCTTTTGGTAGCAGTTTTCGCTTATGTTTGAAATTTTTAAGGCCTATCAGTTTAATAGTAAAAAGGCTAAAGAGTTTGGATTTGTAGAAAATCAAGGTGTATGGACCTATAGTTCGACTATCTTGCAGGGAGATTTTCTCATGATGGTTACAGTTGAGGATGGGGACTTAAGTTTTCAAGTTTATGACCAAGAAACTGGGGACCTCTATCCTCAAGTGCATATGGAAAGTATGAGAGGAACTTTTGTCGGGAGCGTTCGAGAGTCTTGTTTAGAAGTTCTTTATGGCACTCGAAAGGCTTGTTTTGAGGTACAGGAATTTCTCTATCCACAGACCAAGAGAATCATGGCGCTTGTTCAAGAAAAGTATGGTAATCAGCTGGAATATCTATGGGAGAAATCACCTGATACGGCGGTTTTGCGCCATGAAGATAATCAGAAGTGGTATGCTATTTTAATGAGAATTCCTTGGGATAGGCTAGATAAGGAGAGAGAAGGGCTAGTGGAAGCAGTCAACCTCAAACACGACCAAGTAGCTGACTTGCTTTCACAAAACGGAGTTTATCCAGCCTTTCATATGAATAAACGCTATTGGATTAGTCTTCCACTCGATGACACTCTAACTGACGAAAAGGTCCTTGAATTATTTGAGAGAAGTTGGTTTTTGACTTCTAAGAAATAAACATATTTGAGTTTTCAAATACTTTCAATTCGCAAAATATTCTTTATTGAAGAAATTTTCAGAAAATATTGGATTTTTTCTTGACAAGTGATTTTTCCTATGCTAGAATACTAAACAAGACATCAAACAAAGGAGAAAGCCAAACATGAAAACAGCTAAGTTTAATCAATTTGCTTTGTTGTTGAGGTACTCGGACTAGTGCAAAAGCATTAGTCCTGTTTGGCTTACCAAGCGGGAGTAAATCAACATCTCGCTTGGAACTCCGAGCGAGATGTTTTTTCTATATCGAAAATGTGAAGGGAGAATTCTCATGCGTGTAGTTGAGTTTTTAGATACCAGTCTCCGAGATGGTGAGCAGACACCAGGTGTCAATTTTTCAATAAAGGAAAAGGTTGCTATAGCAAAACAGCTAGAGAAATGGGGGATTTCAGCAATCGAAGCTGGTTTTCCAGCTGCTAGTCCAGATTCATTTACAGCTGTTCAAGAAATCGCTAAATCCATGAAAAAAACAGCAGTGACAGGCTTAGCTCGTTCTGTAAAATCTGATATTGACGCTTGTTATGAAGCACTCAAGGATGCTAAGTATCCACAAATACATGTCTTTATCGCAACTAGCCCTATTCATAGAGAGTTCAAGTTGAACAAGAGTAAAGAGGAAATATTGGAAGCAATTAAAGAACATGTTTCCTATGCATGTTCTAAGTTTGAAGTAGTAGAATTCTCTCCTGAAGATGCGACTAGAACCGAGTTGGATTTCCTTTTACAAGTCGTTCAGACAGCGGTAGATGCGGGTGCGGCCTATATCAATATTCCTGACACGGTTGGTTTTACGACACCAGAGGAATATGGAAGCATCTTTAAATACTTGATTGACAATGTACAAACTGACCGACAAATTATCTATTCACCTCACTGTCATGATGATCTTGGAATGGCGGTAGCAAATAGCCTTGCGGCCGTTAAGAATGGGGCAGGACGTGTTGAGGGAACCATTAACGGTATCGGAGAACGAGCTGGGAATGCTGCTCTAGAAGAGATAGCAGTAGCTCTCAATATTCGCCAAGATTATTACCAAGCAGAGACAAGCATCGTTCTAGATGAAACCATCAATACGTCTGAAATGGTTTCACGCTTCTCAGGGATTCCAGTTCCTAAAAATAAGGCAGTTGTCGGAGGAAATGCCTTTTCTCACGAATCAGGTATTCACCAAGATGGCGTTCTTAAAAATCCACTTACCTACGAAATCATCACACCAGAGCTGGTGGGTGTTAAGAGTAACAATCTGCCACTTGGTAAATTATCTGGTCGCCATGCCTTTGTAGAAAAACTAAGAGAATTGGCCCTAGACTTCACAGATGAGGATATCAATCCACTCTTTACCAAGTTCAAAGCCTTAGCAGATAAGAAGCAAGAAGTTACAGACGCAGATATTAGAGCTCTGGTAGCTGGAACCATGGTTGAAAATCCAGAAGGATTCCACTTTGATGATTTGCAACTTCAAACTCATGCGGAAAATGATATTGAAGCAACTGTCAGCCTATCTAATCTGGATGGTGAGAAGGTCGAATTTAATGCTACTGGGCAAGGTTCTGTGGAGGCTATCTTCAATGCTATCGACAAGTTCTTTAATCAATCGGTTCGTCTGGTATCCTATACAATAGATGCGGTAACGGATGGTATTGATGCTCAGGCAAGAGTCTTAGTTACTGTTGAAAACAAAGACACAGAAACAATCTTTAATGCGGCCGGACTTGATTTTGATGTACTGAAGGCTTCAGCAATTGCATACATTAATGCCAATACCCTTGTTCAAAAAGAGAATACTGGCGAGATTGGTCCAAATGTCTCTTACCGAGATATGCCTAGTCTTTAAAGGAGAATACCATGACAAAGAAAATTGTTGCCCTTGCAGGTGACGGAATCGGCCCAGAAATCATGGAAGCTGGTTTAGAAGTTCTAGCCGCTATAGCCGAAAAAACAGGCTTTGACTATGAGATAGATAGGCGACCTTTTGGCGGTGCAGGTATTGATGCAGCAGGACATCCTTTGCCAGATGAAACTTTAAAAGCTGCTAGAGAAGCAGATGCTATCCTTCTAGCAGCTATTGGTAGTCCCCAGTATGATAATGCCGCAGTTCGACCTGAACAAGGCTTGCTGGCTCTTCGTAAGGAACTCAATCTCTATGCTAATATTCGTCCGGTTAAAATCTTTGATAGTCTCAAGCATTTATCACCTCTTAAGCCCGAACGAATTGTTGGTGTTGACTTTGTAGTAGTGCGTGAGTTGACAGGTGGGATTTACTTTGGAGATCATATCCTTGAAGAGAAATCGGCACGTGATATCAACGATTATAGCTATGAGGAAGTAGAGCGGATTATACGCAAGGCCTTCGAAATTGCAAAAGGTCGAAATAAAGTTGTTACTAGTATCGATAAGCAAAATGTGTTAGCAACTTCAAAACTCTGGAGGAAAGTAGCTGAAGAAGTCGTAAAAGATTTTCCGGATGTAACCTTGGAGCACCAGCTAGTCGACTCGGCTGCCATGCTCATGATTACAAATCCAGCCAAGTTTGATGTAATCGTGACAGAGAATCTTTTCGGAGACATCCTCTCGGATGAGTCAAGTGTCCTATCTGGTACACTTGGAGTCATGCCATCGGCTAGTCACTCTGAAAATGGACCGAGTCTCTACGAACCCATTCATGGTTCGGCGCCTGATATAGCAGGCCTAGGAATCGCCAATCCTATTTCTATGATTTTATCAGTTGCTATGATGTTGCGTGATAGTTTTGAACGATATGAGGATGCGGATTGTATCGAGCATGCTGTTGAAGAAACTTTAGCAGCAGGAATTTTAACGAGAGATATAGGAGGACAGGCTTCAACTAGTGAAATAACAGAAGCCATCATTGAAAGACTATGAAGATAAATCAAGGAATTACTTTTGCTATTTTGATTTGGAATTTATTGGTATTTATGATTTATGGTATTGACAAATCCAAAGCAAAAAGAAGTGCTTGGCGAATACCAGAAAAATATTTATTATCATTTGCATTCATTCTTGGTGGTTTTGGTGCTTGGTTGGCAGGTATTACCTTTCATCACAAGACTAGAAAATGGTATTTTAAAACGGTTTGGTTCCTAGGAATAGTGACTACACTAGTAACTTTGTATTTGATATGGAGGTAATGAATGGCAGGAAAATCAATTTTTGATAAATTATGGGACCTCCATGTGATTACAGGAGAAGAAGGACAGCCTCAACTCATGTATGTAGATCAGCACTATATTCACGAGGTGACCAGTCCTCAAGCTTTTCAAGGATTGCGAGATGCAGGGCGAAGATTGAGAAGACCAGATTTAACATTTGGTACCTTTGACCACAATGTTCCAACGGTAAATATTTATGATATTCGAGATGTAATCTCGAAAGCACAGATTGATAAGTTGGCAGAAAATGTTGAGGAATTCGGGATTGAACATGCGGCCCACGGTTCTGAAAAACAAGGCATCGTTCACATGGTTGGTCCAGAAACAGGACGAACACAACCAGGAAAATTTATCGTCTGTGGAGATAGCCATACGGCGACCCATGGAGCCTTTGGAGCGATTGCCTTTGGGATTGGAACCAGTGAGGTCGAGCACGTATTTGCTACTCAAACTATTTGGCAGGTTAAACCCAAGAAAATGTTGGTGGAATTCACAGGAGTTCCTCAAAAAGGAGTCTATTCCAAGGATTTCATCCTAGCTTTGATTGCCAAGTATGGTGTTGCTTGTGGTGTTGGCTACGTGGTTGAGTATCGTGGTCAAGCGATTGATGCACTCAGTATGGAAGAGCGAATGACCATCTGCAATATGTCCATTGAGTTTGGCTCTAAGATGGGAATCATGAATCCAGATCAGATAACATATGACTATCTAAAGGGACGTGAGTGTGTTCCAAAGGATTTTGATGCAGCAGTAGCTGATTGGAAAAGACTGGTTAGTGATGACGATGCCGTCTATGACAAGGTTATCCGTATGGATGTTTCTGAATTAGCACCTATGGTGACTTGGGGAACCAATCCTGCCATGGGAGTTGACTATGAGACTAGCTTCCCAGAAATAAAAGATATGAACGATGAACGGGCCTATCATTACATGGATTTACAACCAGGTCAGAAACCAGCAGATATCCAACTTGGCTATGTTTTTATAGGTTCTTGTACTAATGCTCGGCTTAGCGATTTGCAACTGGCTGCTCGATTTGTCGAAGGGAAGAAAATTGCTCCCAACTTGACAGCAATCGTAGTACCTGGTTCTCGACCAGTCAAGCGAGCTGCTGAGAAGTTAGGTTTGGATAAGATTTTCCAAGATGCTGGATTTGAGTGGAGAGACCCAGGTTGCTCCATGTGTCTAGGGATGAATCCTGACAAGGTACCAGATGGTGTTCACTGCGCCTCAACTAGCAATCGTAACTTTGAAGATAGACAGGGATTTGGAGCGAAGACCCATCTTTGTAGTCCAGCAATGGCAGCTGCGGCAGCTATCGCAGGACGATTCGTAGATGTTCGGCAAATGCCAGAAGCCCAGTAAGGAGAGGATATGGAAAAATTTACAGTTTATACAGGAACAACGGTTCCTCTTATGAATGATAATATCGATACCGACCAAATCCTACCTAAACAGTTTCTGAAGTTGATTGATAAGAAAGGTTTTGGAAAATACCTCATGTATGCTTGGCGTTATGTGGATGATCAGTATACTGAGGACCCAGACTTTGTCTTTAACCGATCTGAATATCGTAAAGCCAGTATCCTCATCACAGGAGATAATTTTGGGGCTGGTTCTTCGAGGGAACACGCTGCTTGGGCATTAGCAGACTACGGCTTTAAGGTCGTTATTGCTGGCTCTTTTGGAGATATTCATTACAATAATGAACTCAATAATGGCATGTTGCCTATTGTTCAGCCTAGGGAGGTTAGAGAAAAGCTAGCCCAACTTAAACCGACCGACCAGATAACTGTGGACTTGGAACAACAAACAATCATCACACCAGTCGGAGAATTCACTTTCGAAATTGATAGTGAGTGGAAACACAAGCTCTTAAATGGTTTAGATGATATCGGTATTACCTTGCAGTATGAAGACTTGATTGCTGCTTATGAAAAACAACGACCAGCCTACTGGCAAGAATAAAAAAATAGAAAAGGAAACAGAACTATGACAAAACACATTCAATGGAACGGAACACTTTCACAAGAAGGCTATGACATTTTAAAAGGTGAGGGCGGATGTATCGTTTGTCCTACTAAAGTCGGTTACATCATCATGACTAGTGACAAGGCTGGACTTGAGCGTAAGTTTGAAGCCAAAGAACGTAACCGTAACAAACCAGGTGTTGTCCTCTGTGGTAGCATGGACGAGCTACACGCTTTAGCACAGCTAAATCCTGAAATCGAAGCCTTCTATCAAAAACATTGGGACAAAGATATTCTCCTCGGTTGTATCCTTCCTTGGAAACCAGAAGCCTTTGAAAAATTGAAAGCATACGGTGATGGTCGTGAAGAACTCATGACAGACGTTCGTGGTACTAGCTGTTTTGTCATCAAGTTTGGTAAAGCTGGTGAACAATTATCTGCCAAACTTTGGGAAGAAGGGAAAATGGTCTACGCTTCATCTGCAAACCCTTCTGGAAAAGGAAATCGTGGTAAAGTGGAAGGAATTGGGGAGCGTATCGAAGGAGCAGTGGATCTTGTCATCGAAGCAGACGACTACGTTGCCTCAATCCAACCAGACAAAACAATCGAAACTCGCTACGAGCAAGGTGTGATGGTGTCTATGGTTGATAAAGACGGCAAGCTTATTCCAGAACAAGGAGGAACACGCTCAACATCACCAGCACCAGTTGTGATTCGTAAAGGACTTGACATCGATAAAATCATGATGCATCTGTCAGATACCTTTAACTCATGGGACTACCGCCAAGGGGAGTATTATTAATATAGAAAAGAAGTCTAGTGTTAAGAGACATTGAAGCTCCTAACGCTGGGCTTTTTCTTTAGAAATTCTTTTCATTTTTTATAGGATATGATATTCTATATATGAAATATATAGTTTCTTATTCGAACATTATTATAAAAGGAGTAAGATTGATGCTAAAAAGAAAAGTCAGTTTGGAAGATTTTTATGCTTGGTACCAAGAAAATAAAATAAGATTAAGAGAAGATGCATCTAAATATAGTATTTACAATGAACAATTACGTGAAGAATTTCTTAAAGAGTGGCCACTTGATAGAATTTTAACACTATCTATCGATGAATACGTCATTGGGAAAGGAGCTCAAAGTAATTCTTTTTGCTACGGTCTTGAGAGGGGGAAATACAAATCTTTATTTATGGGAATTGGAGGCGGAGGTTCTTCAAAATTTGGTATTTATTGGAATGAAAAAACAAAGAGTTATAAAGATCAAGCTAATAAAGTCATTCCTCTTTCAGAGTTGGATCATCGATTTACTAAATTAAAAACAGATTTGTACGAAATTATTAAAGAAGGTATTCATTTCAAATTTGATAATGCTATCTTTGATATGAAAAAGTCAACAAATGAATTTATTGGTCGTTCTGCGGTGGTGACAAAATTACTTTGTATTTATTCTGAGAATCATTCTTTTTTAGGGGTAAATATGAATAGTCAAAAGAGATTCTGGAACAAGCTACTTCCTCAAAAAAATCAAGGGGGGCCTTATCTTCAGAATCATGAGATTTGTCAACTCGTATTGCAAAAGTATCCTGAGCTGGAACCATCATTGTTGGGAAGTATCTTATTTGAATATTCAACACAATTTTTAGACGAAAAAGAAAAGAAAGAAGAAAAAATGTCTCTAGAATATAAGGTTTATTATCCATTGAGTCAAACTCTACTACAATCCAAAAACCTCATTCTCCGTGGTGCACCTGGTACAGGAAAAACTTATCTTGCTAAAGAAATTGCCAAAGAATTAACAGATGGTAACGAAGATCAAATCGGCTTTGTTCAGTTTCATCCATCCTATGACTATACAGATTTTGTGGAGGGGTTAAGACCAGTATCAAATGGGGATGGAGCTATTGAGTTTAGGCTACAGGATGGTATTTTTAAAGATTTTTGTCAGAAAGCAAAAGAAGCCCAATTGATTGGAGGACAAGATAATTTTGATGAGGCTTGGGATTCTTACTTAGAATATATAAATGTTGCTGAAGAAAAAGAATATATAACAAAAACATCTTACTTATCTGTTAATAGTAGACAAAATTTGTCAGTAAATTATGATAGTGGTGTTCCAGGATGGTCACTACCTCGCAAATATGTTTATGAGTTGTATAAAGATAAAAATTATAATAAGCAAGAATACTACAAAAGTGGTGGAAGAACTGTCCTAGAAACATTGAGAAAGAGATTTGGTCTGAAAGACTACCTTTCCCCAACAGAAATTGATACCGATAAGAAATTCGTCTTCATCATCGATGAGATCAATCGTGGTGAGATTTCTAAAATTTTTGGTGAACTCTTTTTCTCCATTGATCCTGGATATCGTGGCGAAAAGGGAAGAGTATCTACCCAATATGCCAATCTACACGAAAACGATGAAAAGTTTTATATCCCAGAAAATGTTTACATCATTGGAACTATGAATGATATTGACCGTTCGGTAGACACCTTTGATTTTGCAATGCGCCGTCGTTTCCGTTTTGTTGAAATTACTGCTGAAAGCCAACTAGGCATGCTAGATGATGCTCTTGGTGATAAGGCTGAAGAAGCTAAAGCGCGTCTAAGAAACTTGAATGCTGAAATTGAAAAAGTTCAGGAACTAAATAGTCATTATCATATCGGACCAAGTTATTTTCTTAAGTTAGAAGATGTAAACTTTGACTATGAGTTGCTCTGGTCTGATTATCTGAAACCGCTCTTGGAAGATTACTTACGTGGTTCTTATGAAGAAGACGAAATACTGAATACTTTGAAAAAAGCATATGATTTGACAAATCAGCAAGATATTGGTGATGACGATGCAGTTAACTGACAATCAACAGGCCTTAAACAAAGAAGAGTTTATCACAGAATATCCTAAAATTAGTCAAGTTCTTCTAGATAGAACTCTAGATAATCTTTCTCAAGAAGATAGTATCTTTATATTTCCAAACGACCTGAAAAATTCTCCTGATTTGGATAAGGAACAAAAGATTTTGGAAACAGTCAATCAGAAAATTAAGACAGGGAATGTGATTGGATTTCTGGGGTGTGGTCAGGAGAGATTAACCATTTCTTCCCGCTTTTCGAGTAAAAGTGATGACTATTTTTTGCATTATCTATTGCAGAAAGTTCTAAATATCAATCTCACTAGTTTGGATGTTGGTTTATCGCGCGAGGAAAGACTCTATCAGCTTTTAATCTACCTCTTTCCAAAGTATTTGGAAGCTGCTATGCGAAAGGGACTTTATAAGGAATACCAGAGATTTTCCCATAATGATAGTCATATCAAGGGAGTGATTGATGTAGGAAATCATCTCAAGAAAAATCTTCCTTTCACAGGCAATATTGCTTATACTACAAGAGAATTTACTTATGACAATCCGATGATGCAGCTGATTCGTCATACTATCGAGTACATTAAAAATCAAAAATCTCTAGGAAGAGGTATCATTTATACTAATCGTGATAATATTACAGAAATAATTCGTGTAACACCTTCGTACAAACAAGCTGATCGTGCTAAGGTTATTCGACGAAATCAAGATAAACCTCTTCGTCATGCCTACTTTCGAGAGTACAGAAAATTGCAAGAACTTTGTCTGATGATCCTAAATAGGGAAGAGCATGGTTTAGGTTACCAAGAGCAAAAAATCCATGGTATTCTTTTTGATGTTGCTTGGCTTTGGGAAGAATATGTTTATACCTTGTTGCCAAAAGATTTCATACATCCTAGAAATAAGGATAAGACGAACGGTATTTCAGTATTTTCTAATCGTGAAAGAAAAGTATATCCAGATTTTTATGATAGAGAACGAAAGATTGTACTAGATGCTAAATATAAAAAACTGGAATTGACTGAAAAGGGAATTAATCGTGATGATCTATTTCAATTGATTTCTTATGCTTATATCTTACAAGCAGAGAAAGCTGGCTTGATTTTCCCTAGCATAGATCAGACAGTAAGTAGTGAAATAGGTAAAGTTGAAGGTTATGGGGTCTTACTTAAAAAGTGGTCTATCCAAATTCCTCAAAAGACGTCATCCTACAGCGAATTCTATGAAATGCTAGGGATGTCAGAAAAAATTTTTCAAAATAATATAAATCAAAAATAGAGAGCCTATAAACTCTCTATTTTTAATGAAATCACCAACAAAATCCGAACGTTATAAATTTTAGGTTTCAAAATAATTGACAAAAACTTTACCTTAGTTTATAATCGTTAGAGGAAACGTCGGAAAAGGCGTAGTGATGCGCAAGCATAGGTAGGTCATTATAAAAGAAACGAGACATCGAAATGTTAAACGAATTTCCGATCTTTGACTATGAAGACATTCAGCTAATCCCTAACAAATGTGTCCTTAAAAGTCGTGCAGAAGCTGACACACAAGTGACACTTGGGAAGCACACCTTTAAATTACCAGTTGTTCCTTCTAATATGCAAACTATCTTGGATGAAGATGTTGCAGAACAACTTGCAAAAGGTGGTTATTTCTATATCATGCATCGCTTCGATGAAGCTGGGCGCATTCCTTTTGTGAAACGCATGCATGAAAAAGGGTTGATTGCTTCTATCTCTGTTGGTGTTAAAGATTACGAGTATGATTTTGTTAGTCAATTAAAGGAAGATGCGCCAGAGTATATCACTATTGATATCGCTCATGGACATGCCGACAGTGTGATTTCAATGATTCAGCACATCAAAAAAGAATTGCCAGATACGTTTATCATCGCTGGTAACGTTGGTACTCCAGAAGCTGTTCGTGAACTTGAAAATGCTGGAGCAGACGCTACTAAGGTCGGAATCGGTCCAGGTAAAGTATGTATTACTAAGGTTAAAACTGGTTTTGGTACTGGTGGTTGGCAGTTAGCAGCTCTTCGCTGGTGTGCTAAAGCTGCGCGTAAACCGATTATTGCCGATGGTGGTATTCGTACACACGGAGATATTGCCAAGTCAATCCGCTTTGGTGCTAGTATGGTTATGATTGGCTCACTATTTGCAGGTCATATTGAAAGTCCAGGAAAAACAGTTGAAGTCGATGGTAAACAATTTAAAGAATACTATGGTTCAGCTTCAGAATATCAAAAAGGTGCCTACAAGAATGTTGAAGGAAAGAAAATTCTTCTTCCTGCCAAAGGACATTTACAAGATACCCTAACTGAGATGGAACAAGATTTGCAAAGTTCAATTTCTTATGCTGGAGGTCGTAAAGTAGCTGATCTTAGACATGTAGATTATGTGATTGTGAAGAACTCTATCTGGAATGGAGATGCTCACTAAAAAATATCATTACTTATTTATGCCGCGAATTGGCGTGGCGTTTCTACAAGGTACCGTAAATACCTAACAATGAGTAAGTCAAGAGAGATAAAAGAAGCAGAGATATCTGTTTCAATCTTTCTAAGGGGCTTACTTTGTAAGTCCCTTTTTATTTCGGAGGTTAATGTGAAATTACTAGAGGAACGTATTTTAAAAGATGGGAATATTCTAGGTGAGAATATTCTTAAGGTGGATTCCTTCTTGACCCACCAAGTTGACTATTCCTTGCTGCGTGAGATTGGTCGTACTTTTGCAGAGCATTTTAAAAATGCTGGCATTACAAAAGTTGTAACCATTGAAGCATCTGGAATTGCTCCAGCTCTATATGTTGCAGAACAATTAGATGTACCTATGATTTTTGCTAAGAAGGCAAAAAATATTACCATGAATGAAGGAATTTTAACTGCAGAAGTATTTTCTTTCACGAAACAAGTTACTAGCACTGTATCTATTGCAGGGAAGTTCTTATCTCCAGGAGATAAAGTATTAATTATTGATGATTTCTTGGCTAATGGTCAAGCAGCTAAAGGTTTGATTCAGATTATCGAGCAAGCTGGTGCTACAGTTGAGGCCGTCGGAATTGTGATTGAAAAATCCTTCCAAGATGGTCGTGAGCTGTTAGAAAAATCAGGTCATCAGGTAGTATCACTTGCTCGTTTAGAGCGTTTTGAAAATGGAAAAGTTATCTTCAAGGAGGCAGACATCTAATGAATCAACAGGAAAAACACTCACAGGCAGCCGTTCTTGGTTTGCAACACTTACTTGCTATGTACTCAGGTTCAATCCTAGTACCCATCATGATTGCAAGTGCTTTGGGGTATTCAGCTCAACAGTTGACATACCTTATCTCTACAGATATCTTTATGTGTGGGGTTGCAACTCTCCTACAATTGCAACTCAATAAACACTTCGGTGTTGGTTTGCCTATTGTTCTTGGGGTAGCCTTCCAGTCTGTTGCTCCACTTATTATGATTGGACAAAGTCATGGTAGTGGTGCCATGTTTGGTGCCTTGATTGCTTCAGGGATTTATGTTATCCTGATTTCAGGTATCTTCTCTAAGGTTGCCAATCTTTTCCCTGCAATCGTAACTGGTTCTGTTATCACAACTATCGGATTGACCTTGATTCCAGTTGCTATCGGAAATATGGGAAATAACGTTGAAAAACCAACTGGACAAAGTCTAGCCTTGGCAATGATTACTGTTCTCATCATTCTTTTGGTCAATATCTTTACAAAAGGATTTATCAAATCTATTTCGATTTTGATTGGTTTGATTGCCGGTACGATTATTGCAGCGACTATGGGCTTGGTTGATTTTTCTCCAGTAGCAGAAGCTCCACTGGTTCATATCCCAACTCCATTCTACTTTGGCGCTCCACAATTTGAGATTTCATCTATTGTCATGATGTGTATCATCGCTACTGTATCCATGGTAGAATCAACAGGTGTATATCTTGCCCTTTCTGATATTACTAAAGATCCAATTGATAGCACTCGTCTCCGTAATGGTTATCGTGCTGAAGGTCTCGCTGTTTTACTTGGTGGACTTTTCAATACCTTCCCTTATACAGGATTTTCACAAAACGTAGGTTTGGTGAAACTTTCAGGTATTCGTACTCGTTTGCCAATCTACTACGCAGCTGGTTTCCTTATCTTACTCGGTCTTTTGCCTAAGTTTGGTGCCTTGGCTCAGATTATTCCTAGCCCTGTTCTTGGTGGAGCAATGCTCGTCATGTTCGGTTTTGTGTCTCTCCAAGGGATGCAAATCTTGGCTCGTGTAGACTTTGAGCACAATGAACACAACTTCCTCATTGCAGCAGTGTCTATTTCTGCTGGTGTGGGATTAAACGGAAGCAATCTCTTCAATACTTTACCGACTGAATTACAAATGTTCTTCTCAAATGGTATTGTCATTGCGAGTGCTGTAGCCATCATCTTGAATGCTATTTTGAATCGTAAAAAATAAAAATAAATGAGAAGTGATAGAAATATCCTTCTCATTTTCTTTTTTAGAGCTTGAATATTGTTTCTATAGTCCTTTTTATGGTAAAATGGTTTTATGAATGAAAGAATGAAAGAGCTCGTTGAGTTGCTCAATCGCTATGCGACAGAGTATTATACAAGTGACAATCCATCTGTATCTGATAGTGAGTATGACCGTCTTTATCGTGAATTGGTAGAGTTAGAAAAAGCTCATCCAGAGCAAATCTTGCCAGATAGTCCAACCCACCGTGTTGGCGGTAAGATTCTAGATGGTTTTGAAAAATATAGTCATCAGTATCCTCTCTATAGTTTGCAGGATGCTTTTTCTCGTGAAGAGCTCGATGCCTTTGATGCGCGTGTTCGTAAGGAATTAGATGATGTTACTTATATCTGTGAGTTAAAAATTGATGGTTTATCAATTTCCTTGACTTATGAGCAGGGAATTTTTGTTGCTGGAGCAACTCGTGGTGATGGTTCAATTGGTGAAAACATCACGGAAAATCTCAAACGTGTCAAGGACATTCCTTTATCCTTACCAGAGAAATTAGATATCACTGTTCGTGGTGAATGTTATATGCCAAGAGCTTCTTTCAAACAAGTCAATCTTGCTCGTCAAGAAAACGGCGAGCCTGAATTCGCCAATCCACGAAATGCTGCTGCAGGAACCCTTCGCCAGTTAGATACTGCAGTAGTAGCTAAGAGAAATCTTGCAACTTTCCTCTATCAGGAAGCTAGTCCTTCAACACGAGATAGCCAAGAGAAGGTTTTGGAACATTTAGAACAGTTAGGTTTTGTGGTTAATCATAGGCGCCTATTAGCGCACAGCATGGATGAGGTTTGGGATTTTATCCAAGAAGTTGGTCGAGAAAGAGACCAGTTGCCTTATGATATCGATGGTGTTGTGATTAAGGTTAATGACTTAGCCGGTCAAGAGCAGTTAGGTTTTACAGTAAAAGCACCTAAGTGGGCAGTGGCTTATAAGTTTCCGGCAGAAGAAAAAGAAGCAAAACTTCTTTCGGTTGATTGGACAGTTGGAAGAACAGGAGTCGTAACTCCGACTGCTAATCTTACTCCAGTACAACTTGCAGGTACAACTGTAAGTCGTGCAACTCTTCATAATGTCGACTATATTGCTGAAAAGGATATCCGCAAGGATGATACTGTCATTGTATACAAGGCAGGGGATATCATACCAGCTGTTTTACGTGTAGTAGAATCCAAGCGTATATCTGAAGAAAAACTTGACATTCCAACAAACTGTCCAAGTTGTGACAGTAAGCTTTTGCATTTTGAAGATGAAGTTGCCCTTCGTTGTATAAACCCACGTTGTCCAGCTCAAATCAAGGAAGGTCTAATTCATTTCGCATCTCGTGACGCCATGAATATTTCTGGCCTTGGTCCATCAATCGTAGAAAAATTATTTGCCGCCAATTTAGTTAAAGATGTTGCGGATATTTATCGCTTAACTGTGGAAAATTTTCTCTTGCTAGATGGCATCAAGGAGAAATCAGCTCAAAAACTTTATCAGGCTATTCAAGCTTCTAAAGAAAATTCTGCTGAAAAACTTTTGTTTGGTTTAGGGATTCGTCATGTTGGAAGCAAGGCAAGTCAGTTACTCTTACAACATTTCCATTCAATCGAGTCACTTGCTCAAGCAAATCCTGAAGAAGTAGCAAGCATCGAAAGTTTGGGAAGTGTCATTGCCCAAAGTCTCCAATCTTATTTTGAGACTGAGGGTGCAAAAATTCTTTTAAGTGAATTGAAAGAATTAGGTGTTAATCTAGACTATAAAGGACAGGTCGTTGCAGCAGATGCTGCCTTATCAGGTTTAACTGTCGTATTGACAGGGAAACTTGAACGTCTTACTCGCTCGGAAGCCAAAAGCAAGCTCGAAAATCTTGGTGCCAAGGTAACGGGTAGCGTATCGAAGAAGACTGACCTTGTAGTAGCAGGAGTCGATGCAGGCAGCAAATTCCAAAAAGCACAAGAACTTGGAATTGAGATTCGAGATGAAGCTTGGTTGGAGAGTTTATAATCATTACACACTAAAGAATGACTATCTTAGATTTCTTGCTCCAACTCGAAAATATAAACAAGAAATTATTTTTTAAAATTTAACAATTAGAAATTAGGGAGAACTATGTACAATTATCCTGTACTTATTCATTATCATCGTAAGGATGGAGCGTATCAGAATTGCAACTTTAGTAAGGGGTCAGCTGATTCAGTAGAATTTGTTAAAGAGCAAGAATACTTTGGAGAGAAGTTTTCATTTACCCAATCAAGTGAAACACCTCTTGAACAAATGGTGTTTACAGTTGATAAAGATGGAGTAAGCAAAGAATATCCTATCCGATTCAATCATTATCCACTTTTAACAGAAGTTTGGATTTTAGATGGAGATGACACAGTTTATTATTCTGAAAATCCAGCCATTGCAAGTCCACACTATAAAGATCAAAATCCATTTGCTTTTGATAAAGCGATTAACAGTGCCAGTTTTGATCACCACTGGGGTTGCCAAGGAGAGTTGGGATGCCAGGTTTCTGAAGAAGAAACAAGCTTTAAACTTTGGTCGCCAACAGCAACAACTGTACAAGTTGTAGTTTATGAATCAGCAAGTAATGATGCGGCTATCCTAAAGACTTATGAAATGCAACGTGGTAACAGTTATTCATATAGTCACAAGGATAATACAATTGGCGTTTGGAATTTGACAGTTCCTGAAAGTCTTGCTGGTCGTGCCTATCAATATCAGATTAATTTTCCACATCATCAATCATTGACACGAGATCCATATACCATTGCGACAAGTCCAGATGGTAAACGTTCAGCGATTCTTTCAGAAAAAGAACGTCAAGTTGAAGGTTTTGAAGTTAAGAATGGAACGGAAGCTACTTGGCGATTGGAAAATTCTTGTCAAGCGGTTGTTTACGAAATGCATGTTCGTGACTTGACCAAGTCTGAAACTTCTGGTGTTGCTCCAGAATTAAGAGGAACATTCTTAGGTGCTGCCCAGACTGGAACAGTCAATCACTTCGGTCAGTCTACTGCATTTGACTACATCAAGGAACTTGGTGTTAACTATGTTCAACTGCAACCAATTGCTGATCGTCACAAAGAGTATGATGCAGATGGAAATGTGACCTACAACTGGGGTTACGATCCACAAAACTACAATGCACCAGAAACCAGCATGTCTACGAATCCAAATGATCCAGGTCAAGTCATCCGAGATTTGAAGACGATGATTCAAGCTTATCATGATGCTGGTATCGGTGTCATCATGGATGTTGTTTATAATCATACTTTCTCTGTAGTCGATGCACCATTTCAAACAACGGTACCAGATTATTATTATCGAATGAATCGTGATGGGACCTATCAAAATGGAACCGGTGTAGGCAATGAAACTGCTAGTGAACACGAAATGTTCCGTAAGTACATGATTGATTCACTTCTTTATTGGTTGAATGAGTTTAATATTGATGGTTTCCGCTTTGACTTGATGGGAATCCATGATATTAAAACCATGCAGATGATTCGTTGGGCAATGGATGAGGTCGATCCTAAAATTATCCTTTATGGAGAAGGCTGGGATATGGGAACTGGTCTTGCTCCTTATGATAAGGCTAAGAAAGACAATGCCTATCAATTACCTAATATTGGCTTTTTCAATGATGATCAACGTAATGCGGTAAAAGGTGCTGAAGTTTATGGTGATATCAAATCAGGCTTCGTAAGTGGTGCTGCCACTGAGCCAATTGTTGCCAAAGCTATCCTTGGTAGTCGTGAACTAGGCTCTTATCTAAGCCCTAACCAGGTTGTCAACTATGTAGAAGCCCATGATAACTATAACTTGCATGATTTATTAACGACACTTCATCCAACAGAAGACCAAGCAAGTATCATGAAAAAGGTAGAAACAGCAACTGCAATGAATCTACTCATGCAAGGCATCTCTTTTATGGAACTTGGTCAAGAGTTTGGACGTACCAAACTGGTTCCTACAGGTGAAAACGGTGAGTTGACTCATGATGATCGCGAACGTGCTATGAACAGTTACAATGCTCCAGACGCTGTTAACCAGGTAGACTGGGATTTAATTAATGAGCGTCAAGAAAGCATAGAATTTATTCGTCAGATTATAGGGCTTAAAACAAAGACTAGTGCCTTTTCATATCCTACATACGAGGAAGTATACCGTCACGTCTTTGTTCACACAGCTATTGAAAATAGTGGCTGGATTGTCTATGAGATTCAGGGAACTAAAGAACATTTCTTGGTTGTATTTAATGCCAAAGGTGCATCTTTCTATTATGAAAATGCTGGAAATCTAGAAATGTTGGTTACAAATAGTCGTTCAAACCAAGAAAACACTCTTGATAATGTGAGTGTTGCAGTTATGAATGTTTTATCTTAAGTCTTAGATCGAAGACGGAGTCAATGAAATGTAGGGCAAAGCTATTTTGTAGAGTCCAATGAATGAACAAAAATGTTTCAAAGGCTCATTTCTACTAAAAATACGAGGTCGGGATTTTTGATCCCGGCCTATACTTCTAGAAAGTCTTCTTTGAAGTCGAAAATAAAACTAAAATTTTCAGAAAAAGTAGTTCATTTTCAAGTACTGGACAGATAGAAAAAAGCAGAAGTTTCATTATTAATTGAATTAAAATTAGAAAAGTTCATTACTTTTAGTGGGAGATACTTATGGATATCAATACAATTACTCTGGAAAAATTCATCACCTTAAATGAAGAGGAGAAACTTCAGTGTCTCAAAGACATTAAGCATACCTACCAATTCGAAAAGATAAAGGAAATCATCTCAGAGCTTGGTTTAGAAAATTTAAGTGGTCAAGTACTTAGTGAACTAGCCAAAGTTTGTAATAATTGGAGTCAATTTGAAGAGGCAAAAACAGTTTTAGAGATAGTCTCTGAAGAAGATAGGGATGCTATTTGGTATTATAGAAATGGTTTTACCCATTGGCGTTTATCTAGTGACCCGAAGAATGACTTTGAAACTGAAGCTAATCAGGCTCTAGCATTATTAGAAAATGCTATCAAAAATGCTGATTCCTCAACAAATCCAGTCATTGAATGGTGTATTGAGTTGGTTAAAGTAGGTTCTCTAAGGGAAGTTCTTGAAGCTAAGCCAGCAGATTATCCCTTGCTAGAAAAATACTATTTTGAAGATGTTAATGAAACTAATCAAGAAATGAAAATTGCGCAGAATAAGAAATTATACAAGAATATTACGGTAGAAGACGTTCAAAAGGCAAGAGACTCATGGGATATTATTAAACCAGTATACGAAACTGTTAACATCTATAACACCTATGAAGACTATCTCGATTCTGCAAAAATCTTTACTCTAGAACAAAGATACCTTCTGGCGATTATCTGGTATTTTATCGAAGTAAACAATGGAGGCCACTATCAATTTTTCGATAATTCGACAGGGATTGTCTGGGAAGATACTTTAAAGGGATTGGAACTATTTGGAATGACGGAGCATGCTGTTAATTTCAAAAATCTTCTTGCATACTTTGGTGGAGCTATCTCCTTTGTTAGAGAAGAGAGATCGGAGATGCTAGCACAGATGGAAGAAGAGTATGGTGATGCTTTTTATCAGAAGTTGGATGAAGCAGATGATTTTGTTTATGATTATGATGGAAATGAGAATGAACTAAGTTTTATCAAAAAATATCCAGAGAAATTCATTTTTCAGGGAAATGCAGATAAATCGTAAAGAATAGTAAATAAAGACAGAGCAGATTGGAAGATCTGCTCTATTTTTTAGGGGAAAATCCTTGCTTTCTGAATAATTTCAATCTAAGTTGAATATCATAAACTCTATATTATTTACGGATTTTGAATATATTTTTTAAAAATATTAGGCTAAAAATTGCTTAAACTCGAATATTTTGTTACTGTTATATAAAAATGTAAGAAAATGAAAAGGAACTAAGATAAATCAGAAAATTATTTTCAGATTTTCAAAATAATTTTTTAAAATATAGTAATTTACTTGAAACTTCTCTTAAAAGATAGTATAATAGAAATATAGAAAACGCTTACAATATAAAGGGGGATTTATGGATACATTAGAAGCTTTAAGAACTTTTACAACAGGCGAAAATTTCCATCTTCAGCACTATTTGGGCGCACATCGTGAGGAGAAAGACGGGGAATGGGGTTACACATTCCGAGTTTGGGCTCCGAATGCGCAGGCTGTTCATCTAGTCGGTGATTTCACGAATTGGGTTGAAAATCAAATCCCTATGGTTCGAAACGAATCTGGAATTTGGGAAGTTTTTACAACTTTTGCCCAAGAAGGTCAGATTTATAAATATCATATCACACGGGCTAACGGTCATCAGCTTATGAAGATTGATCCTTTAGCTGTTCGGTATGAAGCACGTCCAGGCACAGGAGCTGTGTTAACAGAAATTCCAGAAAAAAAATGGAAGGATGGACTTTGGTTAGCTCGTAGAAAACGTTTGGGATTCTTCGAAAGGCCAGTTAATATTTACGAAGCACACGCTGGTTCGTGGAAACGAAATCCAGATGGAACTCCATATAGTTTTGCTCAATTAAAAGAAGAGTTGATTCCTTACTTAGTTGAAATGAACTACACTCATATTGAATTTATGCCTTTGATGGCTCACCCGCTAGGTTTGAGTTGGGGCTATCAACTGATGGGATATTTCGGTTTAGAACATTCTTACGGAAGACCAGAAGAGTTTCAAGACTTTGTTGAGGAGTGTCACTTAAACAATATCGGTGTGATCGTGGACTGGGTTCCAGGTCACTTTACAATCAATGATGATGCCTTAGCCTACTATGATGGAACTCCGACTTTTGAATATCAAGACCATAACAAAGCTCATAACTATGGTTGGGGGGCATTAAACTTCGACTTAGGGAAAAACGAAGTACAATCTTTCCTAATTTCTAGCATTAAGTTCTGGATTGATTTTTATCATTTAGATGGTATCCGTGTAGATGCCGTAAGCAATATCCTTTATCTTGATTATGATAATGCACCTTGGACACCAAATAAAGACGGTGGGAATCTTAACTACGAAGGCTATTATTTCCTTCAGCGTTTAAATACTGTTATTAAGCTAGCTCACCCTGATGTCATGATGATTGCAGAAGAGAGCTCTTCAGCTACTAAAATTACAGGTCCGAAAGAGATTGGTGGCCTTGGATTTGACTACAAGTGGAACATGGGTTGGATGAATGATATCTTACGTTTCTACGAAGAAGATCCAATATACCGCAAGTATGATTTTAACCTTGTAACCTTCAGTTTTATGTATGTCTTTAATGAAAATTATCTCCTACCATTCTCACATGATGAGGTTGTACATGGTAAGAAGAGTATGATGCATAAGATGTGGGGGGATCGTTATAATCAATTTGCAGGCCTTAGAAATCTTTATACTTATCAAATTTGTCACCCTGGTAAGAAATTGCTCTTCATGGGTAGTGAGTTTGGGCAATTCTTAGAATGGAAATCTGAAGAGCAATTGGAATGGTCTAATTTAGAAGATCCAATGAATGCTAAGATGAAATACTTTACTTCTCAACTGAATCAATTCTACAAAGACCATCGCTGTCTATGGGAAGTCGATTTGAGCTATGATGGAATTGAAATCATTGATGCAGATAATAGAGATCAGAGTGTTCTTTCCTTTATTCGTAAAGGAAAGAAAGGCGAGATGCTAGTCTGTGTCTTTAATATGGCACCAGTCGAACGTCCTGATTTCACAATTGGACTGCCAGTTGCAGGTGTGTATGAAGAAATTTGGAATACAGAGCTAGAACAATGGGGTGGTGTTTGGAAAGAACACAATCAAACCGTTCAAACTCAAGAAGGATTATGGAAGGATTATAAGCAGACTTTGACCTTTACCTTGCCAGCTTTGGGGGCAAGTATCTGGAAAATCAAACGTCGCTTGAAACCCACTAAAAAAGAATCAAATAAATCTCAAAAAGGAGTAGAAAATGAAGAATGAAATGCTAGCTTTAATCCTTGCCGGTGGGCAAGGAACTCGTCTCGGTAAACTCACTCAAAGCATTGCAAAACCTGCTGTGCAATTTGGTGGGCGCTATCGTATCATTGACTTTGCTCTTTCTAACTGTGCCAACTCTGGTATCCACAATGTTGGGGTTATCACACAGTATCAACCTCTTGCTCTTAACAATCACATCGGAAACGGTTCTAGTTGGGGTCTTGATGTAATTGATTCAGGTGTTTCTATCCTTCAACCTTACTCTGCAAGTGAAGGAAATCGTTGGTTCGAAGGTACAAGTCATGCGATTTACCAAAATATTGACTATATCGATAGCATTAATCCTGAGTATGTTTTGATTCTTTCAGGAGACCATATCTACAAGATGGACTATGATGATATGCTCCAATCACACAAGGATAACAATGCCAGCTTGACAGTTGCTGTTTTGGATGTACCACTAAAAGAAGCTAGTCGTTTCGGTATCATGAATACAGATGCTAATAATCGCATTGTTGAATTCGAAGAAAAACCTGCCCAACCAAAATCAACCAAGGCATCAATGGGTATTTATATTTTCGATTGGAAACGTCTACGCAATATGCTAGTTGCAGCTGAAAAGAATAATATTGACATGTCAGACTTTGGTAAGAATGTTATTCCTAACTACCTAGAGTCTGGAGAAAGTGTCTATGCTTATGAATTTAATGGATACTGGAAGGATGTTGGTACAATCGAATCTCTTTGGGAAGCAAATATGGAATACATCTCTCCAGAAAATGCTCTAGATAGCCGAAATCGTCAATGGAAAATTTATTCTCGTAACCTTATCGCTCCACCAAACTTCCTTGGAGAATTTGCTCAAGTAGAAGACTCTCTAGTAGTAGATGGATGTTACGTGAATGGTACTGTAAAACATTCCATTCTTTCTACAGCTGCTCAAGTTCGTAAGGGAGCAGAAGTTGTTGATTCTGTCATCATGAGTGGAGCAGTTATCGGTAGAGGTGCTAAAATTACACGTGCAATCATCGGTGAAGGTGCAATTATTGCCGATGGTGTTGAAATTGATGGTACAGAAGAAGTACAAGTAGTCGGATATAACGAAGTAGTGGGGGTAGCAACAGATGAAGATTGATAAATATTCAGCGATTTTAGGAAACACTGTTGGTTTTCATGATATGTCAACCTTGACAAGTAACCGTCCAGTGGCAAGTTTGCCATTTGGAGGAAAGTATCGTTTGATTGACTTCCCACTCTCAAGTTTAGCAAATGCTGGTGTTCGAAGTGTCTTTGGAATCTTCCAACAAGATAACATCAGCTCTGTATTTGACCACATTCGTTCAGGACGTGAATGGGGCTTGAATACCCTTCTTAGCCACTACTATCTTGGAATCTACAATACTCGTGTGGAAAGTAGTACTGTTGGTAAAGAGTATTATCAACAACTCTTGACTTATTTAAAACGTTCTGGATCTAACCAAACGGTTTCCTTGAACTGTGACGTTTTGGTAAATATTGATCTTACTCAGGTTTTCCATTTGCATAATACTACAAAATCTCCTATTACGGTTGTTTATAAGAAACTACCTAAAAAGGATATTTCAGAAGTAAATGCTATCCTAGATATTGATGAAACTGACCACGTGCTCTCTCACAAACTCTTTGATAAAAAAGCTGAACAAGAATACTACAACATGTCAACGGATATCTTTGTTGTAGATACTCAATGGTTGATTGAACGTCTGGAAGAAGAAGCTCAGAAAGAACACCCAGAAAAACTACGTTATGTTCTACGTGACTTGGCAGCGGAATCAGGCGCTTTTGCATACGAGTATACTGGTTACTTAGCAAATATTCATTCTGTAGAAACATACTACCAAGCCAATATTGATATGCTTGATCAGCATAAATTCTACTCTTTATTCTCTCCAAATCAAAAGATTCACACAAAGGTGAAAAACGAAGAACCAACTTATTATGCACCTGGTTGTGAAGTAAATACTTCGCAGTTTGCTTCTGGTAGTATTGTCGAAGGTAAGGTTGTTCGTTCAGTTGTTTCGCGTAATGTTCAAATTCATAAAGATAGCTTAGTTAAAGAATCTATTGTTTTCCCTCGTGTTGTCATTGGTGAAGGTGCTCAAGTTGAGTATGCAATTATTGATAAGGGTGCTGAAGTAGCTGATGGAGTTGTTATTCGTGGTACAGCAGAAAATCCTGTTGTCATCAAAAAAGGTGAAAAAGTAACAGAGGACATTCTTTCATGAAAATTTTATTTGTAGCAGCCGAAGGAGCCCCTTTTTCTAAAACAGGTGGCTTGGGAGATGTTATCGGGGCTCTTCCAAAATCATTAGTTAAAGCTGGTCATGAAGTTGCTGTTATCCTGCCATACTATGACATGGTGGAAGCCAAGTTTGGTGATCAAATTGAAGATGTTCTTCAATTTGAAGTATATGTTGGTTGGCGTAGACAATTTTGTGGAATAAAGAAAACTGTTTTAAATGGCGTTACTTTCTACTTTATTGACAACCAGTATTATTTCTTCCGTGGTCACGTATACGGAGACTTCGATGATGGTGAACGCTTTGCTTTCTTCCAACTTGCGGCTCTGGAGGCTATGGAGCGTATTGGTTTTATTCCAGATGTTCTTCATGCTCATGATTATCATACAGCTATGATTCCCTTCTTGTTGAAGGAAAAATACAGATGGATTCAAGCCTATCAAAACATTAAGACTGTCTTAACGATCCACAACCTGGAATTCCAAGGTCAATTCTCTGAAGGTATGCTTTGGGATTTGTTCCGAGTTGGTTTTGAACGCTATGCAGATGGTACAGTTCGCTGGAATGACTGCCTGAACTGGATGAAGGCTGGTATCCTCTATGCAGATCGTGTATCTACTGTTTCGCCAAGCTATGCTTATGAAATCATGACAACAGAGTTTGGATGTGGCTTGGATCAGATTTTACGAATGGAGTCTGGTAAGGTTTCTGGTATTGTAAATGGAATCGATACGGATCTTTATAATCCAGAAACGGATCCTTTGTTGGATTATCATTTTAATAAATCAGACCTATCAGGAAAAGGTCAGAATAAAGCTAAACTTCAAGAGAAAGTTGGTCTTCCAGTTCGTCCCGATGTTCCAATGATTGGTATTGTGTCGCGTTTAACAAGACAGAAAGGTTTTGATGTCGTTGTTGAAGGTTTGCATCGCATGCTTCAAGAGGATGTTCAAATCGTTCTCTTGGGTACAGGTGATCCTGGTTTTGAACAAGCCTTCTCATGGTTTGGTCAAGTATTCCCAGATAAACTATCTGCCAATATTACCTTTGATGTCAAGCTAGCACAAGAAATTTATGCAGCCTGTGATATTTTCCTCATGCCAAGTCGTTTTGAACCTTGTGGACTTTCTCAAATGATGGCTATGCGTTATGGAACATTACCACTTGTTCATGAGGTGGGCGGGTTGAGAGATACTGTCCAACCGTTTAATCCAATTGAAGGAACGGGTACAGGATTTAGTTTTGACAACTTGACGTCATACTGGCTTAACTGGGCTCTTCAAACTGCTTTGGATGTTTACTATAATCATCCTGACGTTTGGAAGAGACTTCAAGTCCAAGCTATGGAATGTGACTTTTCTTGGGATACAGCTTGTCAGTCTTATCTTGATTTGTATCACAGCTTAGCAAATTAAATAAATAAAATCGTATGATGGTTTCATACGATTTTTTGAGATGATGAAAGTATGGGGAATAAATGAATAAAGCTAGAGGACTCTGTGTGCTCGATGTAGATGGAACTCTGATAGAAGAAGAGGTTATTGATTTATTAGGGAAAGAGGCAGAATGCGAAAAAGAAGTTGCCCTGCTAACAGCTCAAGCTATGAGAGGAGAATTAGACTTCGAAGCAAGTTTAAAAAGACGTGTTTCTCTTCTTAAAGGTCTCTCTATCAATGTTTTTGATAAGATTTATCATGAGCTTCATCTTAGTAAGAACGCTGCCCAGTTTATTAAAGTTCTTCAAGAAAATCAGATAGAAGTCGGTTTAGTATCAGGTGGATTTACCACTATTGTAGAAAGATTAGCAAAAGATTTGGGGATTTCATTATATACTGCTAATCAACTGGAAATCAGAGATGATCATTTAACTGGAAATCTAATTGACCCTATTATAAGCAGAGAAGTTAAAGAAGAAAGACTTATAAGGTGGGCTAAAGAATTACAAGTGCCTTTCGAGAGAACGATAGCTATCGGTGATGGAGCTAATGACTTAAAAATGCTTAAAAGAGCAGGGCTTGGAGTAGCTTTTTGTGCCAAGGATATTGTGAATAAGGAAATAAATATTCAGGTAGATGAGAGAGATTTTGGGAAAGTTTTGGAAATGATAGACTTCCTTTAGATAGAAAGAGGAATCGAAATGAAAGTTGTTATCGCGCCAGATTCTTTCAAAGAGAGTCTACCTGCAAACGAAGTAGCAGAAGCTATAAAAAGAGGATTTAAAAGGGTGATACCGGATGCTGAATGTTTACTTTTACCTGTTGGTGATGGAGGTGAAGGAACAGTAGACGCCATTAAAAGTTCTCTAGGTTTGGAAGAAAAAAGAGTCCAGGTAACTGGACCTTTTGGTGATGAGGTTTTGATGTCTTACTTTCAAAAAAGAGATTTAGCTCTATTTGAAGTTGCAAATTTAGTGGGTCTTGCTAAAATCCCTTTTGATAAACGTAATCCTCTAGAGATTCAAACAAAGGGAATTGGTCAACTTATTCTCCATTTGATAGAACAAGGAATCAAAGATATCTATGTTGGTGTCGGTGGTACGGCTAGTAACGATGGTGGAATTGGCATTGCTTCAGGACTTGGTTACCAGTTTTATGACAAAAACGGAATTGTACTTCAAGCAAATGGTCAATCTCTATTTGATATCAGGAAAATTTTGAAGGAGGGAGTATTTCGAATTCCTTCTGATGTCCATATCAAAATATTAGCAGATGTGACTAATCCACTTTGTGGACCTTATGGTGCTACCTTTACATTTGGGAAACAAAAGGGATTGGATCCATCTAAATTTCAAGAAGTTGATGCTACTATTAAAGACTTCTATAGTAAAGTTGGACCTGAAATATTAAAATTAGATGGTGCAGGAGCAGGTGGTGGTATTGCAGCTGGCTTTTGTGCCTTCGCTGGAGCAGAGATTGTATCTGGTATTCAAACTTGTTTGGATTTGATAAACTTCGATCAAAAAGTTACTGATGCAGACCTAGTTATCGTTGGTGAAGGTAGGTTGGATACTCAAAGTTTGGCAGGTAAGGCACCAATCGGTGTAGCAAAAAGAACACCAAATGGTGTTCCAGTTATTGCTATTTGTGGTAGTTTGTCAGAGGATTTACCACCCTTACCATTTGAGAATATAGTCGCAGCTTTTTCCATACTTGAAAAAAGCGAACCGTTAGCAGACAGTCTAAAAAAAGCAGCTGTCTATTTAGAAAATACAGCTGCAAGTATCGCACGAATCATGTCTTTGAGATAGAGTTAACCAAACCATTTTTTCCAGAGAGAAGTAGGAACTTTCGTCTCTTTCTCTTGCCACAAGTCTGAAAAGGCCTTTCTGAGGTCTTTTTCACTTGTTTGAACCGGAACATCGCTATGGATAACCAGTCCGAAAGGAGAAGAGTTATGATCTTCAGAAACGATAGTTGCTTGGCAGTCAGCATCTTTGGCTTGTTTTAAATAATAGACCTGTTTGTCAAATACTACTTGAGGAGAAATTTTGACAAATAGAGGTTCGGTTTCTTTTTTAAAAGTCTCTAAAATTGTTAAAAATGCCTTTTGAAATTTGACATCATTCGCAGTAGCGAGTTCAGCGTAGCCAAGAACACGTTCTTCAAAGGTACCAAGAAAACGTCTTTGTTCGTCTGGATTTAACTTAAGTCCACCATTGGCTTTTTCTAATATTTGTTTAGATATATCAGTCATAAATATAGTATATCATAAAAGTCTATAGATAAGGCGGAAAAGAAAGCGATTACTTAACAAAGTTAAGGAAAATTTGCACAAAGATAACGTTTTTTCTTGAAAAAGGTATCTTTTTGATGTATCATAGAGGTGTAAAATAATTTAACTCAAAGGAGAGTAAAAAATGTCAATTATTACTGATGTTTACGCTCGCGAAGTCCTAGACTCACGCGGTAACCCAACACTTGAAGTAGAAGTTTACACTGAATCAGGTGCTTTCGGACGTGGTATGGTTCCATCAGGAGCTTCTACTGGTGAACACGAAGCAGTTGAACTTCGCGACGGTGACAAATCTCGTTACGGTGGTCTTGGTACACAAAAAGCTGTTGACAACGTTAACAACATCATTGCTGAAGCAATTATCGGCTACGATGTACGTGACCAACAAGCTATCGACCGTGCTATGATCGCTCTTGACGGTACTCCTAACAAAGGTAAATTGGGTGCAAACGCAATCCTTGGTGTGTCTATCGCTGTAGCCCGCGCTGCTGCTGACTACCTTGAAATCCCACTTTACAGCTATCTTGGTGGATTCAACACTAAAGTTCTTCCAACTCCAATGATGAACATCATCAATGGTGGATCTCACTCAGATGCTCCAATCGCTTTCCAAGAATTCATGATCGTACCTGCTGGTGCACCTACATTCAAAGAAGCTCTTCGTTGGGGTGCTGAAATCTTCCACGCACTTAAGAAAATCCTTAAATCACGTGGTTTGGAAACTGCCGTAGGTGACGAAGGTGGATTTGCTCCTCGTTTCGACGGAACTGAAGATGGTGTAGAAACAATCCTTGCTGCTATCGAAGCTGCTGGTTATGTTCCAGGTAAAGACGTATTTATCGGATTTGACTGTGCATCATCAGAATTCTACGATAAAGAACGTCAAGTATACGACTACACTAAATTCGAAGGTGAAGGAGCTGCTGTCCGTACTGCGGCAGAACAAATCGACTACCTTGAAGAATTGGTAAACAAATACCCAATCATCACTATCGAAGATGGTATGGACGAAAATGACTGGGACGGTTGGAAAGCACTTACTGAACGTCTTGGTGGTAAAGTTCAATTGGTTGGTGACGACTTCTTCGTAACAAACACTTCTTACCTTGAAAAAGGTATCGCAGAAGGAGCTGCTAACTCAATCCTTATCAAAGTTAACCAAATCGGTACTCTTACTGAAACATTCGACGCTATCGAAATGGCGAAAGAAGCTGGTTACACTGCCGTTGTATCACACCGTTCAGGTGAAACTGAAGATTCAACAATCGCTGACATCGCAGTTGCAACAAACGCAGGACAAATCAAGACTGGTTCACTTTCACGTACAGACCGTATCGCTAAATACAACCAATTGCTTCGCATCGAAGATCAACTTGGTGAAGTAGCTGAATACCGTGGATTGAAATCATTCTACAACCTTAAAAAATAAAATAGTTCAGTGAACTAATGAAAGCCCTTGGATTTTTCCGAGGGCTTTTGTATATTATTAGACAAGCCCAAAGAAATCCAGTCTTGTTTTCGTATTCTAGAGGTGAAAAGAGAGATTTTTAAACGTTTTTTTGGTATAATAATACCCAGGAAAAACTAGAGAAAGAAGGAGGTTGAGATGGATAAGTATTTGTCGGTAACAACTTTGACTAAGTATCTGAAAATGAAATTCGATAAAGACCCATACTTGGAGAGGGTCTATTTAACTGGTCAGGTTTCTAACTTCCGGAAGCGTCCAACTCATCAATATTTTTCTCTAAAAGATGATCGAGCTGTAATCCAAGCGACTATTTGGTCAGGTATTTATCAGAAACTAGGTTTTGATTTGGAAGAAGGGATGAAGATCAATGTTATCGGTCGTGTCCAAGTCTATGAACCAAGTGGGAGCTACTCTATCATCATTGAAAAGGCAGAGCCTGATGGTGTAGGGGCTCTTGCGATTCAGTTCGAACAATTAAAAAAGAAATTATCGGAAGAAGGCCTTTTTCAAGAACGCTTTAAACAAGCAATCCCTCAGTTTGCAAAACGTATCGGGGTTGTGACTAGTCGTAGTGGTGCTGTTATACAGGATATTATTACTACCGTTAGCAGACGTTTCCCAGGGGTTGAGATTGTTTTATATCCTACTAAGGTTCAAGGCGAAGGGGCAGCAGAGGAGATTGCCCGTAACATTGCTAGAGCTAATGAACGAGAAGACTTGGATGTTCTGATCATTGGTCGTGGTGGTGGTTCAATTGAGGATCTTTGGGCTTTTAACGAAGAGATTGTAGTGCGTTCTATCTTTGAATCGCGCCTTCCTATTATTTCAAGTGTGGGCCACGAAACGGATGTAACCTTGGCTGATTTTGTTGCCGACAAGAGAGCAGCAACACCAACTGCTGCAGCAGAGTTAGCTACACCTGTGACTAAGTTAGATCTACTGACCTACCTTAAAAATCAAGAGAAACGAATGTCTACTGCTGTACAAAATACTTTATCAAAGAAAAAAGAAGCCTTGAGAGGGCTTAGTCAATCAGTCATCTTTAGACAACCAGAGCGTTTATATGATGGATATCTGCAACGTTTGGATCAGTTAATGCTTCGACTGAAGCAGGGATTGAATGGTGAGTTAGTTAGAAATCAACAGAAGGTTCAAGCTCAAATTCACCGTTTGGAGCAATTATCGCCAAATGTCAAGATTCAGCGCTACCAAGACCGTATTCAACAGTTACAAAAATTAATGCGTAGCCAGATGGCTGTGATCTATGATGCTAAGGTTGCTGAAGTAAAACGCTTGTCAGAAGCTCTACTCATGTTAGATACGAGTCGTATCGTAGCAAGGGGTTATGCGATTGTTAAAAAAGAGGATACTGTGGTATCTTCAGTAAATGATTTGAAAAAAAATGACCAGGTGATGTTGATGATGCGAGATGGTCAGGTAGAATTAGAGGTTAAAGATGTCAAAACAGAAGAAATTTGAAGATAATTTAGCAGAGCTTGAGACTATTGTTCAGAGTTTAGAAAATGGTGAAATTGCTTTAGAAGATGCTATTACTGCATTTCAAAAAGGAATGGTTCTTTCAAAAGAATTGCAAGCAACACTTGATAAAGCAGAAAAGACCTTGGTTAAAGTTATGCAAGAAGATGGAACAGAAAGCGAACTTCTATGAACAAGCAAAAAAAATTAGCTTTGGTTCAGTCAGCTCTTGAGGAGTTTTATGGAGACCAGCAATTAGCTGCTAATCTCAGAGAAGCTGTTCTCTATTCTATTCATGCAGGTGGTAAACGAATTCGTCCTTATCTGCTTTTAGAAGTTTTGGAGTCTTTGCAGGTGCCAATCACTATAGCTCATGCCCAGGTTGCAGCAGCGCTTGAGATGATTCACACAGGTAGCTTAATTCATGATGATCTTCCGGCTATGGATGATGATGATTTTCGTCGTGGGCGTTTAACCAACCATAAGAAGTTTGGTGAAGCACTAGCAATTTTAGCAGGAGATGCCCTCTTTTTAGATCCTTATGCTTTGATAGCGCAAGCAGACTTGCCAAACGAAATTAAGGTAGATTTAATAGCTTCTTTGTCCCTTTCTTCTGGAAGTATGGGGATGGTCGCTGGCCAAGTTTTGGATATGGAAGGTGAAGGTAAACATTTAAATCTAGAAGAACTTCAGACCATCCATGCTAATAAAACTGGTAAACTCTTAGCCTTCCCTTTTCAAGCGGCAGGAGTTATTGCAGGATTGGATAAAAATCTTCAAAAACAGTTGAAAACAGTTGGAGAGCTGATTGGGCTTGCTTTTCAAGTGAGAGATGATATCCTTGATGTTACTGCTAGTTTTGAGGAAATTGGTAAAACACCACAAAAAGATTTGCAAGCTGAGAAATCAACCTATCCTGCTTTGTTAGGATTGGATGAGGCAAAAGTTTTTTGTAACCGAACTTTGGATCAGGCTAATGAAAAATTAGATGTGATTAGCCAATTAGTCGACTTTGATAAAGAACCAATTGTAAAAATAGTAGAAAGTTTGAGAATCAATGCCTAAGGAAAGAGTAGATGTACTTGCCTACAAACAAGGTTTATTTGAAACAAGAGAACAGGCTAAGCGGGGCGTAATGGCTGGATTAGTGATTGCAGTCCTAAATGGTGAGCGTTTTGATAAACCAGGAGAAAAAATTCCTGACGATACTGAATTAAAACTCAAGGGTGAGAAACTCAAGTATGTGAGCCGAGGCGGCTTGAAACTTGAGAAAGCTTTAGAAAAATTTGAAATATCGGTTGAAGGCAAAACGACCATTGATATTGGTGCTTCAACAGGAGGCTTTACGGATGTCATGCTTCAAAATGGTGCAAAACTGGTTTATGCCGTTGATGTTGGGACCAATCAGCTAGCCTGGAAATTACGCCAAGATTCACGTGTTGTCAGCATGGAGCAATTTAACTTTCGTTATGCTGAAAAAAATGACTTTGAAGAAGAGCCATCTTTCGCAAGTATCGATGTGAGTTTTATTTCTTTGAGTCTCATTTTACCAGCTCTACATAGAATATTGGCCAATCAAGGGGAAGTTGTTGCACTTATAAAACCACAGTTTGAAGCAGGGCGAGAACAAATTGGAAAAAATGGTATTATCAGAGATGCCAAAGTTCACCAAAATGTTTTAGAATCAGTTACTAAAATGGCAGTTGATGAAGGATTCTCAGTCTTAGGATTGGATTTCTCTCCTATTCAAGGTGGACACGGGAATATTGAATTTCTTGCTTATTTACGTAAAGAGGAACATGCAAGCAACCAAGTAGTTTCTGAAATAGAAAAAGTAGTAGAAAAAGCACATAGAGAGTTTAAAGATGAATAAAAAAGAAAGACTTGAAAAGATTAGAAGATTTGTGACTGATTATCAAATCGGCACACAAGAAGAAATCGTTGAACACTTGAGAGAAGCAGGCATCTCTGCTACTCAAGCAACTGTTTCACGTGATATCAAAGAATTAGGGATTGTAAAAATTCCTTTGAAAGACAATACATATGTCTATGAATTACCAAAGTCAGTAGTTAAAAGTTTACAGTTAGCTGAGAACAATATCGAAAGTTTCGAAAGAATGGGTAATCTCATCAACTTAGATGTCATTCCTGGGAATACAATTTTTGTTAAAAGTCAATTGACTCAAACATTTTCGGATATGATTTTTAGCTGTTTAGCAGATGATAACTCAATTTTAATTGTGGCGCGAACTGAAGAAGCAGCTGTAGAGATTGTTGAACAAGTTAAAAAGTGGTAGGACCTTATGTTACTTGAAATTTCAATTAAAAACTTTGCCATCATTGAGGCTATTTCGCTTAATTTTGAGAAGGGAATGACAGTTCTGACGGGGGAAACCGGTGCTGGGAAGTCTATCATCATCGATGCTATGAATATGATGCTGGGAGCCAGAGCTACAACGGACGTCATTCGTCATGGTGCTCCTAAGGCTGAAATCGAAGGTCTTTTCTCGGTTGAAAACAGTCATGCTTTGCAAATGATTTTTGATGAGCAAGGAATAGAGTTAGGTGATGAAATCATCATCCGTCGTGAAATTTTACAAAACGGGCGTAGTGTTAGTCGTGTCAATGGACAGATGGTTAATCTATCTGTTCTTCGCTCAATTGGACAGTATCTTGTTGATATCCATGGCCAACATGATCAAGAAGAGTTAATGCGTCCCCAATTGCATATTCAGATGCTTGATGGGTTTGGTGATGCAGATTTTCTGGAACTGAAGCAAGCCTATCAGACAAACTTTGATGCTTATCGTAAAATGCGTAAGCAACTTCTTGAGATTAAGAAAAATCAAGAAGAGCACAAGGCTCGTATTGAAATGTTGGAATTTCAGATGGCTGAAATTGAATCTGCGTCCTTACAGCCAGGTGAAGACCTCAAACTAAACCAAGAACGAGATAAACTTCTAAATCATAAAAATATTGCTGATACGTTGACTAACGCTTATACAATGTTAGATAATGAAGAGTTTTCAAGTCTAGCTAACGTTCGTTCAGCAATGAATGATATGGAAAGTTTAGAAGACTATGATGCAGAGTACCGTGAAATATCGTCCTCTCTATCTGAATCCTACTATGTTTTAGAGGATGTCACTAAGCGTTTAGAGGATATTATCGAAGATTTAGATTTCGATGGTAATCGCTTGATGCAGATTGAAAGTCGTTTAGATCTCATTCACTCCATTACACGTAAGTACGGTGGGAATGTTGACGATGTCTTGATGTACTTTGCTAAAATCACAGAAGAATACAACCTTCTGACTGGCAATAACTTATCTTCAGATGATATGGAAGCAGAACTCAAAAAGTTGGAAGTAAGTCTAGTTGACTTAGCAACTAATCTTGCATCTGCTCGACATAACTTAGCTCAACAATTAGAAACTGAGATTCAGCAAGAACTCAAAGACCTTTATATGGACAAGGCTCGATTTCAGGTTCAATTTACTAAAGGTAAGTTTACTCGTGAAGGAAATGAAAGTGTTGAATTTTACATCTCCACCAACCCTGGAGAAGACTTTAAACCATTGGTTAAAGTAGCTTCTGGAGGAGAGTTATCTCGCCTCATGTTGGCGATCAAGTCTGCTTTTTCTCGTAAGGAAGGTAAGACCAGCATTGTATTTGATGAAGTGGACACAGGAGTTTCAGGTCGTGTAGCCCAAGCAATTGCTCAAAAGATTCATAAAATTGGTCAGCACGGCCAAGTATTAGCTATATCTCATCTTCCTCAAGTCATTGCGATTGCAGATTATCAGTTCTTTATTGAAAAGATTAGTAATGACCATTCAACTGTTTCAACAGTTCGCTTGTTGACAGTTGAAGAAAGGGTGGAAGAAGTTGCTAAAATGTTGGCTGGTGAGAATGTGACTGAAGCGGCACTTAGTCAAGCGAGAGAATTGTTACAAAGTAAGGAGAAATAAATGACAGACTATTATGTTATTGGAGATGTTCACGGAAAAGCAGGAATGCTCGAGGACCTTCTAAAAACATGGGATGGTAAGACTCAATTACTCTTTCTTGGAGATTTGATTGATAGAGGAGAGGATAGCCGACGTGTTCTTGAAATGGTCAAGGACTTGGTTGATAACAAAGGAGCTATCTGTTTATCAGGAAATCATGAGTATATGTTTTTAACATGGTTGGATAATCCTGAAGAAAGCTATGACCACTATCGTCGTAATGGTGGGGATACAACTATTAACTCTATTCTAGGTCGCCCTTTGGATGCACCAGTAGATGGTGTAGCAGATGCTAAGCGTGTTGTAACTGAAGCAGCTGACTTAGTGGAGTTTATCCGTCAGATGCCTTTTGTGATTGAAACAGATAAGTATATATTCGTTCATGCTGGTATTGATTTGACTTTGGATGACTGGCATGATACTACAGATTACAAGAAAGTTTGGCTCAGAAAACCATTCCACGAAGCAGCTAATCATACTGGTAAAACGATTGTCTTTGGACATACACCAGTCTATGGTTTACTAAATCAAGAACGCGGTACAGCGGAACTTTGGATTACAGAAGACGGTAAGATTGGAATGGATGGAGGAGCTGTTTACGGCGGTGTCCTTCACGGTATTGTCTTTACTGACCAAGGTATGACTGAACGCTATTTCATCGAAAATGACGGCTTTGTCGCCGAAGATTAGTACTCCTAGCAGGGTATGGTCTTGTCAAAATATTAAAAACATTTTATAATTAATAGATACCCTGAAAGGAAGAGAATCATGAACGTAGAAGAATTGAAAAAACGACAGGAGAAGATTCGTAACTTCTCTATTATTGCCCATATTGACCACGGAAAATCAACGCTAGCAGACCGTGTTTTAGAGAAGACAGAAACAGTTTCTAGCCGTGAAATGCAGGCCCAACTATTAGATAGTATGGACCTTGAACGTGAACGTGGGATTACTATCAAGCTTAATGCCATTGAGCTTAATTATACTGCAAAAGATGGCGAGACTTATATTTTCCACTTGATTGACACACCAGGACACGTGGACTTTACCTATGAAGTTTCACGTTCCCTTGCTGCCTGTGAGGGTGCTATCTTGGTAGTCGATGCTGCACAAGGGATTGAGGCTCAAACACTAGCTAACGTTTACCTTGCTTTGGATAATGATTTGGAAATTCTTCCAGTTATCAATAAGATTGACTTACCTGCTGCAGATCCGGAGCGCGTGCGTACAGAAATCGAAGATGTCATTGGTCTGGATGCTAGCGAAGCAGTCTTAGCTTCAGCCAAAGCTGGTATCGGAATTGAAGAAATTCTTGAGCAAATCGTAGAGAAAGTTCCTGCTCCAACCGGTGATGTATCAGCACCATTAAAAGCCTTGATTTTCGACTCAGTATACGATGCCTATCGTGGGGTTATTCTTCAAGTCCGTGTTATGGATGGAGTTGTCAAACCAGGTGATAAGATTCAGCTCATGAGTAATGGTAAAACCTTTGATGTTACCGAAGTGGGGATCTTCACACCTAAAGCAGTGGGACGAGACTTCCTTGCGACAGGTGACGTTGGTTACATTGCAGCTTCTATCAAGACTGTTCAGGATACTCGTGTCGGTGATACAGTAACCTTGGCGACGAATCCTGCTTCAGAGCCACTATCTGGATACAAACAGATGAATCCAATGGTTTTCGCAGGTCTCTATCCAATTGAGTCAAATAAATATAACGATCTTCGTGAAGCCCTTGAAAAATTGCAACTAAATGATGCTAGTTTGCAGTTTGAACCTGAAACTTCTCAAGCGCTCGGATTTGGTTTCCGTTGTGGTTTCCTTGGATTACTTCATATGGATGTTATTCAGGAACGTTTGGAACGTGAGTTTAACATCGACCTTATCATGACTGCACCATCCGTTATCTACAAGGTTAATCAGACAGATGGTGAATCTATGGATGTATCGAACCCATCTGAGTTTCCTGATCCTACAAAGATTGCGACCATTGAAGAACCGTATGTAAAGGCACAAATCATGGTACCACAAGAATTCGTTGGAGCAGTAATGGAACTAGCTCAACGCAAACGTGGTGATTTTGTGACCATGGATTATATTGATGATAATCGTGTCAATGTCATCTATCAAATTCCCCTTGCTGAGATTGTCTTTGACTTCTTTGATAAACTTAAGTCTTCGACGCGTGGTTATGCAAGCTTTGACTACGAATTGTCAGAGTACCGCCCATCTAAACTGGTCAAAATGGATATCCTTCTCAATGGTGACAAAGTGGATGCTCTTAGCTTTATCGTTCATAAAGATTTTGCTTATGAACGTGGGAAACTTATCGTAGATAAACTTAAGAAAATCATTCCTCGTCAACAATTTGAAGTGCCCATTCAAGCTGCAATTGGACACAAGATTGTGGCTCGTACTGATATCAAAGCCCTTCGTAAGAATGTGCTTGCCAAGTGCTACGGTGGTGACGTTTCACGTAAACGTAAACTACTCGAAAAACAAAAAGCTGGTAAGAAACGGATGAAAGCTATTGGTTCAGTAGAAGTCCCACAAGAAGCTTTCCTCAGCGTCTTGAGCATGGATGAAGAATAATTAATTTCTTTTATTCTTTAGAATGAATCACAGTTATCTTTTGACACTTTTATTTACATACATTAAAATAGGGGTGAAAGGAGAAGGATTATGAAAAAAATCATCAGCTTATCTACGCTTTTAGTGTGTTGCTTAACTCTTGCTGCTTGTAATACTTCAAAAGCTAAGAAAGAAGCAACCTCAGATACAACAACAGTCCAGGAAACTACCACAGCACAAGAAACAACAACTGTAGCCGAATCAACGATTAAAGATATCCAGGTAATTGGATCGGATGCTTATGGATATGTAAAGGTTCCGAAATCTTGGATTCATTTTAAAGAAGTTGAGGGCGGTGATGATATTCAGTACTGCGATGGAACGGACATCAACATCGTAACCCTAAATACTTTTAAACCAGAGCACCTTGGTGTTAGTGAAAGTGAATATGCTGCTCTTGATGCTGTTCAAGTTTCTACTAGCGTTTATCAAACTAAACAACAAAGCAAGGATTTCTCTAAAGTTTGGGGATCTAAGTCAAAAATTGGTGGTTATGACGCCTATGTCGTAAACTGTATTGCTAAAAATGGTAAATATCTAGTGATCTGGATCTTTAAATCAGACGATGGTAAGTTTAGATACGTTTCTCTAGAAGGAACACCTGAAGTGTTAAAGGATATGCTTCCATTGATTGAACAAAGTTGGACTACGAAAAAAGATTAATAAATAAGAAAACAGGATGTATATCCTGTTTTTTTCTATCTTTTTCTATCTTTTTTCAAA